>NZ_CP126963.1:1442702-2164054 GCF_002871945.2 Gleimia hominis | reverse complement strand
GTTTTCCTTCCGTTGGTGCCTTTATGTCCCGTTCTAAGTGTAGTGTGATTCATTGAAGGTTTAGTCAGGTAATCTGGAGTCCTACAACACGGGAAGGGAATGGCTTTGGAATTTGATGTAACGATTGAAATCCCTAAGGGCAATCGCAATAAGTATGAGGTGGACCATGAGACGGGGCGGATCCGTTTGGACCGCATGCTCTTCACTTCTACGCGGTACCCGGATGATTACGGGTTTATTGAGGACACGTTGGGTGAGGATGGGGACCCTCTGGATGCGTTGGTGATTTTGGAAGAACCTACGTTCCCCGGTTGCGTGATTCGCTGCCGCGCGCTTGGGATGTTCCGGATGCGCGATGAGAACGGTGGCGACGACAAGGTGATTTGTGTGCCGTCGGGCGACCAGCGGGCGTCGTGGCGTACGGAAATTGAGGACATTTCGGAGTTCCACCGGCTTGAGATTCAGCATTTCTTTGAGGTGTATAAGGATTTGGAGCCCGGTAAGTCTGTTGAGGGTGCGCACTGGGTTGGCCGTGAGGAAGCGGAAGCGGAAGTGAATCGTTCTTACCAGCGGGCTAAGGATGCGGGTTACTACGACTAAAACTATCTGGTAAGCCAAGTGGGGTACCGACTGGTGTCAGTACCCCACTTTTTCGTTTCGGTGGGTAACGCTTGGGTCACCACCGGCATTTTGACGCGGTTTTTAGTTTTTTACAGTACCCGTCCGCCTGAGGGAACCAGGCCGGTGTAACGCAGTGGTCCCTCTGTGAGTGGGTACCCGAAGTCAACTGCTTCGATCATCCGGCCGTTGCCCGTGTACATCGCTACGTGGTAGATCGCGTTTGCGCTGCCGCCACGACCGTAGAATATAAGGTCTCCGGGTTGCAGTTGGCTAATCGGTACTCGCGCGGTGGCGTAGTACTGCTGTTGTGAGGAGTGCGGTAGCGAGGCGCGGCCTGCTGAACGCCAAGCCATCATTACGATACCGGAGCAGTCGTAGCCGGGGCCTTCCCCACCCCACACGTAGGTGGCACCGATCTTAGAGCGAGCAAATGCGATTGCTTGCTGAGCGCCAGACAGTGACGGTGCTGGGGCGGGTGCCGGTGCTGGTTGTGGTTTCGGTTTCGGTGGGGTTGGACGGGGAGCTGGGCGCTGCGTCGGCGCGGGCCGCGTCGGTTCAGGTCGGCTGGGTGCCGGAGCCGGCTGGCTTGGTGCGGGTCGGGACGGGCTTGGCTGCGGAGTTTGCGTCGCTTCCGGTGCGCTCGGTTGCGGCCGGTTTTGTTGCCGCTCAACGCGGATGCGTTCGTCTGCTTCAACGCGGCGTGCCTGCTGTTCGTCACGCTCGTTTTGCCGCCGCGTCTCTTCTTCCACGGACGTCTTCCGCCGTTGGGCAAGTGCGTTAATCAGGGTTTCGCGGCGGCGTTCCACTTGCGTCACTTCGTCGCGAGCCTGTTTGGCTTCCCCACGCGCCTGCGTGGTTTTTTCCTGTACCTGATCGTTCGCTTTTTGCGCTTGCTGCTGCGCTTCTTGTGCCTGTCCCGACAGCGTGTTTGTCACTTTTTCTAGCGCCAACACTTGTTGCATGCGTTGGTCCACTTCTGCGGAGAATGTGGAGATTGCTTTGTCGGAGCGTTCCAGTTCTGCCAGGCCATCTGTTTTCAGGTAGGGCGCGAACTGGTCGAGTCCACCATTGCCGGCGCGGTACGCAGTTTGGCTTACTTCCGCGAGGTTGTCACGGGCTTTGTCGAGGTCAGCTTTTGACGCGTTGACCGCATCTTGTGCTTCTTTAACGCGGGCGTTCGCTTGGTCGAGCCGGTCGCGTGATTGCGCAAGTTGTTCCTCCGCCATGCGGGCATTGATGTCGCTTTGGGAAGCGTTAGCGCGAACTTTCGCTAGTTCCACTTCGATTTGTGCGACGGACATTTCTGAGGGATCCGTAGCTGCGAAAGCAGTGGTTTGTTCACTGCCCCACGGTAGTGCGTTTGCACTCAACACCAACCCAGAAGTTAGCAACAAAGAGGTGACTACCATAGTCCCTCTAGACCGGATTCGCGTCAATGTAACCTCATTCCAAACCTCTCGCGCGCACTCAGGCGCGCGAGACATTTCTTTTCTAAAACGTTATGTTGAAACTAAACTATCGCAACAGCAACAACTATCGCAACATCATTAACACTAGTCCCATTGGTTGGTCGGCGTGTCCTCTTGATTTTACTTTTTTTTAGGAATATCGCCCGCGCGTCGTTAACGCGGAGAATACAGCTAAAACCACGCGCCTAACCGGCTTTACCGAAACCGTGAGGCAGGCGAATTTGAAGTACCTCATAGTTCTAATTCGGATCTGCACCACGCACGGGAAACATGTCAGGTAGTTGATTCTTGCGAATGTGCAACATCTTCTAAAGTAGAGGAATGGAAACGTTTGACCCCACGCGCGCATTTGACAATACTGCGATCCCCCGGGCGGGAGTGTGGACTCCAGATATCCTCGGCGATGGTTTCGAGGCGATGGCCCTGCAGCTACTGCCGGATGAGGAAGGCGAGGTTGTCGCCACCCTCGTGCGGCACAGCCCCGCGGCGGATCCAGTTATGCGCGCCCTCAATCCCGGTTTACGCGACTCCAGCTCGCAGGCGGGCCCGGGTTTACGAGATGCGCACGCGCAGGCGGACCCAGCTTTGTGGGCAGCGCAATCCGAGGCGGACCCAGCTTTGTGGGCAGCTCAATCCGAGGCGGACTCAGCTTTGTGGGCAGCTCAATCCGAGGCGGACCCGGCTACCCTCGTGCTGAAAAACCTCCCTGCGCACCGGGGGAAGCCGCTGTTTAACGCCCTGTACATTCACGGGTGGAACGACTATTTTTTTAATCGCGAAATGGCACGCGCAATCGCACTGATGGGCGGGCAGTTCTACGCACTGGACTTACGTAAATACGGCCGTTCGTGGCGTAAGAATCAGACGTTTGGGTGGATCACAAGCTTGCGCACGTACGATGAGGACATTTCGGAAGCGCTGAGCGTCATCGGAACGGATTTGCCCGTGGTAATGATGGCGCACTCCACAGGTGGGTTAACGGCTTCGCTGTGGGCGCATCGCAACCCGGGGGCACTCGCGGCACTGTGGTTGAACTCGCCTTGGTTGGATCTGCAGACTTCACCCTTCATGCGCTCGGCAACGCAGCAACTAGTTGAAATTATGGCGGGTCGCGACCCACGATGGGTGATTAACACGGGTGGGAACAATTTCTACGGCGAGTCACTGCAGGGCTGGCAAGAACGCGACGGTGCCCTGCCCCAGATGTATCAGCAGTGGGCCAACGACCCTGCGATCCGCGGGTGGTCGATTCTGCCGGAATGGAAGTCTGACAACCGGCAAACTCTCGCTGGATGGCTCGCGGCGATCGGCGAAGGGCACCAGCGGGTAGCGAAAGGATTGGACATAACGTGTCCCGTTTTAGCGCTCGCGTCAACTTCTTCTTACGAACGGGAGGAGTGGAGTGCGGACGTACGGTTCGCGGATGCGGTTCTGAACGTGCGTGACATTGTGGAGCGGGCGGCGCGGCTCGGTGAGTGGATAACGATCCGCCGCTACCGCGGTGTGCACGACCTAACTTTGTCGCTTCCGGACACGCGTGGGGCACTGTGGCGAGACACTCAAAAATGGCTGACCTACACCGGGGTCGCAAACCCGCCGCTTTAACGCAATTTAGAACGCATTTGCGGCGCTTTTCAGCAGGTACCCCCTGAGAGGTGTGAGGGTGGCTTAGATACGCCTCAGGCCTCGTGAAACAATAGGAAAAAAGGCCTAAACTGGGGGTATGTCTACTACTGTTCCCGTAAATAAGGCCATTAAGAGGGTCAATATTATTGAGGCCGTCGGCGATGCTGCCGCAAACGTACCTGACCACCCACGTGTTTCTGCCCCACACACGAAAGCCGCTGGCGTCGAAGGAGCTGTGCGCGGCGCGTTTTTTGGGGTGCGTGAACGTGGCCTGCTGCCACTCATCGTGCTGAATAGCCCCAAGGGCGTTAAGTGCCCGGGGTGTGCGTGGCCGGACGCGCAACCGGGTGAAGGCGGCATAGTTGACTTCTGTGAAAACGGGGCGAAAGCACTGGCGGAAGAGACAACGGGGCGACGGTGCACACCGCAGTTCTTTGCCGACTATTCGATTGTGGACCTGCGGGCAGAGACGGACTACTGGCTCAGCCGGCAAGGGCGCTTAACCACCCCGATGATCATTCGCGAAGGCAGCGACCACTACGAACCAATCGGTTGGGACGAGGCGTACGACCTCATCGCGGATGAAATTAAGAAACACCATCCGGACGAAACCGTGTACTACACGTCGGGGCGTGCCTCAAACGAATCCGCGTTCATGCTGCAGGTACTGGCAAAACGCGTTGGAACTAACAACCTGCCGGACTGTTCAAATATGTGCCACGAAGCCACCGGCAAGGCTTGCGGCCCGACGATTGGGATTGGGAAGGGAACGGTTACACTAGACGATTTAGAGCAAACCGGGCTCATCATTACGCTTGGGCAAAACCCGGGAACTAACCATCCGCGCCAGCTCATTTCGTTTGCGAAAGCGAAGAAGAATGGGGCGAAGATGATCGCTATAAATCCGCTGAAGGAAGCGGGGTTGCAGAACTTTTTGAACCCGCAAAAACCGGTGGGCGCCCTGGGAATCGGAGAGAAGCTCGCGGATGAGTACCTGCAGATCCGTTTAGACGGAGATTTGGCGTTCTGGCAAGGCGTGAACCACGTGCTGGTTGAACGCGGGTACATTGACTGGGATTTCCTGCGTAAATACTGCGCGAATTATGAGGAAACGATTGCGTATTTGCGCAGCGTAGATCCCGATGAGGTGGTGCGCCAGTGTGGTCTGCCGTGGGAAGACGTGGAGATGGTGGCGCAGTCCATTATTGAGGCGGGTGAGCGAGGGGTTGTGACCTGTTGGGCACTTGGGGCTACGCAGCACATGAACTCCGTGCCCCTGTTGCGCGAGATCGTGAACATGCACCTGCTGACAGGTAATATTGGCCGGCCCGGTGCGGGTACCTGCCCGGTGCGCGGACACTCTAACGTGCAGGGAGACCGCACCGTGGGGGTTTGGGAGGAACCCAGCGAGGCGCTGCTGGACGGCGTGGAGAAAGAGTTTGGGTTCAAAGTACCGCGCCACCACGGTTACAACGTGACCCGCACGTGTCAGGCGATGCGGGATGGGAAAGTCCGATTCTTCTTGTCGCTTGGAGGTAACTTTTTACGCGCAGCCGGTGACACGGCGGTGCTGGAGGAAGTGATCGATCAGGTCGACATGACGGTCATGCTGTCCACTAAGTTGAACCGTTCGCACTTGTACCCGGGGAAGACTGGTTTGATTTTGCCGGTTTTGACGCGTTCAGATCTGAATTTGGATCCTGAGGGGAATCCGCAGGCGGTGTCTACGGAAGACTCGATGGGATACGTAACCGCGTCTTATGGCAAGCACAAGATTTTGCAGGACCTACCCAGTGAGATGAAGATTTTCGGTGAAATCGGCTACCGACTTCATCATGAGCAGTACTGGCGTGACATGGGGAACTACACAACTGAAATCCGTAAACGTATTGAGGGCGTGTTCCCTATTTTTGAGAACTACGAGGAGCGGATGAAGGAGCCCGCGGGTCTGATCTTGTATAACGGTCCGCGCGTGCGGGAGTTCACCACGCCGAACGGGAAAGCGAACCTGTCGGTAAACACTATGCGCACCACGCAGGCACGCGAAGGGTACTTCTTGATGCAGACCCTACGTTCGCACGACCAGTACAACACCACTATTTACGGTATGTCCGACCGTTACCGCGGGATCCACAGTGGTCGCAGGGTTGTGCTTATGAATCCGGCGGACATGCAGCAGTGTGGTTACGAGCAAGGTGATTTGGTGGATATTTACGCCGATTACGAAGACGGTACGCGGCGGGCACCGAACTTTAGGATCGTAGAGTACGACACCCCGCGCGGCTGCTTAGCAACCTACATGCCAGAAACGAACGTGCTGATCTCTATGGATTCCTTTGGGGAATCTTCGGAAACGCCCATCATGAAATCCATTGAGGTACGCCTGGAACCCGCGCTGCTTGCTCAAGCAACTGCTGATCCTTCTGCTGTGGCAGCTGGAGCTGCTGGTTCGAGTGATGGTGCTTCTGGGTCTGGGAGGACTCGCGGGGCTGGCGGAACCCCTGCTGGGCGGGGTGAAGTGACCACAGCAGTGTAAGTGGGGGATCCCGCGGGTGAACCTGGTTGGGCTTGAGCTTTTTGCGGGTCAGTGTGTAGATATGGATTTCGAGTGAGGATTTAGCTAAGTAGCATGGCTCAGGGCGCTAGGAACGTGCGGGTGGTGCGCGTAACCCCGCAGGGGGTACGTGCACGCCGCGACCGCGTTGTTGTGGAAGAACCTCTGGAAATACGCATAAACGGACAGGCGTTCGCAACCACTATGCGTACCCCCGGGCATGACTACGAGTTAATCCACGGGTTCCTATTTTCCGAAGGTGTTATCAGCTCCAGCGATGACGTGCTTTCCATGCAGTACTGCGCGGGGCGTACCACGATGCGCAGGCCCGAAGACCTCATCCCAATCGCCAACCGAAACATAGGTACCCGCAGTGGTATTGGCGGTGCTTCAAACCAAAGCACCCTCGCGTCCCAAAGCGGTTTTGGCGGCGCCTGGACCCAAGAAATAGGTGGGCTAGCCGGGGGTACTTTCGGCGCACAAGCGAGTGGCCACAACACCTACAATGTAGTGAACGTCCGGTTAGCGCCGCACGTCGAGTGGGAGGACGCGGCCCGGAACGTCGCTGGGAACTCTGCGTGTGGGGTCTGTGGCAGCACTTCGATTGAGCGGGTACTTGGCCGCCGACGTAGTGTGCTTGAGTCGGTTGCGTTGGACCCGCAGGTGATTTTGGGGTTGCCGGACGCACTTGCGCAGCAGCAGGAGCTTTTTCGCCGCACCGGGGGGAGCCACGGGGCTGCGTTATTCACGCTTTCGGGTGAGCTTTTACGGTTCCGTGAGGACGTGGGTAGGCACAATGCAGCGGACAAACTGATTGGTTCATTCGTCATGGACAACCAGGTACCCCTCGGTGAAACCATGCTCGTAATGTCCTCCAGAGCCTCATTTGAACTAGTGCAAAAAGCTGTGATGGCAGGGATTCCCGCGGTGGCGTCCCTATCCGCAGCCACAAGTCTTGCCGTGGAGTTAGCAACCGCCTCAGGCGTGGCACTAGCAGGATTTATACGACCTGAAAGGTTCAACCTGTACGCAGGTGAACTCGCACGCCCGGTAAGCGCGTGAGGTAACCCGTTCTGCAAAATCAATGAACCGGCCACTTTCACAATGCGAAGGCTGCGCAATCGTGTCGTCGGATGGGCGGACGCTACCTTAAAATGTTACCCACGCTTAAAACGCTACCCGCGGCGCGCTCGCCTACCCCGCTGCGGTTTCCCCACGGTTTCATATTCCGCGCGAATCTGGTCGTTGATTTCGTCCAACGCCTCCCCCAGGGAGGGGCCCGATGTGTCCCCAAGCTTCCACACGGCCCACCCATCGTATTCGGAGGAACCACTGACAATCGCCGCGGCCTCATTCGGGTCGGTTGTTGACCACTGGTCGGTGCGCAGTTGCCCATCAACAGTCAGGACCGCCGTTTGCTCCGCCTGATCACGCCACACAACTGTGGTATCTTCCGTCAAGATCTGGCCGATAATCGCCAGTGCTCGCGCCCCCCGTTCAAGAGTTGGAATATGGGAACTTGCACCCCCCGTTTGATGTTCCTGCGTCACCTGGTTTTCCTGACGACGATGCGATTCCGGTTTATCTTCCGCAGCGTGAGATTCCGGTTCTACCTTTCCATCTTGAGGTTCTGGCTTTACTCTTGCATCTTGAGGTTCAACCTCATTTTGCGCAGCGTGTGGTTCCGGTTCTGCGGCGGCACTCGACTCATCTGCGGGAGTAACTTCCCCGGAGGTACTTTCTCGTGAAGGGTCCGTGACCTGTGGTTTTTCAACTCTTTGCGACGCTGCCTGCGCTGACGTACCGCGTTCCTCAACAGAGGTACCCTCTTCCCCAAGAGAGGTACCGCGTTCCTCAACAACGGACTGATTCGCACCAGTTAGCAGCGGAATCTGCCCAGTGGAGGCCAACAAGTTGGGATTATGACCATACAAACGGGGCCCCACAGCCTCAACGTCTAAAAACTGGCGGCCGTTAGACATGGAACGAACCGCGATCTCATGTACCTCCACCCCAGAAGTGGCGAGCACATCCAAAGCGGGGCGGACAGCGGCATCAATCTGCCCAACAACCAAGATTAAACGCGGACCCGGAGCGGGAGAAGGTGGCATCGCATCGCGAAACTCCGCCCACCCAAGGCGGAAATTCTGAATCCCACCCGGGTACGCTGAAGCCAAATCATTCCACCCAAGTGACGCCGTGTCCGCCAGGCGAGAAAGCGAATCTATCATCGTTTTTGAGTCCAGTGAAGCGAAAACCTCCACCGACACAACCTGACCGGACGCGTCCAACGCCGTTAAACGCGGTGCACCACCATCCATCCCAGACCCAACCGGTGCGGTATCTTGCCAAGTTATTGGGAAAAGGGGGCGCCCCACAATCTCCAGGACTTGTTCACGAACGCTAGTGAGGATGTCATCAGTCAAACCATTCTCAACAGTCCGCCCGAACTGAGCGGGAACCAAACGACCCTCGTCGAACTCAAACAGAGGCATGTCACGCCCTTCCAAATCAATCGCCAAGTTCTATTATCACACGTAACGGCGCCAGGTGAAACGCCCAACGTACCCCCATTGCGAAACCCACGTTTTCTGCGCGCATTCGATCCCCGCGACGACCTACATATCCCTGGCAGAGGTATATCTGGCAAGGGTATAACTGGCAAAGGTATATCTGGCAAAGGTATATCTGGCAAAGGTTCACAGATTTCGGCGGAGACTCACATATGCCTGGTGCGGACTCGCAGGTTACTTACGAAACCTAACCCGTCGCTCCCTTAAGGAACAGCGTTGCCAGGTGCCGTCCCCGTCGCTCCCTTAAGGAACAGCGTTGCCAGGTGCCGTCCCCGTCGCTCCCTTAAGGAACAGCGTTGCCAGGTGCCGTCCCCGTCGCTCCCTTAAGGAGCAGCGTTGCCAGGTGCCATCCCCGCCGCCCCGCGAGTTGTTCCGCTTGGGTTCG
The DNA here is from genome assembly GCF_002871945.2 of Gleimia hominis. Lineage (NCBI taxonomy): Bacteria > Bacillati > Actinomycetota > Actinomycetes > Actinomycetales > Actinomycetaceae > Gleimia > Gleimia hominis. The sequence goes on along the minus strand of NZ_CP126963.1, from coordinate 2,154,826 downwards.
ACACGAAAACCCATCTGCCAAGAAAACGGCCTGAGGGTACTTAGCTAACTGTGGTAAAAGCGAATGATTCGCCACCCGCACAGACACATCGTAATGGCCTTTCTCCATACCGAAATTGCCTGCCAATCCGCAGCAGCCAGACAGTTTAATCACATTCGCACCAGCGAACTTCAACAGTTGCTCGTCCGCTCCCCACCCCATAACTGAGTACTGGTGACAATGCGGTTGCGCCACCACCGTCTGCCCCTCAAGATTAGGTAGCCACTCGGTGTTATGAGGCCGCGTGCGATCATCAGTGAGTAACTCAGCGAGCGTGTGCGTTGCTGCAGCGATCTCCGCCGCCACCTTTGAATCCGGCAGAAGATCCTTGATGTCATCGCGCAGCACCGCCGTACACGATGGTTCCACCCCCACAATAGGTACCCCCGCCCTCACAAACGGCAGCAAGACGCGTGTCAAATGTTCAAGCTTCTTCCGTGCTTGTGGCAGCTGCCCAGTTGTAATCCACGTCAGCCCACAGCACGTGTCCTCCGGTGGAAGCAGCGGCTTATACCCCGCCTTAACCAGCAGTTGCAGAGCATCGTACGCACCCGCGTCATCCAGCGCCTCAGAAAAAGAATCCGCCCACAAAAGTACGTACTTACGTCCCTGAGCATCCGTGGGGGTACCTGGCGTTTGCGTTTGGGAATCTGGCATTTCCGTGGGTGTACCTGGCGTGGGTGTTGCCTCGTGTGCGTCCGCCTTATGTTGGCTGGGGGTACCTTTGCTTTCTTGCTGCAGGTACCCTCTAGCGACTTGGCTGAAACGGTGATCTTGAAGCTTCGGCATAGGCCGCCGTGAATCGATCCCCACCAGGTTAAACACCATATTCTTGAGGGTAGGTACCGCCATCAACGCGTTAACGAACCTAGATACCAGAGGCACGCTCGCACTCAAACGCGTTATTGAAGGAAGCCGCCCCAACAGGTAATGAGTCAACGGGCGGATCCGATTACGATACCGCCGCCACAGGGCCTCACTGCGATACTTAGCCATATCAACGCCCGCGGGGCAATCTGTTGCACACGCCTTGCACGCCAAACACAGATCCAGCGCGCGAGCCACATTTGGATCATCCCAACGCGCCACCAAACCACCATTTGTTAGCTCCTCAAGCACTCTGGCGCGGCCACGCGTCGAATCCGTTTCCTCCCGCGTCGCCAAATATGACGGGCACATAAACCCACCCGACGCGGAGTTATCCACCCGGCATTTCGAAACCCCAGTGCAACGGTGCACCGCGGTCGTAAAGTCTCCATGATCTTCGCGGAAGAAAAACCCGCCGTCAACATCAACTGCGCGGGCGTGCAAGCGCCGCAACCCCACATCGAACGGGTCCGGAGTAACCGATTGCGTGTTCTTCCGTGCTCCCTCTCGCTGGTTTACGTCAACCGCGAGCGGCCTGGTTAGCACCCCCGGGTTCATGAGGTTATTCGGGTCAAACAAGTGCTTTACCTGCGCGAACAACTCCACGCTCTTCGCCGGGTACATGTACTGTAATAGTTCCGAACGCGAACGCCCATCGCCGTGCTCACCCGAAATAGAACCGCGGTAGCGTCCGACGAGGCGCGCACAATCCTCAAGAAAAGCACGCGAACGCCCCACACTTGCTTTTGAGCCCAACGGCATGTCAAGCCGCACGTGCACACAACCATCCCCAAAGTGCCCGTACAGCAATCCATCCACACCGTGCTCACGCATCAGTGCGGTGAAGTCACGCAGGTAATCCCCGAGGTACTCGGGAGGTACTGCGGCATCCTCCCAACCCGGCCACGCCTGCTCATTACCACCTATTGTTTTACCTTGCTCGTCCCGCACGCGCGGGGTGCGCCCTCCTAACCCAGCTCCATCAGCCCGAATCCGCCAGAGTCTAACTGCGTCTTCACCAGGAGGATATACGCGCACATCCTCAGAATTCACAGCTGCGGCGAGCTCCTGCGCAGTCGCCATGGCTGTGGACAAGTCCTCTCCACCGACCTCACACAGCAACCACCCGTTACCATCGGGCAAAGCGGGGACAGCACCAGGCCCCTTGTGGTCACGCACCACTTCAACGAGCCGCGAATCCAACCCCTCCACCGCCAGAGGTTTGTATTTCAAAACCGTGGGAACATCATCGCCCGCTGCGATCATGTCCGCATACCCCACGGCAACCAGCACCGGGTTCGGGGGTACCTCCACCAAACGGACTTTGAGCTGCAGTATTGACACGAGGGTACCTTCAGACCCCACCAGTGCGGACGCGAGGTTACGTCCGTTTTCCGGAAGGAGATACTCCAGTGAATACCCAGACACCTGCCGGTTGAACCGCCCCATGTGCTTGCGGATCGGTTCCAAATGCGCATCCACGAGTTCCTCAAGCCCATCCACAGCACTCAAGTCCCCAGATTCCGCGTAATAGTGCCGGCCAGCACCATCGATCACCTCGAGTCCAAGCACGTTCGCGCTCGTCTTCCCCCACGCCATCGCCCGGGGGCCACAAGCGTTGTTACCTGCCATCCCCCCAATGGTGCAGCGGTTTTGCGTGGAAGGGTCTGGTCCGAATCGCAGCCCGTACTTACCTGCCTGCGCTTGGAGGGTACCTTCGATACAACCGGGTTCTACTACCGCGGTTCGGGTGTGCGGATCTATTTCTAGCACGCGGTTCATATGCCGCGCGTAGTCCATTACTAGTTGAGGTCCAATCGCGTTACCAGCGCATGAGGTACCTGAGCCTCTGGGGGTTATCGCGATCCCCAATGCGAGAGCACTTCGAATAGCTAGGATTGCTTCGTCTTTGTTGAATGGAGCGAAAACACATTGGGGTACCACCCGGTAGTTTCCTGCATCGGAAGAATAGATTGTGCGCGCGAGGGTTGTGAAGTCCAGTTCTCCCCGGCAGCCAGCCAGCGCGTCCGCAAATTTTTGGTAGACCCCGGGTGGGGGTACGTTGGTTCCGGGTGCGTCAGTGAACAAAGCTGGTAGCGGTAGTGTGGACATACCTCCAGTGTGGCACGTCTTCGGCCGCAGTACCGCTAGGCCCGCATGGCAGTGGTTTCGGCTTGCATTGCGCGTTTTTAATCGCGCAAGTCCCAGGCGCATGCGCCTCCAGGCCATAAAATAGGTAGGTACCCCCTTTCTTATTTGAAGGAGAAAACGTTGACTACGCAACCAAAAACGCAGGTTCTAAGCATCGGAGAAGCGCTCATAGACCGGGTGTCACGCCCAGGCACAGACACCGCTGAATTCGTTGGCGGCAGTATTCTCAATGTTGCAGTTGGGCTCGCACAGTTGGGCCACGACTCCACGTTAGCTGCCTGGTGGGGGCCCGATGAGCGTGGAAACCGGCTCGCTGAACACTGTAAACAGCAGGGGGTACGTACGGTTCCGGGGGTGGACGGGGCGCAGCGAACCACTTTGGCGGAAGCCACTTTGGATGAGCAGGGCCGCGCCACCTACGAGTTCGACATATTGTGGGACGTCCCCCCGATCTCTAACTCACGCGAGTACGGGCACTTGCACACCGGGTCGATGGCCGCCACCATCGCGCCTGGCGCCGACAAGGTTCTGCGCGCGGTTAAAGAAATGTCGTTGTCGTCCACAATTTCGTACGACCCGAATATTCGTCCGGCGATTATGGAAAGCCCCAGTTTAGTCCGCGATCGAATTGAGCAGATTGTGCGGTTCGCTGACGTGGTCAAGGCCTCCGATGAAGACTTGCAGTGGCTTTACCCAGATACTCCCGTTGAGGAGGTTATGCGCCGCTGGTTACGTGAGGGCGTATCGATGATTATTACAACGCGTGGACCATGGGGTGCCTACGTGATGCTCAAAGGCGAGCGCGACATGCTGGTCATTGACCCGCTCGATGTGGAACTGGCTGACACGGTTGGGGCTGGGGATTCCTTCATGGCTGGATTACTGTCTGCCCTGCTCGACACGGGCCTTCTGGGTAGTTCCGATGCGAAGACGCGGCTGCGTTCCGCACGCTGGTCAGACGTGACATCCGCGCTACACATCGCCACCATAACTTCTGGCCTCACGGTAAGCCACAATGGGGCGTTCGCTCCGTCCCGTGAAGATGTCGATGAGGTCATTGCGGCTCACCCCGAGCTGAGTTAACGACTGCATTACCTGGTGGATGCAAACAAGAACTCCCGGTCTTTACCCAACCGATGAAACAGCTGAGTAAGACCGAGAGTTCTGTTCTTATTCCGATACGAGGCCCCACTATCACGGGTCGCGCAACATTCCTGCACTCCCGACTCACATTACGGGACTGTGCAACACTCCGCGCTAAATCAGGTACTTATGCAGCACCAGTAGAGTGCGGTCAGACCCCATGCAGCCCCTAGTCCAGCACTGCGCTGCGACCAGCCTCAAGGCGGGCAACAGGCACGCGGAAAGGTGAGCAAGAAACATAATCCAACCCAACTTGGTGGAAGAACCGGATGGAATCTGGGTCCCCACCATGCTCGCCACACACCCCGAGTTTAATATCGGGTTTCGTCGACCTGGCGCGCTCAACCCCTTCTTGGACGAGGCGGCCCACACCGTGCTGGTCAATGGTTTCAAACGGAGACACCCCGAAAATCTGTTCCTCAATGTACTTCGGGATGAACACGCCCTCAACGTCGTCGCGGGAGAAACCCCAAACTGTCTGCGTCAAGTCGTTAGTTCCGAACGAGAAGAAGTCCGCTTCCTCCGCGAGCGTTTCAGCTGTAATCGCGGCGCGCGGCAGTTCAATCATCGCGCCAATCTGCACGTCCAGGTCGTAACCATTCGTCTTCTCAGCCACGATCTGCTCTGCTTCACTGCGAATATGCGCCAGCTCCGACACAGACCCAACCAGTGGCACCATGATCTCCGGATGCGGATCCGCACCTTCCTTCTTCAACTCCACAGCCGCATCGACGAGCGCACGGATCTGCAGCGTGAACAAGCCCGGCAAGTAAATCCCTAAGCGCACACCGCGCAGACCAAGCATGGGGTTCGACTCATGCATCCGCCGCACGGCCTCGAGCATCCGCTCGTCCTTCTCATCCGCTTTCCCATCTGTGGCTTTAGCGACAGCGACCTTCACTTCCAGATCCGTCAGATCCGGCAAGAACTCGTGCAGCGGCGGGTCAATTAGACGCACCGTCATGGGCTTGCCATCCATCTCTTTCAAGATCTTCTTGAAATCGTCTTTCTGCAGTGCCTCAAGCGCATCAAACGCTTCCTGCCGGTCGCTGGTACCTTCCTCAGACAGAATTACCCGTTCAATCAGAGCCCGCCGGGACCCTAGGAACATGTGTTCAGTCCGGCACAGTCCAATCCCCTGGGCGCCAAACCCGAGGGCACGCGCCGCATCCTCAGGCGTGTCCGCGTTCGCGCGCACATCCAAACGACGGACCTTATCAGCGTGAGTCAACAGGCGATCCACGGAATGCACAAGTTCAATCATGTCCTTGTCGCCCTTAGCTGCGGCCAATCCCTCTTCTAAACCACGCGTCAAGTACGTGGTCACCACGGAATCAACGACCGGCACGTCACCGACGAACACTTCACCGGTGGTGCCGTCAATCGCGATCGTGTCCCCCGCCTTCAAGATCTTGTCGCCCACCTTAATGGTGTGCGCATTGACGTCCACCGTCAGCGCTTCAGCGCCCGTAACACAGGTCTTCCCCATGCCACGCGCCACCACTGCTGCGTGCGAAGTTTTCCCACCGCGCGACGTCAACACACCTTCAGCAGCGACCATGCCCGGCAGGTCCTCTGGGTTAGTTTCCCGGCGCACCAGGATGCACGGACGGCCCGCAGCTGCGGCCTCCTCAGCCTCCTCATTATTAAAAACAATCTCCCCCACTGCAGCACCTGGGGAAGCTGCCATCGCGCGGGTGAGAAGAACTTTCTCCGCTTCGTCGTCGAACTGGGGGAACATCAGCTGAGTCAACTGCGCCCCCGAAACGCGTCCCAACGCCTCATCCTGCGTGATCAAACGCTCATCGTTAAGCTGGGTCGCGATGCGGAACGCTGCCGCCGCAGTGCGCTTCCCCACGCGGGTTTGTAGCATCCACAGTTTGCCCCGCTCAATCGTGAACTCAATGTCGCACATGTCCTTGTAATGCGTCTCCAACCGACGCATAATCCCGAGCAGTTCCTTGTACGACTTCTCATCGTGCTCACCCAAAGTCGCCAGTGCTTCCGTGTTCCGGATACCCGCAACCACGTCCTCACCCTGCGCGTTCATCAAATAGTCACCGTACACACCCGAGTGCCCAGTGGAGGGGTCGCGGGTGAAGCACACGCCCGTACCGGACGTTTCCCCCATATTGCCAAACACCATTGTCTGAACGTTCACAGCTGTACCCAGCGTGTGTGGAATCCGTTCCCGGCGCCGGTAAATCTTCGCCCGCTCCGTATTCCACGAGCGGAACACAGCCTCAATTCCCTGATCCATCTGCTCACGAGGATCCTGCGGGAACTCCCGCCCCGTTTCCTCTTTAACGATCTTCTTGAAGGTAGAAACCAATTCCTTCAAGTCGTCAGCAGTTAGCTCGTAGTCGAAACGCACGCCGCGTTCATCTTTAATCGCAGACAGCGCTTCCTCGAACCCGTCTCCCTCAATATCCATAACGGTCTTACCGAACATCTGGATTAGACGCCGGTACGAATCCCAAGCAAACCGCTCATCATCCGCGATCTTAGCCAGCCCCAAAACGGACTCGTCATTCAAACCAATGTTCAGGACCGTCTCCATCATGCCGGGCATCGAGAACTTCGCACCCGACCGCACCGAAACAAGCAGCGGATCTTCACTGTCACCTAGCCGCCGGCCAATGAGGTCCTCCATACCCCGCAAGTGCTTCGTGACCTCTACGGATAGCTTCTCTGGAACCGATCCCTTCTCCAGGTATGCCCGGCACGCATCCGTTGTGATAGTGAACCCGGGAGGTACTGGAAGGTCCAGTTTCGTCATTTCCGCCAAGTTCGCGCCCTTGCCACCCAGCAAGTCACGCATGTCCTTGTCGCCTTCAGAGAAGTCATAAACGTACTTGACCATTTACGGTCCTTTCATGTGCTTCGTTGTCACATCGTTTTTTACGCGACGTTTGTTCAGTTGCGACATCAAGACTACCAAATCAGTGCGACTTAAGTCACCTTAGCAACCAGGCGTCTAGGCCGTAGTGCCCAAGCACGCGAATGCCGGTAGCCACCAAACAGGTAACTACCGGCACCTCGACATAGCAACACCAGCGGCGAGCAGTCAGCCCACTTTTGGTGCGCTGCTGATTCTACTTCTCAGACTCCGCGTCATCAGATCCCGCGGTCAGAGCTTTCTCACCATCATCTGCGTGCGGACGCGGAGTGAATGTGAAAGTCTCTTCACCTTTCTCACCTTCCGTGTCGACAACCACGGTGTCGCCCTCATGAATCTCGCCAAACAAGATCCGTTCAGACAACGCATCCTCCACCTCACGCTGAATCGCGCGCCGCAGCGGACGGGCCCCAAGGACCGGGTCAAAGCCCTTATCTGCAAGCAGCAGCCGGGCAGCAGGCGTGACCTCCAGCCCCATGTTCTGCTCTTTCATACGGCCTTCCAACTGGACAATCATGAGATCCACGATCTTCACAATCTGTTCCTTCGTCAGCGGCGGGAACACAATCGTCTCATCCACGCGGTTCAAGAACTCCGGCCGGAAATGCTGCTTCAGCTCCTCATTAACCTTAGCCTTCATCCGGTCGTAATCATTCACCAACGACCCCTCAGCCTGGAAACCAGTCAGCACACCCTTGTTAATATCGCGGGTACCTAGGTTCGTGGTCATGATAATGATCGTGTTCTTAAAGTCCACGACCCGGCCCTGCGAGTCCGTGAGCCGACCTTCCTCCAGGATCTGCAGCAACGAGTTGAAAATGTCCGCATGCGCCTTCTCAACCTCATCGAACAAAACCACGGAGAACGGGCGGCGACGAACTTTCTCAGTCAGCTGACCACCCTCGTCATACCCCACGTACCCCGGAGGCGCACCAAACAAGCGCGAAGCCGTGTGCTTCTCAGAGTACTCACTCATATCCAGCTGGATCAGCGCGTCCTCATCACCGAACAAGAACTCCGCCAACGCCTTCGCCAACTCCGTCTTCCCAACACCCGTGGGACCAGCGAAGATGAACGAGCCACCGGGCCGGCGCGGATCCTTCAAACCAGAACCCGTGCGGCGAATCGACTGCGCAATCGCCCGAACCGCCTCATCCTGCCCCACGATCCGCTTATGCAGCTCGTCTTCCATCCGCAGCAGCTTCTTCGACTCACCCTCCGTGAGTTTAACCACCGGAATCCCAGTCGACATGGCCAGAACCTCAGCAATCTCAGGTTCCCCAATCTCACCGATCGTATCCATGTCCCCAGCCCGCCAAGAAGCGTCCTTTTCTTCCCGCTGCGCAATCAGCTGCTTCTCCTCATCACGCAGTGACGCGGCCCGTTCGAAATCTTGGTCGTCAATCGCTGATTCTTTGCCCCGGCGCACGTCCGCGATCTTCTCATCAAGCTCCCGCAGTTCCGGCGGAGCCGTCATCCGCAAGATACGCATCCGCGCACCCGCCTCATCCACCAGGTCAATCGCCTTATCTGGCAAGAACCGATCCGACACGTACCGGTCCGCCATCTGCGCGGCCGCAGCTAATGCCTCATCCGTAATAATGATCCGGTGATGCGCTTCATACCGATCGCGCAGGCCCTTGAGGATCTGAATCGTCTCATCAACCGACGGTTCATCCACCTTAACCGGCTGGAACCGCCGCTCCAAAGCCGCGTCCTTCTCAATGTACTTACGGTACTCATCCAGCGTGGTCGCACCAATGGTTTGCAGTTCACCACGCGCCAGCATCGGCTTCAGAATTTGCGCCGCATCAATCGCGCCTTCCGCCGCGCCGGCACCGACGAGCGTGTGGATCTCATCAATGAACAAAATGATATCCCCGCGGCTTTTGATCTCTTTCAAAATTTTCTTGAGGCGCTCCTCAAAATCACCGCGGTAACGCGAACCCGCTACAAGTGAGCCCATGTCCAGACTGTAAATCTGCTTATCGTGGATCGTTTCTGGCACTTCACCATGAACAATCGCTTGCGCTAACCCTTCTACCACCGCGGTTTTACCAACCCCGGGTTCACCAATCAGCACAGGATTGTTTTTAGTGCGCCGAGACAGGATCTGCATGACCCGTTCCATCTCGTTCTTACGGCCAATAACCGGGTCTAGTTCACCTTCCCGCGCCGCATTCGTGAGGGACCGGCCGAACTGTTCCAAAACCGCGGAGTTAGCCTGCTGCTGACCACCGCGCGTGGGCGCGCCAACCCCCACGCTTTCGCGCCCATCCGCACCTGAACGCTGGTACCCCTGCAGAAGTTGAATAACTGTTTGCCGCACCTGAGACAGGTCCGCCCCCAGTTCCGTCAGCACTTTCGCAGCCACGCCCTCACCTTCACGGATCAGACCCAGCAGAATATGTTCGGTACCGATGTAGTTGTGCCCCAGCTGCAGCGCTTCGCGCAACGACAACTCCAGCACCTTCTTTGCCCGGGGCGTGAAAGGAATGTGCCCGGTGCTTGTCTGCTGTCCCTCACCAATTATCTCAATCACAGCGTTCCGGGTGGCTTCGCGTTCGATGTTCATCATTTCGAGCGCTTTAGCCGCAACTCCCTCACCTTCCTGGATTAACCCCAGTAAAAGGTGTTCAGTACCAATGTAATTGTGGTTCAAGTTGCGCGCCTCGTTCTGTGCAAGCACCACAACGCGACGGGCACGATCGGTAAACCGTTCGAACATGAATCCTCCTGCCTATACAACTGGTACAAGACTATTTAACTGCGTCCACAAAGTCCCGCCTGTTCACCAAGGGCGAGAAAGAAAACTCCCCAGGTACCCGCGTGGTTTGCGAACCCGCCAAGCGGGGGTTTCCGCTCAGGTACCCGCGTGGTTTGCGAACCCGCCAAGCGGGGGTTTCCGCTCAGGTACCCGCGTGGAACGTAAGCTAGGTACCCTCACCGCGAGCACCTCAAGATACTTATTCTCGAGGCTGAACCGCTATATAAGCAAAAATGCCGATTTACACAAAATTCGCTATGCGAGCGCAACTAACTGGGCAATCACAACCCGTTACGCAACCAGAACCAAGTGCGCAACCAGAACCAAGTGCGCAACCACGAGCGGCTACGCAATCACAACGCGCTATGCTTCGGATTCCACCATTATGGTAAACGGGCCATCATTAACTAGTTGCACCTGCATGTCGGCACCGAACTTGCCCGTCTCCACATGCACCCCGTGTTCTTCGCGCAGGGACTTTGCAACCGCATCAACAAGCGGTTCCGCAACCTCACCGGGAGCTGCTTTACTCCACGTGGGACGCCGACCTTTCCGCACATCCCCATACAAGGTGAACTGCGAAATCAGCAGCACTGGCGCCCCCACGTCTACCACAGACTTTTCCTCATGTAACAAACGCAAAGACGCGATCTTACGGGCAATCACCTTCACCTGGTCCGGCCCATCCGCATGCGTAACCCCCAGAAGGACGCACAGACCTTCGCCCTCAATCGCGCCGATCACTTCCCCACCGACACTCACCTGTGCACCATTTACCCGCTGAATTAACGCCCGCATTCCCCCTCTTTCCTTAGCTCAATTATTTCCACACGATTTCGTTGAGCCAGCTTCCTTACCCCGGTTTACCGTTAGGCTCACTTTGTTTTGCGGTTGACCGTTAGGTTCACTTTGTTTTGCGTCCGCGCCGCAGTTGCCGCCCCAGTCCGCCCCGCAAATTTGCGCCGGGCCGTTCTTCGGGAGATACAGACGATTTCCCCTGAGGGTCAACGACTATTTCTTGCGCAGCAGCTACCGGACCATCCTCAGTCATTACATCCACTTGCACCGCCGGGTCCAAACCGCGACGCACCAGCGCGAGCGCCATGGGACCATAATCCGCATGCCGAACCGGAGTCGTAACCACTCCCACTCGCCGCTCCCCAACCTTGACTTCATCACCGTGTTGGGCCTGCCACGAACGCGAACCATCTAACTGCAACAGCACCAGACGTCGCGGGGGCCGCCCTAGGTTCAGAATCCGCGCCACCGTTTCTTGACCGCAATAGCAGCCTTTATCAATATGCACTGCAGTACGTAGCCAATCCAGCTCGTGCGGAACCGCTTTCGCATCTACTTCCGTAGCCCACCGGGGCCGCAAATCCTCCACCCGAAGTGCCTCCCATGCGACCATTCCCGCTTGAGGGTACTTGGAGCTCACTGCCTGCGCTTTCGCCTTCGGAATGAGATCTAACACGCGCCGACGTGAATCCGCTGGGTGGTTGAATCCCTCAGGCGTATAGGTAGCGCCCCCAGGCTGCACATCAGGCCAAGGATCCACCCACGTGAGAGCTGATCCCTCCAACACATCAAACGCAGTTCCCTTAGGTACCACGCGACCAAATACCTCAACATCGTCTGAAATATCCGCAACTTCAACACGCAACATGAACTTCATGCTATTAAGAAAATCAACCAGAGAATCCACGCGTTCACGTTCCAAAATCAGGAGGGTACCTTCACCGTCGTCACCCACAGCCGCAGCAAAATCTATGTGCCCGCGCACATCCAAAAGCAGCAGCTCACGCGACTGCCCTGGCTGCATTCCAGTAATTACCTGAGACGAAAGCGTCGTGAGCCAAGACTGCCGATCCGCCCCAGATACCCTCACGACACCCAGATGGCTCAGGGGGGTAACGGCCTCCCCCTTCTCTAATGCCCACTGCTCGCCCGACATGTCCCCAAAATGCAGGGGGGTACCTTCGGTGTTAACTGAGGTACCCTCGGTGCTCGCGGGGGTACTTGGATTAGCGGCGGGGGTACTTTGGTTTATCTGCGGAGTGGTTGCTTCAGCTTGCTGTTCACTCATCCGAAGTACCCTCACTTGCATCCGAAGTACCCTCACTCGGTGCAAGACCGTTCTCGCCACCAGGTTTCGGATCTTCCACCCTGGTGACGCGGCCGGAAGTCACCATTTGCTCCGCGCCCTTCAGGGTTTCTGTGAAGAACACGTCCGATTCCACTAATCCGTAGAGCCGTTCACCCTGCTTGATTTCCGGTGCCCCACTGGCTCTCACGAGTGTGTCAACGAGTAGTCGCATCCGCGGCCCATCAACCTTGCCGGCCCACAGGGCACAGAGCCCGTCACTGCGGGTTGAGGATATTTGCAGCACGCCTTTGTCGGGGTCCGCAACAGACCAGTAAGCAGATTCTTCCCACAGCAGTTTTACAGGCTTCAGCGCAGCAGCCCCATCTACCGCGTTCGTTTCTGCGCTCAGCTCACCCACCTGGTCAGCAGCTATTAGCTGCGTATTTGTGCGCACTTGTTCACCCAGGATTTGCGCGTCGAATCGGATCAAAACCGGATCTCCAGCACCTTCACCGGAGGTACCCCATCCACGCCACGACCCGAGCAGCCACGTTAGTTTCGCTAGCTTCGGAGGTAAGTTCTCAGGAATAACAATCATGCTTTTACTCTAAGGCACCCTCTGTTAGAAAACCCGTTGATCTAATCACACGCTCTGAGCAAGCGGGTACCTCAAGCGCATTTAACGCAAAACAAGCGTACTGCCCCGCAAGGTACCCCAAAGCCCGTGTGCTGCAAAACCGCGCGGTCACATCCCTCCAATGCGCAGTAGTACGTAAACGGGCATGCCGGACGCAACAAATTTCAACGCCCCACGAGCCAGCGCACCCGTTTCGTTGCAGCGCCGGCCATGTTCGCCGAAAACAATGTCTATTGCCGCAACGACGAGTCCGATACCTATTCCCAGCAGCATGGTGAGCGTCAGGGTGGTTAATGCGCTCAATATTCCACTGGAAATGGAGGGCATCATCATCTGGACAACGCGGGAATGTAGGGACATCGCAACGGTTACACCACCGAGAATCAGGCCGCTCACAGCGCCGCACACGACACTTCCGATGAGGTTTGACCGAACGGAAGTACCCCATTGGTTACCCACCACGCACGTAACAAGGATTAGTGCGGCACTGGTTAGCACCGGCTGCCAGTCAGGTGAGCTAGCGGCCGACAGCCACACGGTTCCCACCGCAGTGAAAATACCGCCACAGACGCTGGCGGCCAAAGAATCGGTTAAGTGCTCCCGAGCTGGTTTGCGCACCATTTGCCCAACCGCAGAAACAGCAATGGCGAACACCGCGGCAACGGCGCCCCACGCGAAGGTACCGCTTAAACGCGTTACCACCAAAGCGCAAACACCAACTAAAGCAACGCTTAGTCCAATGGTTTTCCGCCCAGGTACCCCCACCAATTCTGCCCACCCGTACGACAAGATTGAAAACGCGACAAGCAGCACAAATGTAACCACGTCCTGCTTCCCCGTACCCGCATACAGCACCACCATCAGCACGCTTAGCAAGATTGCACACGAGGCGGACACATGCCGCGCAGATAAGCGCAGTACCGTATCAAACCGGCTTTTCTTTCCACCGCTTCCGCTGGCACTGCCGCGGCCACGTCGCGTTTTTGTTCGGTTATTCCACTTTGAGGCCCGACTGTTTGGGGTTGCTGCACGGCTGCTTGGGGCTGCGGCACGACCCCTTGGGGTTGCCCCCCGCCTTGTTGAAGTTGAAGGGCTACCGCTTCGGGCTACGGCACGACCCCTTGGGGTTGCCCCTCGCCCTCTCGAACTCGAAGGGGTTCGGCCGGCCGATCTGCTATTAGCACCGGAGCGTGGCTTACCCGGCCGTGGGGGTTTGCGGGGAAACTGGTTGTCGCGCGTGTCGGTCATGACTGCATCGTGCCACATTCTCCACACCGTTTTCCAGGATGCAAACGCGCGGTTTGGCAGGTTTGGCTGCGTTGGCAGGCCAGGCGGGTTTGGCAGGTTTGGCTGCGTTGGCAAGCCAGGCAGGTTTGGACGGTTGGGCGGGTTTGGCCCGTCAGCCTGTTTACTGTGGGATTTCCTGAGGCGTGCCGCGCACTCCAGCTTGGAAATACCGCGTGTTCACAAATGGGACGCCGACCACTCGCACTGGGCGCATGCCGGCGCGATTTTCAACGTCATATGCAGTAGACTAGCCACAAGGTGTCGGGCCAATAAAGCCCCGGGCTCCAACATCTGCCGCTACGAGCGGCCTTCGCGCCGACAGGCGCTTTTTGGTCCGACACCGGTTAAATCTTTTCCAGCTTTTTGCAGCATAGTTTCGCGTGTCCGCCGCCCACCCTCAGGAAAATAATTGGAAGGCCGCACCTCAGGCAAAATAATCGCAAGCTTAAGCCAGCACATACCCAAGACGAGGTTGGTGCCGCGCGTTCGTTATGCGGGAAGCACTTTTTTGCAACAATGGAAGCATGCCACAAGGAATGCAGATTACCGCGGCGAACTTAGACCCCGCGTTGTTGGACCTCCCCTGGGATATTGCTTTGGAGGATTGGCCGGAGGATCTTCTGGCAGCACTGCCACGTGGTATTTCCCGGCACACCGTTCGGTTCGTGAACCTCTCTGGCCGCGTGATTGCCGTGAAAGAAATTGGGGAAAGCGTTGCGTACCATGAGTACGGACTGCTTCGTGACCTGGTTCGTCTTGGCGCGCCGTCCGTGACCCCCACGGCTGTGATCACGGGTCGGCGTAGTCGGGATGGGGAGGAGCTGACTCCCGCACTGGTTACTGAGCACCTGCAGTTCTCCCTGCCATATCGCGCGGTTTTCTCACAAATTATGAGGCCTGAAACAGCTACGCGCCTGATTGACTCTCTAGCTGCCCTACTGGTACGCCTACATTTGCTTGGGTTCTACTGGGGGGATGTGTCGCTGTCGAACACGTTATTTCGGCGAGATGCCGATTCGTTCACGGGGTACCTGGTGGACGCGGAGACCGGTGAGTTGCATGAAAAACTCACCTCCGGACAACGCAATTACGACGTCGACCTTGCGCGAACCAACATCATTGGGGAACTGATGGATCTGCAGGGCGGCGAGATCCTCGACGAAGATGTGGACGTGATCAAAGTAGGTAACCGCATCGAAGAACGCTACCACAAGCTTTGGAGTGAACTTACGGAAGAGGAAAGTTTCCAAGGGAATGAACGGTGGCGGGTGTCGCAGCGGATTAAACGGTTGAACGAACTTGGGTTTGATGTGGGTGAGCTGAACATTACAACCGACGTGGATGGTACCCGAATTGTGATTCAACCGAAGGTGGTGGATGCGGGGCATCATCACCGTCAGATAATGCGACTAACCGGGTTGGACGTGGGTGAACGCCAAGCCCGGCGGATGCTCAACGACCTCCATACCTACCGGGCGTTGCAAGGCAGGAATAATGAACCGTTGGAGTTAGTAGCACACGCGTGGTTAAATGACGTTTTCGAACCAACTGTCCGCGCTGTGCCCAACGAGTTGAAGGGTAAGCGTGAACCCGCCCAGATTTTCCATGAGGTTCTAGACCACCGGTGGTACCTAGCGCAACAACAACAACGCGACGTACCCCTACCTGAGGCAACGAAGTCTTACATAAAGAACGTGCTTCCCAGCCGCGTGGATGAGGAGCTATACCTAGATCCCGGGGTGCAGGACACACTGTACTGACCGCAAAGCGGGAACACGACGATGCGGGCTACAGACCAGGACACGACGACGCAGGCTACAGACCAGGACACGACGGAGTTGGTTACAGAGCAGGACACGACTATGCAGGCTGCGGAGCGGATTTTGGGAACGCGTGCGAGGAACGTAATAGGGGACGTCAGGGCGAGCGAGGGTACATTGAGGCGGCTGAGTCAACGATGCTGCGAGAGGGTGGTAAAACGAGGGTACTTTAAAACGGATCGGCGGCCGGCACTGCGAGAGGGTGGTGGCCGCGGCGGCACTGCGAGAGGGTGGTGTCTGCAAGAGAATGTTGGTGCAGAACAGTTAGTTACTGGTTTTGGCGCACTGTTGGTGTGCACGGGATGAGGGGGTACTTATGGATTTTCCGAAGGTTATTGCGCATCGTGGGGTGAGCAGTCTTGCTCCTGAAAACACGATTGCCGCGTTCAGTAAGTGTATTGAGGTGGGGGTACCTACGTTCGAGTTCGATGTCGACATCATGGGTGACGGTACCCTCATTGTTATTCACGACGACAAGTTCGACCGGACTACGAACGGTAAGGGCGGGTTTTACAATAAGGGTTTCTCTGACCTGCGTAAGTTGGATGCGGGCGGCTGGTTTTCACGCCAGTATCGCTTTGAACCTGTTCCGGAGTTAGCTTCTGTTGTTTCGCTGATGAGTTCCGCGCAGTTGGATGCGAATTTGGAGATTAAACCTTGCCGTGGGGGTACACGGTTGCGGGATGCGTTGGTTGAGGGGATTAGCGTGTCGTTGCGTGAACTTGATGCGGATCGGCAGCTTCTGATTTCTAGTTTTGATTTGGAGTTGCTTCAGGGGGTGCGTTCGATTATGCCGCAGGCGCATCTAGCGTGCCTTTATGATCCGTCGGAGGATTTCTTAGTTTCCCCTGGCGAAGAGCGTGTGGATGCGTGGATTCGGCATGCGAAAACTTTGGGTGCGGAGGCGATTCACCCGAGTTTTGAGTCGTTACGCGAGCATGAGGTTGAGCGGATGCGTGATGCTGGGTTTGACGTGAATGTTTGGACCGTGAATGAGGTTTCGCGTGCGGTGGAACTTGCGCAGTGGGGTGCGAATGCGGTTATCACGGATAGACCCCAGGATTTTCCTGAGGAAGTGCGCCAGCAGCGGTTGTAGCTTGCCCGGTAGGCGTGGATTCCAGTTCGCGCTATAGGTAGGTGGCTCGTGGCCGTGAGGCGTGGCCGTGTTGCCTGAGGCTCTGGGTGGCTGGGATGTATATTGTCAGCGTGCCGGCACGGCAACTGGGGCTTAACCTTTTGGTTGAAGCCCCAGGTGCACCCGGTTTTTTGCGCTAGTGTTGTTTTCGGTTGTCACGTAGTGACACGTATTTGGCTAGTGATAGTTCGGCAACTGAGTCGATTAGTAGCACTATCCCGATTCCGAGTCCGAGTTTTGTTAGCCAGTTGCGTTCGGTTTTGTGCTTCCTTGCGAAGTTGGCGATTGCGAGGGATCCGGTGACTGCTTCCGCGGCGGATGCGCCGTAAACCATCCACGGTTTTTCTGTGACTACGTCGTTGTATCCGTCCCAGAATGAGCGGGCACGTGATTCGGGTTCGTTGAGCATCCGGTCAACACTTCGACCGATGGCGTTCGCGATTCCGCGTGGGTCGTTGAAGTCTGCGCCAGGCAGGTCACGTAGTGGGGCGTATCCTTGCAGCACCAGAGCGACCTCGGGGGGAAGACCTAGTGCAGTTACGACGGAGCGGCATAGGTCGTTGCCTTTTTTACCCACGGTTGCGAGCAGAGCTTCAACATCGGCGGAGGGAATTGCTTGCCCGATTTCGATTAGATCCGTTTTAGCTCCGACGAGCTCTTGTGCTTGTTGTTCAACCGCGTCATCTTTGTGCGCGCCCGCCACGGTGCGGGTGCGCATGGACCAGTTGAACATGGGCATGGTTTCGTCTTCGTCGGTTTCTTCGCGTTGGAGACGTATTTTCAGTTCACCGTCGGAGTAAACGAGGACTACTGCTGGTTCACCTCCGAGCAGTAGGTTGCGGGGGTTGTCTGATTCGTAGATGATTACGCGTTCGTCTTCTGACAGTTCCATGGTTGCGATGTCCACATCGTGCAGGGCTGCTAGTAGTGGCACGGAGGAGGCGGGAGTTTGCGTGAACTCGATGGCGGTGAAGTGTTCGTCTTCAGTTCCTTCACCGTGAGTTACTTTTGCATCGTCCTCCATGGCGTCAGCTTGCACGTCACCGATCATCACGTCTGCTTTGAATGTTTGCGCTAGTTTTAGTGCGAAGTCTTCTATCGCGATATGGGGGGTGATTTGGTTCTCTGCGTTTACGGTAGCTAGGCGTCCGTTGTCAGCAGCTAGTGTTAGGCCCAGTAGGTTTGGGGTGGCGTCGAACCAGTCAATGGTGGCTACAGCTTTTGTTTTGGCGATGTAGTCTGACACTGCTTGTGGGTCCAGTTGTGGAGCCACAATGATTCCTTCAACTCGTTCCCATGCTTGTTTACTCGTTGACATTTGGGCCTCCTTGAAACACTCTGCCCTATGTTTCTTCTTTTTGTGACTGTACTACCTCAACAATATCGTTTTCGCGGTCCTAAAGGTAGGTAGATAGTGCGGCTGTGCAAATATTCTTTGCGTTTTGAAACTTAAGGTTACTGCGTTCGCGTGAGTGTTAGGTACCTGCCGTCTGCGAGGATCCAGCGGTTGTCTTTCCACTCGAGGTAGGCGGAGGCGATTAGCGAGTCGTGCACCTTTATCTCAATATTCGGCCCGTTCCTCATATCGTAACTAGCATATCTTACGTCTTTTACGGTGTGGAGCACGAGGATCTGGCCGGGCATACCAGTTTCAGGTTTCTCAACCCGGCTGACCTCGTTTTTCCTGGTATCCACGCGGAACATCCACGCACCATGTTTTTTCTTGTCGAGGATCAGGTTGATGATTCCTCGGCATTGCCGTGCGGTTTCCCGATCACATAATTCCTCTAGCGGCTTCGTGTCAAGAGTGCTGAATGAATAACCGATTAGCTCAGTGTAGTATTTCGCTACTGCGAGCGCTCCTTCACGCGATT
Source organism: Gleimia hominis (assembly GCF_002871945.2). Taxonomy (NCBI): domain Bacteria; kingdom Bacillati; phylum Actinomycetota; class Actinomycetes; order Actinomycetales; family Actinomycetaceae; genus Gleimia; species Gleimia hominis. The sequence goes on along the minus strand of NZ_CP126963.1, from coordinate 2,136,121 downwards.
GCGTACGCCCCTCTGTCGGGTATTTGGGTTTGCTGTACGGGTATCGTTCTTCTACCGGTGGAGGTTCGACCAGTTCTTCATAACTGCCTGGAGCACCGTTGGGCGCACCTGATCCACTCTGGTTTGGGTCGGTTCCATCTGCTTGTTGGGCAAATGAGTTCTCTTCTGCGGTTTTTGCAAAGTCTTTAATGTGTCCCTTGCTTTCCTCTTGAGGAGATTCCACAGCAGTGTTTTTGTCGCTGCTGCAGGCGGCTAGCGTCATCGAACATGCTAAAAGGGGGACAACGGTTAGAGCCTGCCGGTGACTTTGTTTTGTTTGATTGCGCATTTTCAACTCCTCAAGCTAAGAAAGTGTTTGTCAGATGTAGTGATGTGTGGTCGTGACTATTTACTCGTGAGTATTTAGCGGAATAAGTTCTTTTATTAGATGCGGACAGTAGTTGGTGGAAGGTCGGACTCGTATCGTTTCTTTACTTGTCGTTCACAAATGTGGTTTTGCAGTCTGCTACGACCCAGTGATCTGTTTTCCATGAGAGGTTGCATTTATTATTGATGCGGGGAGATTTAATAACTTGCTTTCCGTCTTTTTGTTCAGGAGTGTGGATTTCGTACTTAACTTTATCTGGACTCAAGGTGATTACGAGGTCTCCGATTTCTCCTTTTTCGGGCGCATGGGTCATGCCGATACTCGTATTGCTTGTGTCGAAGTTCTTGTACCATTCGCCTTTTTCACGAGCTTGGTCGATATTTGTAATGATTTTTTTGCATTCTTTAGCTGTTTCTTCGGAACAGAGTTGTTCGAGAGGTTTTGTGTCGTAAGTACTGTATGAGTATCCGATTAGTTCCGTGAAGTAGGCAGCTACTTTGAACGCGCCGCGTTCACTGTGTTCCCGGCCTTCTTCGGGGTATTCAGGTTTTTCTTGAGGGTAGCGTTCAGCCGGTGATGGAGGAGAGGCCTTCTCGCCTGCTTTTTGCTCTAGTTCATCTGCGCTTGTGTGGCTGCAAGCTGATAGTGCCGGCGTGCATGCTAGGAGGATTGCACTGAGGATAGCTAGCTGGAATTTGCGGTTGTTAACAGTGTTACGCATTACTGATTCTCCTTAATACAAGGTATGGGAACTGAACTTTTCGAAAATCTGGTGGTTTTGGTTTTGGTTTTGGATGGTGGTTATTTGGCCTGTTTGGGGGCTGGTTGGTTATTCGTCCCAGCCGGGGGTGACGACTAGGGACGAGCGGGGGCGTTTAGCATCAAACATGCTACTAACCTCATGGGTAGTGCGGTTAGTGTCGAGAGTAAAGACTTGCCCATCGACTTTCACTCGCGCACTCCAAAACGTAGTGGAATGAACCTCAATATTACGCAGCGGCTCCACATACTCATGCACCAGCGACTGATTCGGATACGGAGCACCATCACCACTGAACAACTGCGTCCTCCCATCAGCATAATCCAACCGGTGAGTAGTCACATACCAACTAACCTCCGCCCCATCAACCCGCGAGGTCTTAGACGTATTCGTATAGTAGAAAATAGTTGGTAACCCAGTCCACACCCACCCCCGATCAGGCTGGACATGCAACCGTGGTTGAGGCGGACTATCAGCAGCCACCGCCGCAATCGCCTTTTGAAAAGGAGTCACCACCTTCGGCTCCTCCCCCAGCCCAGCAGGCGCAGCAGAAGACTTAAACGACAAGTCCCTGCCCCCACCCCAACCACCACTAGCCCCACCCCCACGATAAGCACTCACCCCACCCGCAGCAGGAGCAGAAGCCTCATAACTAGGCTGAGCAACCGAAGCCTCACCACCCGTATCATAAGAATAAATAACACTATGAGACTGAACATTAATATCTATATAACTCTTGGAAGAGTATGTTTTATTTGTTGAGTCTTCACGCGAGTCTCCATAATCGGTTCTTCGTAGATCACCGTCGTCAACCGTGGCCACGGCAGAAACCAACAGCGAGACACAAGACAAACAAGCCAACAACTTGCTCATTTCTTCTCCTTTAAGAACACAAATAGCCCGTCAGCGACGATCCAGCTATTGTTCTTCCAAGAAAGATTGACGACGACCTCTTGATCCGGGTCCGTAATATTCTTTAATGGTCCTTTACGTATGCCGCTGTAAAACTCGTAGGTTTTCCCCTTGACGATAAAACGGAAAGAAATCTCACCTGGAATATCCTCTTTGGGAAGATACGCGCCCTTGAACGAGTAATCCAACGTGTCAACATTCTTGTACCAAGAACGATCTTCAACAGTCTTAGTAACGCTCTCTATGAGTTCCAAGCAGTTTTGCGCTGTCTTCTTGTCGCATAGTTTCTCAAGAGGCCTGGTATCCAAAGTGCTGTAGGAATACCCAATCAGCTCCGTAAAATACTGCGCAACCTTAATCGCCCCCTCCTGGGAATGCACATACCCTTCCTGCGGATACTCAGGCTTATCATGCGGATAACGCTCCGACACCGGAGGCGGAGGAACCAACGCCTCCTCAGAAGCCGACACCGACGGAGAAGACGAACCCCCACCAGAAGACGACGCTGCAGGAGAAGCCCCCACCGCACCCTTAGACTCCTCACCCGAACTCTTACCACCACAGGCAGAAACAGTAAGCACACAAGCCAACAACAAAACCAACACTAAAACTAGCCGAGACACACGATTACCAAAGAGGGTCCGCAACATCGAAAATCCTCAAACTCGCCTACACGAACAAGCCGCCAGCTAACAAAAACCAACCGCTAAAAAGAACAATAAACGAACCCCACAAATAAAACCAGAGCCCAAACCCAACTGTGGAAAACCTTCCTACAATCCGGACAAGACAACGCCGTCAATCCCAGGATTATAGGTATTTCCTAAATCAAAATAAGACGCGCATTCCATAACCAGCAGTTTAATCACCTAACAACAGGGGGCCTCAACACTGGACAGCACCAAGACGCCAGACAGGAATACAACTACATATTTCACATAAACACAAAAATGTTCACATGCAAATACGACATATACTGAACACACCGACTTATAGAGATTTATACAAGTTCACTCCGTTAATATGCTCAGTTAAGCTACTCGCATTCCTTTAAACTTTTAATAAGAGTGGTTCACTCCGCATTTATCTTGAGCCAAGGACCTCACACGAAAGAGGCTCTACTAGGAAAAACAAAATTGAGGGTACCTGGCGTGGTTGTGCCCACATGCTAAATCAAAACACAAAGACACCCAAACGAGTCAGAACGGTTTCTCCCCATATCCGAACATGCAAAACGGAACTACACAACGACCGATGCGAGACTAACTGCGCACACAATAAGAAGTAAGAATCCGAAAATGCGTTGAAGCATCACCGGGCGGATACGCGTCGACAGCGGTCCGCCCACGACCCCACCGACCATGGAACCCACCATGAAGAAAACCACCACGCTCCAGTCAACGTTCAGCGGCTGACCTATCCGAGCAATCAGGCCGAAAACTGAGGCAAGTGACATTACTATGAGCGAGGTCCCAGACGCCTCCCTAATCGGGTAATGCATGAGCAACGTTAAGACCGGCACGATCAAGAACCCGCCACCTACACCGAAGAATCCTGTCAGCAACCCCGTTATCAGCGCGGCAAAGAACAGTTTCCCCCCATTTCGCTTCCAGGTACCCCCAGGTATTTGTACCCCAGTCACATCGGTGGAGGCACTGTTTAGCTGCTGATCAGGACTACTTTCCGCGGGGGTACCTTGGGGGTTTGAAGATGCTTGTTCCGCACCGGCGCTAGACGCACGGGTTTTCACCAGCATCTGCACCCCAACGACCCCCACCATCAAACCGAAGAGCGTGAACAGCAACCAACCCGGCACAAACGCGGAAAGCCTCGCACCTACTACAGACCCAACCGCAGACAATAAGCCGAAGATAACACCTTCCTTAACCCGCGCCTCATGCCGATTAAACCTGTGCGGCAACGCAACTAAAGAAGTGGCAAGAACAATCAACAACGACCCGGCGGCCGCCCCATGCGGAGGCTGTCCCAACAGCAACGTCAACGCAGGTACCGCCAAAATACCACCGCCCGCCCCCAGCACTCCTACTACGAGTCCAACCAGCGCCCCCACCAGCAATGCAACGATCATACGGCTCCTAACTAAGTACCCTCTTCATCCTAAAGCTCCGCAGAATAACTCACAGACGCAGCTTAATTCCCCCTGCCGCTACTCTGCCCACGGCACGCACGCCACCGTTTCAGTCAGCTTCGCCCACAAGAAGTTTCGACCCACAAGAGAGGGTCCCAACTCGCTAAAGTTGGGACCCTGACCAGAAAACAGGTTAACGAAGAACCTTATTTCATCTTGGTACCGGTCGAACCGAGACGCTCACACGCCTCAACAACGCGGGCACGCATACCAGCTTCCGCAGCCTTACCCCATGAACGTGGATCGTAGGACTTCTTCACACCAACCTCACCGTCGATCTTCAGAACCTCGTCGTACTTACGCAGCATCCACTCCGCAACCGGGCGGGTAAACGCGTACTGCGTATCCGTATCAACGTTCATCTTAATAACACCGTTATCCACAGCCGTCTTGATCTCCTCGGCAGAAGACCCAGACCCACCGTGCATAACCAGGTCAAACGGACGATTGCCCTTGTCGAACTTAGCCCCAACCTCTTCCTGGATGGTCCCAAGAATCTCTGGGCGCAGCTTCACGTGACCCGGCTTGTACACACCGTGCACGTTACCGAACGTCAGCGCCGTCATGTAACGACCCTTTTCGCCGAATCCCAGAGCCTCAACCGTCTTAATACCATCTTCAGTGGTGGTGTACAGTTTCTCGTTGATCTCACCAACTACACCGTCTTCTTCACCACCCACAACACCGATCTCAACTTCCAGGATCGTGTTAGCCTTCTGAGAAAGATCCAACATCTTCTGCGCGATCTCGAGGTTCTCCTTCAACGGCACCGCGGAACCATCCCACATGTGCGACTGGAAGAACGGTTCACGCCCAGCCTTAACTTCCTTCTCCTCAAGTTCAAGCAGAGGAATAACCCAGCTGTCCAGATTCTGTTTAGCACAGTGATCCGTATGCAAAGCAACAGTCACGTCGTAATTCTTCGCAACCTCACGAGCATACGCGACCATAGCCAACGAACCTGCAACACGATCCTTGACTGTGGAGCCCGACCAGTACTCGGCACCTCCTACCGAAACCTGAATAATACCGTCGGACTCTGCCTCCGCGAACCCCTGAAGAGCCGCGGTCAGTGTCTGCGACGAAGTTACGTTAATCGCCGGGTAAGCGAACTTACCTTCCTTCGCCCGGTCCAGCATCTCGTTGTAAACTTCTGGAGTTGCAATAGCCACTTTCGATGACTCCTTCGATGTAGACGTCAGTGACCCTCTAATTATCCCACACTAGTACCCCAATATCACCGGGGACTTAGTCCCCCTCCCATCACCTGTTTCCTCACCATCTTTTTCTTGAGGGTACCTGGTGTCTCCATGCTAGGTGCCTGGGTACTCGGGGCGGGGGTACCTGGGTGATCTCAACGCGAGGGTACATGCAGGCTCAACGGCGGGGGTACCTGGGTTAAAGTGTGCTACCAGGAACGATTCTGAACACCCCACGCCCACATTGCGATCGCCGCCGCGTGCCCAACATTAATTGACCGCGTAGACCCAAACTGCGTTATGTGCAGCACCCGATTACACGCCGCCACCATCTCCGCAGATAAACCCGAAGACTCCTCCCCCATCACCAAAACCGTCTCCTTACGCAAGGAGGTACCCTCAAGTGAAACAGACCCCTCAGTATTATCCACACCAACCACTTCAAGCCCCCGGCCAGTCACATCCTCAAGAAACTCTTCAACACTCGGATGATGGACTACCTCAAGATAACGATCAGTCACCATCGCACCCCGCCGATTCCAACGTCGCTTCCCCACAATATGAACCCGACGTACCCCCATCCCATTCGCGGTACGCACAATAGATCCAATGTTGAAATCATGCCCCAGATTCTCAACCGCAACTTCTAACCCCAACGCCTCACGATCAAGCTGCTCCCGGATCGCGCTCATCCGCCAGTACCTAAACCGATCCTCCACGTTGCGCCTATCGCCGTCCCTCAAAAACTCAGGGTCATACCATGGTTCCTCAGGCCAATTCCCTTCACCACCCGGCCAAGGACCAACGCCCTTACGAACCGGCTCCACCTCTTCAGACAACCAGGTACCCCCAAACCATTTTCAGCTAAGTCAATACACAACCGCATCGCAGTTTACTATGCTCACAATAGAAGACACACAAACGGAGGAATAATGACCACCAGCGCATACACGCTCGACGAACTACCCCCAGTAAGATCCTGGCTAACCGACATGGACGGCGTACTCGTACACGAACAACACGCCATTCCAGGGGCCCAAGACTTCATCGACACACTCACCGACCTCGAAGTACCCTTCCTGGTACTCACTAACAACTCAATCTTCACCCCTCGCGACCTATCCGCACGGCTGCAAGACTCCGGGCTGCAAATACCAGAAGAACGCATCTGGACCTCAGCACTATCAACAGCAGCATTCCTATCGCAACAATCCCCGAACTCATCAGCATTCGTAATCGGAGAAGCAGGCTTAACCACAGCGCTACACGAAGCAGGGTACGTAATGACAGAAACGAACCCCGAATACGTGGTTCTAGGCGAAACCAGAAACTACTCATTCAACGCGATCACACAAGCAATCCGCTTCATCGAAAAAGGAGCGAAATTCATCGCCACCAACCCAGACGTGACCGGCCCATCAAAAGAAGGTACCCTCCCCGCAACCGGCTCTGTAGCAGCCATGATCACAAAAGCCACCGGGAAAACCCCCTACTTCGTCGGCAAACCTAACTCAATAATGCTGCGCACCGGACTGAACAAAATCGACGTCCACTCAGAAACCACAGCGCTGATAGGCGATCGGATGGACACGGACGTACAAGCTGGGATTGAAGCCGGACTACGCACCCACCTGGTACTAACCGGTTCAACCTCTGAAGAAGAAATCACAAAGTTCCCCTTCCGGCCGTGGCATGTGCACGACTCGATCGCAGACCTAGTAGACGTTGTCCGCGAGAACGCGCGCGCCTCATTCGAAAGAGACGAAGCTATCCAAGCAATGAAGAACTAACCTAGCGGCCCCGGCCTACCGGCTCACCGGACTGCAGGGCAAACAGGAATCAAAGGCTTGTAGGCCACAAAGCAAACAGGAATCGAAGGCTTCTACGCCTCAAAACAACCAGAGATCCAAGCATTGTACGTAGCAGAACGAACAAGATTCCAAGCCGTTTCAAGAAAATGGGCCTGTAAGCCAGATACTGGAACGACGGGGGCTATAGCCCGCAAGCCGTCTGATACGGCTACGGGGAAGCCCTCTAATTGAGAAAGAAGACCACGTGTTAAGCGTGGTCTTCTTACTATCCCATCAACACAGTGCGAGTAAGGTGCCGCTCAAAGCAACCACAAACTCTCCTCAAACAGGATTTCTTTCCTGAAGGTGATTAAATCTTACGAAACCACTCTGACTAATCCATGACACTGCCCTTGGAAAACGCTGAATGTATTACCGCACCTGCGCAATCTGTGTTGGCGCCTGAGGTACCCTCAGCTAACTCGAGCAGATCGGGGTCGTAAGAACCAGCCCTACACGTGCGGCAAATGCCGGGTCACGTAACGCACCATTCGGCGTGGAGATACCCGGCTGAGCGTGTCAGTGACCTTGTATTTTAATGAGGGTACCACCCACGTTTTTCCCCTACTAACAGCGCGCAAAGACTCCGACACAACCGTTTCTGCGCTCACCCAAACCACCGGGGGTACCTGGGAGGTATCAAGCACAAAATTATCGTGAAAATGCGTCCGAACCATACCGGGTACCACAGCCGTGCAGGTCACGTTAGTACCCTTCAGCTCCTCAGCTAATCCTTCAGAAAACGACCTCACCCAGGCTTTATGCGCCGAATAAGTACCCATTCCCGTTTCAGAAGCCACAGACGATACATTCAATATCGCTCCCCGACCTCGCCCAACCATTTCCCGCGCCGCAGTGTGACACAGCTCCATCACTGCGCGTACCATCACGTCAAGGCCATAGTTCTCGTCCTCCAGAGAGTTTTCAAGAAACGACGACCCCAAACCAAAACCAGCATTATTAACCAGCAGCCCAACGGGGTACCTGGAGGTGCGCAGACGGTGTTGCACTTTTTGGCGATCTTGCTTAGCACAAAGATCAGCCACAATGACCTCCGCGCGCACACCGCATGCCTGCTCGAGTTTATTCGCTAGCTGCTCAAGTTTCTCTCGGCGCCTTGCTACAAGCACCACGTTATGCTTTGCGGTAGCTAACTGCCACGCGAACTCTTCCCCAAGACCACTACTTGCACCTGTGATTAACGCTGTTCCCATACCTCCACATTAGCGAAAGTACCCCCTCAATCCGCTACCATCTAGGCATGAGACTTGTAACCTGGAATATCAACTCAATCCGCGCTCGCATCGACCGCGTGATCGCGTTCTTGGAGCGATCTAACACCGATGTCCTTGCTATGCAAGAACTAAAATGCAAGCCCGACCAATTCCCGTTCGACAGGTTCGAAGATGCCGGTTATGAAGTAAAAATGACTGGCATGAACCAGTGGAACGGTGTCGCTATAGCCTCTCGAGTCGGATTAAAAGACGTGGAAACCAATTTCCCCACGCAACCCACCTTCAAAGACAAGTTGGAGGCGCGTGCAATCAGCGCTGTTTGTGACGGGGTAAGGGTGTGGTCACTCTATATTCCAAACGGGCGGACCCTGCAGGACCCTCATTACCAATACAAGCTGGAATTCTTAAATAATCTCGCGAACTACACTCGAGGGTACCTGGAGAAATCCACTACCCCCCTAGCGTTAGTGGGAGATTGGAACGTAGCTCCTCTGGATGAAGACGTGTGGGATATCAGTGTTTTTGAGGGTGACACGCATGTTTCCGAACCTGAACGAACGGCGTTTAACCAATTCGCCAGCCTGGGGATGAAGGAACTAACCCGCGAATACGTCACAAACTACACGTACTGGGATTACCAAAAACTCCGCTTTCCCAAAAATGAGGGCATGCGAATTGACTTCGTTTACGCTTCTCCAGACCTCGCGGAACGCGCTATCGATGCGGACATCGACAGGAATGAGCGCAAAGGTAAAGGCGCTTCCGATCACGTTCCAGTTATTGTCGACTTCCAATAGCCTCACAAGAATGGCCTAGCGGCCGTAAGCGGTACTAATGCAAGACGCTGCTCTGCCAGCTACCGCATTCCGGCTGCTAGCTACAGGATTCCGGGCATGGTGACCAGCTTTCGGCTTTAGGATTCCGTCCACCAGCTTCCGGCTATAGGCTTCCGGACATGGTGACCATCATATGGGCGGAGTGGGGAAAACTAGTTCGCGCATTGCAGGAGATAATCGCCCAGCTGTTGCCAATGCTGCTGATGCCATTTGCCGAAAGGCTCATCTCCCAAGAACGCGCCCGCTGCACCCCGCGCAGGATCCACCCAAATAAAAGACCCTGATTGGCCAAAATGTCCGAAGGCGTTTTCTGAAGCTTGAGGCGGGAACCAAGTTCGCTGCTTATCCTTCTTTATTTCCACCCCGAGCCCCCACGCATTATCCCGATAGGAACCATACCCGGGAGTTATCCCGCGTATCCCGGGGTAAGTCTCAGTCAACATTTGATCATGCAAGTCAGTGGAAATCAGCGTTGGTTCTAAGAGCTCGTTCGCAAGCGCCATGAGATCTCGAAGCGAACCAGTTCCACTGTAAGCACAGGATCCGGTGATGCTCGTTTCGACCATTCCTAAAGGTTCAAGTACCTCGGTTTCTAACCAGTCGTTAAACGCCGTTCCCACATGTTCTTCGACCGCGTTTGCCATACGTTCAAACCCAAAATTTGAGTATATTCTGCGCGTTTCCGGTTCCGCTTGGCGTTCATTTTTGTCGAATGCTACCCCTGAGGCGTGAGCAAGCAAATGCTTGATGGTGACAGTTTCGCCGGCAACCTCAACGGGAGTACCTAACTCCAGGTGGCCGCGTTCAACTGCCACTAATACGCCAATAGCCGCGAAAACCTTGGTGACCGACATGTAGTCAAACACCTTTGTTTCATCACCAAAAACCATCTGCGCCCCACTCTTTTGCATGCACCCAATGGCACAGTCAAACGGTGGTTGCACCTCATCTGGTATTTCAAGCATCATCTACCTTTCGTTTCTATCTGAATACTAACCTAAACAAATTCGCGAACTACTCAGTGCCATACCGCGGTCTTCACGCCCCCTCAGCCTCGCCCCCTCCAGGTACCCGCTCCGGACTTTTGTGCGCCTCAGGTACCCCCTCCCCTTTCTCCGGGTACCCCTATTTCTTAGGGTGATTAACCCCCCGTCTTCCCCCTCACGGATGCCGCAGGTACCCTCTTTCGCCTTTTCGGCCACCGCGAGCAAGAGCTGATACAGCAACGCCCAACCGGCTACGAGGGGAACTAAGGAACTTATTCAGCGGGGGTACCTACGGTGAAAAGTCGCGAACGCAGCCAGGTATATCTGTAAAAAGAAGTGCGCGCCTTCCCAGTGGAAAAGCACGCACTTCAACAGATTCCCCCAGTTACGGACCGGGGGTACCTTCTACTCGGTTACCGCTAGCGACAAAACATCATCGCCTTCGGCGACCCCAACCTCAACAACACTTCCATCATCAACACCGCCGCTAAGAATCAGCTTCGCCAAGCGGTCCCCAATCTCTCGTTGCACCAGCCGACGAAGCGGACGCGCACCGAAAGCCGGGTCATAACCATGGTCAGCCAACCACGCTTTCGCCTCATCACTTACAACTAGCTCAATGCGGCGCGACGACAAACGTGCAGCCATCCGTGCAACCTGAATATCAACGATCTGAGCCAGCTCCTCACGAGTAAGCGGATCGAAAATCAGGATCTCATCAAGCCGATTCAAAAACTCCGGCTTAAAGGACTGCTTCACCATCGCCATAACTTGATTATGCTTCTGCTCATCACCTGAAGTCGGATCCGTCAAAAACTGCGATCCCAAGTTGGACGTCAACACCAAGATAGTGTTACGGAAATCAACAGTCCGTCCCTGACCATCAGTCAACCTGCCATCATCCAACACCTGCAGCAGAATGTTGAAAACCTCAGGGTGAGCTTTCTCCACCTCATCAAGCAGCACAACCGAGTAAGGCCGACGGCGGACCGCCTCCGTTAACTGACCCCCCTCATCGTACCCAACGTACCCTGGAGGAGCCCCAACCAAACGAGACACAGAGTGCTTCTCTGAATACTCACTCATATCGATGCGCACAATCGCATGCTCATCATCAAAAAGGAAATCAGCCAACGATTTCGCAAGCTCAGTCTTCCCAACCCCGGTAGGGCCAAGGAACAAGAACGAACCCGTAGGACGATTCGGGTCAGACACCCCGGCGCGTGAACGGCGAACAGCATCAGACACCGAAGTCACAGCAGCTCGCTGTCCAATTAGACGCTCACCAATCACATCCTCCATCGAAAGAAGCTTTTCCATCTCCCCCTGCAACAACCGCCCAGTAGGAATACCAGTCCAGGACTCAATCACCTCAGCAATTTCACCTGGCCCCACCTTCTCGGCAATCATCGGTTCGATGTCAGCAGTGTCTTCCTGCGCTTCAGCCTCCTCAATCTGCCTCTCGATCTGCGGGATCTCCCCGTTTTGCAATCGCCCCGCTTCCTCATACCGGCCCTCACGCATCGCAAGTTCTAACTGAGTACGCAACTCATCCAGACGTACCCTCAAATCACCAACGCGGTTACGCCCCGCTTTCTCCTGCTCCCACCGAGCAGTCAGAGCATTCAACTCTTCCTGCCGATCAGCCAGCTCAGAACGCACCTTCTCTAACTGATCCTGACTAGACTCATCCTCATTATTAGGATCCGACTCCGTCAGGTATGACTCCTCCATGCGCAACCGGTTGACCTGCCGCTGAAGCACGTCTATCTCCGTCGGCGACGAATCCAGCTCCATCCGAAGCCTAGACGCCGCCTCGTCAATTAAGTCAATAGCTTTATCCGGTAATTGGCGTCCAGAAATATACCTATCCGACAACTGCGCTGCCGCCAAAATCGCACCGTCAGAAATCGTTACCTTGTGATGGGCCTCGTACTTAGGGGCAATACCGCGCAAAATTGCAACAGTATCATCAACACTAGGTTCTCCCACATAAACCTGCTGGAACCGACGTTCGAGCGCAGGATCCTTCTCAACATGCTCCCGGTATTCGTCAAGAGTTGTTGCCCCCACGAGCCGCAATTCTCCCCTCGCCAACATGGGCTTGAGCATGTTACCCGCATCCATAGCACCGTCAGCACCACCACCAGCACCTACCACTGTGTGGAGCTCATCGATGAAAGTAATTACTTCCCCATCAGAGTTCTTAATCTCATTAAGTACCCCCTTGAAGCGTTCCTCAAATTCACCCCGGTACTTAGCGCCAGCAAGCATTGAAGCAATATCCAAGCTAATGAGCTTCTTATCCTTCAAGCTCTCTGGAACATCACCTGCGACAATACGCTGCGCTAACCCCTCAACAACAGCCGTTTTACCCACGCCAGGCTCACCAATCAGAACCGGGTTATTCTTTGTGCGGCGCGAGAGCACCTGAATAACTCTGCGGATCTCCGCATCACGACCAATGACAGGGTCCATCTGACCTTCCCGAGCCCGTTCCGTTAAATCTTGGCCGTATTTCTTCAACGCTTCGAACGTACCCTCAGGATTCGCTGACGCAACTGGTTCTGGCCGCAGCTCTTTCGTTACTTTCTCGAGGGTACCTGCGTCGGCACCCACGCTTTGAAGAAGCTCGCCAGCATCAGAGTTGGATTCAGCAACCCCCGTCAGCAGGTGCTCAGTCGACACGTACTGGTCGCCCATGCGCGAAGCAATCTCACCCGCTTCAGACAGGACGCCCATTAGTGCACGCGAGGACTGCGGTGTGCTAACAGAGGTACCCTGCGAGCTCGGTAAGGCTGTCAACGCCGCCCGGACCCTTGCCCCAACTGTTTTACGTGAGGCTCCCGTCGCCTCAAGTACCCTCAGCGCTATACCTTCTTCCTGGTTAAGTAGCGCATTCAGGAGGTGCATCGGCTCGACCTGCGGGTTGCCAGCAGCTGCAGCAGTTTGCAACGCGTCCGCCAACGCCTCCTGCGATTTTGTAGTGAAGTTATTGTTCACTTTCGTTTACCCCTTTTCGTTCAGTCTCTAAATGAGTAAACAAAACAAAGGTTGAGTCTATTCCACTCAACCCTCTTTTGTGAGTGTCATACATCACTACTTAGAGTAGTTTGAGTACCCCAAATCACAACAAACACAAACCCGCATCGTCTAATGCTGCAGTCCATTGAGGGGGTACCTGGGGGTACTTACAAAAAACATCCAAACTAATGCATCAAGGCGCCCCATGCTCAAGCGGTTCCGCCAACCTAAAACTTATGGATTAAGCTGCTCCAAGCTGATTTTTCAGCCGTTCTTTTCTAAGTCGATCGACGTGGGGCATTTCTAGCTCAGCACTGCAATCCACCCCGGCCTTAGTAAGAAGGTAATCAGCGAACTGCGGATTACGTGCCAACACGGGCCCATGCATATAAGTTGCAATAACAGAGCCCTGAACAACCCCCTCAACCCGATCTGCAGCTGAGCCACCACCATTGCCTACTCCACTAAGCACTTTGCCAAGAGGGCGTGCGTTCACCCCTATTTCAGTAACTCCCCCGTGGTTTTCAAACCCAGTTAGCGGTTCCGTCAATCCTGGTAGCAAGGGGGTACTAACAAGTTCACCAATGGCGCGTTTCCCACCGGGGAGGGTCACGCAATCAAGTACCCCCGCGCCCTCCACCTCACGCCCCTGCGCATCTGTGTAAGAACGCCCGAGAATCTGCATCCCAGCACAGATTGCTAGCACCGGGATCTTGCTTTCCAACATCTCAAAAAACACATTGTTCTTCCGCAAGTACTCCGCAGCAATCGCCTGAGCCGTGTCTTCACCGCCACCAATCGTAAAAAGATCCACTTCAGTAGGAATTGACTCACCGTGCGAAACTTTGACTATTTCAGCATCCACATTCCGCCATCTCGCCCGCTGAGCCAACACAAGAGCATTCCCACCATCACCGTACGTTCCAAGTACCTCCGGCAATAGGACACATATCCTCAGCCCCATTACTTCTCCTTCTTCCGCCCGGAACCTGCCTCAAGCTGACGTTTGAAATCACGGAAGGCCGTATAATTCGCGATCAGATCCACTCGTCCGCGTTCGCAATTAGCCACCGCAACCTGGGGGGTACCTTCAAGGTCTGAATCGATACCTGCATAATCCAACCGCACCGCCAAGTCAGCTCCTCGCTCTCCACAGGCAACTATCTTCGCTGACTTGGTCCGCAGTCCCTCAAAGTCAACATCCCATAACCAAGACAAATCGGTACCATCAGCTATTTGCCCATTGACAGCTATGACCACCGACTTCGCGTCCGAATCGATCATTGTTAAGGCCTCTTGCCACCCAGCTGGATTCTTCGCCAGCAACAATCTGACCTCACGCCCATTCACAGATACAACAGAGTACCTGCCGGCCACAGATTCAACCCCTCCGACCGCTGAAACAGCAGTGTCAAAATCCGCACCTAGCAGCAGCGCCGCAGAAACCGCTTGCGCAGCATTACCCCGATTTGCCCGCCCAGGAACCTGCAACCGCAAATCCCTGCGCAAAACCGTAGGTACCCCCACGCCTTTTTCGCTCCCCTTCTCCGCCTTGCATAGAGCATCACCATCGAGGTACCACTGGGGATCAGGACGCCTGTAGTCAGTACCAGGAACATACCAACTCCCGTTTTCCCGGACCACGGATTGCCCACCACGCGGAAACGTTGTGGAATCATCAAACCAAGACAACCCCGCAGCTACCCACGTAACATTCCGGCAATCCCAGGCAGCAGAAACAATTAACGGGTCATCACAGTTAGCCACCACCTGCGCCTGAGGGTACTTGGAAAGGGTTTCGCGGATATGCTTCTCAACACTTGCGGTCTCCCCCATCCTGTCAAGTTGATCACGCGACAGGTTCAGCAGAACAAACACATCTGGGGTTACCTGCTCTGAAACACTTCTCAGATACAGCTCATCCACTTCCAACACCGCAAACTCTGCCTGCGGTTTCCGCAACAAAGCTGTCAGCACGCCATCGGTCATATTGTCACCACGTTCATTAGTTGCAACATCCCCCAATGAACTTAACGCTGCACTAACCATCCGCGTCGTGGTTGATTTACCATTAGTGCCCGTAACCAGCACAACTGTCTTATCTTTCGCGGCCTTTCGCAATATATTCTTATCTAGCGATCTAGCGACGCGGCCGCCAATCATCCCTCCGGACCCCAAGCCAGACTTCTTCGAGACCCAGCCAGCAAACTTGCCTGCAACCGCTGCGATATCGCCATGTACCCCTAAGCTGAACGACCGCATTTTCTCCTCACTCAAACGTAGGTACCCTCAAACTAAAAACAGCGTTAGACAACCTCAAGATCTACGGCCTATTCATGACGCTATTATCCAAGCAATCTAACTAACGCGAACTAACACAATGGAAACCCTAACGACACAGCGGGTGTATCGTACCCCTACAAAACCGCTGACCGTCGGGTCGGGCATTATTACCAACCACGAGACGACTGAATCATTATTTCCCTGCGGCGCCGGTTCACTTTAACAAGTTTCACGATGCCCCAAATCAACACCGCCAAACCAATAATCTCAAGCACCACAAAGATGATGGCCGCCGACCCAAGGCCTTTGAACGCGTCATTTACCGATAGCTCTCGAAGCTTCGCATCATTGGGCAACCCATCACATTTCAAAGTGTACTTACCCGACAAGTCTGATCCGGAGAAAAAAGCGGCCTTATTGTCAGTCTCTGTGGATGTGGTTTTCTCGAGTTCATACTCAGTGCGGTCATTAACCAGCATGCACGTGGTTTCGTCGGACGCAGGCGTTACAGACAAGGCAAAAGATCCTAGATTTCCCGGCTCTACAGTCGAGCCGTTCTGCACATCCGAGCGCGACATGCCCGCACTATTAGAAACGACTGAAATCCCTGCGCCGACAAGCCCCGCTATCGGTGCAACCAACAACATCAACACTGCTCCAACTACAGTAAGTGTGATTGCTAGCCCCCTACTAGGAAGAGGCTGGGGCGCGTTCGGAGTGAAGCTACCATTTGGCGCTCCGGGATTCTGGCCCCGCCCCTGCCCGCTCTGATACTGCTGTTCGTAGGTACCCCACTCTTGCGAGGCACCGTAATTATTCTCCCCGAGGGGCTCGTCATTTTCTGGGCGTCGGCTTGGAGGCGTAAAACCCGGTTCATCTGCGGCACGGCGGCCATACCTGGGCTGTCCACTGTTCTGGGCGTCCGAAGGCGTCGTCACATTCTCTCCTTAAGAAGTAATAGACAAGCTACGTACACAAGTTTAAACTCATTCTTTCTGAACGCGCACCACCCATTCTCAGCCGGTCGGTGGGGGTACCTTGGTGGAATTCGCATTAACGCTGGCTATAGGAGGTGTTTACTCGCTGTGCACACAGGCAAAGTTATCAACAACCACGCGTTCCACCTTGGATCCCCGTTGCCTGTCACATAGAGAATCTAGGCATGTTGAACATTCTTCCGAAAATCGATAGTTCCTGGCTCATCCCCACGGTCCCATTCTGCGCGAGTCGTCATAGTTACAAAAGACAGCAGCCCAACATTACGCCGATCTCGCGAAATAAAGCGATCGAATCATCCGACCGTTTCCCACTTTGGGATATTGAGAAACGAATCCACCTGGTTCGCGCGCTAGAAAGTCAATCCAGATCAGCTCCGGACACCTACCTCACGGGGGTAACTGCGGCTCTTTGGTATGGGTTTTCGGTGTTGACTGCACGCACAGACATAGAGTTTCTAGTGACTTGTAAGCACCACCGCCGCAGCACTACAGCGGGGTCACACTGCCGATATTTCAAGGGGTGCTCCGTACATCGGCGGCGCCACCGTCTTCCCCGCGAGGCATACTCACAAGTCAAAGGCGTGCGGATTATAACTCCGAAATTCCTTCTTTTTGAGGTTCTGCAAGCCCCGAACGTATACAGTGCACTCGTCACGGGTGACTCCATTTTCCGCTTCCTGCTTAGGAAATATGGGGACCCTCGCACGCTGCTGGACAGCACGATAGAAAGGCTACGCAATTCGCTCTTGAGAGTTGCGCAGAGCCTCCCTCATAATGTGGATAAGAAACGCATTCTATCCCGTATTCACTTGCTGTCAGCGAAGTCTGAATCACCACTCGAAACGATTACGCGTTTGCGTCTTCGCGAAGCTGGTGTTCCAAAACCAAGGCAGCAGCGTTTCGTACGTGCAAATGGGCAGACATACTACGCAGACTTCGCTTGGGACCGCCAGAAAACCGTTCTGGAGGTAGATGGTAAAAGCAAGTACCGAGATAATCCTCAGCGGAAGATTACCCAGCAAAATGCGCGTGAGGAACAGATGACGGCAAAATACCCGTATCTGTACCGGTCCGGATGGCACGAGGTACTGAGCGATAGCTTTATTCAGCTCGTCAGGTCGTGGTTTCCCCAACGAGCACTCCGACCTCCTCGTGCCATCGAATGATCCACTGCAGCATACCTTTCCGCTACTTGACAGAGCGTTTTAGCATCCACCGGTAGCAGTTCGTCTCTGGCCTTTGTCGGGAACGCACGTTTCGAGTGTTGCAAAACGAGGCGTTCCTGTCGCCACCCCGAAGCGATACTTTCCCGACACCGGTTGGGCACGCTAGGGGCCGATCACGAGGCGTACCTAGGTATAGTTTCTTCCCAAGTCCTAGCGAAAATCTCTTCTGCACCTTCGTAGCAAGTGACACTAGATTTGGTGTAGAAATTTTCTTCATCGCAAGAAATCCACGTGTCGGCTTCCAAACTCGCGTCCCATTCCATGTCGGGTCGCGAGAGCCCCACTCGCCAAATAGATTCTGTTCGCGCGGACGTTGGATCGTCCCACTTTATCCAGTATCGTTCAACAGAGTCTTCATCAAAGTGAAGCCCATCAGGATACACGCGGGTACCTCCGTACGCCGGGTCCACCTGCAGCATCGTTTCCCGAGCAACCACATCAGTCGTAGTTAGTCGTTCAGGCCGCCTAGACCCAGCCTTCCCCTCCTGAGGGTACTTGACGGGCAACGCAGGAGGCTGCACGGGGTCACCAAACGTTACAGACTCATCTAACTGCCGCGCAGGTACCCCCTCTGGCGCAATCCGCCTCTCCGGCAGCGTAATCTCACAGGCTCCAACATCTAGTTTGAACCCCTCACCACCAGGTTGAGGCCAGATCCAAGGCCAATAGGCAGAAGAAATCGACACACGTACCCGGTGGCCTCGTGCGAAATGATAACCAGCGCCTGTCAACTGTAGGTGCACGTCAACCCACTCTCCGGTAGGCATGAGGACTCGTTTATCCCGCCCCTCGCGAGCAGAAAAGTTCAGGTTCCCACGCGTCACCAGCGTCGCCGCTCCATCAGGGGCTACATCCACCAGTCGAACGTACACCTGACCTTTGGGGGTACCTGATTGGATGCGTAGCTTAAGCTCCGCGTTCCCCAAAATCTCCAGCGGCTGCTCAACGGGGAAATCAAAAGTAACACTCCTCCCATCATCGGCACGCTGATCAGTAGGCAGATCAGCATCATTTCCGAAAGGAAAGTACCGCCCAGCATTCTGCCCAGTATCCTGCGGGGAATTCACGCTCAACACACCCCAAGAATCATTAGGTACCGCCGCAGAGTCTTCCGCAATGCATTCCTCTGCTTCCCCACAGCACCTCTCGTTTTCAACGCTGTAACCTTTAGCGTCAGTTAACTTCCACGTCGTAGGAGTGATATTCGGTGACGGCCATGACTCTTCCGCAACCCACCTGCCCGGTAACTCCACATAAACCGACGACGGTGGGATCGGATCCGTAATCCACGTTCGGAGCAAGGGCTCATTCATAACCCCGGTCTCCTCATCCTTAAGCCACTTATCCCACCAACGCAGTGTTTCACCCAGAAAATCTATGTGTGGACCGGGTTTGAGGTCTCGATCGGGGTACTGATGAGCCCACGGACCCAAGATACCCCTCACATTTTTCCCTAAGCTTGAAAGGTTCTTAACTAAACGCAGCACCGTGTCCCGGTAGGGGTCGTTCCAGCCACCAACCGCCATAACCGCCGCATTTATTTGCGAGTAATCCTCGCACACTGACCCGTGCTTCCAATACTCATCGCGAACCTGATGTTTCATCCAAGTATTCAAATACGGGTCCATCCGCTCCAAACGGTACAACCACTGGTCTCGCCATTTATCGCCCCACACCCGTTTGTCGGGCGGGCGAGACTCAAACGCAAGCATTGTCGCAGCCCAAGCATGCATGTCGACTGCCAGCATGGAACCACCGAAGTAGTGCACATCGTTGTCGTAGCGATCATCAGTTGAACACGTGGTGACAATTGCTTTCAATGGTTCGGGACTTAAAGCAGCTAGTTGTAACGAATTAAAACCTCCCCAGCTGATCCCAAACATACCGACTTTGCCCGTCGACCACGGTTGAGCTGCGAGCCAGTTGATTACTTCTACTCCGTCAGCGTGTTCTTGTTCAGAGTATTCATCCCCAGGTACCCCCTCAGAGTTACCGTGACCCCGAATGTCTACACGCACAGAAGCGTAACCGTGGCCTGCATAGTAAGGATGACGCTCATGATCACGAGGAGCTGTCCAATCCCCCGCCCGGTAAGGCAAGTACTCCAGGATTACCGGCACTTTCTCTGTTGTTACCGGCATCCAAGCTTTCATCCAAAGCTGGGTTCCGTCACTGAGGGGTACCCAGCCTTCGTTAACTTTCACCTCATAGGGGAACTTTGTTTGTATTCGCACCTACACTCCTAACCTACGATATTCATTTGCTTGTTCATCCAAGGGGTTAAAACCACTAGAAAAAGCCCGTAACCAGCGATAATGAGCCCTTGGATCCCGAAGTACTCTCCCGCGTTGGCAAGGTCAAAATACTTCACAATTTGTGCTTGAATGCCCTGAGATAGTGCCATCGCGGCGAACCAAAGTGCCATGGTTTGGGACGCGAACGCCCTTGGAGCCAGTTTTGTTGTGGCCGACATGCCAGATGTTTGCAAGATCAGATCTCCCAACCCCAAGCACACGTAGCACAAGATCATCCAACCAGCGGAAAGTAAACCACCATTCGGCGTTAGCGTTACTCCAAGTGCAACGGTTAGAAATGCCAGGCCACCGAGCATCGCCCCGATGCCCACTTTTGCAGATACATGCGGTTGCCGCTTACCGAGTTTTACCCAAAGCCACGCGAGCGCCGGCCCCATGACGATTTCAACTATCGCGGTTAAAGATATGTACCAGGTTGAGGGGTACGTGAAGCTACCGATTGAATTATTAGTTTTATCTAAGGCAAGGAAGTTCAGCGTGTTGCCCGTTTGGAAGTACGTGAGGTTATACATGACGAGAGCCACGAGCAGCAAAGAATAAGGAAACAAGTTCTTTTTCTCGGCTTGGGTGACTTGAGAAGATCGGCTCATCATCACTAGGTAAAAGAACGGCACGAGTATCGTCACAATAGTCACGAGGTTCACGAGGGTACCTAAGGAATCGCGTGAGGATACTGCGAAAACCACGGCTACTACCACCGCTGCGGCCACCAACCCGACAGTAGTAAAGAAGTGTTTATCCGCTCTGAAGGCAGCGCGGATTTCTTCTCCCTTTTTGCGCCCCGCTAGGTACTTACCTCCTGCGATGAACTGGATTACGCCTGCGATCATTCCTACTGCGGCAGCAGCAAATCCGTAGTGCCAGTTGTAGGTTTGGCCCAACCAACCGGCAATGAGTGGTCCTAAGAAAGCTCCGATGTTTATACCGGAGTAGTAGATGGAGAACCCCGCATCTCGGCGTTGATCACCTTTCTCGTAAAGCTCCCCCACCATTGTTGACACGTTCGGTTTAAGCAGGCCTGTTCCCACGATTATTAAAGCCAGCCCCACCCAGGTGAAAACTTCTGTAGGTACCCCCATCGCGATGTGTCCAGCTGCGATGATTATCCCGCCCCACAAAACGGCATGATGGGTACCGGACACTCGGTCTGCTATCCAGGCGCCTGCGATCGATAGTAAATACACCAGCGCCCCGTAGGCGGCGACGATTGATGAGGCCGTGGATTCTTCATATCCCAATCCACCCTGAGATATTGCGGACGCAAAGTAGAGCGCCAAAATTGCTTGAAACCCTAGGTAGGAGAAACGCTCCCACAGTTCTAGGTTGAAAAGTGTCGCTAAGCCGCGTGGATGGCCGAGAAACGCTCTGTCCGCGCGCGCTTGCGTATCCTTATTTTCGGCTCTGGTAGCTGAGCTGCTCGGTGAAATTGTTCTTCCTTCCGGTTTGGTTGCGTTCATCGGCGCTTGTTCGCCGCGAACCATTCACGGTCTCTCACCTGTTGGTTCTTCAGTGGGTATCTGCATCAGTTGATCTGTGTCTTAGAACTACCCACATGAAATCCTGCTGAATTTCTTACGCAGTCTTTACCTTAACCTCATGCAGCGGCTATCCGCGAACGCTACTTCATAACCGCACCGTAGCAACCAGCCAGTAAAACGTTCCAAGTACCCCACCTGATGCACCTTCTGATCGTCGAAGGTACCGCGTGGATATTAGAGTCATCGAAATCGATGGGGGTACCTGTGGGACAGCTGTTCAAAACAGTGGGGGCTGTTCAAAACAGTTGGGGAGGCAGATCACCAAAGTCTGTCAGAAAAATGGGGGTACGTACATTACTGCAACAAGCCTCCGGTAGATCACGCGTTAGATAACTACCGTCATAAACTTCGTCACGGTAGCCGTTCGTCGTTGAACCGTATAAGTGCTTTGTACCCTCGTTTCGGCACGTGCACCAGAGCTCCGGTTGCGGGTACTAAGGCACCTGCCTGTGCTCGTGGCCGTTTGCCACGCCGACTTTGAAAAACGTCGCCGCGCGGTGATGCCGTAAACACGCGATCGCGCCTAGCCTCAAAAGCGGAAAGCTTATTGCGCACGTTTTCCGCAACTGTCTGCAAGCGTTGCAGTTTCTCTTGAGTTTCGAGCAGCTCTTCACGCAACTGCAGGATCTGGCGCACGCCCTCAAGATTCACGCCTTCTTCTTGGGATAGGCGTTGTATTTCACGGAGTTTCTCAACATCCTGGTATGTGTATCTGCGTCCTCGTCCCTTGGTTCTTGCCGGGGTCACGAGTCCTAACCGGTCGTATTGGCGCAAGGTTTGTGGATGCATTCCAGCTAGTTCTGCCGCAACAGAAATAACAAACGTTGTTACTGCCATTTCCCTCCTCCTTTCCGCCAATTTATCGTTCCACCCGCGAGCGTTTATCAATGCGCACAGAGGCCCGACTGACAGCGCACTGATGCGTCACCGTTAAACACCTTCGCAGCTAAACAACCGTCATCGTTAGACACCTTCGCTGTTCAATACGAGGGGGTACCTTGATCATCAGGAACTGATGCAACCAAAGTACCCCCAAGTGGTTCACGTTCGCCAGCGAACCCGCGTTTCGCCTAGGCCAACTTAGCTTTGCCACACGTGGGCGTTAAGGTCCGCGCGCGGATCCCACCCTTGTGTCGCTTCGGAGAGTTTACGCACGGAGTCCTTGAATGCCTTCGAGGTTACGCTGGGGACAGCGATTTCCACCTCAATAATGAGGTCACCGCGCCGTTTACCGTCATCCACACCGCGTCGACGTACCCGCAGATGGGTGCCTCCCGAGGTACCCGGGGGTACTTTCACGGTTACGGTGGAACCATCCAGTAGCGGCACCTCAACTTTAGAGCCGAGCACTGCCTCAGGGTAAGAAACCGGCAATTTCATGTGCAGGTTCTTGCCACTAAGGGAAAATACGGGATCTTTCCGAACTCCGATTGTGACAACCAAGTCACCGGAAGCTCCGCCGTTAACGCCTGGACGGCCTTTCCCACGGATCCGGATTTTCTGCCCATCATTCACCCCAGCAGGTACCCGCACCGTCAGGGAACGTCCCTCAACGGTCATTTTCAACGTCGCCCCTTGCACGGCTTGTCGCAATGAAATCGTGGTGGATGCGGCTAAGTCAGCGCCCTTTGAGGGAGATTGGTAGTCCTGGTAAGAGTGTTGACCAAAACCACCGAACCCGCCCCTACCGGCGCCGCCGCCACCGTTGAAAATCCCGGATAAGATGTCGTCTAAGCCGCCGCCGGCGCCGCCTGAAGTGGAAAACCGTACTCGATGCCCGTTTCCGGAGCCTCCGAACATGGATCCGAATACGTCTTCGAAACCGGCGCCGGCCCCTCCAGGGCCCGCGGAAAATCTCGCCCCTCCGCCCGCCATGGCTCTGATCGCATCATATTGTTTCCGCTGTTCAGGGTCTGACAGAACGTTGTAGGCCTCACCGACCTCTTTGAACCGGCTTTCCGCTTTCTTGTCGCCCGGGTTCTTATCTGGGTGAAGTTTACGCGCGAGAGAACGGTATGCTTTCTTAATTTCACTTGCGCTCGCGTCTTTCGTAACGCCTAACACTTTGTAGAAATCTTTGTCCATCCAATCTTGGCCAGCCATGTTCCCTCACCTCCCTTCAACGTATTTTTCAGTCATTTATTGAGGGTTCGCCACGATTACTTTTGCCGGTCGGAGCACGCGCTCACCCACTCGGTAGCCTTTCTGCACGACCTGCTGAATCGTTGGGTGTTCCACACCTTCAGTTGGCACAGCCATGACTGCTTCATGGTGGGCGGGGTCAAATTCTTCCCCTTCCTCCCCGAACCGCGTTAGTTCGTAGCGGTTTTGCAGCGTAGTTTCCAGCTTCGTGACGATCGCGGTGAAGGGGGTACCTTCCTCCAGAGCACCGGCAGTTCGGGCTGCATCAATGTCGTCAAGTACTGGCATTAATGCTTCCACCACTTCCCCATGCCCGAGTTTGCGCGCGTCCGAAATGTCCTGCTTAGACCGCCGCACGTAGTTATTGTGCTGCTGCTGCAGGTTGTAGTGGTCCGCGCGGGCACGAGCGAGATCGTCACCGAGCTGAGCCATCTGCTCGCGCGCTGCGTCCAATTCGTTCGCGTCCGCACTCGTGTCAACGTCGGCGAGCTGTTCTTCCAGGTGTGAGATGTCCTCCGGGTCCACGGTTTCCTCGGTGCCATCAGTTTCTTCTTGAGGTTGTGCACCGGTTTCCGGGTTATCCCCCGCGGGGGTAGCTGCGGGTTCCGAAGGGGTGGGGCGGGGGGATTCCTCCGAGGTACCCCCCACTTCACCATCGGTTTGCGCGGATTCGGGGTTCACGCCCTGCTCACGCGTAACCTCCTCACGATCCTGGTTTTCAGGGTCATGATTCAGTTCTTCGTTACTCACTTATCTTCCTCATCATCAACGATTTCAGCATCTATGACGTCGTCATCGTCACCCGAGTTGGATTCCTGCTTCGGCTGCTCACCAGCCTCAGAAGCACCTGCTGCCTCTTCTTGCTGGCTGGCTGCGTAAACTTCCTGACCGATCTTCATGCTGGATTCGTTCAGTTTGTCCAAAGCAGTTTTGACCGCGTCTGAGTCATCTCCCTCAAGGGCTTTCTTAAGGGCATCCACATCCTCGCGAACGGTGTTAGCCGTTTCGTCTGAGATCTTCTCCGACTCGTCTTTCAGGATTTTCTCCATCGAGTACACGGTCTGCTCCGCAGTGTTGCGAACCTCCGCGTCTTCACGACGTTTCTTATCTTCCTCCGCGTGCGCTTCCGCTTCTTTCACCATCCGGTCGATCTCATCTTTAGGTAGTGCTGAACCACCCGTGATGGTCATCGATTGTTCCTTACCCGTACCGCGGTCCTTCGCAGAAACGTGGACGATACCGTTTGCGTCGATATCGAACGTCACTTCGATTTGAGGGACGCCGCGCGGTGCGGGAGCAATTCCGGTGAGTTCAAACGTTCCCAGTGGTTTGTTGTCGCGCGCGAACTCGCGTTCCCCTTGGAAAACCTGGATCAGCACGGATGGCTGGTTGTCTTCCGCGGTGGAGAACACTTCCGTGGACTTCGTGGGAATCGCCGTGTTGCGGTCGATTAGTTTCGTCATGAACCCACCCTTGGTTTCAATCCCGAGGGACAGGGGTGTCACGTCGATTAGCAGAACGTCTTTACGATCACCCTGCATTACACCGGCCTGCAGCGCGGCCCCCATGGCCACGACTTCGTCGGGGTTCACTGACTTCGAGGGTTCCTTACCACCGGTCAGTTTCTTAACAACTTCACCTACGGCGGGCATACGCGTTGAACCACCGACGAGAATCACGTGGTCAATGTCTTTAATGTCAACACCGGCGTCTCGGATTACTGCCTCAAACGGAGCCTTCGTACGTTCCAACAAGTCGGAAGTCATATCTTCGAAGTGTGCGCGCGTCAGCGTTTCGTCCAAGTGAACAGGTACCCCATCAACCATAGTTAGGTACTGCAGAGAAATGTTCGTTGACGTGGAGGACGACAGTTCCTTCTTCGCCTGCTCAGCAGCATCACGCAGACGCTGCATAGCAACCGGGTCCTTCGACAGGTCATTACCCGTCTTCGTCTTCACCTGCTCAACCAGCCATTTGACGATCGCGTTATCCCAGTCGTCACCGCCAAGGTGGTTGTCACCTGAGGTGGCGCGCACCTCGATGGTAGAGAACGTGTCTCCGTCGTCTGAATCTTTACCGATTTCCAGCAGTGAAACGTCGAAGGTACCCCCACCCAAGTCGAACACTAGGATGAGTTCATCTTCTTTACCTTTAGCTAAGCCGTACGCCAGAGCCGCTGCCGTTGGTTCGTTAACAATCCGCGACACGTTCAAACCCGCGATCTTACCCGCATCTTTAGTTGCCTGACGCTGCGCGTCGTTGAAGTATGCGGGAACAGTAATAACTGCGTCGGTTACGGATTCACCCAGGTACTCTTCCGCGTCTCGTTTCAGTTTCCCGAGGATCCGAGCGGAGATTTCCTGCGCCGTGTATTTCTTGTCATCAACAGCTACGTCCCAGTCGCTGCCCATGTGACGCTTGACCGACATGATTGTGCGATCAACGTTGGTCACTGCCTGGCGTTTTGCGATTTCACCTACCAGGACCTCTCCATTTTTGGAGAACGCAACTACGGAAGGGGTAGTGCGCGCACCTTCCGCGTTAGCGATAATAGTGGGCTCGCCGCCTTCGAGCGTGGCGATAGCCGAGTTTGTAGTGCCAAGGTCAATACCTACTGCACGTGCCATTGTGGCCTCCTTAAAAATCAATATTGAGTCTCTTGCACTCAAGTTTACTTTCACGCATCCACGTGTCAACTCGAATGCCTCAAACTTGAGTCTACTTAACTCAACGTTAGGGCCTTCATTTATATTCCAAACCCACCGCGAACCTCATGTGCATTACCTCACTTCCGTACGGTAAAGGTACCCTCAAGCGAAAAACAGGCGAACTAGAACACCAAAAGGCGAGTTTTATTCCCAAGTTGTTAGTGAGAATTAGCGCCCCGGGCCCTGTTGCAAACTGAAAACTTGCGTGCAATCGTTAAAGCAATCGACGAAAACGCAACGCTAAAAAGCGAGCCGACGAAAGGCATTCAAAATGACGAAACTTGCAGTTATTTACTACTCAGCAACAGGACATGGCACCAAAATGGCTAAAATCGTGGAAGAAGCCGCGAAAGAAGCCGGTGCGGACGTACGCGTGCGGCACATTAAAGAAACAGTGGACCCCGAGGTATTTGCCAACAACCCAGCGTGGACGGCGAACTACAACGCCACCAAGGATCTCCCACCCGCATCCGGAGAGGACATAGAGTGGGCAGACGCGGTAATCTTCGGCTCCCCCACCCGGTTCTCAAACGTGACCGGCCAGTTCCAATCTTTCTTGGATACGCTCGGCGGCTTGTGGGCAGAGGGAAAGCTGGCGGACAAGGTGTACGCAGCATTTACCTCATCGAGCACGCTGCACGGAGGCCAAGAAACCACCCTGATGAAAATGTACCAAAGCATTATTCACATGGGCGGCTACATTGTGGCACCAGGGTACACGGATCCGCTCAAGTTCACCGATGGAAACCCGTACGGCGTGGGGCACGTTACCGGAGTCAACAACGACAAAGATCTGCCAGAGTCCACGAAGGCAGCTCTCAAGCACATGGCCAAACGAGTTCTTAAGGTCGCCAACAAACTCGCACAGTAACCGCTACGCGCCCGAAAGGCGAGCGACGTGCCCGCTACAGGCCGGGCAAACTAGCAAGGTGACCTTCGAGGTCAGACGAGTTAGCGAAGTTATCGCTTAGGGGCGCCGCTACACGTCGACTATCTTCCGAATCAGATTCTTCACAGAATCAACACTTTTCGGCAGGTGAGTCACGTGTCGCGGCGCTTTTTCAAT
The DNA here is from genome assembly GCF_002871945.2 of Gleimia hominis. Taxonomy (NCBI): domain Bacteria; kingdom Bacillati; phylum Actinomycetota; class Actinomycetes; order Actinomycetales; family Actinomycetaceae; genus Gleimia; species Gleimia hominis. The sequence continues at coordinate 2,108,527 of NZ_CP126963.1, read as the reverse complement.
ACCGACAAATCGACGGGGTACCTTTGGGGTGAATCCAACGGCTTGCTCAATGGTGTCCGCGAACTTCACGGGTAAGGCGGTTTCTAGCACAATCATTGGTTCCTCACCGAGGTGCTTCCTGCTGACGTTCCAAGCGTCCGCCGTGTGAGGGTCCATAAGTACCCCATGCTGGCGATGCACCTCCGCGATCCCCCTCAGCCGATCAGCATGCGTGGAGGAACCCGAGTAGAAACCAAACTCCTCCCGCGCACGCTCCACAGCCTCGTGGGCAGACAAATCGAAGTACCCCCTAGTGTTCAACTGGCTTCCAAACAGTTCCCGAACCTGGCCAGTATCGCGCCCAAGCAGATCGAACACGAAACGCTCAAAGTTCGACGCCTTGGAAATGTCCATTGAGGGACTAGACGTCTCTAAAGTCTCTGCGGATGAACGTACCCGGTACACTCCAGTGCGGAAAAACTCGTCCAGCACATCATTTTCGTTAGTTGCCACCACGAGTTTTTCAATAGGTACCCCCATGCTTCGCGCCACATGACCGGCACAGACATCACCAAAATTGCCCGTGGGGACAGAAAAAGACACCGGCTGCTTAGGGTCGCCGCTAACCTGAATCCACGCAGCAACGTAGTAAACCACTTGTGCGAGAAGCCGAGCCCAGTTAATCGAGTTCACAGCACCAATCGAGTATCTGCGTTTGAACCGCGCATCCGCCGATACCGCTTTAACTACATCCTGACAATCATCAAAAACACCATCTAAAGACACATTTATGATTCTCGGGTCGTCGATTCCAAACATTTGCGCTTGTTGAAAAGGCGTCATTCTCCCAGCAGGGGTGAGCATAAAAACACGGATATTTTTCTTCCCAAGCATGGCGTATTCAGCTGAAGACCCCGTGTCACCCGAGGTAGCACCAAGGATATTTAGCTCAGTCTCGTTTGCTGCCAGCACGTACTCAAATAACTGGCCCAGCATCTGCATTGCCATGTCTTTGAACGCTGCAGTTGGACCGTTCGACAGGTGGAGCATCCAGGTACCCTCATCAATTTTCGACACCGGAGCCACTTTTGCCGTCGAAAACTTCGCTTCCGAGTACGCCCTTACGCATAGACGCTGCAGTGCCTCATGTGGAATATCGTCAATGTACAACGACATTACTGCACAAGCCAGACCCGGGTACCCCCTGCGTTCAAAAACCGTTTTCAACGCAAGAAGGTCTTCTTCTGACAGATGCGGGTAGTGCTCCGGCATGTAAAGGCCGCCGTCGGGCGCAAGACCAGCCAACAGTATTTCCGTAAACGACAAAGAAGGGTCCTGGGGTTCACCACGGGTAGAACGGTATCTCATGGCTTAAGCCTACAGTTTTGCAAAAAAGTAGCATGAGGGTACTTAGCAAACAAGGGTGATTGCGGTACCCCCGCGAGCCAACGCTAGAAACAAACCGGCATCCCCCAAGTGTTTTTCCTTGAAAACCACATAATTTGGGTTGAGAACAGGTTTATTCGCACACTATTAACTGCTTAACGCGTACACTGAGGTGGAATTAGTCGTCCATTAAGGGGGGTACATATGCCCATTGAGCGAATCAAAACACCGACCGACGAGCTAAAACAAGCGATGGATCGTTTGATCCCCCAGCTTTCACGCTCATCAAAACCACTGGAAGCGGACGGACTCAAGCGTTTCCTAGATCAAGAGTGCGTCCATTTTCTTGTCTACCGCTCACCCGACACTGGAAATATTGAGGGGATGTTAACTCTCGTAATATTCGACATTCCCACCGGTAGGCGAGCCTGGATCGAAGATGTAGTTGTCTTAGATTCCACGCGTGGCAAAGGCGCAGGTCAGGGGCTGGTCGAAGCGGCGATTAAGGAAGCGGAAGAAAGCCAGTGCCGGACGATCGACCTGACGTCACGCCCTACCCGTGAAGCCGCTAACCGGCTTTACAAACGGTGCGGATTTGAGTTACGCGAAACCAACGTTTACCGGTATCGCGCATAGCAACTCGGCAAACCTCTCACAGCCCCGTCAGTTCTCTTTCACATAACCTCACATCAGTGGCACACAACCTAATAACAGTGGGCCGCGCAATGACGCGGTAACAAGGAGGGTACCTGCAGGTGCTGTCCTTGTTATCGCACCTACACTCCGCGCAGTTGGGTGGCAATACCGTCGGGGGTACTTAGACGGTGAGCCACGTCGCGTAAAAATGTGCCGCAACGTATGCCGTTGCTAAAGCGGTTATTAAGCACAGCGCCCATCCCGAAAGCCGTGCGTGCTTCAAAGTGATACTGGCGATGATGCTCATAGATTCTTTGAATCCCTTTTTTCGCGCCAGCACTGAGGTTACTAGCGCGGGCAGGTTTACACACGCACCGAAAACGAGAGCTCCCAGGATGCTCATGAAAAACGTCTGCGTGGAGAGCGATGCTGTGGCGGCTAAGAAGGATGGGTCCACGACTAGGATGCACGCGACCAGCAAGCATGCCAGCGGGGATACCCACGTTGAATTGGTGACAGCTCGTCCAATCGCGGTAACTGCACTACCCACTATGTCTTTAAGAATTCCTGAGGTTTTGGTTGCGTTGGCACTTGTTGCTTCGTCACCGCTTTCACCCACTTCTGTGCCGCTGTGGATGGGGGTACCTTGAGCGTGGGTCTGCTCCGACCCGCAGGTACCCCCGCCACTTTGGCCCTCAAAATCGCTGCTTACGCGTACGAGTCTACGAATGGTTCTGCCCGGGTACCTCAGTAAAATAAGCGTCGCGACCATCAAAAATGCAAATACCCCCGCCTCTAAAAACCCCACCCAGACTGGGGTTTCGTCACTTTCAGCAGAAATGTTCAAATGCCCAGCTATGAGTACGGCACGCAAACTGAGCATCACAAAAGCAGTGGCTGGGACCATTCCCCAAGCCAAGAAATGTAGCTTTCCATTTGATGCATTCGCATGCATACCCGCAACTATGACCAGCAGTATCGTTGCATCCACTTGCGACATGCCAAAAACCAGCATTTTAAACAACTCGTGCATGTACCTTAACGCCCTCCTCACGAGTTGTAGTAACAAGCACCGTTTTTACGATAGCGGATTCTTCCAACACTATTCGGCACTACTTCCAACTTCAGGCGACCTGATTGTCTCCGTTGTCACACAACGACAGTGCTCGTCTCGGCTTTCGAAGGAAGCTTCCGTATAACCTAATTTTCTAGTAACGGCACTACTTAAGCTAGGTTTCAGAAACCTATTCCCCGCATTCCCACGCCCACATCACTTCGCATGGCTATAACTACCCGTTTATGCTGTAGCGCCAAGGTACGATCGGAGTTATGAGTAATGATCAAACCCTTATTGACAAGAATGCAGCAGATTTTGCGCGATTTGTTGAGGACTCGCCATCTTCCTACCACGCGGCTAACGCGCTCGTTAATCGTTTCAAACAAGGTGGTTTCACTGAGGTAACTGAAGTTGAATCGTGGCAGTCCGAGCCCGGTAGTTACGTATTTTCCCGCGACGGCGCAGTATTGGCATGGCAGATTCCGGATACAACCAAGAAACCTCAGGGTTTCAGAATCGTTGGCTCACACACTGACTCCCCCACTTTTAAAGTGAAACCGTCGGGGTCTTCTGTAACTACTGACGGATGGGGGCAGATTGACGTCGAGGTTTACGGCGGGATGCTTACTAACTCTTGGCTTGATCGTGAGCTAGGGTTTGCCGGCCGGGTTGTTTCTGATGAGGGTACCCAGGTTCTGGTTCGCACCGATGCGGTGGCGCGCATTCCTCAATTGGCGATACATCTTGACCGGGGCGTTAATACCAATGGGTTGAAGTTAGACAATCAACGGCACCTGCATCCTGTTTGGACTCTCGATAAGGATCTGAATTTCTTAGACTATGTAGCTGACCAGGCAGGTTTGGGATCTCAAAAACAAATTCTGGGGCACGATTTAGTTGCGTATGTGACTCAGAAACCTGAGCGGTTCGGTAACGATAAACAGTTTTTGGCTTCAGGTCGGTTGGACAATCTCAGTTCTGTTCACCCTGCTTTGGTGGCGTTCCTTGATTTGGATATGTCACGGCACGAAGACATTTGTGTTTTTGTTGCTTTTGATCATGAGGAAATTGGTTCGGCCTCACGTTCGGGTGCTGCTGGCCCAATTCTTGAGGGTACTTTGCGGAGGTTGGCATCGCTTTTTGACGACTCCACACAGTATTATCAGCAGATGATTGCCCGCTCTTCGTGTGTTAGTGCAGATGCTTCACATGGGGTACATCCTAACTACTCGGAGTATCATGATCCTCAAACGCATCCAATCTTGGGTAAAGGCCCTGTGCTGAAGCTTAATGCGAATCAGCGTTACGCCACAGATGCGGTGGGGAGTGCTTTGTGGAACCGTGCGTGCGCGAGTGCCGAGGTACCTTCGCAGGCTTTTGTTTCTAATAACGCGATTCCGTGCGGCTCCACCATAGGCCCCATTACCGCTACTCGGCTGGGGATAACGACTGTGGATGTTGGGATCCCAATTCTTTCTATGCATTCCGCTAGAGAAATGTGTCATCTGGCAGATCTTCACTACCTGTCGCGCGGATTGCGTAGCTACTGGGAAGCTGCCTAGCGCCCGTTGCTTAACACCCCGAGTGCCCTAGGTACCCCCACCCAAAAACACCCCACCACGCCCAGGTACCCTCGCGCGAAGACTATGCGATTGCCCGCGGGCACCTTGGCAAGGAAGGGGAAACCGTCTAGACGTGCAAGGAACTGTTTCGACGTGCAAGGAAGCGTTTAGACGTGCGAGGAACTGTTTCGACGTGCGAGGAACTGTTTCGACGTGCGAGGCGCTGTTTAGAACGGTATCGCCATGGCGGGGACGAGCAGGATTTTCGTGATTATAGAAAACGCGAACAAACCAGCGTACGCAGCTTCAACGCGTTCGTCCGAAACTTTGGCACTCGCTTCTTGGTACACGGCGGGCTGGCCAAGGAACCCTGCTACCGCCCCAGCCGTGCGCGGCGCTGAAAGCTTTAGGAACCACCCGGCGAATACGATCAGGATCAATGAAGCCGCTACGGTTACGACCGCCAGGAGCACGGCCCGCCACCCCAAGGGGCTGGTGAGGATACCCCAGAATTCTGACCCAGCTCCAAGCCCTAGGGCTCCTAAGAAGAACAGTAGTCCTAGCTGACGGATGGTCAGATTCGCCGCTTCCGGCATGGACCACACCAGCACCCCGGTGCGGCGTAAACCGCCGAGCACCATCCCAACGATTAGTGGACCCGCAGCGGCCCCCAGACTGAAAGTACCCCCACCGGGCATCGGGAATGTCACCAGGCCTAGGAACATCCCTAAGACAAGTCCGAGGCCTAAAGCTAGCGCATCCACCTCACTAACTCGTTTTTCCGAGTCCCCTAGATAAGCGGACACGGCCCGTAATTCTGCGCTAGGTACCGCCACTGAAACCTGGTCTCCGGGCTGTAGTTGGAGCTCATCGGTAGCAAGTATTTCCAAGTCACCTCTACGTACCCTTGTGATAACCGCCCCAAATTTTACGGGCAAGTTTAAGTGAGCAATGGACCTACCGGCAACGTCGGGGTTTGAAACGGTGATGCGTTCAAAGTCAACATGGCGCCGGTCGTCAGCCAGGTGCTGCGCCGCCTCTTCCCCCACTTCCCGTATTGCAGCTTCCACTGCTTGAGGCGGGCCTACAATAACGATTTTATCGTCAGGTAGCAGATCTTCCCCTGGGACGACGACGCGCGTGCGGTCCGCGCGACGCAGGTATGACATGCGCACTCTGCCTTGTTTCCACGCGTTAACATCGCGGACGTTGACCTGTTGTTTGACGTGTGCCGTACGCGCTTCCAGCCTAGTCCCAGCCATTGAGGGGGTGTCTTTTTCACCTTTCCACTTAGCTACAGCTACCATGCTGACTGCTATGAGTCCGACGAGGACTCCGAAGGGGTACCCAACTGCGTATCCGGCGCTGGGAGCGGCTGTGTCAGTTAGTTGTAATGCCGTGTCTAACGCGGGCGCGGCGGTCAACGCTCCGGTGTAGAGCCCTGCAGTTAAATCAAATGGCACATTCAGGCTGAGAGCCACTAAGACCGCAACTACCGCACCTAATATCGAAGCCAGCGCCGCAGCTACCATAAGTGGTGTTTGCTGGCGAAGCTGCGACATGAATGTGGACCCAGCTGAAATTCCTACGGTGTAGACGAATAGTGCAAGCCCCATGCTTTGCAGCAGCGCCATGTTTTCCCCGAGTGCGGGATGTGCAGCCGACAGTGCGAGACCCACAAAAAGTGCTCCCGCGGCCCCAAACCGAAGCGGCCCAAACCGCACTTGCCCCAACGTGGCGCCAAGTGCGACAACCAGAAAGAACGTGAGCAGCGGGTGCTCGGTAAGTAGTTGAAACAATATTTCTCCCTCGCGGTGGTTACGGCTACGATTGCGCGGGTAGCATTGCGCTATGAGCGATGATACCGCGAGAGTAGATACGTGGCTGTGGAGTGTGCGCCAGGTCAAGTCTAGATCTAAGGCCTCTGCCGAGTGCCGTGCGGGACACGTTAAAGTCAATGGCAAGACCGCTAAACCGAGCCAGAAGGTTGCGGTGGGTGATACCGTGACGTACCGCGTTCAGGGATTTGACCGGGTTCTTGAGGTTCTTCAGGTACTAAAAACCCGAGTGGGAGCTCCGTTGGCGGTGCAGGCTTACGCGGATCACTCAGAGCCGCGACCGGAGCCGATGCGGTTGTTTATGCCTGTGCGTAGGTTACCGGGTAGTGGACGTCCGACGAAGCGGGAACGTCGTCAGCTTGACGCTCTGCGTGGTCGGGACACTAATGAGGGAAGGTTCCGCTAGCGTTCCCGGAGTGGTTTTACTCGTTTTCTCCGTAAGCTACCTCTAGCGCGTGTTTCCACGTGCCATAGATTTGGCGCATGGATGCGCCTGATGGTACCCGGTTATCGGATTCTCGGGCCCACTCGGTGTAGGCCGCGTAGGAGGCTACCTGATTCTGTTCTTCGCATTCATTGATGAAGGTTCTAAGAGCCTTGACGCGGTCTTCTGGTGAGAATGTGACGTTTGCACGGCCGAGTTTTCCGTCGGAGCCTGCGTCTAAACCGACTTGCTCGAGCGCTAGCGACCAGCGCCCGCCTAGACGAGCGATGATCGTCTGCGACGTTGGTGGCCACAGTTGTTTTCCTTTGGCAGATTGTAGCCGCAGGTCGCGCAGGACTAGTCGACGGACGGCATCGTAACGCGTTACGGAGAGTTTTCCACCTTCGGTTTGGATCATCGCGTAGGAGCGGTTAGCACGTTCGGTGATTTTGCCGGCTATCTCTTCGGCGTCGTTTACCCTCAGACGTTTCAGAACTTTAGTGAGCTCTTCTCCGTCGAACTTGTTTGAAGATGATGCGAGCTCGTCAGAGTTAACGCCATTTGCGTAGATGTAGCAAAGCGTTAGCAGTAGCAGCTCTTGCGAAAACGCCTGTTTTTGTATCATGGTCGATTTGATAGCTCCTGCATTCTAGTACGTCACGTGACCTAGAGGCTTACCTTACAGTCACGGGCCAACTTGTGTTATTTGAACCGATCGAATGTTAGCGGCCTGTTATGAAGAAGTGGAGCGAAAGATTCCCAGTCTTGCGTCTGTAGTTTCTCTAATACGGCTTTCAAAGCTGCCCTAAAAATTCTTTTGCCAGTAACCAGATGTTTCCAAATGTTTACCGGATATTAAAGATCACTTCACAAATTCGCAATCACTTTCTTTCTACCAAATAGGCCTCGTACATTCTTTCTATTTGCTTATAGTAGATCATTTTACGCAACGTTATGTTCCGAGTTTTAGCACCACTAACATTACGCATCAATGACGCCGAACAGAGCTGCTTTTCTCAGCACTTCCCACCCCACAAGAGCGTTCGCTTTTGAGAAAAGATTTCCATTCGCTGGCTCTAAGTTACCATATTGGCGAGCCACATCACACCCTACTTGAGTGCATTAACCCGGGTTTTTCAGCAAATTCCCAGGTTTGCATATTGGTGCTGCATTCACCGCCTCCTAACGTTATACCGTGGCTAATATTATGGACAGCACCATAGCGCTATTTAGGATTAATTGCGAGACATTTCTTGAAGCTGGGCATAGATTCTTTAAAAATGCTCGTTAGTGCGCAAAGAATTGTGTTAGCGCATTTACTTTTCAGCATTGCGGTTGACCGCTCACTATGGGTGGTGTTCACATTCAGAACAACCCATATGTTTGCGTTCGTAACAATCCCGGATAGGCTTCATGCCCGTTTGGTATCGTTGCGGTTTTCCGACCGCCTGAATCCGCTCACCGCTTGTTATCTAGACGCGGCTTGCCAACCACACGCCGCTTGCCGACCACCTACGCTCCCCCACTACTCCTTATCTCAACGCTGTTTGGCCGCAGTTTTCGCTTCTGAATAGGGATTGGGAGCTGTATAGACTAGGGGGTACTTAGAGATTGTCAAGGAGGCATCAATGACTGGACTGAATGTACCAACAATTACGCTGAATGATGGCCATAGGATTCCCCAGCTTGGTTTGGGTACGTATAAAGTTACGCCTGAGGATGCTGCACGTGTGGTTCGTGAGGGTGCTGGCCTCGGTTACCGTCATTTCGACACCGCCCAGATGTATCACAATGAGAAAGAGGTTGGTGAGGGTCTGAGGGCCGCCGGGCTTGAGCGTTCCGAGTTTTTTCTGACGACTAAGCTGAACAATAATAACCACGAACCCGATGACGCCCGTCGGAGTTTTGACCAGTCTTTGAAGGACTTGGGGGTGGACTATGTGGACTTGTTCCTCATTCACTGGCCACTTCCTACGCTTTATGATGGGGACTTCGTCAGCACTTGGAAGGTGTTGGAGGAATTCCACGCCGATGGCCGAGCGAAGTCGATAGGCGTGTCGAATTTCCAGGTTGACCACCTGCAAAAGGTTCTGGATGAGGGCAGCGTTAAGCCTGCGATTAACCAGATTGAGGTACATCCTTTCTTGCCGAACAACGAGGTGCGGGAGTTCTGCCAAAGTCACGATATTGCGATTGAGGCGTGGTCGCCTCTGGCACGTGGAAAAGTGATTGACGATCCGGTACTCACAGAGGTTGGGAAGGCGCACGGTAAGACAGCTGGGCAGGTGGCGTTGCGTTGGGCTATTGAGCGTGGCGACATCGTGTTCCCCAAATCCCTCAGGAAAGAGAGGATGGCGGAAAATGCGGACATTTTCGATTTCAAACTCACGGACAAGGACAAGCACATCATTGAAGGCTTGGACTTAGGTGAGGAGGGCCGGACAGGCTCACACCCGGACACGATGGATCGCCTGTAAGCCGGAACACGGTGAGTGCTCATAGCCAGAACCGTCAAGGTCCAATCGAGCAATGAGCTAGTACGTAGCAGGTAGGTACCACCTTAGTTGCAGACAAAAAAGGGGTCGCCCACGTTTTCTGTGGACGGCCCCTTTTGCTGAAAACAAGCTGTTTCTTATTCAAAAACAAGTTGTTCAAGAACAGGTTTCATAAGAAACCAGTTGTTCACAAACAGTTTCCTTAAGAGACAGGTTGTTCCAAATCGGGTTTGAGGCAGATGTGCGCCTCGTGACACTGTCTGACGCAATCGCGTTACTGATCGATAACTTTGTTATCGCCAGCGTTGTGCTGCACCTGGATCTTGCGAGGCTTTGCCTCCTCAGCAACCGGAATGGTCAGCGTCAATACGCCATCTTCGTACTTAGCACCGATCGCATCGAGCGCAACCCCGTAACCGAGTGTCAGTTGACGAGCAAACGTGCCGACCGGGCGCTCGCGAGTGAGCCACTCAACCTTCTCACCCTCAACTTCGGAACGTTCAGCACGCACAGTCAGCGTGCGGTCCTCAACATCAATATCAATGGACTTTGGATCCACACCTGGCAGATCCATCTGCGCATAGTACTTATCGCCATCGCGGTAAAGGTCGAGTGGCATTGCCGGCGACGTCGGCGTCTGGCGCAGCATCGCATCCATCATGCGGTTCATGTCGCGGAACGGTTCGTAATACCTAGCCATTTTTCTTCCTTTCTGTCTTGCAACACCTCCATTCTGGCACTCTTCCCCTTTGAGTGCCAAGCAAAGTTGAGTGCAATTCACTCAAGGCTGAACAAAACGCTTAAATTGGCACTCAACAAACCAAATAAGACTCATCGAGACCGCAGAACTGAAAAACGTAAGCAAGCTGAAAAACCGTAAGCGACCTGAAGCAGGCGTAAGCAAGCTGGAGAAAACATGAGCAAACTGCACCACGTTCAAAAAGCAATACCCGCAAACTTAAACAAGACACATCGACCAACACCAACAGCCTGAATAACGCGCGTGACGCAAGACCGCAGAACCTAAATAACGCGCGTGAAGCAAGACCGCAGAACCTGAATAACACGCGGCAATTCACTGACGGCTTAACCGGGCGTACGTTGGCTTCTACACGTGAGACAGTATAAAAACTTTCAGGTAACTCGGGTATTTTCTAAGTATGGATAACACGCAATCACTCGACGAGATGCTCGCGAACATGGACATCCAATCGCAGGGCATCTATGTTTTCGCTAATCTTGACGAGATTCCAGAGGGGGTTGAACCCTTCGCTACCGTGCGCGAAAAAGAAGGGACCACGATCGTCATTTCGGAGGATCGAGCCGAAAAAGCTGGGCTTCCAACCGATAACCGTTTTGCACGAATAACCTTAGAGCTGCCCTCTTCCCTGCTTTCGATTGGCCTTGCCGCCACCATCGGCCAGACTCTGGCAGCGCGTTCTATTACCTGCAACCAGCTAGCTGGTTTCCACCATGAACACCTTTTTGTTCAGGTCGATAAAGCCGATGAGGCACTGTCAATCATGCGGGACCTCAAAGAGCAAGCCAAAGGTTGGTTACCTCGTTAACAGACACCGTTTTTATTCGATAACCCGTTACAATACACCGTTTTTGCCTGAGGGCCGGCACTGCAGAGTTCAACAATGCGTAAGCGTCGGCCCTAAGGGAAAGGATCTTCTTACCCAAAGGTTCCGCAAAATCGTGCGCTAGACGTTATAGGCTGGTGGATATGGCAAGAGAGCGCACAAAGATGCATTCAATAGACCGCCTCGCAGATGGGACTGTGAAGCAAAAGAACCTACTTACAGGCACAGAGGTGTGGACGGTACCTGGGCGTGACCACCGCCCTCTCGCGCCTCTTGACCCTAGTATCGAACCCATCGACCAAGCTCAGGCAGGGCGTTACTGCGCGTTCTGCGAAGACCGGTACATAGAAACCCCTCCGGAGAAAGCCCGCGTAATCCGCGACGCAGCGGGTAGTTGGCAAACCCTCACAGAGCTCTCAGCTTCCGAACTCAATCAGACGGTAGCTGAGTTCCGCCGGATCCCGAACCTCTTTGAGATCGTCTCTTACAACTACTGGCACCTAAACCACGGCCACGTACCCTCAGAAACTGAACACCGCCGAATGGCTGACTACCTCGCCCACCCGCAAGGGTACGACCACGTGATGCGCGTGGTTAAAGCCAGGTTGAAAGCGTCCGGAATGTCCGAAGAAGATTACGCAAGCTTGGACGACGCCCAACTGTTAGCGCACGCCAACGGTTTCTTCTCGGGCGGACACGACCTCATCGTCGCCCGCCGCCACTACACGGACGACGCTAAAACAAACGTTGAACTCGCATCGTCAGGTACCCTCACGGAAGACGAACACTACCAGTACATGCAGTTCACCGCTCAAACCATGGAGGATCTATACGGACTCGACCCCGCGGTCCGATACGTCGCGTGCTTCCAAAACTGGTTGAAACCCGCGGGAGCCTCGTTCGACCACCTCCACAAACAGCTGGTGGCTATCGACGCGCATTCCGTGCAAACCGCGGCGGAACTACGCCGTATCCGCAAAGATCCACAGATCTACGAGCAGATCCTGTCCGTTGGAGTAACCGGGGACCTCATACTAGCCCAAAACGAACACGCAATTGCCATGGCGGGGTGGGGACATCGCTACCCTACTATCGCAATCTGGCCATTGGGGCCGGCGCGTAATCCGTGGGAAGTCTCGCCCGAAACGATGCGTGGCGTGTCAGACATTGTGCACGCCGCACACGCCGCAACAGGCAGCCAAGTACCCTGCAACGAAGAGTGGTACCACCGCCCCCCAGACATCAACACGCCCATGCGTTGGCGGATGCTGCTTAAATGGCGTATCTCCACTCTTGCGGGTTTTGAAGGGGGGACGAGAATCTACCTCAACACGATCGACCCGTGGGGTGTTCGCGACCGCGTCCTGCCACAACTACACCAACTTCGTGACGAAGGAAAAATAAGTTCAGATATCGCTCTTGGAAGCGAATGCCACGTTTCAGCCGACTTACTATCCTAGGTCAACGAACTAGTTTTCTGCTGGCCTAGACCAGCGTGCTAACTTTACATATATGCGCGAACTGAAACTGAACTCTCAGAAGAACTTTCTGCTCGGACTTTCCGTATACGTTCTCTGGGGGTTCTTTCCACTCTACTTTTCGCGCCTCGCCCCCGCAGGAGCATTCGAAGTTATTGCGCACCGAGCCATCTGGGGCCTCATTTTCTGCCTTTCATTAATGGCATGTACCGGACGCTTGAGGCAGTTGCTGACCCTGTGGAAAGACAAACGCACCTTCTGGTTTCTCGTGCTAGCCGGGCACGCCATTGTTATCAACTGGGGCGTGTACGTTTGGGCCATCTTGCACGGCCACACCGTGGATGCTGCGTTGGGGTACTTCATCAACCCCCTTGTTACCGTGTTTCTGGCGGCAACCGTGCGGCACGAACGGTTGAATGCTCTGCAAGCATCGTCACTGGCGTTAGGCGCCATCGCGATTATTGTGATGATCGCCGGGCTGGGGTACGTACCCTGGGTTTCGATCGGCCTGCCCGTAACGTTTGGGGTTTACTCCCTCATAAAGAAACAGGTTTCTACCACTGCACCCGTAGTGACCGGCATGGCGTTGGAGACCATGGCGGTCGCGCCGCTATTGATTGCGTATTTTGTTTACCTCGTGTGCACCAGGGGTACCTCGTTTCATAAACTGGCGCGTCACGGGGCGGGAGCAGAAGCCATGGTTGGGCACTTCGCGCTTTTAGTGGGTGCCGGACTGGTGACAGTTATTCCGCTGATTATGTTCGCCATGGCCGCTAGAGGCCTGTCACTCACCGTGCTTGGACTGTTGCAATACACCTCTCCGATTATGCAACTGCTAATCGGTGTGTTCATCTTTCACGAACCGATGGAACCTGCTCGCTGGGTAGGTACCCTCATCATTTGGCTTGGATTAATGCTCCTCACCTGGGATTCACTGCGGTCAAAACGACACCCACACGCTTAGCAGCATGCGACATCTGGTAGACGGGGTACTTTGAATAAGCCGGAGGTACTTTGGACACACGAGGGTACTTTGAGCAGGCAAGGGTTGTTGGACTCTTCCGCAGTGCATTCGCACCCCCGGTCTCAATTGGGCATGATAGAAGTAGATAGCGAACCACGTTCATCTTATTGAGGAGGAACTAATGAACGTCCCATACAAACTTGCTACAGCCGGCGCACTCGCAGCTGCGGGCTTTGCGGCAAACCAGATTGTCAACCAAGGCTGGAAGGTATTCACCGGGCACGAATCCCCTCAAAACGAAGATGAAGACCAGGTTGAACTAGTTGAACTACTCGTTTTCGCCGCAATTTCTGGCGTACTAGCAACAATGGCGCGCCGGTACGTGCTGCGTGGTACCAAGAAGGCCTTCGCTAAATCCATCTAGTTTCCTGCTTAGCTCGCTGAGAATCTAGAAAATAAAGTGCGCCTTAGTTATACAACTGGCGCGCTTTTGTTTTAGATACGTAGTCGACTGTTAGTAAAACAGAAGGGTTCAACCTCGCTTTAACCGACATTTTCTTTGGGCTCTGTCGACAAACCAGACATCCCCGACCGACATCTCGGAAGGATCCAACCAAGTACTTACGCTCCCCCAACCAAGTGCTCGCGCCCGCAGCCACGTGGCCGAACAGACCCCGACGGGGCGTTAACGCTGATCTTAACCAAGCGCTCAGACTGAACTCATGGGGGATGCGATGAGTTCGCAAACTGCTTCAACAGCCTTCTCATCGTCCGAGGTAACAGTTACCTCATCGCCATATTGCGCACCTAAAGTCATGATCATCAGGCCGGACTGTGCCTCGACAGTTTCTTCTCCCAACGAAATATAAACCGGGCTGGTAGCCCGTTTCGCTTCTCGCGCAATAATCGCTGCTGGGCGGGCATGTAACCCCACTTCGGAGGCTACGGTGGCACTCCGTTTAACCACGGGAACCTCCTTGTTTTAGTAATATTCGCTCCTCCCATAGGTTTCCACATTTTCCTTATCTTTACTAACCCCTTTTTCGTGCTTTTCATTACAAATACTCAAACCCTATTAAGAAAACACGTATCTTTGTTCTAGGTACCCAAGTACCCCCTTGCAGAAAGGACGTGGCTAAGGTGGCACAGGAAAAGCCTGAACAAACAGTTCTATACGGCACTCCAGTGGTAGACGGGATCGCGTACGCACCAGTCGTTTGGACACGCCGGCCCCCTATTCCAGATTTAACAGCACCGGACCTGCCTGAGGAAAGACGCGGCGAGGAAGCCAAGAAATTCACGCAGGCTGCCGATGAGGTCACTGCGAAACTCCAAGAAAGAGCGGATTCCACCACGGGGCACGCGGCCGCGCTCCTATCGGTAACCGCGTCGATCGCATCCGACCCAGCTTGGCGTAAAGAAGTAACCAGAATGATCCGCCGCGGCACTCCAGCGGTACAGGCCACAATGCATGCAACCGACCGGTTTGTTACCAAGTTCGAAAAAGCCGGTGGGATCCTCGCTGAACGCACCACTGACCTGCGCGACGTGCGCGACCGCGTGATTGCGAAGCTTCTTGGTCGTGAGGAACCGGGTATCCCAACCCCATCTGAACGGGTCGTACTATTCGCTGACGAACTCACTCCCGCTGACACCGCCGACCTAGACCCAACCCTGTTCGTCGCCATCGTCACCCAACTTGGCGGGCCCACTTCCCACACCTCCATCATTGCCCGCCAACTCGGGTTACCTTGCATCGTTGCGGCCCGTGACATTTCTGATATTGATGAGGGTACCTACGTTCTGGTGGACGGTCAGCGCGGCACCATCCGCACGGACGCAACCCCTGAGGAAGCGCAGCGACGCGTCGACGCAGACCGTGAGCGCGTAGAACTCATCCAGAAATGGTCGGGGCCAGCGCAGCTAGCTGATGGTACCCCCGTGGAGCTACTAACAAATGTGCGCGATGGTGATACGGCCCGCGACGGCCGGTCAGTTGGCGCACAAGGCGTGGGCCTGCTCCGCACTGAGCTGTGCTTTCTGGGAGCAAGTGCAGAACCAACCGTTGAGCAGCAGCGCGCACTGTACCAGCCTGCGTTCGAGGCGTTCCCTCATTCTAAAATCGTTTTTCGAACCCTAGACGCCGGTTCGGACAAGCCCGTTCCCTACGCGACCCTAACGGATGAGGCGAATCCAGCACTGGGGGTACGTGGGTTGCGCACATCGGGGCATAATCCCGGGTTGCTGCTCCACCAGCTAGATGCGATCGCCCAGTGCGCTCACGCGGCAAACCATGAGGACACGTGGGTTATGGCCCCCATGATTTCTACGATTCCTGAGGCCGAATGGTTCACAAAGCTCGTTCACGAACGCGGGTTGAAAGCCGGCATCATGGTTGAGGTACCCTCCGTGGCAGTGCTGATTGACCAGTTCATGGAAATCGTTGACTTCGTGTCCGTCGGCACAAACGATTTGACGCAATACGTAATGGCTGCTGACCGTCTGTCCGCAGATTTAGCGGAGTACTCAGACCCGTGGCAGCCTGCCGCGCTTGCACTCATCTCGAATGTGGCGCGCGCCGGTATCCGTTCAGGTACCCCCGTCGGGGTGTGTGGTGAAGCCGCAGCTGACCCACTACTTTCTTGCGTGCTAGTAGGCATGGGGGTGACGTCGCTGTCCGTGGCTCCTCCGGCACTTAAAGCAGTTGGCGCGCAACTGAGCCAGTTCACGTTGGAGCAATGTCAAGAAGCTGCTCGCGCAGTTCGGGCCGCGCGCGACCAGGGGGATGCGCGGCACCGGGCTCGGCGTGTATTTGAAATCTAACCCTTCTTTTGGCGGCGCAATCTGGTGACTAATCTGCCGAGCGTTATTTCTGCTCGGGTACGAGAGGGAAATATGCCGATAAGTCTGTTCGTTCCCCGGACGCCTGTACCTCACCGTTTTCCACCAGGTACCCCCACTGCTGAACTCCAGTAATGAGCCCCAACCAGGCGTCCGCACGCATTTCCACAACTGCAGGTGGGGTACCTCGCCGGTGCGTGGTACCCCCTAGGATCTGCACCGCACCATACGGAGGTACCCTCACCTCCACTGAACGACCCGGCACAGTCGCCGCGAGCTCCTCTAAACTCCACCGCACGGCCGTGGCGACCGTAGGGCGCGATCGCTCGCCCGCCCGCCAACTCGCCACCGCGTTTAAACCCTGCGAGTCACTTATCCGCCGTTTCATACTTCCTCAGGTACCCCCTACATATTGGGCGAAAATATCTCACCTTCAATATTGTAGGAAGAATTCAGACGGGCTGGTTAGATAACAGCTGGTCGGCCAGCTACGCGGTGACTGGTTAGATAACTCCGTGGGCGAGCATGGCATCAGCAACCCGTTCAAAGCCCGCAATATTGGCACCCAGAACGTAGTCTCCGGGCCGACCGTATTCTTGCGCGGTCGCAACACAGTCGTCGTGGATCTGCTGCATGATCTTCGACAGTTGCGCTTCCGCCACGTCGAACGACCAGTGTGCCCGCGACGCATTTTGCTGCATTTCTAGCGCAGAAGTCGCAACCCCACCAGCATTCGCCGCTTTACCCGGACCAAACAGTACGTGCGAGGACTGCAGAAGCTCTATCGCCTGCGGTGTAGTTGGCATATTCGCACCTTCTGCTACCACGTGACAACCGTTCTTAAGTAAAGATTGGGCGTCGCACTCATTCAACTCGTTCTGCGTGGCACACGGCAGAGCTACATCACAGGGTACCTGCCACACGTTTCCAGATTCGAAGAACTGCGCACCGGCTTTACGCTCCGCGTAGTCAGAAACGCGCCCGCGTTCAACTTCCTTCACTTGTTTCAGCAGGTCCACGTCTACCCCCTCTGGATCATGTACCCACCCCGATGAGTCCGATAGGGTTATTGGCTTCGCCCCTAACTGGAGGGCTTTCTCAATCGCGTAAGTAGCAACATTGCCGGAACCAGAAATAGCTATCCGCTTACCCTCAATCGACTCGTTCTTTACCGCAAGCATGGATTGCGCAAACATAACTACGCCGTAGCCAGTTGCTTCCGTGCGCACCAGCGAACCACCGTACCCAAGCCCTTTACCGGTAAGTACCCCCGCCTCAAATCGGTTCGTTAAACGCTTATACTGCCCAAAGAGGTATCCAATCTCGCGTCCACCCACACCGATATCTCCCGCGGGTACGTCCGTGGCCTCACCGATGTGGCGGTACAACTCGGTCATAAATGATTGGCAAAACCGCATTACTTCGTTATTAGACTTTCCATGTGGGTCAAAATCAGAACCACCTTTTCCACCCCCGAGGCCCTGGCCTGTCAACGCGTTCTTGAAGATCTGTTCGAACCCGAGGAACTTAACGATGTTGCGGTTGACCGTTTTATGGAAACGCAAACCGCCCTTGTACGGCCCAAGAGCGGAGTTGAACTCTATGCGGTACCCTCGGTTAACCCGCACTTTCCCCGCATCATCGATCCACGGAACGCGGAAGATAATTTGCCGTTCTGGTTCCACCAGGCGCTCCAGAAGTGCATAGTCAGCGTAGTGTGAATGCCGGTTAATTGCCGGCTCTAAGCTCTCCAGCACTTCCCGTACCGCTTGGTGGAACTCTGGTTCAGCGGGATTGCGACGCTGAACTTCTTCGAATACCTCTTCGACTCGGCTCATATATCAATTCCTCCTTAAGACCGACTCTCGCCAGCCGCCTTACGTTTACTCATGCGTCTTCCCTCCTGCGGGCCCTCAAGATCGTGTCTTTCGACAGGGGGTACCTACAGGTGTTTACAACACCTAGGCATTACCTCATAGAGGGTACTTTCAAATAGGAAAGTAATAGTCACTAAAGAGTAAACCGCAGCCAACGTAGTTAGCGATAGTTTTAATTCGGAGTTTTCCACATTTACACCTGTGAGTACCACCACGCGAAGCACAGATTTCTGCCACTGACACCGGTTCCCGCAGAGGAGATACACAGGTGTGTACACAATTTCACATTTCTTCCGCAGCGGGGAAAATGCTGTAGTTGACGCGCTTTACTAAGGGGGTACCTGAAGGAAATGGGTGTATTCACACAGTTATCCACCGGTTTTTCCACAGGTGTGAGGATAAGTCCACAAACTATTTACACAGTTGTGGAAACGCCTGTGGATAACTTAGTAAGGCAGGTTGTCAAATTACAGTTTCACACCAAATTTGAATCCCAAACGTGTAAGACTCGGTCGGCCGGTTCACAGCTGCATGCGCGCGACCGCGTCTTCAACTATCAGCTGCCACAAGTGCGGTGTGGACGGCGCACCATCCACCAGGCCCACCGACACCCCCAGGTTTAGTCCCTGCCCGGGTTTGCGGGCGTCCCACGCATGCGTGAGCGCGACCGCATCTGCGTTAACCTGCCCCGGTAGGTCCGTCACAGCTTTTTCCAATGCAGCCTTTTGCATTAACGCGTCAACACAGACCCACACTTGCGCAAAATCCACAGACGCCGCGATTCTACTGGCGATCCGGTGATGCGTTGCAATTTTAGAGTTAATTAACGTCAGAACAATTGCTTTTTGAGGTACTTGCGCTCTCAATTGTTCAAATTCTTCTGCGCTACGCACGCGGCGTTGCTCACCGGGCAGCACGGTTCGTGCGCCCCCTAGCACGACTTCTGTGTCTACTCCGCGTCCTTCTAAGCGTCCTCGTAACCGCACGGCCACGTCAACAGCGGTTTCACTAGCACCTTGCTGACCCACTACCAGCAACACGTCGCCGGCAGCAGCGTCAACCACGCGGACACCACCGGTGGGTAGTCCCTCGGGAAATCCTAATGTGCGCAGAACTTTCTCATATTCTGAGGAAGCGGGGTCCAGCGTCCACTGCGAAACTACGGGGGTAGACGCCGAATCTGCGGGCGGTTCGGGCGGTTCCGCGTTGATACGTCGAGCAGCGTCGGCGAACGGAAGCGGGGTGTCTGAACTAGCAAGTTTCGCCACTGCACGCCGGTGGTCAAGTTCGGCGGCACGCAACCCGCCTTGAACTCGCCTTTCTAAAGCTTCTGCCTCACTATTTGGAAGCGCTGTATCCGCTTCAAACGGGTCGGAAGCAGTATTTGCGGCCGTTGCATAAAGACGCCGGCGGGTTTCGCGCAATAACCGTTCTAGTTCTACTGCTTCGCTCACACCCACACCTCAACTAACTCGCACCTATCGCGGGAAATGCCTACAACGCCCATTCTTTCACGGTCTACCGCAATGGCCAATATTCAGAAAGTAGCCGCTAAAAACCCAGCTTCCCTCCAAAAACCAAGCCCCCACAAAAAAGCAAGCCGCAAAAACCAACCCCCCACAAAACCAAGTCCTACAAAGGCAATCCCCGCACCGGAATAGTCGCAGATAAAGCGAGGGCCTGCACCGGGTGGGTGCAGGCCCTCCAGGGTATGGATAACTACTTAACCCTGCGTTACCGCTTCAGAGCAGCCTACTTTTGAGCAGTAAGCTACTTCAAAGCAGCGGTTATGTGCTACTTCTTCGCAGCGGCGATGCGATCGCGGAACTTCTTGAGCTGTTCGCGGATCTCTTCCGGTACCTTGTCGCCGAACTGTTCGAAGTATTCCTCGGTGGAGTCCATCTCGGCTGCCCAAGCGTCTGGGTCGATGTCGTACATCTTGTCCCAAACAGTCTTGTCGATGTCGAGGCCGTCGAGGTTGAAGTCCTCAAACTTCGGGTAAAGGCCGGTGACGCCTTCAATCGCCTCTACCTCGCCAGCTGCGCGGCGAACGATCCAGTCGAGTACGCGGGAGTTGTCACCGTATCCGGGCCACAAGAACTTCCCGTTCTCGTCTTTGCGGAACCAGTTAACCTGGTAGACCTTCGGGAACTTGTCGCCGAGCTTCTTCTGCATCTCGAGCCAGTGACCCCAGTAGTCTGCCATGTTGTAGCCGCAGAACGGCAGCATCGCAAACGGGTCGTGACGCAGTGAACCAGCTTTAACGTCGGTCGCTGCGGCAGTGACCTCGGACGCCACCGATGCGCCGATGAATACCCCGTGAGCCGGTTCGTACTGCTCAGCTACGAGAGGTACGTTCGTGGCGCGACGGCCACCGAACAGGATCGCGTCTACCGGCACACCCTCAGGTGCTTCCCAATCGTCACAGATGATTGGGCACTGCGAAGCCGGGACTGTGAAGCGCGAGTTCGGGTGAGCCGCAACTTTACCTTCCTTCGCGTCAGCTGGCGTGAAGTCGTTTCCGCGCCAGTCAATCAAGTGTTCAGGCATCTCACCGTCGATGCCTTCCCACCACACGTCCCCGTCGTCCGTCAACGCCACGTTAGTGAAGATGGAGTTCGCCTTTGCGGTCTCCATTGCCATCGGGTTCGTGTTGTAGCTCGTGCCGGGTGCAACACCGAAGAAACCTGCTTCGGGGTTGATTGCGCGCAGGCGTCCGTCTGGTCCTGGACGCATCCACGCGATGTCGTCCCCAACCGTTTCCACTTTGTAGCCAGGGATGGTGGGCTGCAACATCGCGAGGTTGGTTTTACCACAAGCGGACGGGAAGGCAGCGGTTACGTGGTACTGCTTACCGGTCTTTTCGCTGGTTAGACGCAGGATGAGCATGTGTTCCGCCATCCAGCCATCACGGCGAGCCATCGTCGAAGCGATGCGGAGTGCGTAGCACTTCTTGCCGAGCAGCGCGTTACCGCCGTAACCGGAGCCGTAAGACCAGATCTCGTTGGTTTCGGGGAAGTGGGTAATGTACTTCTCGTCGTTGCATGGCCAAGCGGTGTCTTTCTCACCTGGCTCCAGCGGCGCACCCACTGAGTGAACTGCAGGTACCCAAGGACGACCCTCGTTGATGAGGTCCATCGCTTTAGCACCCATGCGGGTCATGATCCGCATGTTAACCACTACGTAAGGTGAGTCAGTGATCTCGATTCCCAGTTGAGAAATCGGGCCGCCCAGCGGACCCATTGAGAATGGCACCACGTACATGGTGCGGCCCTTCATGGCGCCGCGGAATACACCGTTTTCGCCGATGAGGGTTTCTTTCATCTCTTTCGGATCGGCCCAGTGGTTCGTGGGGCCAGCATCTTCTTCTTTCTCAGAGCAAATGAAAGTACGCGACTCTACACGCGCCACGTCTGAAGGTAGTGAACGGGCGAGGAAAGAGTTTGGACGCTTCTCCTCGTTCAGTTTTGTGAACATTCCGGATTCGACCATTTCGCTGGTCAACCGGTCCCATTCTTCCTGCGTACCGTCAGAGAACTCCACCTTTTCCGGTGTGGTTAGTTCCGCAATCTTCGCTACCCATTCAACAACTTCTTCGGGTGCGTTAGACGGAGCGGCAGCTTTAACGTCCTGCAATGTAACGGTCATACTTAGCCTCCTGGGCATTTGTACTTCCTGGATGCGATTTGCATCCATTGGCTAGGTTCCAAACCGATTTTGGAACGGTTCGGATCACATGTTCAATCATCTCCCATTCACCGTTTTTTTTGCGGGCCGGGAGTCCCAAAAACACGTGTGTCCAAGTCCACAGTACAGGTTAAAAGCGCAGATTTCATTGTTGCGTTGAGATTTATACCTTTTGCGTCGTTCCCCGTTTTTTCCCTACCCGACCTGAGGCGCCCGCCCGGCCCGTAGGTACCCTCACCGAACGCCACGGCCTGCTTGCAACGTGAGGGTACCTAGCCTGCGTAGGCGGCTCTACGAGCGAGGGTACCTAGCGTCCTAAGTGGCTCTACGAGCGAGGGCACCTAGCGTCTTAAGCGGCTTTACGAGCGAGGGTACCTGGGGGGCTCAGAGGTCGAATTGGTGTCGGACAATCACTTCGTCACGCCCTGGCCCGACGCCGATTACGGATACGCGGCACTTCGAAAGCTCTTCTAGGCGCTCGATGTAGTGGCGCGCAGCTTCAGGTAGGTCGTTGAAAGACCGCACACCGGTGATGTCCTCGCTCCAGCCGGGGAGCATTTCATAAATGGGTTTGGCGTGGTGGAACGCAGTTTGGTCTAACGGCATTTCATCTACGCGCTGTCCGTCCACCTCGTAGGCGACGCACACAGGAATCTGCTGGTACCCGGTGAGCACATCCAGTTTGGTGATCACCAAGTCCGTTAGCCCGTTGATGCGCGACGCGTACCGGCTGACCACTGCGTCGAACCAACCGCAGCGGCGCGGACGCCCGGTGGTGACTCCGAACTCACCGCCGCGTTCACGCAGCTCATCACCTTCGGCCCCAAATAGTTCTGTTGGGAACGGTCCTTCCCCCACGCGCGTGGTGTATGCCTTTGACACACCAACAACCGCGTCGATCCGCGTTGGTCCCACACCCGAACCGGTGCAGGCTCCTCCGGCGGTGGGGTTTGAGGAAGTCACGAACGGGTACGTGCCGTGATCAATATCGAGCATGGTGGCTTGCCCCGCTTCAAACAGCACGGTTTTACCCTCGTCTAATGCATTGTTTGCCAGCAGGGAACCGTCAACCACCATGGGTTTGACGCGGTCTGCGTACGACAGTAGCTCACGCGTCACCTCATCCACATCCACTTTCGGCTTGTTGAACACCTTGGTGAACAGGTGGTTCTTGTTCAGCAGCGCCCCTTCAACCTTCTGCCGCAAGATGGATTCGTCAAACAGGTCTTGCACGCGAATACCGATTCGGTTCATCTTATCCGCGTACGTTGGGCCAATTCCCCTACCGGTGGTCCCCAGTTGCCTTTTCCCAAGGAACTTCTCACTCGTCCGGTCCAGGAGCCGATTGTATGAGGGGATGATGTGCGCATCTGCCGAGATTTTCAGCGAAGACGTGTCCATGCCTCGGGCTTCAAGTGCGTCAATCTCTTCAAACAAGACTTCCAAGTCGACTACTACGCCATTGCCAATAATTGGGGTGACGTCTTCTGAAAGGATCCCGGCGGGCAGTAGGTGGAGCGCATATTTTTCACCATCCACCACCACGGTGTGTCCTGCATTGTTACCGCCGTTAAACTTTACAACAATGTCCACATCGGATCCGAGGTGATCCGTTGCCTTACCTTTACCTTCGTCGCCCCATTGGGTTCCGACGACAACCACCGCTGGCATTATTTGCCTCCAAAGCTAGCCCTCACGGGCATCTATTCCCGCAAGATGTGTCCTTGCGAGGTAGAAACTTCGGTTCTACCTCCAAGAGTTTACCCGAAAACAAATGCGGGGCCGGCATCTACAGGCACTCCCATGGGAGTCCCGCAGATCCAGCCCCGCACAGAGCGTTAAAAACGCTTGCTATATTTCAGGCACTTACTGCACAGTGAACCTACCTGGCGTTAGTCCGCCATCACCTCGTCGGTGAGTGGGGTGCGGTTACCGAACCGGTGGTTCGTAATCGACACGGCCTGTTCGTGGACGAACGGGAGGATTTCAATGCGCCCACAGCTCGTGACCGGCTCGTCGTAAACCGCCACGTCAATGGCCCCGTTCACTGCTTTACGCAGCGCGTCGCCGTCCTCACCCACCACTCGTACACGTTCGTCAAGCGCGTAGGATTTATGCGACATGCGCGCGTGGAACGCAGTTTCTGCTTCCACTTTGTATTCAATCCCGTAGTCCGCCAGCAGGGTTTGCACTTCTTGAGGGAGCGCCCGCGCAGACGATACCTCAAGCCCTATAGGGGCCACGCCTCCTCCGGCGAACACTCGTACGGGTTCGCCGGCGTAATCGACAGAAACCTCACCAACAATCCGCTTCGGATCCACAATGTGCCCCGCGGATAGGGACGCAGACAGAATGCGGAACACTTCGTACTGCGAGGCGTCCGCACCCAACCGGACCGTCACTGGTGTGGGAATGTAACGCAAAATGTTGCGTTCCACTTCTACCTGTGAGGGGTCGTGCTGGGCATCGAACTCGGTGTCTGCGGCGTGTTGGTCCGACTCGATGGCTTTAACGAGTGTTTCGTAATCGCGGTCCGACAAGATTGGTTCCGCCGCGTTCAACAGGGAGCGCAACGCTGGTTTACGCACGTGCGCATCGTGTTTAACCGCTGGTGGGAACGGTGAATGTTCGCGTTCTTTCGCGGTTGCGACGGGCACGGGTTCGAAAGATCCGAAACCGAACAGGTAGTTCGGCCCACCCGCTTTCGTGCCTTCACCAACCACACTGCGTTTCCACCCACCGAATGGTTGCCGACGCACGATCGCGCCCGTGATACCGCGGTTCACGTACACGTTCCCAGCTTGGACGTTATCTAACCAGTAGTTGATCTCGTCTGCATCCAGCGAATGCAACCCGGCGGTCAACCCGTAGTCAGTCATGTTCTGAGCGTCGATTGCTTCCTCAAGCGTGTCGACCCGCATAACTCCCAACACCGGGCCAAAGTACTCAACCATGTGGTACTCGGACCCCACTTCAACTCCGGAACGCAGCCCTGGGCTCCACAGGCGGTTCGTGTTGTCGAGCCGGCGGGGTTGCAGTTCCCACCGCTGCCCGGGTTCCAGCTGAGTTAGCCCGCGCATCAGTTTCTCTCCAGGCTCGTCCGACAGCGGCCCCATTTCGGCAGCAAGATCGTTGCCCCACCCAATGTGCAGTGATTCAACCGCATCTATGAGCTGGTCGTGCACTCGCTTAGAGAACCCGGTGGATCCCACCAAGATCACGTACGAGCATGCGGAGCACTTCTGCCCGGCGTGTCCGAACGCGGATGCGACCACGTCTTTCACCGCCAGGTCGAGGTCCGCTGATGGGGTAATGATGATCGCGTTCTTACCTGAGGTTTCCGCCATGATCCGCATGGTCGGGTCCCAGCTGCGGAACTTCTGCGCGGTTTCGGAACCACCCGTTAGCACTACGCGGCCAACGCGTTCGTCTGTGACGAGTTGTTTTCCAAGGTCGCGCTCCGACAGCTCCACAAGTGTCAGCACGTCCTTGGGCACCCCAGCTTTCCACAAGCATTCTGCAAGTAGTGCACCACAACGTTTTGCGATCCGCGCGGGTTTCAGCACCACGGTTGAACCTGCGGCCAGCGCAGCGGCCGTGCCTCCAAAGGGAATTGCAAGCGGGAAGTTCCACGGCGGAGTGACCACTGTTATCGGCACGGGGCTGAACCGCGCGCCCTGCAGTTTCTCTAACTCCAGGGACTGCTGGGCGTAGTAGTGGGCGAAGTCGATTGCTTCCGACACTTCCACGTCCGCTTGCTGTAGTGATTTACCAAGTTCAGAACCCGCGACCTCAATCAGTTCACCGCGACGCAACCCCAGTTCCACACCCGCACGGTGCAAAATGTCAGCGCGTTCACGTGCCGGCCGGGCCGCCCAAGCTTTCGATGCCTGGTAGGCGCGTGCCAGTTTGTCATCGAGTTCTTTAGAGGTCTTAACGAGTGCTTTTTCAATCGTGTCCTCCCCCAGTTTGGAAGAGGGTACTTTCGAAGCGATCTCGCGTGCCCACTGCAGGTTCGCAGGTAGGGATGGGTCAGAGTCTGGCGTGTTTTCGAACGTCCAGTCTCCCGATGGGGTTTTCACGGGTTTCGAAACTTGTTCCGCGTTTTCCATCAGCCGGTTCTGGTGCCGGTTTGCACCAACCCGGGAGGTACCTTCACGTTCCATCTGTTCCACGGCAGCTAAGAAGCGTTGCTTCTCTTTTTCGAACGCTGCGGCTGAGGTGCCAATGTCGAAAATGGATGCCATGAAGTTGTCGTCCGCCGAGTTCTCTTCCAACCTGCGCACCAGGTAGGAGATCGCCACGTCGTACTCTTCGGGCCGCACCACCGGCACGTACAGCAGTAGGTTCCCCACGTCTTCCCGCACCGCGGACGCCTGCTGGGTCGCCATCCCAGACAGCATCTCTACTTCCACGTTGTCTGTAACCCCGCGGGCGTTCGCCAGTTCCCACGCGGCCGCGATGGTGAATAGGTTGTGGCCAGCCACCCCAAGATGCACGTTGCGAGTGCGTTCAGGCGTCATCGCCCAGTTGAGGATCCGCAGGTAGTTCGCGTCCGTTGCCTGCTTGGATTCCCACGTGGTGAGCGGCCAGTTCATCATCTTCGCGTCCACGCGTTCCATCGCTAGGTTCGCGCCTTTCACCACCCGGACTTTGATGGGCGCTCCTCCGCGGGCCCGCCGATCCGCCGCCCACTTCTGCAGGTCTTTCATAGCGTTGAGGGTGTCGGGAATATACGCTTGCAGCACGATTCCCGCTTCGAGCCCCAGAAGTTCCTCACGCCCTAAAATCTTCTTAAACACGTCGATCGTGAGGTGTAGGTCGCGGTATTCTTCCATGTCCAAGTTAATGAACTTGCGACCTGGCGCCTTAGCTGCGTACTGGTACAGCGGGAGAAGCTGCTTAGTTGCGTGTTCCACCACCTGGTCGTAGCCCCAGGGGTTATGTGGGCCGGTAACCGCGGAAACTTTGAGGGACACGTAGTCCACGTCGTCGCGCTCAAGAAGTTCACGCGTGTCCCGCAGGCGTTTCTGCGCTTCCTTATCGCCCAGTACCGCTTCGCCAAGCAGGTTCATGTTGAGGCGTGATCCCTCTTGCTTGAGGCGTTTAATGGCTGGCCCGAGTTTGCCTTCGCTGACGTCTACAACCAGGTCACCAACCAGGTGCGCGAACACTTTGCGTGCTGCCGGGACAACAGCTTCAGGTAAGACCTTGCCTGCCAGTCCACCAACGAGAGCTGGGGTACTTAGGTACCACGGCAGAAAATCAGGGTTTTTCGCACCGATTTCCGCCATGTGTTGCGCCGCGACCTCTTGGTCTTCTGGGCGAACAACACCGTCGACGAACTGCACTGTGTAATCCAGGCCCTCTGGGTCTTCAAGCACATCGGCCAGAAGCTTCGCTGCTTTATCAACCGGGTATTTGGTGGATTCGTCAGCCCAACGCTGGGCTCTGGTGAGGGCGCGATCCGCTATTTGCCGCATTTCGCCTACTTCAGTCATAACTCCCCTTCTTAATTTCATATGTGTGTTGCACTAGGATTGCCAATTTGTTGCTTTCCCGGTCGCTCAGATATCTCTCAGTGTACTGCCTACACGCGTTTTTAGTGCCCTAAGTCCCAGCTTTACTCAACAAACCTAAGGCACAATAGCTCACTCATTTTTGAAGTCAACCAGCAGGTACCAGCCCGGGAACCGGTAAGGCCCCCGCGGGCGCCAGCCGGTCTACTCCTGGGAACCGGTAAGCCCAAGCCCGGGAAACAACAGGTACCCCCGCCGCATAGACGTGCGTGTTTACGGCCCCGTTCGCGGCCAGTCCCTCAAGAAATAATTCCTGAGGGACGCGAACGAAAAACTGTAGCTGCACAGTAACCGCGAAAGTAAAATACTTCGCCCACAACTTAGTGTGTGCTTACGTAGTGTGCGCTACGCACAGAATGGTTAGCTGGCGTCGAGAGCTTCGAGGTGCTCGTCAAACTCCTTGTCGATCTGCTCGTTCGGTTTGTAAGTGGCCTTCGAAACTGCCCAAGCTACCAGTAGGTTGCCGAGGAAGCCGGGGACGATCTCATAAACATCGAAGATGCCGCCGGAAATATTACCCCACACGCCTACGATGATGGCACCCGTGACCATGCCGGCAATGGCGCCTTTAGCGGTGAATCGCCTCCAGTACAGTGACAGGATGATGGTGGGGCCGAACGAAGAACCGAAACCGGCCCACGCGAACGCGACCAGCCCCAAAATCGTGTCTGACCTGGGCCATGCGAGCAATGCCGCCAAGATGGAAACCCCAGCAACCGCGATTCGGCCGAGTAGTACCCCGTCGTTACTCGAGAGTTTCCGTTTGGTAAACGCCTTGTACAGGTCCTCAACGATGGCGGAGGACGTCACCAGCAGCTGCGCAGAAATCGTCGACATGATTGCCGCCAGAATAGCTGCGAGCATGAAACCAGCGATCAGGGGGTGGAACAGCAGTTGCCCCATGGTGATGAAAATACCTTCTGCGTTCGGGAGTTTACCGGTGTCGTGCTGGTAGATTGCAGCACCACAAAGGGCGGTGAACGTGGCCCCTAAGAACGCCAGTAACAACCAGGTTATGCCCACGCGGCGGGCGCTTTTAGCTTCGCGAGCACTGCGCAGCGCCATGAACCTCACGATAATGTGCGGCTGCCCGAAGTACCCCAGCCCCCAGGCGATACCACCAATAATGGTGATGACGGCGGCGCGGCTGCCATCGCCAGTGAAACGCAGCATCGTGGGGTCGAGTTGTTGCACAGCGCTGAACATTTCAGAGAAACCACCGAGGTGCCAGAGTGCAACCACGGGAATCGCGACCAGTGCGGTAACCATCATCAGGCCCTGCACTACGTCCGTCCACGACACTGCGAGGAACCCACCGATCAGCGTGTAGAGAACTACGATGGCGGACACTATGATCATGCCGACGTGGTAGTTCATGCCGAAAGATGCTTCGAAGAATGTTCCGCCAGCAACCATGCCGCTCGACACGTAGAACGTGAAGAAGACCATGATGATTACGCCCGAGACCACGCGGATAATATTCGACTTATCGCGCAGGCGCGAGTGCAAGAAGGAGGGCACTGTGATCGAGTTGGAAGAAACTTCCGTGTAGGCACGCAGCCGTGGGGCCACGAACTTCCAGTTCAGCCAAGTCCCCACCGTTAGGCCCACTGCCATCCAGGCGTCAATGAATCCGTTTAAGTAGATTGCGCCAGGTAGTCCCATTAGGAGCCAGCCGGACATATCTGACGCCCCGGCTGAGAGCGCCGCTACGAACGGGTTTAAGGTACGTCCACCCAGCATGTAGTCGTCAAGATCATTTGTCCGGTTGTATGCAAACAAGCCCAGCATGATCATGACAACGAAATAAATGATCATCGCTATGGCTTGGTAGTTGCTGATATTCACAGCGCCTCCTTGCAATTCTCTATCTTTAGGCATCGTTGCTCGGTTAGTTCAACGTACCAGAATCTTGACGTCAACATACTTAAGGTCGAACATTGTTACGCACTTGTTATTTCCCGCACCCGGGTTTCCATTACCCTCCGACCCTATTTTCCTCCGAAGACCTGTTCTGCCTTTCTTGGTCCCGTTCTGCCCTCCGGGGGTACTTAAGGCTGTTTTCCCCTTAGGTACTAGGGATTCTCCTGAGGTACTTGCAGCTGTTTTCCGTTGAGGGTACCTACGCTGTTTGGGCTGTGCGGCGTTTGCGAGCTACCTCGTACAGGGTGATCCCTGTAGCTACGGCTGCGTTGAGGGATTCGACTGCGGACGCGATAGGAATGGATACGATTTGGTCGCAGGTTTCGCGCACCAGGCGGGATAGGCCGCGCCCTTCCGCACCCGTTACTAGCACCAGCGGCTGGGTTGCCAGATCCAGCTCACCAATCGGTAGGTCCGCGTTCCCATCGAGCCCAACCACAAAGCAGCCGGCGGTTTTCAGTTCTTTTAGAGCATTCACTAGATTTGTTTCACGTGCCACGGGGACGCGTGCGACCGCGCCGGCTGACACTTTCCACACGGTGGCGTTGACTGCTGCGGATCGCCGCACGGTCGTAAGTACCCCCGTCGCTCCGAACGCCCCACCGGAGCGTAGCACTGCCCCGAGGTTGTGCGGATCCGTCACCTGGTCCAGAGCCATAATTAACGCAGGTACCCCCTTTCGATCCGCCCGATCCAGTAGGTCTTGCGCAGTGCAGTAACTGTATTCCTCAGCTTCAACTCCCACTCCCTGGTGGGCTGGCTGGCCAGACGCGTTCTCGAGGTCCCGTTTCGTCACCTCGACAACGGGAGCTCCCTGCGCGGTGGCGGCTCGAACCACGGACATGACCCGCTCATCGTTCATCCCGGATGCTACGAATACGCGGGTAATCCCAATACCTGCATCCACGGCCTCAAAAACCGGGTTGCGCCCAACTATAAGTTCATTTCCCGGCGTGATCTTAATGGACGTGCGGTTGCGGTAAGCTTCCCGCTGAGCCTGTTTCGCTTCTTCTTGTTCCCGCTGGAGTTTGCGCTGGTGCGCGGGGTGGTACACGCGGTCTTCCGCTTTTGGTGTAGGCCCCTTACCTCGCAGGCCGCGGCGGGAATGGCCTCCCGTTCCTTTCCTCGCACGCCTGTTTGAGCCCTTCCCCCCAGCGCCTTTACGCGCTCCTTTTGCTGCCATGACTTCCCTTTCCGGTAGCGCATCCGCCACACCGTTTGCCACGGGCGTACGGGCCAAACCACGTAAGTACCCCCGCGCTAATCAACACTGGTTCACAGTTTACCGGCACCTCAGTTGCGAGTTCACCATGCGGAACTTTAACCCGTAAGATCTGGGTTTACACTGGCCCGTACCGTGACGGTCATTACTGTGCTGCCGATAACGAGGTGAGTGAAAGTGCTTGAGGGTACCTGGTATCAGACTTTTTACCCGCATTGGCTGCTGCGCCTGGGCTAACCTTGGAAATGGTATTAAACACAATTTCTTAGGAGCTGATTGTGACTACTCGCACTGAGTCCGATTCTATGGGCAAGATCGAGGTTCCGGCTGAACACCACTGGGGTGCGCAAACGGAACGTAGTTTGCATAACTTCGACATTGGACGGTCCACTTTCGTGTGGAACCGCCCCATGATCCGCGCGCTGGGGGTACTTAAGAAAAGCGCGGCACTTGCGAACGCACAGTTGGGTGAACTGCCACAAGATGTGGCGGACCTGATTGCGCAGGCTGCTGATGAAGTTATTGAAGGTAAGCTCGACGCAGATTTCCCACTGGTCGTATTCCAGACGGGTTCCGGTACGCAGTCTAATATGAACTCGAATGAGGTCATTTCTAACCGTGCTATTGAACTTGCTGGTGGGCAGATGGGAACTAAGTCGCCCGTTCACCCGAATGACCATGTTAACCGCGGACAGTCTTCAAACGACACGTTCCCCACTGCGATGCATATTGCGGTTGTGTCAGAGCTTAACCGTCATTTCTACGGTTCAGTGCAGAAACTGCGGGACACGTTGGCGAAGAAATCAGAGGAGTATGCGGATGTGGTGATGGTTGGTCGCACTCACCTGCAGGACGCGACACCTATTACATTGGGTCAGGTTATTTCTGGTTGGGTCGCGCAGATCGACTTTGCGATTAAGTGCGTTAAAGATGCTGAGGAAGGGGTCCGCGAGCTTGCAATCGGTGGTACCGCGGTAGGTACTGGGCTGAACGCTCACCCGGATTTCGGTGCGTTGTGTGCGAAGAAGATATCTGCGGAAACGGGGATTGAGTTTAAGCAGGCTGATAATTTGTTTGCTTCTCTGTCAGCTCACGATGCACTAGTCCACTTGTCTGGGGCACTGCGTGTTATGGCGGATGCTCTGATGAAGATCGCGAATGATGTGCGCTGGTACGCGTCGGGGCCTCGGAATGGTTTTGGCGAGCTGAATATTCCAGAGAACGAGCCGGGTTCTTCTATTATGCCGGGCAAAGTGAACCCCACTCAATGTGAAGCGATGACCATGGTAGCGGCGAAAGTTTTCGGTAACGACGCGACCGTAGGGTTCGCGGGTTCACAAGGTAACTTCCAGTTGAACGTGTTTAAGCCAGTTATGGCATGGGCGGTACTTGAGTCTATTGAGCTACTTGCGGACACGTGCGTGTCGTTTAACGATCATTGCGCTGTTGGGATTGAACCTAACCGGCAGAAGATTGACCATAACCTGGAGATCAACCTGATGCAGGTGACCGCACTTAACCGCCACATTGGTTACGATAAAGCGTCGCAGATCGCAAAGAACGCGCATAAGAAAGGAATTTCTCTGCGTGAGTCTGCGTTAGAGCTTGGGTTCTTGACTGATGAGGAGTTTGACAAGTGGGTTGTGCCGGCGGACATGACCCACCCATCGGCGGCTGACTAACGCGTAAACCATTTACGTACCCCCGTGGATCTTCACTGATCAAACAGTTCACCTTCCACGGGGGTACCTATAATTTAGTTAGTGATCCTTACGATTTTTGAACTCCTTGATTATGATCCCCACAATTCCAACCGCTAAACCAACCCCCACCCAGATGGCGAATCCCGTTAACGAGAAATGGTCATCCAGAAGACCATTTGATGTCGTGGGATGGAGATCAATTCCGAGACCAGCTTCAATGGCATAAGTCAAACCGCCGAACGCACCGCAAGCAATAACGATACCTATTTTCTTCCCCATGGTTCACCATTCCTCGTAATCATTCCTCTTTGAAACAGCTCTCATATACATCCTCAACCGCGAACACCTTCTTTAAAAACTCACCCAGTTCTTTACCAACAACTTTTATAAACACGTCTTCCGCTTCTGATTTCAAATAGTCATTTATCGCCTCAGCAACGGTCATAACTCCCCCAGCTGCTTTAATCCACTTCCAATACTGCGCCCCCGGCACCGCAATCTACGCATTGTCGGCTTGGGACAGATTTGTGGTTGACGCAGATGACGCCACACCTCCTACCGTCAGTGACACTGCAGCACTCAAAAGTGCAGCAGTGACTGTTAAAAAACGCTTCCTTTGGTTTTCATGATTCTTCCTTGAAATTATTTTGCGACTTACATATTTTGAGTGTTTTCACCCGGTTTTTATTCGAGTATGAATACTGCAATAAGACCCTTACTTCGGGTTCCCTATGGAGCTTAAAAACGTTCTAGCCACTTTGCTCTGTAACGCCAGCAGTCACTCGCGTTTTAGCGAAATGTGATTACCAACATATCAACATCGATTTTCACCCGCAATAGATCCACGTCATTCGGTGCCAAAACGCCTTCCCCACCCTTAAAACACCGTTTTCTCGAGCCAACATTTCCTACAATTTGGACAAGCTAGCCAACTTTAACGGGGGTATTTAGGGTGTTTTTGGATGTTTTAGTTTTTTACGTTCCCAAAGAAAACACGCATGAGGTTCTGCGTACCCTGTTCGACGCCGGAGCGGGAAGCGTGGGTGACTATAGTGAATGCGCCTTCATCACCGCCGGCACCGGCCAGTTCCGCCCACTACGGGGCGCACACCCAACAGTGGGGTACTTAGATCGGTTGGAACGCGTGGAAGAAAACCGGGTTGAACTAACCTTTAACCGAAAAATACGGACACGAGTAATCGAAGCGTTACGCAGAGCTCACCCGTACGAGGAACCAGCCTTTCACGTAATCGAAAACCCAGTACCTCACGAAACACAAAAACCGGCTACGAACACGGAACAAGCCACAGACCTAGGCTAGGTGCCAGTGCACGCCTTGAGCCCCATCTTCAACCACGATTCCCGCATGTGATAACTGATCGCGAATCGCGTCAGCACTTGCCCAGTCTTTCTTGGCTCGAGCCCGTGCGCGTTCTTCAACCAAGTGGGTAACCAAGATGTCTAACGCACGTTCATCACGTGAATCTGCGCCACTATTTTCCGCTGATACCCACTGCTTCGACAACGGGTCAAGCCCCAGCACGCTCATCATGGCGCGCACATCCAAGAGGGCCTGCTGCACCGTTTCCGCAGCCGCTTCACCACTTTGCGTCAAAGCCTGGTTGCCCGCTTTCAAACGGTCCCAAACGACCGCCATTCCACCTGCCACATTGAGGTCGTCATTCAGCGCCTGCGCGAACTCCTGAGGGACAGGATGCTGCTCAACTTGCTCGTCTGTTGCCGCACCAACAGCCTCCGAGGCCCGCGTGGCGAAACCAACAAGCCTATCCCACGCCTGCGCAGCAGCATCCAACGTGTCCTGCGAATACTCCACGGTTGAACGGTGATGCACCGTACCGAGCGCAAACCGTAAAACAGGTGCAGGAACCTCACGCAAAATATCTTTAACCACCAGGGAGTTGCCGAGGGACTTACTCATCTTCTCGCCCTTCATAGTCACCCACGCGTTATGCACCCAAAGACGTGCGAACGGGTAACCCGCGCCATGCGACTGGGCTTGCTCATTCTCGTGGTGCGGGAACCGTAAATCGATTCCACCACCGTGAATATCGAACTCATCACCAAGGTACCGCCGCGACATTGCGGAGCATTCCAAGTGCCAACCGGGCCTGCCCCAACCCCACGGTGATTCCCAAGACGCGGTCTGCGGCTCCGTTTCTTTCCGGGCTTTCCACAGCGCGAAATCACGGGGGTCCCGCTTCCCCGCTTCCACCCCCGCGTCGAGCTGGGATTCATCCTCAGTCGAACGCAGATCCTCAAGACGCTGGTGGGTGAGCGAACCATAATCCCCCAGGGAACGCACATCGAAATACACGTTCCCACGCCCATCTTCGTACGCATGTCCCCTATCAATGAGGCGCTGGGCAAGTTCTATTTGCTGCGGAATGTGGGCGGTGGCTCGCGGTTCAAAAGTGGGGGGAGCAGACCCAAAGCGTCATAAGCGCGAGCGAACTCGCGTTCGAACTTAGAAGCCCAAGCCCACCAAGGTACCCCAGCTTCAGCGGACTTCGCCAGAATCTTGTCGTCGATATCCGTTATGTTACGAACGTACGTGACCTTCATGCCGCAACGACGGGCCCACCGGATTAACGTGTCGAACGCTACTGCGGAACGCAAGTGGCCAATATGCGGACTCCCCTGCACCGTGGCGCCACACAGGTAAATGCTAAGCTCACCTTCACGAATCGGGTGCAGCTCTTGCAGACGGCGGGTTTTCGTGTCATATAGCGATATAGTCACGCCCCCTAGGATATATGCTTTCCACACGAGTTTGCAGTTGCCGCCTTCAAATACATTGTTCGGCCAAAACACAAAGAGTAAGGTTGATTCTCCTCAACATCTAAAATTGGAAGTCTAATGGTGCAATAGGACCGTGAGTGCGACGCCGATGACGAGCAGCACAGCACCTACTAGTAGGTTTCGAGACAATTGAGCATGCTGATTTGGATCCTTGACACAGATAGCGGAGCTAAGCACGAGGAGCAATGTGAGGCCCCCAACTGTCCAAACTAAAATTTGCAACAGTGACGTCGGTGCGTCGAGCCCCAGCATGACTGTCGAGTACCCGGTGTACAACACTGCTATAAGCAGTCCCGTGCGGGAATGTACAACAGCCGCGGCAACGGTAAAAAGCGCGCCGAAGATGTGCATTAGCAGCACCATAAAGGGCCACGTGAGTCCTCTTTCTATCCACAGATGCGGACCCAACCCAATGAGGGTACCTGCGCGCAAGGAACTCGCAGCCACCGTTGTTACCGTTAGCGCCGCCGGAACAACTAGTCCAGCTGGGAGTTCTGAATTATGGTTCGTAGTTACATTAGTCATGGGATTCTCCTTACGGGTAGGGCAATGGGCTGGCGAGAAGATCCGCCTGATCGAGTGGGGTCTGGCGATATCCAGCATCTACTGGGCATGTAAGGTACCTTGGATGACCCAAAGCTGGTGATTGTGGAGGATACGGTTGCGAAAGCTCGGGAATAAATGCTTTCCAGATTTTTGTGTGGCTAAAGTCCGACGGAGTGAAGTCAAACATAATCGGATCAATTCCTCGAACCTGCATAGCTGTGTGGATTCTACGATGCGGATCCGGATCGGCCTCATCACACCGGTCATATAGTTCGCTAAGCTTCACCTCGCCCCCACCGTTAAAATACCAATCGGCCTTTTCCTGATTTCGTGGATAACCGTAATAGGTAATTGCTTGTACAAAGCGTGTGAACTCATATGGCTCAGCGTCGGCATGTATACCAAAGAGACGTTGGAAGGCGCTTTCGAACTGCCAGTTGTCTGCCAGCTGGCAGATTCGCAGTGATCGTTCTGACTGACAGTACTCCCCGAGTGCCGACCTCATAGCATCATCGGGGCTAGCCCCCACGCCGCCACCGGCGTTATATCGCAACTCAGGCAACCAGTTATCGAATTCTATTGCTGTCACCACGGGAAACTCGAAAAAATCCAGGTTTTGCAGATAAAAATCGGGTTTGCCGATACCTCGCTCAAGTTGAGCGAGCGCACGTCGAATACGAGGGTTCCGCGGCTCAACATCCATGACAATTTTGTCTAGAGGCACGCGTCCATGCCAACGAAGGTTTACAGCATCTCGTTCAATCAGCTCATCGAGCGCATGATATACAGCTTGATCAGTCGTGATGTGACTAGCAAGCCCGCCCGAAGGGGCAAGACCTATGAGTGGTTCGTCTTCTGGACGGTAATATATGAACAGAACAAGTTGCGCGGGAACCCAACAGGTTTCTCCCGAATAAAGGCGAGTACCTGGGATCCAT
The DNA here is from genome assembly GCF_002871945.2 of Gleimia hominis. Lineage (NCBI taxonomy): Bacteria > Bacillati > Actinomycetota > Actinomycetes > Actinomycetales > Actinomycetaceae > Gleimia > Gleimia hominis. The sequence continues at coordinate 2,071,986 of NZ_CP126963.1, read as the reverse complement.
CCCATTTCGGTGTTATCGTCCCACCTATCGAAGGCAAAGTGAGGGTCAGCGTGCTGCGCGTCTGAAAAAATAGGAAGGTCTTCCGGTCCTAGACAACGGTTCCCACGGTCTTCCATCGCCCGCCTTGAACCTGTTTGCAGGCGGTCCGCCCAGGATAGAAAAGCAAACGAACCTAAGACCCGTTCGATCCCCTCTCCCATGCTCGACACATATGTTTCGTGTAGGTCTAACCCTTTCCCACCACCATAGACTTGGGTGGCGTAGGAGGAATTTAGGCCAGCCACGCCGAGAAGTCGGCTCGTGACGTGGTCGAAATCGAAGTACTGCCCGTGCCCTACATGAAGACCAGCGCCCGGTGCAGGCCGAAAATATGTCGTAAGCAGTCGCACGAAACCGCTGGGACTGTAGAGTTGTTCAACCTCGTCTAAAGCTACTGCCTCAGCGTGCTCCAGACGAGGTTTTATGATGGGACGCCGATTGTTGAACGACCATGAAGTGAGCCCATCACTGGTAGGAGAGCTTGTGATCGTAGGTGGAAGATAGGTAGCGGTCATCAGTGATTTCCTTCCCAGTCAAATACTCGAAAACAGATCAGATTTACGATGACGGTCGACGCGACCAGGATTCCCAATGCTAGCCAGTCGATCGGATGGTTAATGTACGAGTTCATAAGGGATTCGTTGAGAATAGTTAGGGGATTGAAGTCTGAAACTCGGTGCAGCCAGTCGGGGAACGAATCTCTGGGTAGGGCAGCTCCGCTCGCGAAGAAAGCGAGGAAGAAAACGGCTGCAGAAATTACCTGTACGCTACGTACCGGTAATGGTAGACCACCCAAGAATATTCCGTAGCTCATTGTTACGTACAGAGATAGCAAGCTTACAGCGATAAACGCGAGCCAGTTCGCATGCTGCGGTGGGCCGTAGATCGCGAAAGTTATGATAGCCAGGGCAAGAATTGAAAGTGTCAGAACAATTAGAGCAGTGAAGAACTGGGCTGCAAAATACCCCCAGGCAGGTAGCGGTGAAAGCCGATATCGCTTCAGCACACCCTGCCCACGGTTCTCTGCAATGTGAATTGACATGCCCATAAGGCCGACATTTGCGGCGGTTACCCCCACCATTACTGCCATGTAACTATCGATGAACCTCCCACCACCAGGAACCGGGGTTGTTCCCCCAATGGATCCTACGAAGAGCAGTAGTATCAGCGGGAATGCTATGGAGAAGAACAATGCAAAGGGTTCGCGCAGAAACAACCGAGTTTCCACCACTGTCATCGCATATGTGGAACGTAGATTTCTCACTTAGCTTCCTCCTGCTGCGCTACCCGAGTCACGACGTCACCTAATCCGACGGGTCTGAGTAAGACGGCGTCACCGCCTGGAAGTGTAGAAATAGCCCGTTGAAGAGTATTGCGGTCTCCGAATACCAACCACGTGTCGTCCGGACCACGTCGAAGTTCCCCGACTTGCTGCCACGCGACAGTATCAACGCCTGCCGGAAGTACCGCGCAAGCAGCTGCATTTAGTCGGCCTATTAGTTCATCCACTGTTCCCGTAGCAGCCACTTGACCGTGCGCCATCACAATAACGCGATCCGCAAGTTCAGCAGCATGGTCAACGTCGTGTAATGTCATGAGCACTGCAAGTCCTTCATTGCGACGCCGACGCAGGACCTGCACCAAGGCTCTACGAGATTCGGGATCGAGACCAGAAGTAGGTTCATCAAGCAACACTAGTTTGGGCTGCCCGATAAATGCGAGGCATAGATTGACCCGCCGTTTCTGCCCGCCGCTAAGCGTATCGAACCGTTTGTCAAGCAGCGTAGCGATGTCCATCGCTTCAACTAGATCTTGTGGTGGGCTAGATACCGCATATATATGGGAGTACAACCATAATGCTTCCCGCACCTTGATCCGGCTAGGCAGCTGTTCTTCTTGCAGTTGCACACCAAGCCCGTCAGGTATGCGCGCGGGGTATGTTTGCTCGTGTCCAAGAACTTCTATGCAACCAGAGTCTGGACGCCGCAAGCCTTCTACACACTCCAATAGTGTGGTCTTACCTGATCCGTTATGTCCCAGTAATGTAACAATCTCCCCAGCGCGGACGTCTATGTTTACCCGGTCGACGGCGCGCACTGCCCCGTAGGTTTTCGTAACATCAGCGGTCTTAAGAACTAACATGATCCTCCGAGCGTGAGGATAGGAAAGACAAATGAGCTGCCCTGCAGATGTCTTCTGGGACCCCCGCGTTTCGCCAAATCCTCACTTCCTCAACAATGGCGAAATGTGGATGTAACCCTAGTCCAGGTGCGCCTGACCCAAGTAAAAGCCGGCCACCACCAGAGGCGTATGCCGCGAGAATGTCATGAAGAAACTGCCAACCATCCCTCAGTTGCGAGCGCTCCGACGCCGACAAGGCACGCAAACCGAGATACCGCATAGCCTCTCGACGTCCCATAGCTAAGGCGCCTGGATGACGTAGCGCCATGATGCGTGAGTGGTGCGGCATGACGCTAGACAGTTCAGTCATACCCTGCGCAGTCATCAGTGCAGTAAGGTCCGCACTGTATCGTACCGAGGCAAGCAGTGGGACAAGAGGACGATTCCACCTCAGCAGCGTTCCCACGATTCTTTCGGGATCAGGTCGGCATCTGCCAAGTACTACCAGTGCTTCTTGCGGCAGGCGCGAGAACGACTCTATGTCTCCGTACCCGGAGGCAATTGCCATTACGCTCGGTAAAAGCCCTTCTATGGTGATGCCCGGCAGAAAATCGTGTGCACCGCCTACATCTGACTCAAAGAATGACATTGCTCCAGGCCCAACCTCGAGAGCCAAGCCAAGACCAGAATAGGAAGAGACACGTGCAAGTCTAAGAACATCACTATGCGGTGTCGATGCTCCACAGCACAGCCAGTCCATGCCGCACTGTGCGAGCCCTTCAATAACACATTCCGAAACACCGGAAGGTACTGTCGTGCGCAAGCCACGCGGCTTCGCATCCACCCAGGGCCCTCCCCACTGGAACTCAAGACCTAACTCGCGTGCATGCGTCGCGTATTCAACCGAGACGCCCAGTCGTCTATCTATTTGGATACCATCGGCAAACACGGAGATAGACTTCACCAACTCGTGAATAGTTCCCTCAATCGGACTTGATAAGTAGCCAGCTCCTGTACCATGCGCGTCATGCCACATGCTTCACCACGCTCTCTGCGCACGTACCTTGCGGTAGCGACGCCATACCAGACATTGAAACAGGAGGTGCGCCGTGATAGAAGCAAAGACCGTGCCTGCTAGCAGCACAAGTCCTCCCCACAGCAAGCCCGCTAGGATCTTACCTATGATCGCGTTTATACCGAACGCCACGTGATGGAGACCGAAAACGACTGCTGACGCAAGAATTGCCAGCAGAGGTCTTGTATCGGAAAGAACTGCGTGAAGTACTGCACCGCGGAAGAGGAATTCTTCGGTGAGCGCTGTCCCGACTGCGACGCTCCACCACACCAGGGGTCTGTCGAGCAGTGCCCCGACCGCGGGCTCAGCATCCCGAAGAAAAATCCCAGCTCCGAGCGATGGGGCATTCCCCCTACTTGCAGCACTGAGAGCCAATTCGATGAAATATGGCACGATAGCAGCTGCGGGAACCAGTAAGAGTGCTAGTGGGAGACCCCAGTTCATTTTCTTCCAAAGGGCGGACATAGGTATTAGGCCCACCCCCCAAGCCACAACTACTCCTGCAACGGTGAACATCAAATAGATGAGTGCAGCCCGATCAACAACCCAAACGTCTAACGCGGGGATTCGCTTGGCCAACAAGTCTATGACTAACATAGTGACACCGAACGCCGGCAGAATACCGATCGTTACAACTAAGGCCAGCGCGCTGGCACTCATTCTTGCCTGCCCGGTTTATTACCTACGGCAACTAGCAGCTGGACGAAATGGTCTTTACCGTCGAGGCGAAGCAACCTGTTAGTTGCATCATCTTGGAATGCAGCAACAGCATTGACCGCCAGGCCTAAAGCTGTTGCCGCAAGATACAGCTGCCCGCACACAACTCCAGCGTCGATACCCATGTACCGATATCCTCGTGTGCCGTACTTCCAGGAGACGCGTTCGTAATTCCCCACGATAGCAATGACACATTGAGCGTGCATAAGCCAATTTGTAGCGAAACTAGCCTCAACAATAGGCGCGCGGAAGTCACCGGTCTCAGCCAATACGAGGCTGTGATCAAGCGGATCATACTCGTACCGCCCCCGGTCTAACCCCGCAACATTATGGGCTAGAACTTGTACGTCAATGTCCTGCAGACCGCCGGCAGATGGGAAGACACGGCGTGGAATATCACGGCGCTGATACGCACGGTCGATTCCTTTGCTGCTTAGACTCATCTTGAGCACAGCCGCCAATTGGTCTAGCGGGAGCGGCTCGAAATCAAAAACCGGAGTTGAACGACGCAACCGCACGAGCTCGTAAAAATCTGAAGCACGGGAGGGAATATAAGTAGGTAAAACAGAGCGAATGTCACCTTTCCGCCCCACGTGCAGGTCGGGCGCACGTAGTGTTTTGGTTAAGTCTGCTCCGTCAGCATTGGCCTCAGCTCTTAGACATCGGTGCACAAGGTGCGCTACCCGCACTTGTTCCTCATTGCGCAACGCTACACTCTCAGCAATAGCACGTTGCATCGCATGGGCGAACTGGTCGGTACACTCGCCTCTCGCACTGGCTGCTTTGAGAATTGTTGTAAGCTCGGCAAGTATTGGATCCGTCCCGCAAGCGAGGACGTCGTCATAGGAATTATCTTGGTCCACTTGGGGATTGGGAGTAGGTGTTGTGGTAGTCATATTAAACTCAGTTCTTCTCATTGTTGGGTTTAAGTGCTACAAGTGCGGCGGTAAATCGCTCAACACCGTCAAGATCTAGGGTGCGGTCAACGGTAGTGTCAATAAAATCCACCGCAACAGTCGGGTTCAATCCGTGACTTGCCATAAGGGTGCCAATGTTGCCGACCAACATCCCAATCTCCATCAGCGCATTTCTGTACCCGCGGGGACCATGCGTGACTTGCAATCGTTGCGGTGAGGCCACAATAGCAAGATACGATGCAGCATCTGTAAAAGTGCTACGAACATCGGGGGACACAGCTTCAATAACGTCACCCCGCTGCTGGTCACTGAAAGTCCTAGTTTTGACTAGGCAGTTCTGTCCAGACGGAAGCAAATGCGCCCAACCATCCATAAGCACGATGACGTCAGCTGCAAACAATAATCCGCTCGCTCTACCAGCATCTGCCAGTGCTAATAGGGCTTTCCCCATTTTTCCTGGGATATCGCATAATTGCGTCATAGGGCCCGAATCGAAACTAGTAGTGGTAAATGCACGGCCGGTGGAGTGGAACCATTTGCGCAGTGCTTGCTGCTCAGTAATGTCCGGAAGATCAGCGAAAGCACCGCGCCGCCACCTTGCGTTGATCTGGAAAAGCTCGGCCGGGTCACCCTCGCAATCTGCAAGACGATTCTGGTACAAATCACGGCGAGTAGGGGCACACAGGGTGAGACCACGTCCAGGTAGAACAGTTTGTTCGAGCCCATGTTCGAATGCAGGTTCATTTTCGGTGTTCTGAGGGTGCTGTTCCGATCGCGTTGCTACCATAATTCCCTCCTAAACAAAAGTATGTTGAAGATCGGGACGTTTGCGGCTGCACTGCGGGCAACGTGGCATCTGCAGCACACGATGCGAAGCCACCTCAAATCTTTGAGTCTCTACGCGGACGACGCGTTCTGCCAGGCGAGATACCTCCCTAGATTGCACATCTGCAACACATAGCGCGGCCCACGCCGCAGCCATAGAAGCAACTTGTGGGGCAGCATCTGATATGAAATCGGTGCGCACCAGATCATCTTTGAAAACTAAGAATTCATCACGTAGGTGACGCGCTCCCTCATCTTGAACCTCGAAGCAGGCGTAACAAGCCGTTTCCCCGGGGTACACCAAAGGGCCAATCTGCACTTCTGGCCCGTCTGCATATGCAAAGAGAACCGGAACTCCCACCTCGTGAGATAGGGAGTTAACCTCATGATTAAGACGCGGACGCAACATATCGGTGGCAACAACAACCAGATTGCTACTAGATATTGCTTCCTCAATTCCGTATAGGTCAGTATCCGCTGCATATTTAGAAACGGTCAATTCGTCCATGGCGTCAAGTGTGGTCTTCAATGCTGAACCAATGTGACCATCACTGATAATAAGTACGTGTAGTTCACGTTGCTGGCTCGGTCGCACAAAGACGCCCTCATCAAGGAGCCGCTCAGTAAGAGCCTGTACATCCTCACGCGAAGCATCGAGGCGGCTAGCAAGTGAGTCAATATCGGTGGGGTTCAAACTCGCTTGGATGACACGCGTAAGCAGACGACGCCCCTGCTCATCGCAAATAACTTTCGAAAAAGCCGCGCGACTACCCGCGCGTACGAAAATTTCATCATCACCCTGAGGTAACAAATGAAGCCCAGACCGTAAGTAGAACTTGTCAGATTCCTGCGGAGTATCACTCATACTGCATCTCCAGTAGGTCGGATGTGAAAGAAGATTACTCGGGGATATATAGCATAAGGTGCGGTGTGCCAGGCGGAACACTCGGTGTACCAACTGGCACACCGGCACCCTCTAGACAATGGAAATATTTTAAGGTTAGCTCCGGCTAACAAACAAGGTGTTTTACGTAGTGCAAGATTAAGAGAGTTAACTTACCCCCAAACCGATGCTGAGTTACAGCACCAGCACCAGCAACACCAGCCGCCAGGAGCGACGGTCGCGTCAGAAGCAAAGTATTTTTCTTCTACTTTGTCTAAGATCCGCAGCATGTGACTCACCTCCTTTCGGCGTGAGGGAACAATTTCCATAACTAAAGTAAGTGACGTCACACTGACGTGTCAATGGTTAGGAAATAAGAGTTGGAAGTTTCCAAATAGTGGAATGCGTCTGAGGCTCCATCTTGACGCGTGGCTTCACTGGTTCTGGTCAGGGGGTACTCTGGTGGGTATGGGTTTTGATTTGCGCATTGGGGTAGGTACGGACACTCACGCGTTTTCTTCTGACACGTCTAGGCCCATGTGGCTTGCTTGCCTGCTTTGGCCCGGTGAGGTGGGGTGTGCTGGGCATTCTGATGCGGACGTGGTTGCCCACGCGTGCTGTGACGCACTCTTGGCGGCCGCAGACCTGGGGGATTTAGGCACCAATTTCGGCACTGATCGGCCGGAGTACGCTGGTGCGTCTGGGGAAACACTGCTGCGTGAAACCCTGCGGATTCTATCTAGTTCAGGCTGGCGACCCGTTAACGTGTCCGTTCAGTTGATTGGTAATCGCCCCCGCATTGGCGACCGCCGGGAAGAAGCCAGCACCCAACTTAGTAGCATAGTGGGGGTACCTGTGTCTTTTTCGGCGACCACCACGGACGGTTTAGGATTCACTGGGCGTGGTGAGGGGTTAGCGGCGGTCGCCACTGCACTCGTTACCCGGTAACGCCAACTTTTTACCTCGCAAGCAGGCATTCACCGTTTGGTTAGGGCATTCTATTTCATAGATCCCAGATGTGCTTTTTCCGCTTTTACGGGGATCATCATGAGGAGCCCTGCTAAGAGAATCAAGACGATACCGAGGATTCCCCAGTGTTGGCTAGAAACCTCAGGCCCTTCAATGGCTTTCCCGATGGAAAGGAATACCGAGAACATGAGTGGGGCCAAGAAAGAAACTGCGCGACCGGTGGTGGCGTAGAGTCCGAACACTTCCCCTTCTCGCCCTTCGGGGATTACCCGCGCCAGGAAAGATCTGGATGCGGATTGGGACGGCCCAACGAAAATGCATAGCAGGAGGCCGAAGATCCAAAACACCACGTGGGGGCTTAAGCTACCTAAGCCGTTATGGAAGAAGAACACGCACAGGCCAGAAATCACCATGCATGTGAGTGAGAAAATGATGACGGTTTTGGGGCCCAGGAGGTCGTCAAGAGCCCCGAATGCGATGGTGGCGATACCGGCGACGACGTTGGCGGCCACACCGAAAATGAGGACCTCCCCCGCGCTGAACCCGAACACACCGGCAGCGAGGATCGCGCCGAACGTGAATACGCCGGCGAGTCCGTCGCGGAAAACTGCGGAAGCAGCGAGGAAGAACAGGGAGTGCGGCGCTTCTTTCGCAAGACGCTTTACGGTCCGCCACAAGAGTTTGTACGACGTGATGATGGATTCGTGTTTATCCTGGTTAGCGTCTTTGTGTTTGCGCCCACGGATGGTTACCAGCACGGGAATGGCGGATAAGCCAAACCACGCTGCGGAGATCAGCATTGCCACGCGGATATCTAAACCATTTTCGCTTGTGACACCGAACAGCCCTACCTCAGGGTTAATGAACCCGAAATAGAGGAATAAGAGCAGCACAATCCCGCCTACGTAACCAGCTCCCCAACCTAGACCAGAAATGCGCCCCATGGTTTCTGGGGTGGATATGCGCCCGAGCATAGCGTTGTAGTTAACGGACGCGAATTCGAAGAACACGTTCCCCAACCCGAGTATGGCGATTCCAAGCCAGAGCGCTCCTGTTTTCCCGAGGGGAGATTCGGGTGCCACGAAGTAGATGAGGAACATGAGTGCGACCACGAGGTATGTGTTCACTCCCAGCCAGAATGTGCCTTTGCCTTTACGGTCGGCGCGTTGACCGGAAATCGGGGCGAGCAAGGCGATGACGATACCTGCAACGGTGAGCCCGTTAGCTAGGGCACTCGACGCCATGTCTTTGTCTCCGAACAACCCGGATGTTAGGTAGACGGAGAACACGAACGTTGTCGCAACCGCGTTGAACGCTGCCGAACCCCAATCCCACGCAGACCAGGCGAGAACTTTTTTGTTCACTATCGATGCTCTGGGCAGTTTTTTGCGGGTATTACCTTCGTTTACATGCTCGTGGCGAGGATCTATAGTCACACCTACAGACTAGGCCATCACCCGGTTAATACATACTTGTATCTACAATGTGTGCTGTTCGCATGCCCCGCATCCCGTTTGCGAGCTGTCGTATGCTGTTTGCCCAGCTTAGCGTCCTGCTGCAATAAATATGTTCTGTTGCAATAAATAGGAGACCGTTTCGCCTCGTTTAGCGTTCTGTTTGCAGTAGGTAGCGGGCTATCGCTACGTCTAGTTTTTTTGTTATTTTGAGGGACTGGCCGGATCCGTGGGATAGGTGCACTGGGACTCCTTTGGCTTCCACGAGGGCGCCGTCGTCGGTTGCTCCCCCGGTTTTCCATAGGTTTTTGGATTCGTCGTGTGCCTGCCAGATGGTGTGCCAGTGGAATCCTTGTGGGGTTTGCACGGCGCGTAGTTGCGCGCGGTCCACCTGCCCGATGACGCGGTCAACTTGCATGCCGTCCCCCGCGATGACGGGGTTGCTGGCCACCATTTTTTGCGTGTCAGTTACGGCCACTGCTGGGATCACTGCGGGCAGACCGCCCCTCAGGCAAGCAATGACTTCGGCGAACACGGATACGGGGGTGAGGCAACGGGCCGCATCATGAATGAGTACGGGCGTGTTTGGGCGCAGTGGCGCACCTATTTTTTCGGCGAATTCTGGGAGTAGTTGCAGGCCGTGGAACACGCTTTCTTGCCGGGTGGCTCCGCCTGTGACAACTTGAATGTTTGGGTGGGATTCGAAGTATCCGGCGATTTCGAATTCGTGTCCGGATGGGGCGGTTACAACTATTCCTGCGATTGAGGGCACTTGCAGGACGCCTTCGACTGCGTGTTGCACAATGGTTTTGCCGTCGAGGTCGACGAGCGCTTTGGGCATGTCGAACCCTAAGCGGGTGCCGGACCCGGCGGCGGTTACTATGACGAAGACGTCACGCAAGGGTGTGCTCTACTTCTTCTTTTTAGTGTCTTTGGTGTCTTCGGTTTCTTCAGGTTCAGCTTCCGCGAGGATTTCGTCGAGCCGTTCGTTCGCCGTGTCTTCATCCACTTCGCGGGCTAGTGCCAGTTCTGATGTGAGGATTTGCCGGGCTTTCGCGAGCATACGTTTCTCCCCAGCAGAGAGGCCTTTTGCGGAGTCACGTCGGCTGAGGTCGCGCACTACTTCGGCGACGCGCACAATGTCTCCAGTAGCGATCTTCTCTTGATTCGCTTTGTATCGACGTGACCAGTTGGATGGTTCCTCAATATCTTCTTCACGGAGCGTATCCATGACTTCTTCGAAACCTTCTTCATCAACCACGTCCCGCACGCCAACCATTTCGACGTTGTCTGCGGGTACTTGGATTGTGAGGTCAGCTTGCGCCACCTGAAGTGTTAAGTAAGTTTTATCTTCACCACCGAATTTACGGGTTGTGATTTCTTTAATTGTTGCGGCGCCGTGATGTGGGTAGACGACCGTTTCGCCCACTTTGAAAGTCATTATCGCATTTCTCCTACCGTTGTAATAAGCCTATTTTACCAGCTTTCGTTTGGCTCGTGCGGAGCAAGTTCATGAGGGCGTGCTGTGGGCTTGTAGTGGTAGGTGTTCTACTTTGAGGTGCGGGGATGGAAACTTGCAGAGGGGATATAAAACTCCCCGGGCTCTATGGGAGGAGTCCGGGGAGTTCCCGTTCAATGAGGCCGTGTTTTCAGTTCAACCAGGAGTGACGCTACTCAACAGGTAACCGCGCCCCCCCTCAGAAACCTACTTACCCTGGTTAGCTACCGCATCAATCTTCGCTTGCGCATCCGGGTCAAGATACGTGCCACCCTTCTTAAGCGGCTTCATATCCTCATCAAGCTCGTAATAAAGAGGCACACCCGTGGGAATATTTACACCCGCGATATCCTCATCAGAAATACCATCCAAATGCTTAACAATCGCCCGCAAAGAATTCCCATGCGCGGTAACCAACACGGTCTTCCCCGTCTTCAGCTCCGGCACAATCTCGCCATCCCAGTACGGAAGCAAACGCTCTAGCACGTCCTTCAAGCATTCCGTATCCGGAATCGGCTGGCCCTCGTACCGCGGATCGCTGTCTTGCGAGAACTCACTGCCCTTCTCAATTGCCGGAGGTGGTGTGTCATACGAACGGCGCCAGAGCATGAACTGCTCCTCACCGAACTCGTCACGGATCTCCTTCTTATCCTTCCCCTGCAGCGCCCCATAGTGACGCTCATTCAGACGCCAATCGCGCTTAACCGGAATCCAATGCCGATCCGCCGCATCCAACGCCAAATTCGCCGTCATAATCGCGCGGCGCAGCAAAGAAGTGAACAGAATATCCGGGAGGATACCCTCCTTCTTCAACAGCTCACCACCGTGAACGGCTTCTTCACGCCCTTGCTCAGTCAGCGGCACATCTACCCAACCGGTGAACAGGTTCTTCATATTCCAATCGCTCTGCCCATGGCGGAGCAAAATCAATTTATAAGCCATATAACTAGTATTCCACCTAACAATCAGCAGCGTCTAGGACTACGAGCACGAATACTTCCCACACGGACTTCTTCTACCCGCAGTTATTTCCCACGCCTACTGGGCCTGTTCGCGGTAAAACGCTTCCCTAATTTCATGAGGAATCCGACCGCGGTCCGCTACCTCAATGCCCTGCATCGAAGCCCATTCGCGGATCACACTCGCCTCAGAACGACTCCCCTCAACAACACTTCCGGCACTACGGCGACGCCCTCCAACACGTTTCGCATGCTGGATCCACTCATCCATCATTGTGCGTAAACGCTTCGCGTTATCACTCGTCAAATCAATCTCGTACCGAACACCATCTAAGCTAAAAGAAACCGTTTCATCCGCAGTTTCACCGTTCACATCATCGATCAATACGACCTTAGTTATGCTAGCCATCTTTATATACCGCTATTCCTGTAAAGTTGAGTTTTTGAGTAAGAGACGTAGAAACGTCAACTCGTAACGCTAGCATTATCGCATGAAATAAGACGAAGAAGTAGTTTATTCCATTTTTTAAAACAAATTCGACCTTTACTTAGTATCACCGCTATAGGTGGAGGGCTAATCATCCCCGCCGAGCAATGATAAATACGCGCAAAATTATCGTTGCAAGAGCCGCCTTGATAATCCCACCCGGGATGAACGGCACCAAACCAGCAGACATGATACCCCCAAACGACAACGTCTTCCCGAGCGAGTACAAAACCGCCCACATGTACGGCAAACCAAACACGAACGGCAATACCGTTGCCAATGTGAACCAACCGAACAGTTTCAACAACGAATGCGGGCCCTTCCCCTCAAGAGCCTTCCCAGACACGTACGCAGAGGGGATGAAACCAATAATGAACCCGAACGACGGTTTAAGCACCGCAGCGATCCCACCGGTGAAGTCTGCGAACCAAGGTACCCCTACGATACCTAAAAGCATGTACGCCACCATCGCCGCGGCACCACGACGCGGCCCCAAAGCTGCTCCAACCAAAAGTACCCCCAGCGTCTGGCCCGTAACCGGCACCGGCCACAACGGAACCGACACCTGCGCTAGTAAACCAACCACAGCTGCCCCCAACAGCACCTGGATGATCATCATCACCGTTGGGTTAATCGACAGCTGCCCAAGCATCGCGCCATTTCCCTGCCTCTGCGCACGCGCCACCTGAACGGGGGTACCTGCGTTGCGGGACTCCGACTCCCCACCACGGCGCTGCGAGAGCCGCTCGTGCTCTTGCGAAAATTCTTCTCCGACTGACTCATTTCATCTCCATTCCTATTAATCACAACAACTCTTGCTGCCACTACGTTTCTTACCAAAACCCCTTCGCGGGGCTTGCGCTAGCTTTGCCCCGGGGCGCTCACATTGCTTGCCCTGTGAGTTCGCATTACTTGCTCCGGGCGCTGGTATTAGACGAAGCAATCACAGATGCGGCCGCGTAGTCACCATCGTGCGATAGCGACACCCACCAATCCGCATGCGCCAAATCTTTCAGAGCCGACAGTACCTCACCGGTAAAACCTACAGAAGGCCGTCCATAAAGGTCCGAAACCAACTCAATTTCACGCCACGAAAACTTCTTAACTGGCGCCAGCGGCACGTCTGTCAACCCAGCGTGAAGAAAACCGCTTGAATGAAGACCGTTCTGGTGGGAACCACCCTGTTGAACACGACTTCGGTGAGAATCACGCCAACTCACTTCTCCCGGTTCGGACAGTGGTGGCGGCATGCCGAAAAGCGCACTGGACCACGCTTTCACCACAGCCTCCTTCGCAGCCCAACGGGCAGCCAGGGAAGCCACAGGATCTGGCCGGCGCTGCGCCCGACCCCACTCCCGATCGGTAAACACCTTCGCGAACACCGAACCCGGCTGATGCAACTGCTCCGCAAAATCTGGGACAAACACCAGGTCAATCCCGTGGCCCAACACCAGTCCCTTTACCTGCGGTACCTGCGTATCAGCGCGGGTCAGTATGCCGTCAATACTCACTGCGGGTACCTCCCGTCCAACTCGCTGCGGATACCTCCGCTCACACTCACTGCGGGTACCTCCCGTCCTCACCCAGGCGCGCAGACGGATTGAGCAGCATAGCGGCCTCAACGTTACGCGCATCCTCATCGGGTAAACGCCGGCCCTTCGGCGCCTCATACAAGGGGGTACCTGCACACATCGCGGCCTCAAACCGATCCCGGCCCTCACGCAAACGCGCATTCGCACGCGCCCGCCACGCATCCGCCTGATCCGCCCCACGCTCCGCCGCAAGCGCAGCCTCAAACGCACTCGGGTGAACCAACGCGATCAACGCAGCAACGTGACCAAACCCCAACGACGTCAACACACTCGCCCGAACCGGACGCTTCCCCATATCCAAAGGCTCCCGCAGCCACACCAGTGGCGTAAACTCACGCATCTGCGGATCCAAACAATCAAGCGAACGATTCGCCGGCACCTGCTGTGACACAAACACCTCACACAACCCCGCGACCTGGAACAACGCAGCCCCACCCTTCGCGTGGCCAGTGAGCGTCTTCTGAGAAATCACGTATAACGGATTCCCACTCTCACGGCCCAAAGCCGCACACAACCGCGAATGCAACTCAGCCTCATTCGGATCATTCGCATTCGTAGACGTATCGTGCTTAGACACAACCGCCACATCATCAGCATCCACAGCTAAACCACGCAACGACCGAGCCAACGCAGAATCCACTCCTCCGCGACCAGCCGCGAGCGCCCCCATACCCGGCGCCGGAATCGACGTGTGCGCACCATCCGCATAAGACTGCGCATGCGCCACCACCCCGTAGACCGGCAACCCTAAGTCCGCAGCAATATCACCGCGAGTGACCAGCACCGTGCCGCCACCCTCAGCCTCCAAGAAACCACCCCGACGACGGTCCCCGGCGCGCGAAAAATGCCGGTAACTAATGCCCTTGTCATACATCTGCTGCGAATCCGCAGTGGCATTCATATCCCCAAAACCCGTTAGAGACTCAACGGAAATATCATCAATCCCACCGGCAACCACAAACGCAGATTTACCGAGCTTAATTTTGTCCACCGCTTCTTCAATGGACACAGCTGCAGTTGCGCAAGCCCCCACCGGGTGAATCATCTGCCCATAGCCACCCACATAACTTTGCATCACATGGGCCGCCACCACGTTCGGCAACGCCTCCTGCAAAATGTCCTGCGGCCGATCCTCACCCAAGAAACGCGTGAGGAACACCTTCCGCAACGACTCCATCCCACCAATACCAGTGCCCTGCGTGGACGACACCTCCGCCGGATGCACCGCCTGCAACAACTCAGCCGGACTGAACCCAGCCGAAATGAACGCATCCACAGCGGTAACCAGATTCCACACCGCAACCCGGTCCAAAGCCTCCAGCATATTCGCTGGAATACCCCAGTTAGCCGGATCAAACCCAGTTGGAATCTGCCCACCAACAGAACGGGACAAAGTTGCCCGCCGCGGCACCCGCACCGCAGCCCCAGCCAGCTTAGTCACCCGCCAGGTACCCTCATCAAAACTAACGCGGGTACGCGCCGGATCCGCCTGCACATAGGCCTGCGCCTGCTCGCGCGACTCCACCGCGAAACTCTGGTCCTGATCCAAATACACGGTCGCCACATCATCCGAACCACCATCCACAATGGTTGAATCGTCCACCAGCGGGCGGATCCCGCTGCGGGCAATCACCTCATCGCGGTAACGTTCGTAAATGTCCTCTTCCGCAACCGGATTGTCATCCGCGTCATACCAGCCTGGGGTGGGGGCGTTAGACCAATGCACCAGATCCATCATCCACGCCATTTCCAGCACCCCCGCCGCGGTCAGATCCAGGTCCGAACCCGCTTCTGCTTGCATGCGGGTGCGGCGCGAACCCCACGTACTGACTTCACCCAAGCCCACGATAACCACTTGGTCCGCCAGCTTCGTTTTCGGCTTCCCCCATTCGAGACGCTGCGCCATCTGTGGGGTCTTTACGCTTGGTAGTGCGGAAATCGTTGGGGGTACCTGGGGGGATTTCGAATCCGCATCCCCCTGGTTTTGCCGCGCCTGCCGCGCAAGCGCCGCCAAATCCAACGGGACCGTAGCCAACCCGCCCGTCAGATCACGATCCAACGGTTTTTCTTTCGCCTTTTCCCGCGCCTGAGGCGTCACCAACTCCATGAGTTCATCCGCAATCTCCTGCGGCGTGAACACATGTACCCCCGCCGCGCGAGCAGCTGGGACGAGCGCGTCATTACCACCCATGAGGCTCGTTCCCATCACCCAGCCGATACGCGGATGAGCGATAGTTACGCGCTGTGGCCAACCCGATTCCGCCGACCACTTATTAACGATCGCGTCGAAACTCGCTTTCGCTTCCCCATACGCGCCATCACCACCGAAGGTACCCCGGTTCGGTGAACCCGGTAGCACCACGTGCACCCGGTGGTCCGTGGCTGTGGAGCTACCCAGCGCAGCAAGTTGACTAATTGCCCGTTCCACACTCCACACCAGCAGCCGCATTTGACGGGCTGCTTCTTGCGGTTCAGACCCCATAGTTCCGCGCACCGGCGGTGCAGCAAATGGGAAGAACAGGCTTGGGAGCAACGCTGGTTTAATGAGGTTCGTGGTGGCTCCCACCGTTTCCGTCTGCTCGGTACCGATCCACTCCACCAGCGCGTCCACGTCAGCGAAACTCGCGAGGTTTGCGGGTACCAACCAGAGTTTCGCTCCGATTGCCGCGTGTTCGCGGTACAGTTTTTTCGCGAACGCCAATCGGGCTTCACTGACCCGCGACGCGGTCATTACCACTGTCGCACCGCCCGATAGTAATACCGCAACGATTTGCGCGGCGATCGAGTTTGGTGCCGCTCCGGTCACTACCGCAACCTCGTTCTTAAACGGCCCCATACTTCTCGCGCAGCAAGACTTCGCTACTTCTTCAAACAGTGTGCGCAGCCGCTTCTTCGATGAGGGTACTTGGCGCGCGTACCAGTTCGCTAAGTCCGCGAGTGACGCGCCCCCACCCTCAAACTGGCATGTGTTCACGGCTTCTAACTGGCCTGAGAACACGCGCGCTAAATCTTCGCGGGCAGTTGCCCACCGGTCGTCCAGCAAAACCGCGCGGCGCGGGTCAAACGCCGGGGCTACGGTGTCTAACCAGCCGGTGCCCAACTCTCGATCCAGCGTTTCTAACACCGCGGCACTGTCGTCGTTTTCCGGCTTCGCCCCAGGCGATTCCACACCCAGGCGGGTGAGCAGCTGCCGCGCCTGCGTTGCAAGTACCCCCGACGAGCCGAGCAGTTCCTCACGCAATTGTGACAATGCAGCCGAATCCACCATCTGGTCGGACCCCGCGGAACCGGTTGACAAAGATACGCTCACGCCGTTTTCCTGCGCCACTTCTTGCACTGCCGCGTCAATCAACGCATCCGCATCCGCTGCCACATCCACTTCCGTTGGTAGTGAGGCAAGCACGCCGCCGCGCACGGAATCTCCCTCACGCGTATTGAGCAGAATCTGCGCACTCACCTGGTCTTCCCACGAGGCGGGCAGGCCCCAGGTGTCGCGGATCCGCTCCCCAACTCGCGTGGGTTGCAGGCCGGCTGCTCCGAAGAGGGTACGTAGACGCGCGGTAATCGCCGCTTCCAACACGGGACCGAACGCTTTGTAGTTACCCGCCGCGGTGTTCACCACGCCCATGAGGTCACCAATACTCGCCTCAGCAGCCCCCTCAATCGTAGGTACCCCCAACTCCGCAGCCATGTCCATCAGCAACTGATTACGTTTAGAAGACACCCCATTGGTCAACGACTCAACCGTGTCGGAATCCTCAATCTGAGCGCGCGTAATCTTATTTGACAACGCCAACAGAACCCGCACCGCCTGCGCCGCATCCACCGGCAAATCCGGTGCCTGCCCTGACCCATTGGACACCGGAGCGGATGACTGTCCCGATGCATTGGATGCCGGAGCTGATGCCTGACCGGCGTGGCCTCCTGACGCAGACGCGGACGAGGCTGGCACCGTGTTGGATGCCGGGCTCGAAGCGGGCTTGGAAGCCGTGCTATCTTGCGCATTCCCAGCCTTCGCGGCCTCTGCGGAGGTGGGGGTACCCGGGGTCTCAGCCGCGGGGGTACCTGAGTTTGCACGCTCCCCGGACGCGGGGGCACCTGGGGTGTTTTCGGGTTCTGCATCAGCAGACGCACCCTCACCCGCTGGAGGCGTGTGCACCTGCTCCATCAATACCTTGTCTTCGTCACGGTCGACGTTGAGGACCTCCACATCCGCGTTCGCGTACCGCGGGAGCGCCAGAGTTTTCTGCGCAAACCCAGACAACGTGGGCGCAGAAGCCAAGCCCACCTCAACCACACGCTGAACCGCCAGCTTGTCAGGCGACAGCAACAGGTCCTGCGTTTCAATCCACCGCACCGGACACGTGAACTGCCACGCCAACAACTCCACCAGCAACGTGCGGGCTAACCGCCCCGGGTGCTGCGAACGCTCCGCCCAATTATCGACGGCCTCCTGCACCATCGTGGAGGGCACTACCTCAAGAATCGACTGTGCGAAATCCTTCGAAACCTCAAACGGGCGGGCCACTAAGTTCGGAATATACCGGCCCACCAGCACGTCCACATCAATCTCATCGGGGAGCAGCTCCATCAGTTTCTCACGGAACGCAGGTACCCCCGTGCGCAACTCAGACGAGTGGAACGGCACGTCAAGGCCCGGAATGAACATGAACGGACGCTTACCACCCAGAGCCTTTGCGCGGGCAGAAGCATCCTCCTCCAACGCCTTCAAACCCGCGATCGTGCCCGCAACCCCATACTGGGCGCCCCGCAAGTTGAAGTTCACAACCTCAATAAACTCACCGGACTCCTGCGCAATCCTGCGCGCGTACTCAGCCACATCCTCATGTGCAATCCCACACTGGTTCGGCCGAAAAGCACCCATCCGGTAGTTCGAACGGCCAGCCGCATCGCGTTCCACCAAGTTATGCATCGCGCAACCACGCTGGTACACAATCTCAATAACCTGCTCCAATGGGAAAATCCGTGCGCACGCCGCCAACGCCGCATACTCGCCCAAAGAGTGGCCCGCGTAGAAACTATGGGGTACCAACGCGCTATCGGCCTGTAACGACCGGGTCTGCCCATACGCCAGCGTCACCAACGCCACCTGCGTGAACTGAGTTAAATTGAGCACACCTTCCGGATGCTTCAAACGTTCCCCGCGCACAACCACAGCCTTCGGATTCTCCCGAACAATCGCCTCAATCGAGAAACCAAGATGCTCGCGCGTGAACTTATCCGCCCGCGTCCACACGTCCCTCATGATTGGGTTCGGCTTATCCATTCCCATGAGGGGCCGCTGCGTCCCCTGGCCCGGATACACATACGCAGTGGTGGGCGCGGCAATCTGGGCGCGGCCAATAGAAACTACGGCGCCATCCACGCGGCACGTGGCTTCCACGAACATGTCCCCATTGCCCCGGCCAACGCGTTCAACGGTGATCTCCACGTCGTCACCCAAGTTCACCATGCCGTACATCTCGTACACCCAATTGGTTATCCGCATGGGGGTATGGGTACTGGATCGAACTACGCCGGGCAGGGCCGGACTGTCCGTGCTGCGCACGCTGGTGGTGGAAATGACGTGCTGCGCGGTGGCGGACAACCACATGCCGTGCACCAACGGTGCCTGCAAACCAGACAATCCCGCTGCCGCGTAAGACGTGTGGATTGGGTTGAAGTCACCCGAAATGTTCGCAAATGCCGTCATGTCCGCTGGGGCTTTAACCCGCGCATCCCGCAAGAAGGAACGCTTAGTGGTCTGCACTTGCACGTCCTCGTTAACCGCGGGTGCGGCAGGCGGTGGGGTACTTGTGGTGACGCGCCCCCGAATCGCGAAACGCTCCACCAGGTGCGCGAAGTGTCGCTGCCCGTCGTACAGGTCATTTTCCACGCGCACCACGCGGCCCGACGACGCTTCGGTGAGTGACGCGCACCGGCTCTTAACCACCACGGCGGTACCCTCATGTGGTAAACGACCCGTCAGGCGCACCGTGTGGTCAAGGTGCACCGCGTTCACAAGTCCCTCAATAACTGGAATACCGTCTTTAACCGCGGTCCCTAACGCCGCGTACGTAGATGGCCAACACGGCCCCACCAGCGCGTCCGGCACAAAATCAGCCAACTGGGCCTGCAGCGCACCACCCGTTGCCGCGCCATGGGCCAACCCCAGTTCGCGAGTAAACGTGAAACCGCCTGTGACCTGGCCAAAGTCGGGGGTACCTGAGTTTGTTTCCGCCCGGTTTGCTTCGCCCGTTCCCACATTTTCAGCAGAGTCGACTCTCGCATGCCCCGCCGCGTCCACTTCCACGCGCCCCGCGTCAGGCGAGATTTCCACGCTCGGCAACGCCTCAATATGGTCACCAGAAATCGTGGTGGTCCCCACGCCAGCGGCGCCAGCTAGTAAGTCGTACGCCCCAACTGACAGCCGCTGCATATCCACCACCGGGTACGCCCCAGTGGCACACGCGGGCGAAAGCGTAACTGGAATATCAATATGTTCCACGTGGAACGGAGCCTGCCCACCCGTGTCCCACGACGTGTCGCAGTTAACGCGGATAGATACCCCCGCCTCATCTTCCAAAATTTCTGTTGCCTGAGGCATGGACCACGCCGGATTCGCCACCAGGTTCCCATTCCACTGAATATTAGTGGTGGCCCGCAAGAACGTCACCGTATCCGCAGCGGCCGCCCGGCGCGAGAACACAGTGGGTGCCTGACCCGATACGCGCTCCGCCACCGCGTTTTCGTAGCGGGTGAACATCTGCCCAATCGGTTCGTCAATGCGGTCGATCGCAGCTACCGAAACTGGCCCGGGAATAATCCGCACTGCATCCGCGGGGAACCGCGGGTTCTCTGACTGCCACAGCGTGTCCGTTCCCCACCAACGTGCCAAATCCCCGTCGAGCGCCGGCACGAACGGCATTGGTTTAACGTGCTTTCGGCACAGGCCTGGCCACCACGCCGCATCCTTCGCACTCACCCCGGTGGTGTGTGCACTCGGGTAGCGTTCCAACAGGCGTTCCAACGCTTCCGGGAGGTTCGCAATCGAATCTTCGTCCGCAAACAAAGTCTGCACCGGGCCGCTATCCACCTCGGAAAGCCGCGCTTCAATGCGGTGGAATACGTCTAGTACCCGGTCGCTCCATGTCCAGTCTTCGTAGGGGTACGCCAGGTCCGTGAGCCGCTGCGCCCACTGCGCGTACGTCATTTCTTGTAGGTCCCCAAAATAGGGTTTCGCTGTTTTCGCGAGCGCGTCTATCAGTTCGCCGCGGCGACGTTTTATGTCCGCTGGATCCGTTCCCACTTCGCGGATCAGCCGCGCTGCCCGGGCAGAAGAGTTTTCTACCTCGTACAGGTCCGCATCCAGGTGCGACAAACCCGAAGCGACCCCACCTTTAGCTTGTTCACGCCCCACCCAGGTACCCTCGGGAATCCCCTTGGTTTTCAGCAGCATTTCTTTCACCTGAGGGGACGTGCGAGCCTCCTTGGTGGCCATCGCAGCTGTACCAATCGCAACCGCGTCCACGGGCATCAGTGGCCGCCCGTATTGTTTAGACCACTCCCCCGTTAGGTAGTCCCCAGCCCGCTCGGGGGTACCTAGGCCACCTCCGACGGTGAGCACCAGGTTCTTCGTTTCCCGCGTCCGCCCGTAGGTGGCGAGCAGGAGGTCGTCAAGCGATTCCCACGAGTGGTGCCCTCCGGCCATGCCGTCTTCCACCTGCATGATGAGGGGTACCTGCGGGTTGTCGCGCGCAATGTCGATCACCTGGTTAATTTGCCCCACCGTTCCCGGTTTGAAGCAGATGTATGTGAACCCGTCGCCTTGCAGTTCTTTTATGAGGTCCCGTGCTTCCTCTACTTCCGGGATGCCCGCGGCGATTGTGACTGAGTCAAATGGGGCTCCGTTCTGCCGGGCCTTATTCACAATCTTTGAGACCCCGAACTGGAGGTTCCACATGTAGCGGTCAAAGAACATCGCGTTGAAACCAGCGGCCCGCCCCTCGTCTAATCGGTCAATCAGCCCGTCCTTGTGGCGTTTGAACACTTCTTCGGAGTACTGTCCGCCCCCGGCCATTTCTGTCCACAACCCGGCGTTCGCCGCGGCGGCAACCAGCTGCGGATGCACGGTCGTTGGGGTCATGCCCGGCAGCATGATCGGCCCGCGGCCCGTTAGGCGGGTGAACGCGGTGTCGAGCACTACGCGCCCATCTGGGAGCGTAACCTTTTTCGGTAGGTACCCCTCCCACGTTTGTGCCGGTTCCACCACCACCCCGGGGGTGTCTAAATCAGTGCGCGCAGTGGACGTGGACGCGTCAACCATGCGCGCGCCCGTCCCCTCAAGCAACGCGGTACTTGCCCGAGTGAGCATTGGCCCCGGTCCCAAATCCAAAACGTAACGCGCCCCCGCTTGCGTGCACTTACGCAACTGCGCAGGCCAATCTGACTGCTGCGTCAAAATCGCTTCACTGAGCTCTTTCGCCCGCTCAAAATCCGCGTCACTCACCTGGGAATTCTTGAGGGTACCTAGCCAGTCGAACACCTGCTCCAGCGCGTCATCTAGCAGATGGGAGTGGAACGGTGCGCCCACCGGCAGGTAATCCGCAGTGACCACCGCCTGGCTCCCTCCGCGTTTACGTTCCGCTAGTTCCGTGTTAAGCAAATCCTCTAACGCGTGCGCCGCCGTCGCCAGCCTTTGCAACACAGCCGGATGCCCCGAAAACACGTATGCGCGCGCACCATTCACAACCGCCACCTGCGGCGGTTCATCCACCTCTAGATCCTGGATTTGCTCCTTTGTTAACCCGCGAAGTGACAGCATCGGCGTGTGCTCGCCATCGGCCACTGCACCGATCTGCCGGGTGCACTGCGACGCAGCGGCACCAATCAGACGCGCCAACACCACGAGTTGCACAATCTGCTCTTCATCATCTTGCACAAACGCACGCGCCAACTGCGCCCCCAGCAGGCCTTGAGAGTGCCCAACCACCTGGGTGGGCGGGGTTTGACGCAAGTCCAAACTTGTCCCAGCTAAATCTAGTAGCGCCCCAAAGTTCGCCAGCAAAATCGCCGGTACCGAAACCGCGGGGTCCGTATCCAACGCCAAACTACCCTCCGCACCGGCGGGCATGCCTGGGCCCTTCGCGCCAGAGGATTCACTTCCGCCGTCCCCACCGACGGGTTCACGTTCGCCGTCGATCTGCGGGGCAGTGCGCAGAATCTGCTTTAGCCGTGCTCCAGCCTCAGGAGCTGCCGTAAGTAAGGGCAACGCCAAGGGGGCAAGACGCTTCTCAGCCTGTTCGAAAACGGATTTCACCCGCGTAGATGCCTGTGGCATGGAAAGGGTACGTACCAAAGATTCGTACCAGGCGCTTCCCTGCCCGGCGAACGCCAACGCATAGTCACCTGTCAGGTCCGCTAGGAAACTGCTTTTCATGTCTACTCTTTCTTTCCTCTATCTCGCCTGTATCGCCGCAGTACCCTCTACTGGGGCGGGTTGTTGTGGTATCGGTCAGTAGCTACACTGCGCCGTTTACTTTCCAGCACGCGCAACGACCTGCAAATAATTGAACGCGTATCTTTCGGGTCTATTAACGCGTCTAATTCCCCAATATTGAGGGACAAGTTCGGGTTCACCGACTGCTTTGAATACAACTCCTGGTAGTAGGCTCTTTGCTCAGCAACGTCACGGCCCTCTTCACCAGCGCGGCGCAGCTGCTTGCGGAACACGATGTCGACCGCGCCCTCAGACCCCATTACAGCAATCTGACTAGACGGCCACGAATAATTGAAGTCCGCGCCCAAAGACTTAGACCCCATAACGATGAAGGCACCCCCGTATGCTTTGCGCACAATGATCGTCACCATGGGCACGCTCGCGGTGGAGTACGCGGTGATGAGTTTTGCGCCGCGGCGGATAATGCCCGCCCGCTCCTGCTCTGAACCAGGGCGGTACCCCGGCACATCCACAAGCGTCACTATCGGGAGCGAAAACGCGTCGCACATCTGCACAAACCGCGCGGACTTTTCAGAGGCATTCACATCCAAAGTACCCGCATCCACACTCGGCTGGTTCGACACAATCCCCACAGGGGTACCGTTGAAGCACGCGAAACCCACCACCACGTTTGGGGCGAACAGCGAATGCACCTCCAGGAACTCCCCGTGGTCCACCAGCGCTTCAATCACGTCACGGCAGTCATACCCCTCTTTCGGGGATTCCGGCACGAGGTCCGCAACCGCCTGCGCATTCGCTGTAGTTTGCGGATCCTCCTCAAACGCGTACCGGGGTGGTTCCTCCTGACAATTCGAAGGTAGGTACGTGAGGAGGCCGCGAGCGTATTCCAACGCCTGCTCTTCATCTTCCGCTAAGAAGTGCGCCACACCGGATTCAATATTGTGCAGGTCACCGCCCCCAAGTTCTTCGGAGGAAATGTCTTCGCCGGTAACGGCCTTCACCACACCCGGGCCGGTGACGAACATGTACGACGAACGTTTCGTCATAATAATGAAATCAGTGAGCGCCGGCCCGTACACAGCTCCGCCCGCACACGGACCTAAAATGACGCTGATCTGTGGGATTACGCCCGATGCGTCTGAGATTGCTTTGAAAATGTGGCCGTATTCAGCCAGGGCAGCCACACCCTCTTGGATGCGTGCACCACCGGAGTCAAGCAGTGAGATGACGGGAATGCGCAGCCGCATCGCCTGATCCATCAGGTGCATGATCTTGCGCCCCTCAGTTTGCCCCAAGGTACCCCCTAGTACCGAGAAGTCCTGAGCGTACACAGCTACCGGCCGACCCTCTACCGTTCCGAACCCGGTGATCACCCCGCACCCCAAGTACCCCTGGTCGATGTCCCCACCGGCGAACCGGTCGATTTCCGCGAAGGTACCCTCGTCGAGAAGCATCCGGATCCGTTCCCGCGCGGTCTTTCGGCCCTTCGGATGTTGCCGGTCACGGGCCCGCGCTTCCGCCAGTTCCAGCATTTCGTTTGCGCGGTCACGGAAGTTATTACGTCCGATCTCTTTATCGTCTTGTTCCGCGTCAGCGTCACGCGCGGGTAGCAACTGTACTTTACTCATCGCCCTCACCTGCCTGCTCAGCTTTTTTAACCGTCACGATTAACTGCCCCGCAGAAACCGCGTCCCCTGTCTCAACCGCAATGTCTTCCACCACGCCGTCGCACGGGG
Organism: Gleimia hominis; assembly: GCF_002871945.2. Taxonomy (NCBI): domain Bacteria; kingdom Bacillati; phylum Actinomycetota; class Actinomycetes; order Actinomycetales; family Actinomycetaceae; genus Gleimia; species Gleimia hominis. The sequence goes on along the minus strand of NZ_CP126963.1, from coordinate 2,047,254 downwards.
AATCCACGCGTTTTTCCATCTTCATGGCCTCAAGGACCAGCAGTGTCTGCCCTTGTTCAACGGTTTGCCCTTCTTTCGCCACTACCCTCACAACGGTGCCCTGGATTGGGGCAGTCACCTGGCCATCCCCACCAGCTTGGTTCGCCAGGTTAGTTTTCCGTTTACCTAACAGCGGTTGAGCGGTAAGTGGCTTTGCGTCTTTTCCCACCGCACCACCGCCAACACCGTTTTTAGTGATGAGGCACTGGGGCACGCGAAGTTTAGTTCTGCGCCCATCGATTTCAATGCTCAGATCCGTTAGGGACGTGTCTAGTTCCTCGGGGGTACTTTGAGGTTCACCCGAGGTACCCTCATTGGATTCCGCACCGTTTTCCGCAAGATCCTCAAGAATATGGGACTGCTCAAGCCACTTGGTGTGCACGGCGTACTGGTGATCACCACTACTGTCCGCCGCTGTTTCAGACTCATCCGCAAGGACATCCGCACTATCCGCGGGTACCTGCGGGCTTCCCGACGGGTCTAGAGACTGGAAATCCGGGTGTTCGATAATCGCTTCCAAAAGCGGAATCGACGTAGGTACCCCCTGGATTGCGCACTCAGTTAACGCGCCTTGCAGCAGGCGGATTGCTTGCGGACGCGTCGGTGCAGTCACCGTCACTTTGCCGATCAGTGAGTCGAACGCACCCCCAATCGCATCCCCGGGCCGCAGGTAAGAGTCGATACGTACCCCCGGACCACCGGGCCATACCACGCCTGTGACCGTGCCGGATGCGGGCATGAGGTCATTCGCCGGGTCCTCACTGGTCACCCGCACCTCAATCGCACACCCATGTACCCCCGTCACCGGATGTAGGTTTTCCCCACGCGCGATCCGCACTTGCTCAGCAACCAGGTCGATGCCAGCCACTTCCTCCGACACCGTGTGTTCCACTTGCAGCCGCGGGTTGACTTCCAGGAAGAACACGTTGCCGTCACGGTCCACCAGGTACTCACACGTCCCCACCCCCACGTAGCCGGCGGCTTCGAACAGGGCTTTTGAGTATGCGTCGAGCATCTCGTTTGTGTGAGATTTCAAGAATGGGGCGGGTGCTTCTTCCACCACTTTTTGGTTTCGGCGCTGCACCGAACAGTCCCTGGTGGACACCACTTGGAAGTGCCCCGCTTGGTCGCGTACAGACTGGGTTTCTACGTGGCGGCAGTTCAGCATCAGTTTTTCAACGAAACTGTGCTCGAGGTTCGGGTCGCCTACGTGGTCGTCAAAGTACCGCTGTACATCCGCATCACTATCCACGCGGGTGATACCACGCCCACCCCCGCTGTTCGCTAGTTTTATGACGAGGGGGTACCCAGCTTCAGAAGCGAACTTGAGTACGGTTTCTACCCCGTTTTCATCCAGGGGTACTTCGCAGCCGGGAATCGTTTGCACGTGGGCGCTGTGGGCGAGGCTGCGGGCCTGCATTTTGTCACCCAGGCGTTCAATTGCACCGGAACTGGGGCCCAGCCAGGTGATGCCGGCGGCTTCAACGTCGGCCACGAACGCTGCGTCTTCAGAGAGGAAGCCGTATCCGGGGTGGATGGCGTCCGCCCCAGATTTTTGCGCTACCTCTAGCAGCGCAGCACCGTTCATGTAGGTTTGCGCAACCGTGGTACCCTCAAGCGCCCACGCTTCATCCGCCAGATCGCACGGTAAAGTGTTCAGATCTTGATCTGCATAAACCGCCACGGATGGGATCCGCATTTGCCGCAGCGTGCGGATCACCCGCACCGCGATTTCTCCGCGGTTCGCGACCAGAACTTTGGTAACGCTCATCGCGAGCCTTCCGCGTTAGCCGCTTCGCTCCCCTCATCACGTATTTCAACGTGGCCCACGCGCGAGGGGTCGGTGCCTGCTTTGGCTGACAGCGCCACATCGGCTGTGGTTACTGACCGGCGTTCACCGTCCACTTCAAGTTCCAGGGTTCCTAGCAGCCCCACGCCAAGCATGGTGCCTTCCAACCGTTCCCCGGTCGCGAGCGTCACCGACGCCTCACTGCCCGCACCGATTGACGCGCCCATGTATTCTGCTTGCCATTCACGCAGTTTTGCTTCGCCCGCGTTTACTTGCGTCAGGTCTTGCAGGTAGGTGCGTAGTTCTTCTAGGAATCGCTTGAGGATCTGGGGGCGCTCGTTTGGATCAGTCTCTAAAGCCCCTGCTGGCACTGCATTCAATGGGTTTTCCACCGAGGGTACCTGGCCGATGTTAAGCCCCACGCCGACTACTACCCAGTGCTGCTCGCCCTCAGCTTCAGTTTGCCCGGCGGCTGCAACGTGTTCACTGAGGATTCCCGCTATTTTCCGCCCGTCCAGCAGCAGGTCGTTGGGCCATTTCAGCTGCGTATTCGGCACCTGGGTTGCTTTCTTTAGGGCCAGCCCGGCCACCAAGGTCACCCACGAAAGGTACGGGGTCGGTACTTTCACGAGGGTGGAGAACAGTAACGCGCCCGGCGCGTCCATCCATGCGCGCGCGTACCTACCCCGGCCCTGCGTTTGTTGCGAGGCCACCACCGTTGTGTATGGCTCTAAGCTACTGACCTGGCCTTGCGCAATCGTGTCCTCTACTTGCTGCACTAGTTGCGCGTTCGTCGAATCGGTTTCGCGCATGTACGTCAAATCGGGGCACACGCTGGTTGGGAACTGGGCCCACAGCTGCCATTCGTCGTCTTGCTTCGCTTGCGCGCCTGTTAGCGCGTCATCGTTGTGTCGTTGAATACTCATTTGTCGTTCATCATCGAAAGAACGAGTATCAAAGACAAATACACCTCTGTATATTTCCTGCAGTTAAGCGAAAAATATGCTGTTGCGCAGCACAGCGTGCTCCGCAACAGCCCACCCCACTGCCGCCCACACCTACATTTAGGTGCGGGGCAGCCTCAGGGTAAAAACAAGCCCAGAATTAGGGCGAGAACTACTTCACCGCACTTTCCTGCGCACTCAGGTGGCCCGCCTGCGCGTTCCGGTGGTCGATCCGACGGTTAATCATCGCGAGCACGAACGCGCACACCGCTCCGATAACAGCCACGGCCAGGGTAATCAGGAAGATCACCTGGTACCCCTCGTACGGATTATCCGCATGGCGGTCAATAATGCCTGCGGTCATGAAGTTCCCCCAGAACACGGGTGCGTACACCGCCAGGGAACCGATGGCCATGGCTGAACCGTTGATCTGGTCTGGCAGGTTCAGCTCCGCAATCGGCGCCAAAATAACCGCTTTACCCATAAAAATCCCAACGGACATCAAAACCAGCAAACTCATGGCAAACCACAGCATGGACTGGTCCGCAGGCAGTAGGTAGACCACTCCCGCCGCTACCGCACAAATCGCGAGCGCGACCCCCAGCATTAACGTCGAAGACTTGAACACGTAGTCGGCTAAACCACCTGCAACCAGGGCAACTAGCATCCCCACTGCCCCGGTCGTAATAATTCCGAATACCCCCGAAACAGAATCGGATGCATTGAACACTAGTTTTACGTAAGGCGCGGACGAGTAAATCAAGTTAACGTACGTCCAATACAGGCACATGCCCGCCACCCCTGCAAGCCACACGCGCGGACGTGTCAGCACCTGCCACAAACCGTACAGGGCAGCGGTGTTTTTCGACATGTTCTCGTGCTCCGCAATCGCGTTCTTCGGTACGGTGCGCAAAATGAGAATAATGAGGGGTACTAGCAGCAACGTGTAGCCAAACCCGAATGCCAGCATGATCGTTTTCGCACTGCCCGGGTAGATCCACAGCAGCAGCAAGATTACGGCATTCATGAGGAATTCGGCGCCGCGGCGGATGGTTTCTAGCAAACTCATTGCCAGACCGCGCCCGCGCGTGTTCGCGTCTTTAGATAGCAGCGTCACGCCGTTAACTACCGCTGGCCAACCGAGTGCGTCCCACACGCCCCACGAAATCGCGATCGCGATCATCACTTTGAATGGCATGTCCGGCATGAACGGGAGCGCGCAAATGTAGAGCGCGAGGAAGGTGACGAGCCGCCACGCACTCCACGTAATCAGTAGGGAACGGATTGTGAACCGGTTGTTCACCCACCCACCAATTGGGTAGAGGAACATGGCGATCCCAATGAAGCTCATGAGGGTACCGAACTGGCCGACTGTGATTCCCAGCGCGTTACACAGCGGGAGCATTAAGGAACCTTTAAATGCTTCGAACGCACTGTACGTCAGCTGCCCCGCCATGACGACGGTGAGGAATCCGCCGACTCGGCCGCGCCTCAAGAAGATGGGGAGGCGCGACTTCTTCTGCTGCGCCTGCTGCGCTGCCTGGTTTATGGCAGCTGTGTCTTGGATGGGATTAATATTCTTGCTCACGTTTAGTTTTGCTCCAGGTCTAGTAGTTTGTCGGCGTAGTCCGTGAACACGCCGGTCACGCCCCAGTTGAATAGTTCGTTGGCTCGCGCGCGCGAGTTAACGGTCCACACGTTCACACCCAGGCCCGCTTCCCGGAAGGCTTGTACGCGAGCTTTGGTTAGCCCCTCGTTTTCTGGGTGAATGTAGGAGGCGCCCACCATTTCGCAGGTTGACCGCCAGTCGTCGTAGAGCGCGCAGGTTTCGTAAAGCGCACCGATCGGCAGTTTAGGCGCCCGCTGGTGCAGTTCGTACAGTAGTACGTGGTTGAAGCACGAAACTATGATCTTGGATTTCTTAACGCGTTCCAGGTGTTCGATAACGGTGTCGATCAGTTCGAGGGTGCGTTTGCGGCCCTGTTCGTTGGATTTGATTTCGATGTTCGCGTTCAGCCCGGTTTCATTCATGTAGTCCACTAGCTGAGCCAGCTGCGGGAGGCGTTCACCGGCGTATTGTGGGTCGTACCATGTACCCGCGTCGATGCTGTTGAGGTCCTCGCTACTGATTTCGTAGTAGGTACCCCCGCGGTTTGTGGTGCGATCCAGCTGTGTGTCATGGCAAATGATGGGCGTGCCATCAGCGATTATGTCCACATCTGTTTCAATCCACCGGGCGCCGCATTCCACTGCTTTGCGGAACGCTGCCATGGTGTTTTCTGGGGCTTGGGAGTTCAGCCCTCGGTGTGCAAACACTATTCGTTCGGTATTCATTTCTCCTTCTTTCGTCACTGCATCGTGAGCGTCTTTCGACACCGCGCCGTGTACAACCGGAAAACATCATAGTACGCTTTACGAGCATCTAAGAAATTTCTTCCTAATTGCCGAACATTTGTCCAGTTTTTGCAGCTTAAAATGCACGTTTATGCGCGTGTGAGCGGCGCCGATGATCGCGTGCGAGCGGTGCCGATGGTCGCGTGTGAGCGGTGCCAGCGAGGGGCGTTTCGGGCTGATATTATCCTGGTTAGCAACTTTGAGTGAGGGGAGCGTCCGTGTCCACTAGGCTTCAAACCCAGGATCGTTTGATCGCAGCTACCCGCGAGTTGATAATGACGGAGGGTGTGGAGCACTGTTCACTGGAACGTATTTGCGCTAAGGCGGGGTTTACGCGGGGCGCGTTTTACTCAAATTTTGCGTCTAAGGATTCACTGCTGGCAGCGATGGCAGAGGAAGAGTACGCCAACCTGATTGACACTCTTGAGGAGCAGATGCAGCAGTGGCAGTCCCACCACATCGATGGGGATACCCGCACGGTTATGCAGGTGTTGTTGTTCGACTTCCTGGACGCCATCGGGGTGGGTGGCAACGTATACACTCTGCATTCTGAACTGATGATGCGGGCTGTGCGGGACACGGATTGGGCGCAGCGGCTTTTGGAGATTAATAATGAGTTTAATGAGGCACTAGCGCGCTGCATGGAAACCATCCTCGCGGCGTCTGGACGTACCCCCACGATTCCGATGCGTCCGTTAACGCACGCGGTTATTGGGATTGTGATGCGCGCAGCGGGAGTGGACTCGTGGCGCAGATCCGCATCTGCTCTTCCCCCAGTTAGTAGCGCAGCGGATTCCCCGGTGCGGGACATTTTAGAGACCATTTTGATACTCCTGATGGCGGCGTCAGAACCTCAGGAGATTGCCGCGTCAGAACCTCAGGAAAATAACTAGCTACATTACCGCCCGAAACCGTTTTTATCTTGCATAGGTGCGCGAGACTGCGCAAACGTGCCCGAGGCGGAGCCTGCTTTTGCAGACCTCATACCTCAGCGCACTTGCGGCTCGGCTACGGGTGGTTTCGTGATGGAAACAAGGAGGGTACCTACGGCGGTGGTGAGCGGTATCGCGGCAATCAACCCGATGGAAGCGATGAGGGTACGTACTATTTCTTCGGCGATGGATGCGGAAGTCACCAGGTCCCAACCGCTGCGCCGAACCATGAGCGCTAACAGGAGTGCAGGCAGGGCGGTACCTGCGTACGCGAACGCCAGGGTGTAAACGGTGGAGGCGATGTGGTCGCGCCCAATCCGCATTGCGCGGGCAAATAAACGTGCCCGCCCCATGCGCGGGTTAGCTTCATGTAGTTCCCAAACCGCGGACGCTTGCGTGATGGTCACGTCGTTGAGCGCCCCCAGCCCCGCAATTACGATTCCGCAGATCAGAAGCCACTGCAGAGAAATAGCGGGAATGAAGCCGAAGATCAGTTGCGCATCTTCGTTGGATGCGCCTGAGAGGTGGTTGGCTCCCACCTGCCAAACCGCGATTACGACACTCAGCACGACCCCACCGAATGTGCCCAGCAGCGCAGTTGTTGTGCGGATCGAGATACCGTGTGCTAAATACACGGAAGAGAACATCATTGCACTAATGCCAGTTAGCGTTACCGCGAGCGCGTGTTCCCCACTCATGAGTGCGGGCATCACAAAATATAAGAGGACGAGCACGGACGCAGCTAGACCGCAGATCGCCGCAGCCCCACGTACCCTCGCTACGATCAGTACGAGCACCACGTAAATTGCGATTAGAGTTGCCATCGAGGTACCGCGTTCAATATCCCAGTAATAGGTAATTACCTCCGGGTTTTGAGGCTGGGTAGCGTCCGGGTTTTGAGGCTGGGTAGCGTCGACACCAGAAGCACCCTCTTGATTTGGTTCGGTTTCCGCCGTCGGTTCGGGGGTTCCCACACTGCTCTGGGCCGGGAGTTTATTTTGCAGTATTTTCAGGTGCGTTCCTTTTTTGAGGGACTGGTACACCTCCGGGGGTACTTGCACGACAACGGTTTGACCAACGTTCAACCCGCGGTCTATGCGCGCGCACACGGCGTTAGCTGCGCCAGGTCCATCACCACCCGAGGTACCCTCCACTTGGGAAGTACCCTCCTCTTCAGATGTGCCCCCTGTTCCACCCGAGGCACCTCCTTCCCCTCCGTAGGTACCCCCTACTTCCGCACACGTTTCTGGACGCAAATCGGTTATGGTAGCGGCGCCCGCCGTGGCGTCTTTATGTACGGCATCGACACTTCCGACGGGGGTTTTCCCTGACGGCCACAGAAGCACCAACCCGACGACCGTGGCGATCGCTAATGGCAGTACTATTGCGGCTAGTGTGAGCCTGATTCTGAGTAGGCGTTTGCGAGGCAGCTCTAGGGGCCCGTGGTTGTGGTGCGCGTGCGACATGCTTGTTTACCCTTGTTATGCGATGAGGTTAAGTACGTACTTACCCTACCCTTAGTCGCGAATAGTTCTCATCAACGGTCGGGGGCACCTACACGCGTTTTCACCTACCGCGCGGGGCTTTACGCAACGTGGAGTTTTACAGCAACATCTAGTTTTAGAGCAACAACGACTAGTCGACAGCCGGCACCTCCCAGTTACCGAACCACATTTTCGCAGTCGAACGCATGCTGCTTTTCAGCACCGAGAACGCAGGTACCCTCACCCCCTCTTTCGCCGCTACCGCGCACAGGAAGTCGCGCACCCGCCACACTTCCGCGGGGTTAACGCTGGGCGCGATTGCAAGTACCTCATGTAAATACTGCTCGTTCGCATACCCCAGTTTCGTCGCAATCCACGCGGGTGAAACCGTGAGTTTATTGCACAGGTTTTGCAGTTCATGCGCGGTTGCGTCGCATTGTTTAGCGTTTATTGACATGGCGGCCTTTCAGTAAGTTACCTAATGATACCCAGTGGTAAGACACGTAATTAAAGGAGTAGAAATTAGTTCCCTCCCCAGTTAGGTCAACCTCGGTTTTGATCCGAGTTTTCCTTACTGAGGAGGGAACGCGGCGTAACTAAGCTGAGCTACGTTTCTAAAGCGGGCTTCGGGCCGGTGAAAAACTCATCAGGCCGCACACCGCTAACATGGAGCAACAGCTGTGGTTATTGCACTAAACCCGGTTACGCGTTGGGGGTACCTGGTTTGGTGTCGGCGGATTCAAAGCGCTGGTCGTGGTGGGTGCGGGCTTGTTTCCCGTCTGCTCCGCGGTCCCAGGAGCGTTCCAGCTGCCCGGGTTCCAGTTCGGAACCGGCTGGTGCGGAGGCGGGGCTGGCGGATTCCAGCGAGGTACCCCTTAGCCGAGAGATCCACCGCATCGCGTGGTACATCGCAAGGGCGCCGAACGAGCCTAGTGCGATTCCCTCAAACACCATGTCTCCCCAGTGCCACGTGTAGTTCGCTATCGCAACCACCATGGCGACTGCTGCTGTGTTCAGGTTGACGGGGTCAGAGAAGTCGGTGCGGTTCTGCACCCAGATGCGCACGCCAAGCATGCCGATCATGCCGTACAGGATCGTCGCAGCCCCACCAAGTACTCCCACGGGAATCGTGGCGATCAGCACCCCGAACTTGGGGAACATGGACAGTGCGAGCGCGGTTAGCGCGGCAACAATGTAGGCGGCTGTTGAGTAGACGCGGGTGGCGGCCATAACCCCAATGTTCTCCGCGTACGTGGTGGTACCGGAACCACCACCGGAACCAGCGAACACGGTGGAGAGCCCGTCGGCGAACAGGGCCCGGCCTGTGAGGGTGTCTAGGTTGCGCCCAGTCATAGCGGACACGGATTTCACGTGCCCCACGTTTTCTGCGATGAGCACGAGGACGACGGGCACGAAGAGTCCAAGTGCGGAGATGTCGAATGCGGGAGCGTGGAAGCTGGGTAGGCCCACCCAGGCGGCGTCGGACAGGGTGGAAAAATCAACTTCCCCACGGATCACAGCGCACGCGTAGCCAATGAGCACACCGATTAGGATCGATAGGCGTCCGACGATTCCTTTGAACAGGACGGTCACGAGGAGGACGGAAACGATGGTGACGATTGCGGTTACGGGAGCTTGTTTAACGTTGTTCCACGCCGCGGGAGCCAGGTTGAATCCGATGAGGGCCACGATGGTGCCTGTAACAACCGGGGGCATGAGCACGTCGATCCACCTGTGGCCCGCCACCATGACGATTAACCCGACGATTAGGAGCGCCAGGCCTGCGGAGATGATTCCACCTTGTGCGACCGCCATTCTGTGTGGGTCAATGGCGCCTCCACCTTGGACGTATCCGGTGATGGCGGTGATTGGGGCGATGAGGGCAAAAGAAGAGCCGAGATAACTTGGAAGTTTCCCGGCTGTAATGAGGATAAAAAGAATGGTTCCAATCCCTGTGAAAAATAATGTCGTTGAAGGATTGAAACCAGTTAGTAACGGAACGAGGAATGTGGCTCCGAACATTGCCACCACGTGTTGCATCCCGATTCCGATTGTGGCGGGCCATGCGAGCCGTTCATCGGGCTGAACCACGTCACCGGGGGCTATGTGCACGCCGTCTCCGTGCAGTTTCCATTTCACTGCCATTTGGGCACTCCTTGTGTTTTATCTGGGACTTGTTTTAAGCCGCAGATAGTCTATGCTGTTCCCACCATTTTTCTCGCATTATCCTCCATCTTGTAGCGCGTTTCACGTATTTCTCCCCTGAGGGTACCTGGCTCAGTTGGGCGTCACCGCTTTTGTTTTGCATGAGGGTACTTGGGGCCACTGGGGCGTCACCGCTTTTGTTTTGCATGAGGGTACCTGGGCTCGCCTTAGAGCAATCCCGATAGTTTTTGCCGCGGGTACCTTCGTTTTTGAGCGCGAGGTACCTCCGCTGCCATCCGCGAGCCTGTGTTGCACGACATGCGTGATTCTCGGTAGCCTGTGCTTGAACACGGGAGCCCGTTGGGGCTGAGAGGGAGGTTACCTCCGACCGTTGAACCTGATCCAGGTCATGCTGGCGAAGGGAAGTGGAAGTTTTCATGCCGAGCGATCAGAAGAATAAGAGCTACAACTCGAACAGTAGTCGTCAAGGAACCAATCTGAAACAGGCGGCCGCCGCCCAGCACGCCACTTCAGAAACGGCCCAAAATGCCGCCCAGCACGCCACTTCAAGAAACACCGGCAAAGCCACCGCGGATAAAACCCGGCATATGGATAAGGATGAGCAGATGCGGGTGGTGGATCCGATTTGGCCGGCGATGACGTCTCGCGAAATCAAAGCGGTTACAAGCGCTTCAAAAGTGCAGGTGGTTCAAAACAGTAACCGGCCGATGGCCGCGGGATCCCTTGCGGATGCTGACGGACAGCGCGTATTTTTGAAGCGCTACGACCCCACCCTGGTGCCCACAAAAACTTTGAAAGCTGTGCATAAAGCAGTGAATCAAGCAATCGGCAACGGTTTGCGTGCTCCTCGTTTCTTGCCTTTCCCCAATGGTGAAACGATTGCGTTTGAGGGGCCGTGGGTCTACGAGATGTGTCAGGCTGCGCGCGGCGAAGACCGGTATCGCAACCAGCCCTCTTGGAGTCCACCGTTTACCCGTGCGGATGCGCGGGAGGTGGGCCGAACGGTGGCTCGAGTGCGTTTGGCAATGGAAACTGTGGGTACCCCTGAACCTCGGGAAATCCCTCAGGGGCCGTATCAAAACCGGTTTACCCTAATGTTGGCTCAAGACCTCCCTGAGGCGGTGGACAAGTTTTTGGAAGCCAGACCCGAGGTAGCGCAGTACCTGGCCCACACGGGGAGGGATTTGCTGGCAGATTTAGCGCCGCTGGAACCGCTTCGGCAGCAAGCCCGCGCGGTGGCCGGTGAGTCGTTGCGGTGGACGCATGGTGATCTGCACGTTTCGAACACGTTCTGGGATGGGCACCGGGTTAGTGACGTGATTGATTTCGGTCTGGCGTATTTGAATCCCCCGATTTTCGATTTGGCACTCGCGCTGGAGCGGCATGCGATTGATTGGATTTCGATAACCGAGGGCGCGAGGAGCAGTACTGACGCAGATACCGGCACTGAGACCATCAGCAGTACTGACGCTGATGCCATTACTGAGGCAGACGGCAATACTGACGCCACCACCAGAAGTTCAGACGCAAGCAAGACCAAAGAGTCCGATGCTCATGCAGGCCCGGACACGCCCACCCCCGGCGTGCGTTTCCGCCCTCAAGTGGCAAAGGATATTCTGGCTGGTTACAGCGAGTTATTGGCGTTGTCCTCGTCGGAAAAACGGGCGTTGGGTCCGATGATTGCGCTTAGTCATATTGAGTTTTCACTAGATATGATTCGTTACGCCGCGTACGCACCGGCGGCAACGGCGGGGTTGGCGGATTGGGCGTACGACTTTTCTTTACTCGGCCATTCCCGCTGGTTTTTAACCGGTGAGGGCCACCAGTTTTAATCTATGATTAACACATTTTGTAAGGAGTTATGATGCTTGTTCGGATGCGGTTGGAGTATGTGACGGCGTGGCCGAATCACGCGGGTATGTTCGTGGCTCGTAAGAAGGGGTTCTATGCGGACCGCGGTTTTGATGTGGATATCGTGTGGGATGGTTGGGATCGTGGTACCCCTGTTGATTTAACGGTGGCTGGGGAGTTCCAGTTCGCCGCTGTGCGTTTAGGTGAGTTGTTGGAAACGCGTTCTACTGACAATCCGATGCGCGCTTTGGCTACGTTTAATCAAAATCAGTTGGGCGGGGTCATTAGTTTGAAGTCGAAGGGGATTTCTTCGTTCGCAGATCTGGAGGGGAAGCGGGTGTCGATTCCACCGGTCCCCCGGTTGACGAACATGGTTGTGGAGGCGATGGAAGCTCAAGGCGCAGATTTTTCCAAAGTGAACGTGTTGGACCCGTTCCCGTATGAGCCGGACATTCGTTCTGTTGAGAAGGGCGTGTATGACGCTGTTTTTAACGTTCTAGGCTGGGAGTCTTATCAGGGTGTGTCTCCTATTTCTGAGGTTGTGCAGCTTAGTTTTGATGACGTTGGCGTGACCCCTCACCACGCGTATTACTTGTGTGCTACAGATTCTTTTGTTGAGGAAAACCCTGGTTTGGTGCGTGATTTTGTGCAGGCCACGGCCTTAGGCTACGAGTTTGCTCGCGATAATCCTCAGGAAACCCTAGAAATATTGGCTCCAACGATGTGTAATACGGATCCAGATGTTTTACGTAATTCTTTGGAGTTCATGACGCCCACTTGGTTTGCACCTAATGGTAAATGGGGTTTTATGGATGAGGATCTGATGCGCTCTTACGCCCAGTGGATGGTCGACGGTGGGTTCTGCGACGCAAACGTGGACTCGGTTGCGCAAGCGCACACAAACAAGTTCCTGGAAAGCTAACGAGTTAGGCGCATGAGCACACTCTGCACTCAAGCTGCAGACCGTAGAAATAGACCTTAATTTGGCTTGAAGAATGCGGTTGCCTAGTACTAATTCGCGCGTCGTTCTCGTGATTCGTACACCATTTGCGGTACTCGCTAGAAATCTCATGCTAGGCACCATCCATATAATCGTTATATGATCGTCTAATAGGTAAGTTATGTTCTGAACATGGTGGTTTGATGCATAAGCGAGAATTCGATGCGTTAGTGAAACTGTTTTACTCAGCACGTGATCGAGACGGCGAGAAATTACAAATGGACTATTTTGCCGTTAAACAAGAAAACACTTTTATGTACCATAGATTCCCTGGAGGAAGGAACCTATCCGACATTCGGTCAATTTCAAAAACTGTACTCGCATTGGTCCTCGGAATCGTAGTCGGCGAGAACCCCGAGTTAACTGAAAACACAAGAGTTTGGCCCGTCCTCTCTAGATGCGCTCATCTCTCAAGAGAGTCCAATCGATCTTACCTGGAACAACTCCAGGTCAAGCACTTGTTGAACCATACCGTAGGGTTTTCTAAGGTCCTCATGATGCGGCAAGATGTTGCACGAGTAAGCGACGATAATTACGTAGAGCACGTAATTAATAATCCCATCACCTACCCACCGGGAACTTTTTATCTTTACTCAAATGCTGGATTTTATTTACTGTCAGCTTTCTTACAAGAGCTTCTTGGCAAGGATTTATTAACGTACGCACATGAGAAATTCTTCAAGCCACTTGGAATCAATCATTACGAGTGGCAGAAGTATGGAAAATATCTAGCGGGCGCAACTCGTCTCTGGCTCGGCCCCCGTGACTTAACTAGAATTGGGGAACTACTGTTGAATCATGGTGAGCGCCTCGTAGACGCTAAATGGATAGAAAGGATGAAGCAATTCACCGAGTTCACCCCGCACGCAGACACAATTACTAATCCATATTTCCGTAGGTGGGCTTACGGCTCGAGCCTTTGGTTAAGCCCTAAAAATGGCATCTTTTTTGGGCACGGAACTGATGGACAATCTCTAGTGGTAGTCCCCGACCGAAATGCGGTAATTGTAACTACAGCCCGGCAACACGACGTTACCCGCCTTGAAGAGCTAGTAGACAAGACAATAGAACTGCTCTACTGACCCCTATCTCACAACATGGATCGCACCTTTTCATTCGCACGTGCTAATTGGTTGTATACGTCGTGGCTCATTAGCGCTATGAAGGCATTTTTAAACACGCTAAAATACTCACTATAAATCGCATGATTATGCATGTCAGGTTCTATAAAACCTCGCGTATGCACCATGTTATCAACTGCCTCATCTATGCTATTGATTTCTCCACTTGCCACAGCACCTAGCATTGCCGCACCTAATACCGCACACTCAGAGACCTGTAGCCGCTCTACTTTTCGCCCGTATACATCCGCTTGCATTTGACTCCAGAAATCAGATCTTGCCCCTCCACCTGACAAGCGAATAGTTTCAAACGGGCAACCTTGGCTCTCCTCCATAGCTTCGACGCTCATGCGGAGCTCATATAGCACACCCTCTAGAGTAGCCCGGGCCGTATGCTTCCGCGTGTGTATTTGCGAAGTTCCAAGCATGCCGCCACGTGCATTGTCGTGGAAGTACGGATTTGCTTGGGAGTTGAAGAAGGGAAAGAACAATAAACCGTCGGACCCAACCGGGGCGTCCGCTGCTTCTAGAGTAATAAGGTCATATGGGCTAAGAGCTAACTCTTTTCCGGCCCTTACTTCAGGCTGCCCATAGGTATCCCGCCACCACCGCAGAACCCCGCCCGCCGCATGTGCAGTGGCCTCCATGTCCCATTTACCAGGAATCGCATGCGCACCGAAAGAAATACCACTCTCGCGATTCAGCTTCATATCGGGCGCCTGATCAAGCTGTGCGACCATCACAGCCGAGGTCCCTATCGAAAGTTCCGCTCGCCCCTCCCTATTTATCCCCGCCCCCACCGCAGCACATTGCTGATCTCCACCCCCGGGACTGATTGGCGTGCCCACGGAAAATCCAGTCTCTTCCGCAGCAACCTTCGATATTTCCCCCACACTTTCCAGATTGGCCTTAATTGTCGGCATTAAGTCTAGATTTAACCCTGCACGTTCAAACAGTTCTGGTGAATAATCAAGCTTATCCAACACAAACATTCCGTTATAATTCAACGCCGAAGGATTCGCAAACATACTTTCCGAACCGAGTTTATGCAGAATCCACTCTTGACCATTTACAATCTTCCAGCACTTACGCAATATGTTCGGACAATTATTTTTTAACCAAATTAGCTTGGCGTATACCCATAAACTAGAAACAGAAAGACCGGTAATAGAATAGTATCGTTCAGAACCTATAGTATCGGCAATCCAGTCTGCCTCTCTTGTCGCTCTTCCATCGGACCACACGATCGCTTCTAGTAAAGGATTCCATTGCTTATCTACAGGCACAAAACTTCCTCGCTGCGAAGATACTCCTATGGAAGAGATTTTTGATACTTCGTCAGGAAACTGACTAGTAGCCTGCTTGGCAGCGTCACAAATTCCATTCCAAAGTTCTGTCATGTCCTGGTTAACCCAGCCTGAGTATGGATGCTTGGTACGGTATTCAGAATATCCCGAACTACGCACATCTCCTTGTTCATCGAACACTATTACAGTTGCACCTGTAGTTCCCGCATCGATACCTGCGAAGTATTTAGTCATCATCGACTCCCTCATAGGACCTCGTACACTTTTAACGTAGGTTCACCAAAGTGGATCCATTTAGAATATAGTATAGCTATTAGCGTAAGATTTATTCACTAAATTGCGATGCGAGTACGCGGATACGCACTTTACTGCGTACGTCTTTAGAAAATCGATAATTACACAAACATCGAAGGTCTATTAGCAGCATAATAGTTTTTGTTACAGAGCTGAAGCAGATAGCAACCACTACATGAAACAAATCTGAAATAGACTGTTATCGTTTAACGACCGTTCTTCTTCACCACGCTTCTCTTCCGTCCATTACAATCGATTGTTTTACAAATCTATTCCTTGCACCTGCATATTGATTCGCAATTAAAGCAATTGACAACTCTATTTCTCGCCTTTCACAATTCTGCGCAGTGTGTTAAATGGAAGCTTAGGGTTTCGAAACTCATCAAGCAGCCCATTCTTCTCCTGTTCGGTATCTGTCAGCTGCGTGTAACAGAATCCCGCTATTCCTGAGCCGGCGTTTACGGCCTCGAACAGCGTCCCCAGCCTTTGCTCTAGCTCATTACGGCTATTTGCATTTGAATATCCCCAGGAGTCATCTTGCCCAGTATCTAGTAGTGAGATTCCTCCAAATTCAGTGAGCATGAAAGGAAGATCGTGGTAGTCACCCCGAAGAACTAGCCGTCTACCTGCGGGCCCTACCCCTTCGATTAGCTTCAATACTGATTTACGCGTCTCATATTTTGAACGAATACTGTCATGATCCTCATCATAATCATGAATTCCAACCAGGTCCGTGTTTACTTGCTCCCAGCCATCGTTGGAACTTACAACCCTTGTGTTATCAAGAGTCTTTGTAATTGCAACCATTCCCTCAGCAAATTTTTGCATTTCACGACTGGATGCGATTTGTTGCACTCCCCAGGACTCGTTCAAAGGCACCCATACGCAGACAGATGGATGCGAAAAGTCTCGCTCTATAATTCTAGTCCACTCGCTAATTGTCCTTACAACCGAGTCAGAAGAAAAAGCAAAACATGAAGGAGCTTCTTCCCAAATTATTACTCCCAATTTGTCGGCCCAGTACAACAACTTTGGATCCTCATACTTTTGATGCACCCGTGCAGAATTAAACCCTAGCTGCTTAATAAGTTCTACTTCATTTCGTAACGCCTCATTAGTCGGAGCTGCCAAGCATGATTCCGGCCAATATCCTTGTGAAAGAACTGCTCTGATATAGTATGGAAGTCCGTTTAACTTAAACACACCGTCTTTCGCTTCGACTGTCCGTATGCCAAAATAAGAAGTTACTTCGTCTTTCCCCGCGGTAATAATTGCATCAAAAAGAACTGGGTTCTCAGGACACCAAAGCACCTCCTGTTGGGCTTGACCATTCTGCAATTGAGCTATATCTAACGAGATCGTAATCGTTCTATTCCTGCTCTTCACAGCAGCAAACCCCACAGTTGTCCCCTCGAGAAGCAAATCAACACTGACGTCGATTACCTCATCAGGAACACCTGACAAAACTATACTCGCAGACACTCTTCCGCCAGGTAGGTCTGTATACCATTGGACAGAGTCAACATAGAGGCTTGGCACTGATTCTATCCACACAGGTTGCCATATACCTGAAGTACGCTTGTACCAAATAGAATGCGGTTCCAGGTGCCAATCTTGCTTGCCGCGAGGTTTTTCCACATCGGCCGGATCATCTTCAACGCGAACCACAAGTGTCACTTCGGAATTAAGATCTGCTACAGACGTTATATCAACCGTGAAAGGAACATGCCCACCTTCATTATGCTTCAGACAATGGCCGTTGACCCAAATATCACATGAATAATCGACTGCACCAAAGTGTACTAGAAGCCGTTTTCCCTCCATAAATCCGGCAGAAGCAATTTCCTTAGCGGAAATGGTCCTTGAATACCAGATAATTGGGTGAAAACCTTGATCATCGATGCCGGATTTAGGCGACTCAAATGGAAATGGAACTTCAATTAGACGGTTATAGGTTGGGAAATTCGACCACCATTGCTGTCGCACTCCCTCGTCTGCGTCATCGAAAACAAAGTTCCATGGACCACAGAGATCTGCCCACCCCTTACGCATTAGTTGGGGTCTTGGATAATTTCCATCTTGCCTACTCGGGAAGCGGGTAGGTACTTCTTCTTTGAACATTCTTCAATAATGCAACTCTTTTGCAGCGTTGTAAAGCGACACTCGTTTCTCTTGACTCGAGATTTACAACGTTGTACAGTGTGGCATACGTAAGCATCCTATAGACACGTTTACGTAATAGTTGATTACCACAGTTCACGACTCAAGAGACCGGAACTGGGTTCGATCTCAAAGGAGAGAATAATGGCTCGACCCATTAAACGATTAGCTAGGTTAGCTGCGTTCGCACTCACTCTTGGACTAGTTGCCTGCTCAGGCGGTCAACAAGGCGCTGCGACCAAATCCAAAATTGAAGGTGGAGACTACAGCGGCCCAAAGGTTGAAGTAACTTTTTGGCATGGATGGACGGGTGGAGCAGCTCCAACTATTGTTCCGAAGCTTATCGATAAGTTTAATTCAACGCACGATAACATTGCAGTCAAGGCTGTTCCTCAGGAATGGAGTCAGCTTGGTTCTAAGCTTCCCCTCGCGATAAAGTCAGGTAGGGGTCCTGACGTAGCAGTTTTGCACGGAAACGACATCGCAACTTATGCAGCTCAGAATCTTCTGATTTCGAGTGATGAAATCGTTAAAGAACTAAAGTACAGCGACGATTCTTTTCCACCTGGAGTGTTTGCAAAAGGAAATTATCAGGACATACAATACGCTATCCCCTGGAGTGTCACCCCACTAGGACTATTTATTAATAAGGATGTGGCAGACAAAACTGGGGTTGTAGAAGTCCCTACGAATAAAAAGGAATATCTGGAAGCCTTAGAAAAAATGAAGTCTTCAGGTGTGCAAGGAGACTGGGTTGATGGCTTCGAGTTTACGGGACAGTATCAGTTCTTGAGTTTACTCTGGCAATACGGTGGTTCCCCCTACAACACGGATGTCTCAGAGGCAGCATTTAACTCAGAGGCAGGTGTTAAAGCACTAACTTGGATGCGGAATATGATTGACAAAGGATACAGTCCAGCGGACGTAGCTCAAGACGGTGACTTTAACGCTTTAATCTCCGGAAAAGCAGCTTTTAACTGGAACGGTGTATGGCAAACTACTAATACCGCCCTGGAAAAAGTAAATTGGACTGCCGCGCCTGTTCCGCAAATAGGAAATGAAAAGGCGGTTTGGTCTTCTTCAACCCACTGGGTCTTCCCCGCAAACAAAGGACAAGACAGTAGTAAGACT
This sequence comes from Gleimia hominis, assembly GCF_002871945.2. Lineage (NCBI taxonomy): Bacteria > Bacillati > Actinomycetota > Actinomycetes > Actinomycetales > Actinomycetaceae > Gleimia > Gleimia hominis. Next base: position 2,028,642 of record NZ_CP126963.1, on the reverse strand, counting down.
GCTGCAGCAGCAACATTTGTAAAGTGGATGAACGAGAACTCTACCGATTGGGCAGAAACGGGAGAACTTCCTGCCACAAACTCGGTTCGAGAAAGTGCTGACTTAGTCAAGAAGTATCCAAATCTAAAGCCTTTCATGGAAGAGCTTCCCTACGCTCACTATGAGACTGTATCGCCAGGAATTAACGAAGCTAACGGTCTAATAACTACCGCAGTTAACGAAGCGCTAACCGGAAAGAAGAAGCCTAAGAAGGCATTAGACGACGCAGCGGCAAAAGTGAATCAGATACTTAAACAGAATAGGCAGAAGTATGGGAACAACTAGAGCCGAGTCTCAAGAGATCATGTTGCGGGCCTCCTCGTGTACAGGAGGCCCGCGGGCCAATCGCCTATCTAGAGCAAACAAACACCGGAAACTTAAGAGATCCATTACGGCATATCTGTTCCTCTTACCCTTTCTTGTTCTATTTACTACATTCGTCATTGCACCGGCATTCTTCGGACTTTGGATCAGTTTTACTGACTATAGTCCATTTAAAGAAAGCCAGACATTTGTTGGGTTAAACAACTTTCTAACCTTATTTTCACCTGAGAATGCGCTCGCACAAGATTTTTGGCGATCAATGCGCGCAACCGCCCTATTTATGGTGTTAAGCGTGCCGGTCTTAATAATTATTCCGTTGTTCATCGCCGTCCTTCTCAACCAAAAAATGCGTGCTGCGACAGTTTTTCGTGGGGTATTTTTCGCACCATATGTTTTAGGAGTTGCCGTGGTTGGGGTCATCTGGAGGTATATTCTAGACACGCAGTCCGGAGTTCTTAACCACTTGCTATCCATGCTTGGACTACCGGGTGACATTCCATGGACTGTAGATACCCCTTGGGTCTGGATTTCACTGGTAGGCGTAACTGTATGGTGGACGTCGGGGTTGAACACAGTAATATTCCTTGCAGGTATGAAGGGAATTAACCCGGACCTATACGAAGCTGCGCTGTTGGATGGCGCAGGTCCCGTGCGTTCATTCATCTCTATCACTCTGCCTGGACTACGCCAGGTGATGCTCTTCGTAACAACAACTACGCTCCTCGCATCTGCAAACATGTTTGGCCAATCGTTCCTAATAACAGCTGGTGGTCCAGGAGCGGAAACTAGGACCGCGATTATGTACATCTCAGACCAAGGATTATCCCAAAACAATATGGGGTACGCATCGGCAATGAGCTATATTCTGTTTGCGTTCCTAGCAATTCTAAGCGTTATTAACTTCCGTTTACAGCAAGACAAAAGTAAGGGTCGACTAAAGTGAGGACAAGAAAATCTAAACCAAGGAATCCCAGGAGATCACACCTAGCTACGGTGTCTCTCTATATAATGTTGGCGGTGCTTTCGCTTATAATACTGATGCCTTTAATATGGACTTTACTTACTTCGTTCAAGACTGACGCAAACGCTATACAAGATCCTTTCGGCCTTCCAGATCCCTTTACGCTCGCCCCATATAAAACATTTCAGAGTGGTGAGCAGCCAATCATCCGATGGCTGACAAATTCGTTCTTGGCCGCCACTGCGCAAACTATATTAATACTTGTCACTGCTTCAATGGCTGCCTATGCGCTTGCACGTATTGAGTTTGCCGGTAGAAAATTTATATTCGGTTTGATTATCGGAACTCTACTTGTACCTCCAGTAGTGTTTCTTATTCCAAATTACCTTATAGTGGAAGAATTCGGCTGGTTAGATACGCTATTAGCAATCACTATTCCAGGCGCAGCTAGTGCTTTCGGAGTTTTCTTCTTGAGACAGTTTTTCGTTAATATTCCAAGAGAGATTGAGGAATCAGCACGGATTGATGGTGCCGGAGAATTCAGAATATTTCTACAGATTGTTCTTCCATTAGCTAAGCCTGCACTCGCAACTCTTGCAGTATTGTCGTTCTTAAATAATTGGAATGATTTCCTATGGCCAGTTTACGTTCTCCTCTCCCCAGAGCACCTGACACTACAGCCAGGACTCTCCATGTTGCAAGGAGCTTACAGAACACATTTTCCTGTAGTAATGGCGGGGGCCGTTATCGCAGCAGTGCCTGTATTAGTGTTGTTTTCTGTAGCACAACGTCAGATAGTTGAATCTGTTACTGGCAGCGCAGTGAAAGGCTAACCAACAGTGAATACTGTGACTACGCGTGCGTTGTACATTTACGACAACTTGAGCACATGTAACCTACGCCGTAGTTACCTTACAAGCGTTTACAACTGTTACTGTAGTAACAGATAGAATATTGCGATTCCTATAGGGACGATACCGCATGACCCACAAAGTTAGACTCGTTGACGTTGCACAGTATGCAGATGTCTCCGTTAAGACAGTTTCCAATGTAGTTCATGGGTACAAGCACGTGTCCCCTAAACTGAGAACAAAAGTTCAGAATGCTATCGAAGTTCTAAATTACAGGCCGAACGTTACAGCACGACAATTAGTAACAGGAAAAACTGGAATGATTGCTTTAGCACTTCCAGAACTGGATCACCCTTACTTCAGTGAAATTGCACGCCTCGTTGCAGAGTATGCACAGACCGTCGGATATAGGGTACTAATTGAACAAACTCTAAATGACACCGAGTCGGAGCGTGCGGTTTTGAGGGATCGTGAAGTGGGACTTGTTGATGGGATAATTTTTCACCCCATGGGTATGTGCGAAGAGGAGATCTCTTCAGTTCCAAAATACATTCCAATCGTATTGCTCGGTGAGTCTACAACCACTGAAAACTCGGATCACGTCTTGGTGGATAACATCGAAGTTGCGCACGCAGCAACTGTTTCACTTCACGATAGAGGCCACCGGCAGATCGCTTTCCTAGGGCGAATCTCGGATGATTTTACAGGCTCAACAGAATTACGTTTGCAAGGCTATCGAGCTGCTCTTTCAGAGATTAAGCAAAACAAAGAAATGATTCTTCAACTGGACGGATTTTCGATTCAGTCGGCTTACGAGGCCACTAAGGATGCTATTTCAGGGAACTTAGAATTTGACGCTCTGCTGTGTCGAGATGATCGTTTAGCTATAGGTGCATTGCGCGCAATTCGTGATATGAATCTACGCGTTCCCGAAGACATCGCAATACTGGGGTGGGACAATACGCAACTAGCGCGTTACTCGACTCCCAGTTTAAGTAGCGTAGCACCAGACAAAGTCGAGATCGCCAAAACTGCATTGGCGATGTTGAAGGAACGAATTGAGGGATACGAAGGTCCCGGCAGAAAACACTTCGTGAAGTTCACAATAGCTTCACGTCAAAGCACATGACTGGTTTTGCAAGGTGTGAACGTTACCAACTTGTTTATTATCGCCTGTTTCCAAGCAGAGACCAGGTATTCAACTGGGGTTTCCCTTTTTGTTGTCGACACCGGACTAGCGGGGCCACCATGCTTTGCGGGAGTATGTTTGCATGGGACAACGACGCCGATACACCGAGGAGTATTGCCGCGGAGCTGCGTGCTTGGTCCTCGACACCGGCAAACGATCCGAGCAGTCGATAAACAACTCGAATTCAGCGCGCAATTGGTCGGTACCTGGGTTAAAAAATAACGTGCCTGGCGCACCGCATCCGACAACGGCCAACCATCACCCCCACGAAATGGCCACAGAGATCCGTCGACTTCGCCGCCAAGTGGCTGATTTGTAGGCAGAAAACGAATTTTGGGGAAAGTCAGCGCCTTCTTCATCGCGAAGCAACAGCACCGGAACGGTATGAGCTAATGGTCAAGGAGAAGGCGAACAACTCGGTCACCATGATGGTACGGCTGCTGGAGGTTTCTCGGTCTGGGGTTTGCGCCTGGATAAAACGCCGGCACACCTTTAGTCGGCGCTGTGCACGCCAACGCGACCTCAATCGGCAGGTCCAGTGGTTCCACGGCCGCTCGCGTGGTACCTATGGTGCTCCGAGAATCACCGCTGACCTGCATGCTGCTGGCATGCGCGTCGACCGTAAAACGGTGGCATGGTCTATGAAACGCAAGGGTTTGGAAGGGCTATCGACGAGGTCCTTAAGTGCCTGGGAGTAAAAAGCAGGTGGAGTGTCGGTACAAGGATTTATGTGAATGTACCTGGGATTGGCGGTGTGTCAACGTCGCCTGAATCACGGATTTTACGTATCTGCGCAGTAGTGAGAGCTGGGTGTTTCCGTGTGCGATCCGGGACGGTCATTCCCGTCGGGTGATCGGGTATACCATGGGGCCGCGGCAGGACACGAATCTGGTGATCGAAGCGTTGACCCGGGCTCGTGCTTTGCGGGGGCACTTGCCGGAGAAGGTGATTTTGCATGCTGACCGTGAAACACAGTTCACCAGTGATCAGCCCGACAAGGCTGCCGGTGAGATTGGTGTGCGGATGTCAGTGGGAAGGACTGAGGTGTGCTGGGATAACGCGATGGCGAAGTCGTTTTGGGCGACGTTGAAGGTTGAGTGTTTCTACTGGAATGTTTCCGCCACCAGGGCAAAGGTTTATGACGGTGTGGGTGAGCGGATTGAGGTTTTCCACAATCGCTGCCGTCGACATTCTGCCATCGGATTTCTCAGTCCGGTGGCTTATAAGTTATCGCTAGGGCAAGCAACAGCGGCGCTAATAGCCGCTTAACCATCTGTCCACGACTTACAGGCAAGCCCAAACACTAAGGAATGAAACTCTACTTTGAACTTAGAGGTGTCGAAAACAATGTTTCATACGTATAAGTCCCGCTGGATCGGTTTTGATGTACTGCGCACCAACTTAACGAAGTAAAGGACTGCACAGGTGGATCGCCTATTCCCTCCAGCGCCTCTTCGACTGCGATGTTATCACCGCTAGCAGTGCCATATGCGTAAGTGATGTGAGGAAATGGAGGTGGCGGATACAATAGTGCTCCCTTCCCAAGAGCGTATTCTGCCACTTGCCTAACGTTCTTATTGAGCACCTCAAACGCGTTTGAGTTAAGACTCATCGAAATAACGGAATTCTCCGCAACAGCCGGAGCTTCGAGAATAAAAGAAGGGGAAATAGAGCTCTCAAGCATGTCCCGAGATGTTTCTTCTAGAACTCCCAGAGCGTGCTCCCGGTACTCATTCTTATAGAAATCAGAGATTATGTTTGGAAATCGTTGAACAGTTACATGTAAAGCATCTAACGGCTGAGAAGCTATAAATCGAAATTCTCTTAGCCTCCCCTGAACCTCATTAGCATATTCAACGAAATCTGCCTCAGGTACAAGGTATGCATGCAACTGACCTGAGGGATCATTCCAGTCGTCCACCGTAGTTTCAAAAAAAGATCTCATTTTCGCTCACCCGAATCGTACTCACCGTAGAACACCATCTTTCCCTCCTTATCTCGCCAACCATGGTCTGCGAGATTCTCAAGTTCATCTAGAGAGCGGCCTTTAGTCTCTGGAGCCAAGGTAATTGAAACGACCGTACCTACAAGTGCAACTCCTACGAACAACCACGTTGCATTCTGCATTCCCCAAGTTCCAACCAGAACAGGGAAAAGCAACACTCCCAGTATTGAGCCAATTCTACTGACCGATCCGGCAAACCCCACCCCACTGCCGCGCAAACGTGTGGGGAACATTTCATTCGGGTAAACCATATTAAGAACTCCGGGCCCCATATTGGCCATCAGAATCGTTACTGACAATAGAAGAACTAATACAAGAAGACCCGGAGTCGACCAAAGCGCCAACGTTACCAGAGCCGCAACCATTACACAGAAGCAAGAAATAATAAGTTTCCGTCTTCCAAATGCTTCTACTGCGTACATGCCTAGTGCAGCACCTAACACTCCTAAAAAGGCAATCAGCGCCGCTCCCAAGAATGGTAGGTCGTGCCGTCCACCGGCAAAAGGTTCAAGAATAGTGGGCGTGTACATTTGAATGCCGTAAAACGAAACGGCGAAGGCAAACCAGTACACTGAGCAAAAAACAGTCGCACGAAGCATCTTAGGAGAAAACAGTTCAACCCAACGTTGACGGTTTGTACCCGGTTCGTTTTCCTCCTTGTGCCCAATAGTAATGTCATACTCATCTTTTACTTGTTTTTCGATTCTCATTGCTTCTGAAAAGCGTCCTTGAGACCGGAGCCAGCGCGGGGACTCCGGCACATTGTGCCTTAATATAATTACGATTACCGCAAGGATGGCTCCTGCCCCAAGCATCCATCGCCAAGCATTGTCACCAATAGGTAAGAAAACGAGACCTAGTATGTATGCGCTGAACGATCCAAGCTGCCAGAGTAAAGACATGAAGATTATGTATGAGCCTCGACGCCGAGGAGAGGTAAACTCCGCAGTCATGGATGAAGAGATCGGGTAATCCGCACCAATGAAAAGTCCTAAAGCAAAACGTGCAAATATCAGCACCGGCGGATTAAATGCAAGAGCAGCCACAAGCGCAAAGATAACGAAACCGATGAGATCGTACATATACATTTTCCGTCGCCCAAAACGGTCAACTAAGCGTCCGCCATAGAGCATGCCAAAGAACATCCCAACGACTACAGATGAAGCAATAACTCCAGATAACAGGCCATTACCAATCCCCCATTCTTCTTTAAGACCGGGAAGCGCCACGGCTATAACTGAGACGTCATACCCATCGATGAACATACCTGCCCCTGCAAGCACTGCGATTCGCCATTGGAAGCGGATGGATCGTTTTGTTTCTGCATTGCTAGGAGTTTTACCATAATCCATTTCTGACCCTGCCTTACGCCTTCAAGAGGGATTACTGGCAACTTGTATACGCCTATACGTATAGTTGCACTGTGTTGTACACCATTAGCTTACAAAACTATTCACAGAAGTAGTATTGCGCTCCATCCTTTAGATCTCAAATACACGCGTTTCTTATAACTGCACGACAGGGATTTCGAAATCTACTCTTTGCCATATCTGAGTCATCCCACCCAGCACTCACCTAAGTCCGAAAGCCCTTCTACTGCGCTACGACCGCAACGTCCGAATGCGGCGTAGTTTCACGCAGTAATGGAGGTTCGGATTTAATGCTCTCATTATTGAGGTGACGTTTCGTCTGATTGTTACGCCCCCGCAGCTGAGTTGCACGCCGAGCTTTCGTGTAAACCAACTGTTTCAAGTACGCCCGCTTAACCGTCATAACTACGTAGAAACCAATTAGGACGAACACAGCATTGGAAAACACGGACGGCCAAGCCCCGGTAGCGGATGCTAAGAACACAGTTAGCGTACCCGAAACGATACACATCAGCTGGTACCTCAAAGAATCTGCCGCAAGTTTACCCGTGGAAACGAAGTAGTAGGCACCGAGGTACAGCACGGCACCGAGCCAACCTAGGCTCTGCGCAAGAATCTGGAGGGTGTGGTTCACAACCACCATATTTCCAGGCAACATACTTAATTACAATTGCAATTAACTACATCAGTAGTTAAGTTTTACTACATGGAGATATCTGTGCAGCGCCTTGACGTTCTCTTGGCTGTTTCAAGAGAAGGAGGTATTCAAGCAGCGGCGGACGTACTCCACGTTTCTCCCTCAGCAGTAAGCCAGCAGGTACGAAAACTCGAACAAGAATGCGGCACCGAACTACTAACCCGAACCCATTCCGGCGCCGTCCTCACCGAAGCAGGTAAAATCGTCGTCGCCGGAGCCGAACGAATAGAAACAGAACTCGAACGAACCGCACGCGAACTGTTGGAATCCACAGGTACCCCCACCGGTATTGTGCGCCTCGCCGCCTTCCAAACCGTTATCCGCGGGCTCATCCTCCCCAACCTCAACACCTTCACCGACCTCGCCCCAGGCATCGACCTCCACTTGCAAGAAGCAGACTCCGATAAAGCCCTAGCTGCAATCCGCCGCGCAAAAGCTGACATTGCCGTACTAGAGTTTGACTCAGAAATACCTCGCGGACCAAGAGGAGTAAAGGTACTGCCACTGCTGCAAGAACCGTGGTACATGGTTTACCCCTCCACACTCGCTGATCCGCACGACCCCCTGGAGTTAGCTAACGAAACCTGGCTCGGCGTGGAACCCGGCACCGCTGCGAGCATTGCAATCTCTAGGCTCGCGGAACAGTGGGGGTTCACGCCCTCCAGCAAATACGTGTACGCCGACTACGACGTTGCCCTCCACATGGTCGCTGCAGGGCTGGGCACAACCGTCATTCCAAAACTAGGCCTCACCTACCTTCCTGAAGGAGTGGAAGCACGCATGATCACCGGGCTGGGCACCCGCCGGCTGGTGCTGTGCATATCTGCGGCGATGTCACGGCAATCAGACGCCATTGACCTCATGTGTAAACTTCTTCGGCAAGTAGCACTTTCACACACGGAACAAGGCGAAATGAACACCGGACCCACCCCGCAAGCACCCGGCATCAGCACCCCACCTGCATGACGCACCCAGCAAGAACCACCCTTAGTTTCCGCGTCCCACTTCTCGTTGCGCCTAAGCGTGTAATACCTTTAGAGCATGAGCTTTAACGATAACGTGAACTTGGATTCCTCCCGCGTTAGTACCTCCCGTGGTCGTGGCCGCGGCGTTGCACTTGGAGGCGGTGGTCTAGTAGTCGTTATCGGCCTGTTCATAGTTTCGCAAGTTACTGGAATTGATTTCCTATCAATGTTCACTGGTAGCAGCACTGGGTCGAACAGTGCAACCCAGGTGCAGGAATCGCAGGGTAAGGATCTGTCCCACTGCAAAACAGGGGCCGATGCCAACAAGTACGACGAATGCCGCATGGTTGCCACCGCCCAGTCGTTGGACGCAATGTGGTCAACTGCCCTTTCAGAACAAGCGAACGTGCAGTATAAGAAACCTGATTTCAATATTTTTGAGGACGCCGTGCAAACTAAGTGCGGTGCCGCCACGTCACAGGTGGGCCCGTTCTACTGCCCAGCGGATAACACGGTGTATTTAGACCTGTCATTTTTTAACGAACTGTCTAAGTTCGGTGCCCAAGACGGCCCTCTCGCCCAAGAGTACATTGTGGCGCACGAGTGGGGGCACCACATCCAGAACCTCACCGGGCAGTTCCAATCACACAACTCACAACAAACCGGAGCCCAATCCGAGTCCGTAAGAATGGAACTGCAAGCCGACTGCTATGCCGGAATATGGGTTAACCGCGCAGCTAAAACACCAGACCCAAAGTCTGGACAGCCGTTCCTAAAAACACCTACCGACGAGCAAATCCGAAACGCCCTATCCGTCGCCTCCTCAATCGGTGACGACCACATCCAAGAGCAATCAGGTGGAAAAATCAACCAAGACTCGTGGACACACGGCTCCTCTGCCCAACGCACCCAATGGTTCAAAACCGGCATTCAAACCGGCAGCATTGCCCACTGCGACACCTTCGAAGGCTCGCTGTGAGGTCAACTAGCGAAAGCAAAGTGAAATCTTAAGCTCTTAGAGTTTTGCGAACCCCCATAATCTAGCGCTCTTAAACGGTATTCTTTGATTTAAATAACACGTTAAATCAGGAGCAACGATGATCCGGTTAAGATCCCTTTTGTGTGCAATGGCGGGCACTATTTCACTATGTTTATCTCCCCTAATTCCAGGCGCAGCCGCACCAGCGCAAGTGCATGCACCAATGCAACCACAAGAGAACACGGTGAATACGCAACCCCAGCAAACACAAGAGGACCCAACAAATGGGAAAACCATTTACGCACCAGGCCGGCATTCGTTCGCGGGCAACGACGGTAAATCCCACAAAGTAAGCTTCGATAAAAACTCGTTCATGGTAGACGGCCAGCGTTTGGCGCTGTGGTCTGCGGAGTTACACTACTGGCGGCTGCCAGACACTAATGGGTGGCGCGACATCCTCCAGAAAATGAAAGCTAATGGTTACAACGCTGTCTCCCTATATTTTTTCTGGGGCATGCACCAATCATCTCCCGGTGGCGCATTCGATTTTTCTAAGAACACGATTAAAGATCTCGATTTGTTGCTGACGATGGCCGAAGAAGAAGGCTTGTACGTTATCGCACGCCCAGGGCCTTACGTGAATGCGGAAGCATCGATGGGTGGTTTACCCGCGTACATGACGAACTTTAAAGACAAACTACGTTCCACAGATAGGGACGCTCTCGCAGCATCCAAAGAATGGTTAGAAGCGTTCAACCAGATCGCAAAGAAGCACCTCATCACCAACGGTGGCGGATCGATCCTCTTGTACCAGGTAGAAAACGAGTTGATCAATCAAGATTCAGCTCGCGAAGCTTTTCTCACCGAGCTGGTAAAGAAGGTGCGCGCTGACGGGATAGATGTACCGTTGTTCCACAACGACTATTCTTTGGCGGGACGTTTTAAAGACGCGCAAAAATACGGGCTCGATTTTTACGCGTACGACGCCTATCCAGTTGGCTTCAACTGCTCCGCACCGCGCAATGAGATTGGTGATTCAGAAGAAGTTTTCCACCAGTTCGCTCCAAATAGCCCAAACTTTATAACCGAGTCACAAGGCGGCGCGTTCACCCCCTGGGGTGCTTCCTATAACGCATCAGACTGCTACGAATACACCGATGAGGCATTCACACGCCAGTGGGCTGTGAACAATATTGGTAACGGGGTAACCGCATTCAACTTCTACATGGCATTCGGGGGAACGAACTGGGGGTGGACGGGTTCGCCCTCATCCGGATTCACATCCTATGACTACGGGGCGGGCATCACCGAAGACCGTGTTTTAACTCCTAAAGCAGCCGTGCAAAAAGAAGCTGGTTACTACATGCAAGCTGTCCCTGAGTTCGCTGCGATGAACCGAAATAGCGCACCAAAAGTGAACATTTCGAAAGGATCTCCAGTGCGCATGTACGCGCGCAGCAACGATGGTGAAGGTTCTGTTACCGGCAACGGTGTGCGCAGCTACGCGATGCGTCTGCAAAGCTCCAACGACACCACCGAAACAGCCTTCACAACTTCATTGGTTTTGGATCGCGCTGAAGACGCGCAGCAAGCTCAGCAGTTCAGTCACGATGACCGCGACAAGGCCGTATCTTATGAAGGCGCCTGGGAGGAAGTGGCTGATGATGCAGCGTTCCATCGAACACTCACAGAATCTAAGACTCCCGGTGACAGCGCGAAATTCACTTTCAAAGGCAGCAGTATCAAACTGATTACGTCCACTGCCACTAATTTCGCGCCGTTTACAGTTCAGGTGGATGGTGGGGAACCTCAGACGGTGACTTCCGCGCGGGTGGATACCAATCAGAATAAACCCACTCAATTCTTAGCTTGGGAAGCAAACGGGTTAGACTCTGGCGAACACTCCCTTGTAGTTACGCACGCCGGCAATTCCGGTGAGGTTCTTTCTATCGATGCGTTCGATATCGGATCCCAGTCGAAGTCCATGCCTGTGGAAGTCAATGACTCGGATAAGAGCTTTTTCAACTACGAGGGTGCTTGGGAACACGCAAAGAATCAAGCCTGGACAGCTGCGGATAAAGAGGCTGATGAGACGTTTTCATCCACCTTAGGCGACACCGTTAGCTTCAAGTTCACCGGAGTGGGTTTCGATTTAGTTGGTCCGTACTCAGAAAACCACGGCTCAGCAACCGTCAAAGTAGATGGTGAGGTAGTTGGGCAAACCCATGAGGAAGTGACCAATAGTCCGCAACCAGGTAAAGTGCTTTTTTCTTGGCGTGAGGGTGGCAGTGACGAAGCTGCTAATGAAGCTTCACCTAGTGAACACGTCGTTACGGTAACTGTGGATGGAAAGGCATTTGAGGGGTCCTCTGGGGAGTTTGTATCTTTGGATTACGTACGCTACTTCCCCGAGGGCGCGGCTTTAGATCCAGCTGTAGATGACGGTCCTGCGGAAGGTGAAATCGGTTGGAAGCGTATCCCTCAAAAGGAGAATACGTTCCTGAAAATACATGGGCGTGACGCACTATTACTCACAGCAGATAAAGTAGTTGCCGGACACGATCTGTATTACACAACCTCGCAACTATTTGCCGCTCCAGTGCAAACCGAGCAGGCAAATATACAGTACTTGGTTGGTGCACATGGTGATGATGGGGAAACCGTTCTGCATTACGATAAGGAACCACGGGTTTCAGCCCCCGACGGTGTGGAGTCCCACTGGGACGCAGCCTCTGGGCAACTGCGCTTGAACTACACACACGAGTCCAACGCCAAGTCGATAACCATTAGTGCTGACGGTAAACCGTTGACGCTACGAGTAATTGACCGGGAAACCGCAGTTACAACCTGGATTATCCCCACGTTGAAAGACGGAAACACGGTGAATGTAGCTGTTGAAGGCGTGGAGTTGGCCCGCACCGCAACTACCTCAGACTCTACGTTGCAGTTAACCGGATCTGTTTCAACCGCGGCCACTGTTCGCGTGTGGGCACCCCAGGAGATTAATGCCGCAGTGTGGAACGGCGCTAAACTGCCGGTAAACAGTTCAGATGGTTCGTTCACGGGGAGCCTTGCCGCACCTCAGGCAGTAACGGTACCGAAACTCCAGTTCACATCCGCTACTGACAACGCGCAGGCAGGTTTGGATTATGACGATACTTCTTGGAAAACTGCAGCTGATAAGCAGGCTGCGAACGCATCGCAAGGTCCAGGTACGCATGCGGGAGTAGTGCTCGATTCTAACCACTACGAGTTTTATGAGGGCAGCGTTTGGTACCGCGCGCATTACACCTCACCGGTTTCCGACCCAACACTGCGCCTGTGGGGTAACGGTGGTTCTGGTGTTCCTGTACAAGGGAAAAACCCGGCTTTCATGCAAGTATGGGTGAACGGCCAGTATGCAGGGGCAGTACGGGCCGATGGTTCCGAGCAGTCAATAAAAGCGCCCGCAGGGTCGGTGAAAGCCGGAGGGAAAGTTGTTGTCGCAGTGCTGGTGCACAATTTGGGGCAGAACCTTGACTGGTCTGATGACGGACTCTCTAAGCAGAACCGGGGATTGTTCGACGCTGATCTGCAGGCCGCCGGACCGGTCGTGTGGAAGGTTCAAGGTATGGGCGTTAACCAGGGGCTATCCACAGAGCTGAATCCTTCTGGAACGATTTACAATACGGGTGGCCTCGGTGGTGAACACGCCGGCTGGCACATGCCGGGGTTTGACGACGCCGCGTGGACAAAAGCGGATTCGCTTCACACGAAGGCTGGGGTCACTTGGTATCGCGCTCACTTCGACCTGGATACTCCGGTGGCACAAGATACGGCGTACCGACTAGAGATTAACTCTGAACGGTTTGCAAATAAGGACGACAGGTCGCAGGTAACCTTGTTTGTCAATGGTTGGAACACGGGTGTTTACATTGGGGACGTTGGCCCGCAGCGCTCGTTCACTATTCCTTCCGCGTTCTTGAATCAACGGGGTAAAAATGTCCTGGCAGTGGCCGTGGCTGCTAAAGCTGATGGAATGGGACCCGAATCCATTTCTTTGAAAGCAGTTCACTCCACCACCATCGCAGATCCCTCAACCCAGAATCCGGCCGACACCCCCTCTGCTAACCCCAGTGACACACCCGGTGGTAGTTCTGGCGGAGAGCAAAGTACTCCCGGTGGTTCGAATGCGGGCAAACATCATGCTAGTTCGAATGCGGGCAAACACCATGCAACCTCCAATGCGAATGCTAAGCATGGAAAGAAACATCTGTCTGTAACCGGTAGTGACATAGCTCCGTGGCTAATAGTGGGGGCCGCGTGTTGCCTAGGTGGTATTGCGATAACTCTAATCCGCAGGCACAGCTAGCTCCAGGCGTTTCCTTTAGTTCCTGAAGTACCTTTAGTCCCTGAGGTACCTTTGGTTCCCCAAGTGCCTCTGGTTCCTCAAGTGCCTCCACTAATTAAAGATTGAGGGGCTTATCCCCTTGTTAAGCCGCCCCTACCCGCGACTGACAGGTGGGGTGGCAGTTCCGGCGACGCAGGTTTCGTATGTCCACAGTATGGCCCACGCCGCGAGCGCCACTAGGGACACGCGTTGGGTTATGCCCATCATGTATGTGGCGTCAAATAGGGACACGATACCGGTGTATAGCGCGGTTATGGTGTGTACGACAGCTAGGGTTGCGATTGCCGCGCGGGTTCGCGTTCCCCTCAGGAGTAATGCGGAAAGTAGGGTTGCGGTTATGGATGCGGTATTTGCCACTATGGAAGCGGTTTCGTGCATTATGTCTGAGGGAAGTGCGCAGTGCGTGTGCGTCAAACTGGATGAACACGTCATGGGGAACGCGGCATCCACTAACGTGGCGAACGCGAAAACTAGGATGAGGCCCCAAACTAGGCGCCACCAGCGGCGCCTCCCCCACTGTTTGAACAAGCGGTCGAGCTGGCCGAACCGGGGCAGGCCCATGCGTTGGGTGGTGAGGGTGAATCGTGGCCACGCAAACCAACGCAACCCTACGGTCGCGCCCACCACCATGAAGCCGGCCGACACCGCGTCACTAACCCGAAACAGCAGAGAAGTGGGCTGGTCCAACGCAGCGTACTCAGAGGTGAATGCGTAAACCGGGTCCAACGCACCGTTAATAAATCCACCCAACGCCCACAGGTTATACGCTGCGACCGCTAAACACATCGTGGTCACTATTAGGACCCGTCTAGCACTACTCATAGGGATAATCTTAGACGGGTCCTCCAGCAAAACGCATTCAACTACTCAGCTGCCAGGACCGTGCCCGCACCGGGCAGCTCACGCACCGGGCAGCTCACGCGCCACCCGCATCTTTCCGTGCGCTACTGAGCCGGTCCTTCTTACCGGCCTACTACAGGCGCGCAGCCAGTTCCTCTAACACGTGCGTGTAGTTATGGCCCGTGGCGCGCGTCATCCCAAGTTCACAAGTGCGGTTGCAAGACAGGTACAAAGACGCGTCAATCGAGTTCACACTCTTAGCTTCATCCGCAGTTGCTGTTGCGGTTAGTTCCTCATGCAACAACCCCCGGTCCCCAGCAAAACCGCAGCAACGCCACCCGTCAGGAATACGCACTTCGTCAGCCACCAGGCCCGACAGCGTAATCAACGCGTCATTAATCCCCAACTGGGTAGATGCACACGTCGGATGCACCACAGCGCAACCAACTCGGTGCAGGCGTGGCAACTTCGGGGCAATATGTTCAGCCACAAACGGAACCGCATCCACCACCTGCGCGTTCTCCACCCCCTCATTACGCAACGTAACAATCAGACCTTCAGTGCAAGACGCGTTGTCACAAATAATAGGTAGCCGCCAGTTATCAGACGCCTCCCCCAACACGCGCACTAAACGCTGCCCCATAGCATGCTGACCATCATCCATACCCTTCGACTTCCAGGGGGTACCACAGCACAGGCCCGAAATTCCCTCCGGGACAGAAAGCCGCACCCCGGCGCGCGCAGCCAACTTCATCAACGCCGGCCCCACCCCCTTCTCAGTCGGATGCGTCGACGCGAACATCGAACCAATACACGCGGGCATAAAAATCGCGTCCGGCTGATGCTGAATAACAGGGCGCCTGCGCGGACCACCACCAGGCAGCTCCGCACTCAACTGCGGAACCACGTCCGTGCCAATAATCTTGCGTGCCACACCTAACCCAGAACGCACCACCTGGTTCGGTAGTTTCTTAGCCACCGTCATCCCAAGCCCAGCGGCACCATCAGCAACCAGGTTCCACGAATGCGCCATGCCTTCCCACATTTTCTTTTCCACCGTTGACGCCTGCTCGCTGCGCAGTTCCCGCACCAAATTACCCGTGTTGATATTCACCGGGCACGACGTCTGGCACATCCCATCCACCGCACACGTATCCACCACATCGTAGCCCTGTTGGTTACGCAGAGTTTCCGCCAGGTCTTCATCCCCCATCGCCTGCGCCGCCCCGATTGCACGTTGCAGCACAATCCGCTGCCGCGGCGTAGTTGTCAGATGCTGGGATGGGCACACCGCCTCGCAGTAACCACATTCCACGCAGTCATCAATCACGGGTCGCACATCCTCGGTGCGTTTAATATCCCGCAGGTGCTGCATGTCATCCTCAGGAATAATCGTGCCCGGATTCAACACGTTCTTCGGGTCGCACGCGTTCTTGATCTGCACCATCACCTGGTACAGATCCTCCCCATACTGACGTTTCACGAACGGCGCCATTATCCGCCCCGTCCCATGCTCCGCCTTGAGGGTACCTTGCTCCCCAATAATCAGATCCACCAGGTCCTCAGTGAACAACTCATAGCGCTTCATCGCCTTGTCGTCCGCGAACGATTCCGTAACCAAGAAGTGGATGTTCCCGTCTTTCGCGTGCCCAAAAATGACCGCACCATCGTAGTTGTGTTTACCGAACAGCTCGTGCAGGTCCGTGCACACACCCGCCAGTTTCGGCACAGGTACAGCCACGTCCTCAAGCAAAGCCACTGTTCCCTTCGGCCGGTTACGCGCAATCTTCGTGTACAACCCGTTGCGCAGCACCCACATTTGCTGCCGGCGTTTCGGGTCTTGCGTCATCTCCGCATCCGCGTACAGGTCGAAGTCCTGGAATTTCGCCAGCCCTTCTTTCGACAGTTCCCGCAGCTGCTCATCTGAATCCCCCTGGTATTCAACCAGCAGCACCGCTTCTTTATCGACTTTGAACCCGTCCGGCAGTAGCGCCGCACTTTCTTGACCCATCGCCACAATAGATTCAGAGTCAATCAGTTCCACAACGTCCGCCCCCGAATCCACCAGCGTCGGCAGTGCCTCGTTCGCGGAATCCAGTGAGTTAAACAGTAGGAAGCCCGTCAAGTTCTTCTTATGCACAGGTACCGTGTTGAAAGTTGCCTGCGCCACGAACCCGAGGGTACCTTCTGACCCCACCATCAGGTGTTCCAAGATTTTCGCGGGCGTATCGAAGTCAATAAACGAGTTCACCCCGTAGCCCATCGTGTTCTTAATTGCGTAGCGGCGTTCAATATCTTTCTTGAGGTCCGGCGCACGCAATTCGTCCCGCAGGTGCTCTAAAGTGGCCACTAGGTTCGGTTCTTTGTCTCGCAGCAGCTCGTCGGCATGTGGATCCCCCGTGTCCACAACTGTGCCCGACGGCAGCACAATCACCATTGAGTCAATGGTGCGGTACGTGTTCGCAGTTGTCCCACAGGTCATGCCCGAGGAGTTGTTAGCCACCAAACCACCGATTGTGCAGGCAACGGAACTAGCGGGGTCAGGGCCGAGTTTACGGCCGTACCGGGCTAAAGCCGCGTTGATTTGCACGATCGTGTTGCCCGGTTGGGTGCGGACCTTCCGTCCTGCGTCAAGGATTTCGAAGTTCCTAAAGTTGCGCCGCACGTCCATTGTGAGCCCGCGGCTCATCGCCTGCCCAGAAAGGGAGGACCCACCGCCGCGCAGCGTTAGCGGCCACCCGGCGTTAACCGCAATAGCCATAGCTGAGGCCACTTGTTTCGCGGTTTTAGGGCGGGCAATGGCCTGTGGAATCGCCAGGTAGTGCGACGCATCCACCGCGAGCGCTAACCGATCTAGCTCACGCGTGGACACCTCCACATCCGGGCCCAGTACGTCCGCTAGTTGGCGTACGGTCTCCTCAGGTACAGCTGTCATCGCGATGCGTCCGGCGGTGGCACTCATTCTTCCTCCTTGAAGCAGCAGGGGTTAATGTTTCAAAAGTTAGTGTATGAACCCGTTTTTTCGTGTGCGCGCTGAAACCCCTGCCACTACCTCACACCTCTATTTCCCCTGTTCAAAAGGGGTTTTGAGGGCCTTCATAGCAACTAAGGTACCCTTTACTTCACTGCCGCTAAAAGCTCGATACCACAACGCGTGCATGACTTAATACCTATACGGCCGGCAAAAACCACCCAGACTCCCTCCTGAGGGCACCCTCCTATTAGAGATACCTAGACCCCCTCAAAGCCAAGTACCCCCAAGCAACCAGCCCCAAAGCCAAGTACCCCCAAGCAACCAGCCCCCTCAAGGCTGGGTGGAAAACAAAAATCGAAACTGAGTGTTTACAAGACCGCAACTGCTAGAACGGTTGTGAGTGGAGCGATCAATAATCCCAAGAGGACGAAGCGCATCCAGTGAACCTGTTGCCCATCTGCCTGCAAGCGCTGGGCCCAAAGAAGTGTTGCAAGTGATGCCCACGGGGTAATCAGGGGCCCAACATTCACACCAATTAAAAGGGTGAATAGTGAATGCGGGTCTGAAACGGTGTTCTCTAACGCTAAATAAGCAGGTAGGTTATTAACTAAGTTCGCGCCAATTAGGCCCTGTAGCGCTTTTGCCTGTTCACCAAGAAACCCTGGAAAGGTGGGAGCGAAGTTATTTATTACGTCGCCACCTACGCTAATTAGAGCGCCCGTTGTTAAGAAAATCCCAAGCATCTGCAAAATCAGCTTCACGGGAATTACGTGTGTCGGAAAATCTGTTGACCCCGCACCCCACACAATAGCAGCCAACACGAACGCGGCTATGGTGGCAACTACCCATGGTGTAGCACCGAGCACCAGAGCGGCACAGAGAATTACGAGCACGCCGGTGCACAGCACAATCACGCTGCGGTGCCCCTCTTGCTGCTCCATTTTCTTTATCTGCTTTTGTGCGTCCGAATCAACACTCTGCTCCCTGGGGTGCAGCGTACGATATTCCAGAAGAAACAAGATCGTAGCTGGAACGATGCAGCTAACAATCCACGCGGGCCACATTTGTGCAGCAAACTGTAGTGGTGACGTGTCCGCATGCTGGTCAGCAACCAGCAGGTTTGTGAGGTTCGAAATCGGCAGCAGAAGGGAGGCCGTATTAGCCAACCAGATGGTGGCATAAGCAAACGGGCGGGCACTAATACCGAGCCGCAGCGCAGTAGCAACGGCAATTGGCACCATCAGAACCACCGTGGTGTCGAGGGAGAAGAATACGGTCGACACTATCGTGACCGCACAGAACAGCAGATAGAACACCCGTGGGTCAGAGGCACCTGCGCGAGTGAGCGCCCGCGCTAAAGCTGAAAACACACCGCCCGCGTCTGCCAATGTAGCAACAATCGTCATTGCGGTAGCGAACCCTATTACTGGGCCAACGCGGGTGAGCATCTGTTTGATCTCAACCCATGGATACCATCCGGCTGCAAACGCAACGATTCCCACGACTATTAGAGCCGTGGGAATCGCGTAGTTCTTAACGGTGGTAGACAGCGTGTGAGGCATTGGGCCCCCGTTCTTTCTAAAACCCCATTACAAGGCGACTTCCAGTGCAGTTTCTACTTGTAGCCTCATGCCGGTTGCGGCAGTGTTGCTGCCTCTACCACCAAGGCAGCGTGTAGCACCTCAATTATAAAGCAGGTACAGCCACTACCTCCACAGGAACGTTGCCGCGCGTAGCTTTCGAATACGGGCATAGTTCGTGAGTGCGGTCCGCTACTTTCTGCATCTCATCCACGCTCATGCCGGGAATATAAACTTCGATTTTCACGCTGATTGCGAACGAATCCCCTTCGGGGCCAATCGACACGTGTGCACGCACGGCACTGTCATCTACGTTCACGTCCAGTTCTTTTGCTGCCAACGACATAGCGCCTTGGAAGCATGCTCCATACCCCATTGCAAAGAGTTGTTCTGGGTTCGTGCCGGCGCCGTCACCACCCATTTCTTTTGGTGGGCGTACATCTAAAGTCATTTCCGGGTTTTCGGTGTGGGCCTGACCGTCCCGGCCACCCTTGTTATCAGCTACTGCGGTGTAAACAATTTTCTCTGGTGTATTCATACCTCTAGTCCATCACTATTCGCAGCACAAAACAAGAGTTCTCTTGCACAGCTTAGGGCCTTAGGGCCTACGCGCACGTTAATCAACGCGATAAAATAGAAGGTTTCGTTGCCGAATCGTTACCTTTTCCGATCCCGCGTGCTTCTATTACTCGTTACAATCGCAATTATTCGCGTGCAAAGCTGCCGCTTTCCAAACACATAACACGAGTTTTCAGGAGGTAACATGACACCACAGTCCGTTGGCCTAGCTTTACTTGTACTCGGATTCATCTTACTTATCGGTAAAGTGTTGCGCATTAAAGTGCATTGGATGCAGTCTCTGTTCTTACCTTCCGCGATTATTGGCGGCACGGTGGGCTTGTTAGCAGGTCCGGAAGTATTTGGTAAGATCGCGTCCCTATTAGGTACCGACATGTTCGCATCGGGCGGCTTGTTTACCGAAGACATGATCGAAGTGTGGAAGACGTTGCCGGGCTTGTTGATTTCGGTAGTGTTCGCCACCTTGTTTTTGGGTCAAGACCTGCCCGGCCCTAAGCGTGTTATTGAACTTGCGGGCCCGCAGTTATCTTTAGGGGTGGCTTTCGCGTCTGGCCAGTACGTGGTTGGTTTGCTGGTGGCAATTTTGGTTATCACTCCGCTTTTCGGTATCCCGTATATGGCGGGCGCGTTAATTGAAATTGGGTTTGAGGGCGGCCATGGTACTGCTGCCGGTATGTTCCAGGTGTTTGAGGACCTAGGTTGGTCAGAGGGTGGCGATTTAGCTATTGGTACCGCCACTGTTGGCCTGGTAGGTGGCGTTGTGATTGGCGTTGGGCTCATCAACTGGGCGGTGCGTACCGGCCGCACGAAGGTGGTGCATGAGACCGCGGATCGGTCGCGTGAAGAAGAGATTGGTTTGTTCCGTAACGACGAGTACTACCCGGCTGCTCGGATGACGGCCCGCCCGTCTTCGATTGAACCGCTTTCGCTGCACGTAGCGATTTTGGCGCTGGCGATTATTCTGGGGCAACTAGTGCTGTCGGGCCTTCAGTTGTTAGAAACAACTTTCTGGCCAGATTTCAAACTCTTAGCTTACGTCCCCTTGTTCCCTCTGGCTATGATCGGTGGGATTATTGTGCAGTTGGTGTTGAAGTGGACCGGTTACGACCACATGATTGATTCGCAGATGATGGCCCGCATCCAAGGGTTGGGACTTGACCTGCTGGTGACCGCTGCTATAGCAACCGTTTCGTTGAAGGCGATTTCGGCTAACTTGTTGCCGTTCTTGCTGCTGTGCGTGGCGGGTATTGCTTTTAACACGTTTATTTTGTTGTGGTTCACGCCGCGTTGTATTCCTGATTACTGGTTTGAACGTGGGATTGGTGACTTCGGCGAGTCCATGGGCGTTACTGCTACTGGCCTGATTTTGATGCGGATTGTTGACCCCGAGGGCAAGTCACCTTGTTTCGAGGCGTTCGGCTACAAGCAGCTGGTGTTTGAACCGTTCTTCGGTGGTGGTTTCGTTACCGCACTCATGGCGCCGTTGATTTTCAAGTTTGGGCCTTGGCCACCACTGATTGGGATGGCGGTGTTGTTCGTGATTGCGTTAACAACCGGTTTGTTCTACTGGGGTAAAGATATTGACCAGAAGAAACTGAAGGCGTCTTACAAGAAGAATGTGGCGAAGTAGTTTCCTTTTGGAGCGTGTGCCCCATAGGGCAGTGCACACTCTATTAGCCGCACGAGAATAGTTACACACAACTAGTGATGCGAAACACTTCGTACAAGAACCCACGTTAAATATTAAAAACAGTGTCGTACCCTCGCTGAGTGAGAGCGGGGGTACGACTCTTGCTTGGTACCGGTTGCGTGTTCTTGCACCGACTTTGTCGTCTTACACCAGTATCTAATCTTCGGCACCAACCATTTTGGTTTGGTTCGCGCGTTTTATTTGGTTTGCATTAGCCGTTGAACGTATTTCGCGATGGTGTCGGTTTCTAGGTTCACGTGGTTCCCTTCGGTGAGTGTTCCCAATGTGGTCGTCTGCAGGGTCGCGGGAATCAACCCTACGGAGAACCAGGTTTCCCCAACCTGCGTTACAGTCAGTGACACTCCATCGATCGCGATGGATCCTTTGAGCGCAATTTGCCTCATGAGGTTCTTCGGTGTCTCTATTGTCATTTCCACCCACTGTTCGCCGTGGCTGATCTTTTTAACTGTGCCGATACCGTCAACGTGTCCGGATACTATGTGTCCACCGAGCCTGTCCGTGGGTCGAACCGCGCGTTCTAGGTTTACGGTGTCACCTACCGTTCGCTGCCCCAGGGTGGTTAGCCGCATGGTTTCTGGCATTGCGTACGCGTAGAACGTGTCTTTTTCGATTTCAGTAACTGTGAGGCACACGCCGTCAGTAGCCACGGAGTCCCCAAGTTCTAGCTGCGACGCGAACGGGGATTTAATGCCAATAATCATTTGCTTATTCTGGGTTTCCCCGCTGGGTGATACGGAAACGACCTCGCCTTTGCACTCTACTAATCCTGTGAACATTACTCATCTACTCCTACTGCACCGCGAGTATTCTCTGCTAACATTTCTTGGAACTGCGGGGACGCTATCCGTTCGAACACGAGCCTCGTGAGCGGCTCACTGTGACTCCTACCGTTCAGAAGCGCACTTTGCTTCCTCATGGAATGGATCGCGAGGGACCGGACGCCAGCACGCATTTCCTCAGGAAAAACTGAAAGACCAAAAACACCCAACGGCCCCGCAAACGAATCAACAGGAACACTGTAACCATGGGGAACCCGATACCACTCAACAGTGTGTTTACCTACAGAATCGGTGAAGCGAATATTCCGTTTACGGTTGTACCATCGAATCGAGTCGTCGTGAACCAAAGTCCCCATTTCCGCATTTATTTGAACGGTTAGCCCCAAAGTCTCTTGCCACGTCTTCGATGCGCTCTTGAACCAACGACGCATGGGCTCCATCCTGCGGCGCGGAAAGAAAGCCAGTTCTAGCGAGCCAACGTTTAGGGTTGCGAACCTCCCTCCCGCGGTACTTGGGTAGTCCGAAAGGGTCCAGAAACGTTTCTGCGTTTGGGGCGCGTTTGGAATCGCGAGCGCCACAATCTGCGCTAACTCATCTACCACGACTTCCCACACGGGCCGACCATCCGGCATCACTTCTTGCCCGCGTCGTTTTGTTAGCAACTTGGGCGTTTCTTGCTTGAGGTTCTTCGCAGCCTCCGCGAATGGGGCTAAATCATAACTGGGGTGGCCGGTGGCCCAGTGCAGTTGTTCCTCTGGTGCAACATAGTTGTCCAACACTGTCGGTTCCCAGTGCCCAAAGTTGAATGCTCGGTTCCGCAGCCTATGAGCTACCCGCTGCTGCCTAATGGTTATGCGCTCCGGCTCATCTAAATCACCCTCAGGAATATGGCAAAAAGAAATCGCTGTTACGTACTGCCATGCCGCATGATGTTTAGACCCGTGCCTATGGGTGGAATACCGCGTGACGATATTCTCCGTCTGCCCAACATAGCGTTCACCGTTTTTGAACTCCAAAATGTAGATTCCGCGGCGCTCACCGGGTGCAAATAGTGGGGCAACAGTAGACGGATCTGTCAAAGTCCAACGTTTAAACTTTAAACTGGATACCTTGTATTTCTCAGGGCGCATAATAGCAAGAGTAGCGCATTAAGGTCAGTTCTATTAGGCATTTAATCGTCCCTGCTCACTAGTTAAAACTCGCACAAGAGTCCCTCAGTGGCGTAGACTACACAAATAAGCCCTTTTTGGGACTAAAGAACTAGGTGGGCGTAGCTGCCATCTGCAGGTCGGTTCCTTGAAGTAGGCGCGTTCTTATTAAATAGAACGGTTTGTTATACGCAACCGATTAACTACAGAATCCCAGTTTCTGCAAAATTTTTAGAAGGGAAGTCGATGATGTCTGAAAAACTAGAAGGTAAAGTAGCTATTATTTCAGGGGCGGCTAGCGGTATGGGGGAATCCCATGCGCGGCGGTTAGCAAAAGAAGGCGCGAAAGTTGTTTTAGGTGACATCGCAGACAAAGAGGGACAGGCGTTAGCAGAAGAAATTGGTGAGGATAAGGCACTATTCGTACACCTGAACGTAGCTGACTACGACAGCTGGGTGAACGCGGCAGAGGAAACCGTGAAGACGTTCGGTTCCCTTGACGTTCTTGTTAATAACGCAGGTATTCTCACTCGAGGCAACGCGGTTGACGCCACGGTTGAGGATTGGCAGAAGACGATTGACATTGACCTCACCGGTGCGTTTTACGGGATCAAAGCATCGGTTCCAGCTATGCGCGAGGCCGGAGGCGGGTCGATCATAAACATTTCTTCTATTGCGGGTCTAGTTGGATTCAAAAACCGTTTGGCCTACGCCGCAGCTAAATGGGGTGTGCATGGGATGACGAAGACATCAGCGTTAGATTTCGGGCCAGATAACATTCGTGTTAACTCCGTTCACCCCGGTTCCGTTCGCACGCCCTTAACGGCCGGGCTCAAACGCGGTTTCGGCCAGATCCCACTTGGCCGTGACGCGGACGTAAACGAAATCTCGAACCTAATCGTGTTCCTAGCGTCCGACGATTCCGCTTTTATTAGTGGCGCAAATATTGCGATAGATGGCGGTGAAACTGCGGGCAACAACCTGCGTGAAGACTCGTAAAGTACTCAGAATAGCGATTCTCTATTCAGCAGCATGTGGGGTACCGGGGGGGGTCGCACGGCGAAACTACGCGAGGCAATAACTGCTCCCGGCACATAATAAATATAAACTGCGCTGACCTCTTGCCCCCCCCGGACCTCACATGCTAGCCTTAGCAATGCATGACATGCATCATGTTTATTTCTATGAATGGGGCACAATGATGAACCGCTTATTCAACGTAACTCTCTCAACAGCATTTATTTTTTCGCTTATAGGAAGCGCTGCGTGGGCCGCTACCGCTAATGCATCCTACGGTTCTGCGTGGTCATCAGGTTCCACGCTGTACGTCAAAGACACCAAGGGGGACAACAAGAGTGTTTATGCGGGATACTTACGAAAAGGAGCTAAGAACGAAGCCTATTTCTATAATTATTCTGGTGCTGGTAGCACGGTTTCAAGAAATGTTGGAAGTACCGTTACGGCGGTTAGGATTTGCCTTAATCAGTGGGGACCTGACACTTGCTCAGCATGGGGATAAATCCTGCTATTTCAGCTAGGCACATCTGCTTTGCGTATCAAAAAGGTACGCCAATTTTGACGGATGTAAGTTTCGATCTAGCGTACGGAGAGTCCTTAGCGATCGTTGGCAGATCAGGTCTAGGAAAGACGACGTTACTGCGTCTAGTAGATGGCTCACTCGTACCGACTAATGGTGATATTCATGTTTGCGATCACCCGTTAAGGAACTTATCGACAAGAAAACGTTTAGAACTGCGGCGTAAACATATCGGACGAATATTCCAGACTCCACGTTTAGTTCCCGAATTCTCCGTAATGGAAAACGTTATGCTCCCTGCTTTACTTTCTAAAACACACAGAAACGCGGCTCGCAAACGAGCAACCGCATTACTGGACCGTGTCGAGGTAGATCCCAAAACTCAAGTGCTCGCGCTCTCAGGTGGACAAGCATGCCGTGTTGCAGTGGCAAGGGCATTGATTTGTGACCCGCAGGTAGTTATCGCTGATGAGCCTACTGCTAATCTAGATCCCGTCTTAGCTCAAACTGTAATTTCCCTATTGCTTGACATTTGTAGGGGAAAACGTGCTCTGCTCATGGTTTCGCACGACCAGAACGTAGCAAACCAGTGTGCTCACGTAGCACGTTTAAAGCCAGCATCCAGTAGTGGTGCGATTTTGGAAGCAGAACGGTAACCCGGCATGTTTGCCGCACTTCGGTTGGGCTGGAAGTTGAAAAGCCCCGGCAGAATCCACGTCCTGATAGGTGTTGTGTTTCTAGGGGTCTTTGCCGTAGGAGTAGGCGCGTTAGAAGGCACCTATAAGGGCATGAGTGAGCGCGAGTTTCTGCGCAGCCCAGGGTTTCAGCAAGCAACAACCGATGATGCTACTGGGACTAACCGGGATATGAACCATGAAGCTCAATCCGAGGACGAGCTAGGGAGCGTATCTTTATCACCACAAGACTCTGAAGCACAACTGGGGGCTAAGAAAAACGAAGGACCACTCCGCCTGCTATGGGTTCCTAGTTGGGGCACTAACCAAGCCCATGGATACCTGCTTGACCCACGCACGGAAAATGCTCCTCTACCGCCGGGGATGTCTAAATGGCTAGCGCCAGGAGAAGTAGCTCTATCACCCGCACTAGCACGCCAGTACAGACCCGGAACAATGAGCCCTTTCGGAAGAGTGCAAGCACTAATCCCAGAGGAAGCCTTGTCCGACCCAGCTGAACTGTTCTTTTATTCTCGCCCCACTGGTCCCCTGCCCGAACACTGGGGAATAGCAGTTGACAGTTTTTCAGGATCCGATCTGGTAGTTAACGGAGATGCCCTCAACCTACCACCACAACCTCATGCGATTCTGTTTCTAGTTATATTTCTAGCTTTCCCAGGCGCATTCCTATGTCTCACAGGAATATTTCAAAGCTTTGCGCTTAGAGATGCAAGTGCCCTATTACGAGACATCGGTTTTGGAGCAAGAACGAGATTTGCATGCGGAGTTGGAACCATGCTGTTGCCGATATCCGCAGCCACTTTAATTACAGTTCTTATCATAGGTATCACGTGTGTTAAGCCGATTCACTTACCTTTGGTGGGGGTGATCCTCTGCCCACCCGATCTACGTACCCAACTTCCGTTAACGGCAACCATTTATTGCACCCAAGTCCTTTTAGTTATCTTCGCCTGCGGGCTGAACAGTTGGTTCACATTTCACACGCGACCAGCAACAAAACTACACAAACTGATAGCGCGCCTGTCACAATTCTCTGTTTTGCCATCCCTAGTTTTCGTGTGGGCATTCGCAACCCTAAACGAGTTAAGAGGGTTGACATTACAGATTGTCTTTTTCGGCGCTCTACTCTCACTAGGCATGGCAATCCCGACAGTATCGCTATGGGTAGCTGAAATGGTATCCAACCTACTGCATAAACTGAATCCGAGTGCAGTGGCAATTATTGCGCGGCGGAAACTACGAGCACATGGTCCTTCATTAATAGTTTCGCTTCTCGGCATGTCTCTCACCCTCGTAAGTCTCGCAGGCGCACAACTTTATGCATCACAGTTATCGACACCAATGAAGCAAGCACTGAGAGTTGACGCAGAGCTCGGAAATAGGTTCCTCGAAGTCAAAATCCCTGGGTTCACAGTGCAAGAAGCTGAGGAACTATCAAAAAAAATCTCTTCCGCTGGAGGCATCATAATAGCTACTTCTCCTGGGGAAAAAACTGGGGCTACCGTGCTTAAAACTGACCAGAAAGCCCGTGAAGTCTTAAAACTACCAGACAGAGACATTGATAACCAACACCTTGATACTACAGACCAATCAGCTGTGGCACTGGATATAATTGGTGATGATTCTTTCTCGATTCGCACCGAAATACCACCTACGGCACCTTTACGTTCACTATTTCTAGTATCAGACCAACAACTAGACATGGAAAGTGTTTCACAAGCGACTATTTCCATGGGAGCTGTCACTAGCCGTCTAGGTAGTAACTGGATTGGCGGGGCTAAAGTATTATCAGACAAAGTAAATTGGTTCATTCTTCTTGGTTTCCCCGCAGCTTTAGCACTTATTATCGCTTTCTTGACCTCCACCAATCAGCAGGCGAAGAAACGTTTGAAACTGCGGGAGTTAGTGGACATTCTTGCCCTCCCAACAAGCATTAACTTAGCGGTCACGGGTCTCATAGCTTTTCTTCCCACTCTTGTGTGCGCGTCCCTATCGTGCTTGGCCTATTCGGCTCTCGCTACCGGGTTTTCGTCACGCTTCGGGGCGTCAACGATTGTTTCATCAAGTTTCCAAATAACCCTATTTATTGTCGGCGCAATCGGAGCAGTCTACGGAAGCGCGCTCATGTACCAAGATAGTAGACGTAATCTGCAGATCTGAAATAACCTAACCCAGCACAATTGTTTGCCATGTAGCTACCGTGAGTGACGTGTAATGATGTAATGTGAAATCAAAAGGTACCTCTTGATTATTAGTCAAAACCATAGCGGTTCATTCTTTGCTGCGCTTGCGATATGTCATATCGCACCTTGCTGATCCTCCACGACTCAATTGCGCATATTCATTCGGCATAACCAAGATTCTCCCATAATTTCAATCAGAAGAAGACCCGGACCACTTCATTTGAAAGGAATCCATTACAGCATAGGTTGCGGCTATGTTATGCACTTGAGTTATTCTATTAACTCCAAGGGAAAAGAGCCTACATTGTTACATGCTAACAGTTTCACCGCTCAGCTCAGGCGCATTGTATTAAATTTACCTATTATCTGGAGTTTGATTCATCTTAGACTCTTCGTACGAGTTAAAAAATTTTATTGCTTTCGCGGTAAATATACCAATAAAGATGACGGCTACCAATAGTAAAAGAATTAGAATGGTGAGAGCGATTGCGAGAAAGGCTGACGGATTCATCAAGTTGTCCTTAAGGGGATCTGCTTATTCAGGACCCCGTAGTTAACGTCGGCTTTACAACCGTTCCAATAACCCGCATAGTGAGATCCCGAGTAACGGCACCCATATACGCTCCGAAAACCTACGGCGTCATACTCCTTGTTGTTTTGAGCTACTCTGGTCAGATCATCAACTGTTGAAACCGCAATAGAACCATCAGCATACTTCTTTGTGGTTATTTTGACGTTTCCTTTAGTTCTAGAATCTGTTGAAATAGGGGCACTCCCTTGTTTCAAAGAATCCCACTGTTCGCCACGTTTCAGTTTTGCAACGAGAGTGTCTTGTGTAGTTTTGGAACTTTATTTGAATCCAGAAAATATTGAAGGCTTTCCAAATCCGAATCGGAAATGGATACAGAAGAAGATCCCAACGAGCTTTCTGGTAGCGATGTCGCAGACCCTGCAGTAGGACCAGCAATCATCAGAGTTAATGCAGTTATGGCACCCACGAGCGTGCACTTAATTCTCATGACCATCCTCCTTACACAATGTGACTGCAAGATAAGTGTGGCACGTAACCACACGCCTGTCCATCAAACGATTTACCTTTCATGTATTGACCGCGGAGGTGGGGTGGTATCTTGCATTTTGGCGACGTGAGGCACACTTGGAAGTGTGAACTAGGATGTGTGTGGTGTCGACCGGACACGGGTGAGTAAGTGGTCGCCAGCTACACGTAAAAAACCGGTGCGAGTGAAGTAGTTCGTGTAACAAGGCAGAAATTCTCTCGACTACATCTAAACTCAAAACGTGTTGCATTAAACCTGAAGCACCGGTCCTTGATAATCTCGTCAAACGGGATTCCACTGCCGCAGGCCCTAACCAAGTATGGTTGGCAGATGTTACCGAACCCTTAACTAAAGAAGGCAAAGTCTATGCATATACGATAAAAGATATGTGGTCTAAACGTATTGTTGGGTACTGCATTGATAAGCATATGAAAACGCCCCTGGTGACTTCAGCATTGTTTATGACGCTACCCCATAGAGGATGCATGCTAAACGCCTATAGCCTGCAAGGATCTATGGGCGGAGTCGGGGCGTGCGAGGATAACGCGGCTATGGAGTCTTTTTCTCTTTGCCACAAAAAGTGTTAGACCGTAAAACGTGGGCGACCCGTAACGAGTTACGCCTCCAAATTGTGCGATGGGTAGAAGGGCGATACCACCCCAAAAGCAGGTGAGTCATCAACGTTTAGCGGAAGACAAGCTGGTCATTTCAGGGTTCGACTCATCATAAAGCAGTCCATGGAGGGAATGGTCGATTGCTTTCACCCGTGACTCGTTCTTATCCTCCCGATAGGCATGTAACGGCAGGCCAGCGACTGCCTCAGGTACAACTTACACGCAACTGTAAACGGCGGTAAGCTGCATAGCAGACCGTCCCGTCACCGGCCTGCCACCAGAAGAAGCAGAGCCAAACAAGAGAAAATACGACGAACCCAACGCGTGATCGGTGCTGTGTCGTGGCGTAGATTAGCGTATTCCAGAAAAGAAACCCATCGGCTTCTCCTTTATAAACATTAAAGAGTCTGCGAATAAAGGTTGATAGAAAAGTTGAGATATAAGTCTGGTAACAGTACTGAAAGGGCACCCTTCTTGTAAAAATGAAGAGCGCCCTTTCAAATCGCTATCAACATCTCATTCGTGATGTGTCTCTATGGAGATCGTTTATCGTCTACCCAGTTTTGGAATAATTACCGCAAGTAGAACAGCAACGCAGGCGATAAAACCAAGAAACCAGAGCGGATTGATGAATCCGCAAGCTAGGGCAAGCATTCCCAATCCGCCCGAAATTCCTACAACAACTATTTCACCAGCAGACAATTGGAGTTTTCTACGCATCCTATCCTCTCTTTTCTACCACAGCTGGAAGCAAGCAGCAGCCGCTCCCATCCCTCCTGCACCTAAAGCAGCATAAGCTCCGACGCAGGCTGCACATATACCTTTTGTGACAGTAGGTTCTGGTGCCGAACATGCGCCGGCACAGGCTCCAACAATAATATAGGCTGCTGGGCCACCAATACCAGCGATGGCTCCCAGACAAGCAACTACTTTCCGGTTGTCACTCTTCGAATATAGAGTTTCTGCGTAATTTACAATCTTCCCGTTAGGGTCATAAATGACGGTAAAATTGCTGATTGGACTGTCCCCATCTGTTGAACTGGTGGCCTGGAGCGGTGATGTTTGAGCTACACCAGCAGGTCCTAACATAAGTGCTGCGATAGTCACGGCCATGGCGCCAAGACTAAACAACTTGCGAATTCTCATGGTTTTCTCCCTGCGTATCATTCCAGAGGCCTGGTGATTCTTGGGGAGTGTCCCACGCCCGACATTAAGAATGTGCGTCGGTAACGCAACAAACCCCCACCCATCGGAGCTTCCCTATGTCTCACAGGAACGTCCTGCCTGTTCCTACTACGCGGTACAACATCAACATCTGTCAATGTCGTTTATCGAATTATGGTTATGAGGTTACCGTAGCTTCGCAGTCGAGTTCCATCAGTTCCTTGCTTGGTGGGGCCATATCTCTAAATCGAGAATTTCCTAAAGGCGAACTTTCGCGCGAAACCTGATGACAATCATACCTCCCGATAGTCATCAGTAATCTCTTGCTACGAGCAAAAACACCTGCCTCGATCTATCGCTCATCCTCGCTGAGCTTCGTATCAAAATGGGCGTCCAAGCAGAGCCACCTGAGAGAATCGAACTCTCGACCTTCTCATTACGAGTGAGACGCTCTGCCGACTGAGCTAAGGTGGCGTTCGCCCCGTAGGGCACGCGGTCAACTTTAGCGAACACGCCCGGTAGTTTTCAAACTCTACCTCTGTGTTTCACCACACTAACCACTATTAGTACGAGTAGTTGAGTTAACGATTAGCCTCGCTAATCATCGAAGCTCACATCCTCTTCTGGTACTTTCCCATCAATCAAGTACTTATCGACCGTGCTACGCACCCCTGCGGAACCATCCTGGCGGTACGCGCAGTGCCCCCACCCATTCCAAGAGACCAGGCGAGATTTAGCAGCTGCCTCATGCATATTAACCGCCCACTTATACGGTGTGGCAGGGTCGTTCTTAGTTCCCACAATCAGGAACTCCGGTGCCTCAGACGCCGACAGTGCTTTGCGTTCTCCCGGCGCTTTCACCGGCCAATCCACCAACCCAGCAGAAGCGTAAGAGAATTCCGAACCCACAAACGGCAACTTCTTCTTCAGTTCTTCTGCAGTCTTCTCCCACTCCTTAGGTGTTCCCACCGGTTTGTAATCGAGTGCATTAACCACATTAAACGCATCAAAAGAGTTAGAAGAATATGAACCGTCAGGCTTCCTATCTGCATACAAGTCGGCTATCTGCAACAAAATAGACCCATCTTTACTCCCCATTGCCTGCATCACACCTTGGGTGACGTACTTATACGAATCGGTGGAATACATACCCGCCAATATCGCGGACATCGCCAACGACTTCGTGAGGGGACGGTTAGGATCCGCTGTAGGCAACGGTTTACTCTCAAGTTGATCCAACCATGTCCTAATCATCGTCTTCGCCTGACCTCGCGGCAGCTGGTCTGGCAACTCACCGTTCTTCGTAGCCAGCTCAATCCAATGGTCCACAGACGCCTCAAACCCCTCAGCTTGCCCCTGCGAAATCTCATTCACATTCGCAGCCGGGTCCAACGCCCCATCCAAAACCATGCGGCCAACATTCTTACCAAACGCATCCGCATACTTGATTCCCACGAGTGTGCCATAAGAAAAACCCACGTAGTTCAGCTTCTTCTGCCGCATCGCAGCGCGCAGAACATCCAGGTCTTTCACCACCGAATCCGTATCTGCATGGCGGGTCATCTGCTCAGATTCCTCTAAACACTGCTTACCCATTTTCGCCATAGTAGAACGGATCTTATCCAAAGACGACTCATCGGACGCACGCATCTTATCTGTCTGCTCCGGCGTCAAGCACTTTACAGGTGCCGACAGCCCAACCCCACGCGGATCTGGCGCAACCAAATCGTACTTACCCAGCACGTCCTTCGAAAAAACGCTCTCAACCATAGATGCCAGTCCACCGATCGCACTGCCACCCGGCCCACCCGGGTTGTACACCAAAGGAGTCCGATTATGCGAACCATCTTGCGAAAAACGTGCAACCCGCAGCTGCACTGATGGCCCCTCAGGTTTCTGGTAATCCACAGGTACCTTGACATTCGCACACTGATACTGCTTACCTTGCAAACGATTTTGGGAAATCTCCGCTACCTGCGCATCGCCATCACAGGATCCCCATTTAACTTCCTGATCGTAGAAAACCTGCAATTTTGGGTCAGACGACTTTTCAGAATGAGCTCCATTCTTAGATTCTTCTGCGGAACCTCCCGCGGAACACCCCGCTACCAGCAGCGCCGTAGCCAAAATGGCAACTATGCGTTTGTTCATTATCCATCCTCAAAAGTAGATGTTCGAACTACAGGTCGCGGAAATACCGCGTCTGCTTTACGTTAACAGACACCCCGAACGAGGAGCTACACGAAACCTCAGCGTCAAATCAGGGACACCAGTAGGCTTTCCAACACCAGAAGCGGAGGCACGTTCGCTGCCATGCGTTCACGCGCCCGATCGATCGCGTTCATACGCGCCAAGGTTCGGGATGCGTCCGTTCGCCCCGCCATGCTTTCAACCTGGTTAGAAAGGTCTACATTTATGAGGTCCATTCCGGCCCCTAACTGCGTAATCAACACATCGCGCAATAACCCCAACAGGTCTACCATTACCCGATCTATAGCGTCACGCTGACGGCGGTCGCGGCGCCGCTTCTGCTGGTCCTCAACCGTTTTTATCTGCGCCCTAGTGGAAGGGTCTAAACGCTTTTCCCCATCCACCCCCAAAGTGCGTTTCAACGCTTGAATCTCGCGCTCATCGGCCGCGTCAATCTCCGCTCCAGCCTGTGTTTTCACCTGCTCCAAAAGGGTGTCCGCGTTCAAAACTGCCTGCCCCACACTGCGGGCGCGGACAGCCAAGCTCAAAAGCTCTCGCCGCTCCTCAACCTGATTAGGATCATCCGCAAGCCCCTGCGCGCGACCAACATGCCCCTGCGAAAGCTGCGCGCACAACCGTGCCTGCTGCGGATCTACCCCCCGCTTCACAAGCAAGTCAGACACCGCATGAACAGACGGTACCTGCAGTTGAACGTGACGGCAGCGGGAACGAATCGTGACAATCAAATCTTCCGGGCTGGGGGCACACAGAATCCACACCGTGCGCTCGGGTGGTTCCTCAATGGATTTCAACAAGACGTTCGAGGTGCGTTCCAGCATCCGGTCCGCGTCCTCCACGAGCACAACCCGCCACCGCCCTAGGGCGGGTGCGGTCTGCGCTTCGCGGATCAATTCCCTAACCTGATCGATCGTGATAATAACTGTTGACGTATCCAGGTCTGTCACATCCGAGTGACTTTTCAGCATTGTGGTGCGGCACCCCGCGCACTGCCCACACCCAACTGTTGGGCCCGTGCATTGCAGTGCCGCCGCAAACGCGCGTGCAACAGTGGAGCGCCCAGATCCCGGTGGGCCAGTGATCAGCCACGAATGCGTCATCCCTTGCCCCCCGCTCTTGGGGTCGCCACCGCGTTCCTGGCCCACAATTGCACGAGCCTGCGTCGCAGCGTTGCGCAGAATAGACACTGCGTGTTCTTGCCCTACCAGCTCATCCCAAACTGTCACTGCCCCGCGCCTTCCCACGTGCTGGTCGCCCCGCGCCTTCCCGCACGCCGCGACAGCGGCGCCACTGCTCGATGACCGGGGTTAGCACCCGCCGGATCTGCGCCTGAACAGCACCGGGGGCCTCACCGGCATTAACTAGCTTAACCCTGCCGTCAGATCCCTCTTTTATCTGCAAGTACTGTTCCCGCACGGCCTGTTGAAACGCCACGCCTTCCAGCTCTAACCGGTCTTGCGCTCCGTCGCGGCGGCGGGCAGCATCCAGCGGGTCAACATCCAATAGTACGGTCACGTCGGGCAGCAATCCCTGGGTTCCCCATGTATTTAAGGAACGCACGTCCCCCACCCCTAAGCTGCGGGCTGCCCCCTGGTAAGCAACAGAAGAATCCAAATAACGATCTTGCAGCACCACCTGCCCAGCCGCTAGGGCCGGCCGGATTTTCGTTGCCACGTGGTAAGCCCTATCAGCTGCGTAAAGCAATGCTTCGCAACGGTCATCCATATCGCCTGGCCCGTGCAGTATCAGTTCGCGAATCTGCTGGCCCAGTGGAGTTCCACCCGGTTCCCGCGTAGTCACAACGCGCACCCCCAGTGTTTCCTCCAACCACTGGGCAGTGCGCTCAATCTGCGTGGTCTTCCCACTGGCATCCACGCCCTCGAACGTGATGAACAGTCCGTTTCCCATCTACTTCTTCTTCGCGGTAGAAGCCTTTGCGGCGGTAGTTGTTCGAGTTGTTTTCTTCGCGCTTCCCGTTTTCGTAGAAGCAGTTTTCTTAGCGCTTGCCGTTTTCTTAGAACCAGTTTTCCTACCGGTGGTTTTCTTAGTTGTCTTCCGCGTACTCTTGCGTTTCACAGGGCCTTTTGCCCGCTTGTCCGCCAGCAGTTCGAACGCCCGATCCTCCGTGATGTGTTCAATCGCTTCCGACCGCGGTACCGTCACGTTCGTTTTTCCGTCCGTAATATAAGGGCCGAACCGACCGTCCTTAATCACAACTTTCTTCCCACTAGTGGGGTCTTCACCGAACTCCCGCAAAGGTGGTTTCGCAGCTCCGCGTCCACGCCGTTTTGGTTGCGCCAGCACTTCCAATGCCTGCTCCAGTGTGATTGCGAAAATCTGTTCCTCAGATTCTAAAGAACGTGATTCTTTACCGCGTTTCAGATACGGGCCGTACGGGCCATTTTGCGCGGTCACAACCTCTTCCGTTTTCGGGTCTGTTCCCACTTCGCGCGGTAGGGACAGTAGTTTTAACGCGTCACCAATCGTCACGGTCTCTAAGTCCATGGACTTAAATAACGAGGCGGTGCGCGGCTTTACTTTCTTAGCTTTCTTTGCGCCTGCCTTCTTCTTAGACGCAGTTTTCTTACCGGTTTTGTCGGCTTTAGCGGCTGTCTTAGTGTCTTTTTCCTCTTCTTCGTTTCCGGCGCTCGCGGTTTCCTTCGCGTCGGCCTCTGCCGGTTCCTCCGGAATAACTTCCATTACGTAGGGGCCGTAGCGACCATCTTTAACCACAATGTCACGGCCCGTCTGCGGGTCTTGGCCAAGTACGCGACCATCTAACTCTGCTTTGCGGAACAGTTCGTGCGCTAGTTCCACAGTCATCTCGTCGGGCGCGGTAGACACGGGGACGTTCGCTTTCTTGTCGTCCTGCACGCGCTCCAAATACGGTCCGTAACGCCCCACCCGCAAGGTCATGCCGTCACCAATTTCGATGGAGTTAACGGCCCGAGCGTCAATATCACCCAGCGATTCCACCTGGTGGGCAAGCCCTTTCCCGTCCGTCGAAACTTTCGGAGCGTCATCTCCCAACCCGTTGTAGAACGAACGCAACCACGCCACCCGATCTTGGTCTCCCATCGCAATATGGTCTAGGTCTTGTTCCATGCGGGCAGTGAAATCGTAGTCCACCAGGTTCGCCAAGTTCTCTTCTAGCAGGCGGGTGACGGAGAAAGCTAGGAACGTGGGTACCAGTGCTTGCCCGCGTTTCGACACGTACCCGCGGTCCACAATCGTAGAGATCGTTGCCGCATACGTTGACGGCCGGCCGATCCCCCGTTCCTCCATAGTTTTCACTAGCGATGCTTCCGTGTACCGTGGCGGCGGTGTGGTTTGATGCCCGGTTGCGGTT
Source organism: Gleimia hominis (assembly GCF_002871945.2). NCBI lineage: Bacteria > Bacillati > Actinomycetota > Actinomycetes > Actinomycetales > Actinomycetaceae > Gleimia > Gleimia hominis. The sequence goes on along the minus strand of NZ_CP126963.1, from coordinate 1,992,453 downwards.
GCACCTCGCACGTCCACAACCTCACCTTCAACGAGTTTCGGCAGCCGCTGCTCATTATCATTGCGCGAACCGTAACGCTGCGCATCACGCCCTTCCTCATATGCCGCGAGGAACCCGCGATGCTCGATTACCGTGCCGGACACCGAGGCGACCACGTGATGAGTCCCCGCTTGCAGTTCCCCAACCGAAGCAGTCTGCACGTCCATGCCGATACGCAACGTATCAGTGGTGCCCTCCGCGTCTGTCATCTGCGACGCCAACGTGCGTTTCCAAATCAGGGTGTAGAGCGCTAACTGGTCTTTATTCAGCTCAGTTGCCACCTGGTCGGGGCTGCGGAACGAATCTCCTGCCGGACGGATGGCCTCGTGCGCTTCCTGCGCGCCCTTGGCCTTCTTCGCATAAATCCGCGCGGATTTCGAAACGTTGCGTTCCCCGAACATTTCTTTCGCCTGCGCCCGCGCGGCCCGCAGTGCCTGTGTGGACAGCGCAGTTGAGTCCGTACGCATATACGTTATATAACCGTTTTCGTACAGGGACTGCGCTATCCGCATTGCGTTGCGGGCGTTCCACCGCAGTTTCCGCCCCGCTTCTTGCTGGAGGGTAGACGTGGTGAACGGCGCTGCCGGGCGGCGGCGATACGGTTTTTGCTCCACCGACTCCACGCGTGCATCCGCGTCCCCTAGTTTCTTGATTCCCTCTTCGAGGGCGTGGGCGGAGTCGGCATCCAAAGCCACTACCTCCGCAGGTTTCTTGAGCTCCCCCGCGTCGTCAAAATCGCGGCCAACGGCGATACGTTTTCCGTTAACGTGGCTTACTGCGGCTTCGAACGCCGTGGTAGACCACAGCTGTGTCGCCACATCCCAGTACTGGGCGCTAACGTGGCCCATACGTTCGCGTTCCCGGTCTACAATCATGCGGGTCGCTACAGACTGCACGCGCCCTGCCGAAAGTCCTGCCGAGATTTTGCGCCACAGCAGTGGTGACACCTCATACCCCACTAGGCGGTCCAGGATCCGCCGGGTCTCTTGGGCGTCCACCAGGTTCAAGTTGATTTCCCGCGTGTTGTCTAACGCGTTTTGAATCGCTTCCTTAGTGATCTCGTGGAACACCATGCGTTTAACTGGCACTTTGGGTTTCAAAACTTCAAGCAGGTGCCAGGCAATCGCTTCGCCCTCACGGTCCTCATCAGTAGCTAGGTAAAGTTCGTCTGCATCTTTCAGCGCTTTACGCAGGTCAGTGACCGTTTTTTTCTTGTCCGCGTTGATCACGTAGTAGGGTTTGAAGTCTTTCTCAATATCAACCGCGAACTTCCCAAGCGGCCCCTTCTTCTTCGAAGGCGGTAGTTCTGAGGGGGTAGGCAGGTCTCGCACGTGCCCCACGGATGCCTTAACGGTAAACTCCGGCCCCAGGTACCCGGCGATCGTCCGCGCTTTCGCTGGGGACTCCACGATCACGAGTTTTTTACCTGCCACGTTCCCACTCTTTCTTATACTACTGTCGGTGCCACCACCCTCATTGAGTGGACGCACTTTACCGCTAAGCGCCTAATACCTGCCAGTCGATCGACCTGCCGCGCGTCACTAAACGCGGCGTGTTGCCGACTGCCACTCTACAACGCATTCGCCCCTACCGTATATCACGATCCCACTACGGTGTGCGAATCGTTACCCCTGTCGCGTTATCATACCTGCTGTCAATAGCTGCTGCGCTTGTGGTTTCACTACGCTCCACACCTGTGCCGCATCCACGTCCATTAATACGCTGATCGCGGTGCAGATCTGCCCTGCCGATAGCTCCCCGTCGCATGCCCCTAAGAAGCCCGCTGTATATGCATGCATGCCGATTCGTTGACCAAACCCATCCCCTTGGGTTGCAACAATCACCTGCGGGTTCTCTTCCCCCGGCAGGTAATGTCGTTCTTCACGCACGTCACTGGCGCGTACAAACCGGTCCGTTTCTCCGACCTCGAACCCACCCGACTCTAGCTCGTCCATAATTACCTGCAAGTAGGTTCCAGTTGCATGGCCCGGGGCGCGCACTTGTTCAAACCGCTGGTGCACGTTTTCAAACCGCTGGTGCACGCTCCCGTCGGAACCCCACATATGCGCCCCGTCAAGCGAACCCGACTCAGTCACATCCTGGACGGGCTCTTGCAGCGGCTCCACATTGGCCTCATTGGGTTTTACGAGTAGCACGATTCCCATGCCGATAGCCTGCACGTCGCGCTGATCAAAGTCCCGTAGCCACGTGCGGTAATCCGACTCGTATTGCGACCGCGGCCCCAAGTCCTGACCATTGTCGCGCAACCACATGTGCGCGTACTCCACTGGCGAAAGCTGTTCCCGCTCAATCACCATCGCGTGCACACCCGTGTTATCAAGCCACTTCCGCGGATGCTCCGCCCAATCCCGGTCACGCTGAATCTCCCAGTTTCCCAGAATGATTGCCTTTCCCCCGGGGTTCAAAAACTTGGTGGCCTGGCGCAAAACCTCACCTGTTAACGCATCTCCTGTTCGGCCACCATCCCTATATTCCACTAGTCCGCCTGCCCGCAGTTCTTGAGGCGTAATTACAAACGGCGGGTTCGACACAATCAAATCGAACCGTTCATCACAAACGGGTTCAAATAAGGATCCGCGCCGCACGTCCACTGGAGCGTCGTTGAGCTCCGCGTTGAACGCCGCGAACTCGCACGCACGGGCCGACAAGTCAGTTGCTACTACTCGTTTAGCATGCGTCGTGGCCTGCAACGCTAGTACCCCACTGCCGGTTCCCATATCCAGTACTGTCTCCACAGGTTTTGAGGGGGTGGCTCGCAGTGAGGTGCGGGTCGCACCACCTACTCCAAGCACGTGGTCACGCGCAGGCCTATGTCCCGTGAGCGCCTGGTTCATATCACACACCACCCACCAGTGGTTCCGGCCTGGCGCAGCCGTGGGTTGAATCTGCACGCGGGCCCGTACCCGATCGTGCACTGGGTCGTTAACCAACCCGAGCCGACACAGCCCCTCAGTGCCCGTGCGGGTGAACGCACGATCCACGTCCACAGCCGCCACATCGGCGCCTAGCAGCAACACGCGAATAGCAAACGCAAGTGGGGCAGAACTCTCGCGGGCCCGCATCAGTGCGGGAGCACGCTGTTCACGCAGCAACGCGTCGTGCGCATCCGGGCCCAGCAGAGAACGCACCCCCTCATGCGAATAATCCAACTGCTTCAAGTCCGCCCGTAAAGCACTAAGCAGACGTGGAATGATACGCAATCTGGTGACACTCATACTTCCAATGCTACGGATAATACGGCTATAACGCGCACTTGTATCAAGTGAACAACACTCATTTGACCACCGTTTACAAGACCAGTTTTTACGTGACGCACGCTTTGCGAAAACTTGAAATTTATCTCTTTATCGAGACAAATTCGTTTTCGGTCGCTAACGTGGTAAGTACGTGCGGTTCAGATTGGACCGCTAGCCAATAATGTTATTTAGGAGTGACAATGGCGGTATACACACTTCCTGACCTGACCTATGACTACGGTGCACTAGAGCCACACATCTCTGGCAAAATCATGGAGCTCCACCACGACAAGCACCACAACACGTACGTAAGTGGCGCGAACACGGCACTTGAGAAACTAGAAGAAGCCCAAGAGAAGGGTGACTTCGCCGCTATCAACTTGTGGGAAAAGAACCTCGCATTCAACCTGGGTGGGCACGCTAACCACTCACTGTTCTGGAAGATCCTCTCGCCTAACGGCCAGGACAAGCCCGAAGGTGAACTTGGCGCCGCGATCGATGAGTACTTCAAGTCTTTCGAAACCTTCAAAGACCAGTTCACCGCAGTTGCTACCGGCATTCAGGGTTCCGGCTGGGCTATTCTTGGGTACGACACGATCGGCCAGCGCCTATCGACGTTCCAGCTGTACGACCAGCAGGCTAACGTTCCCGTTGGGATCGTTCCGCTACTGATGCTGGACATGTGGGAGCACGCGTTCTACCTGGACTACCAGAACGTGAAGGCGGACTACGTGAAAGCATTCTGGAACATCATCGACTGGGAGTTCATCGCGAAGCGCTTCGAGAAAGCACGCACGGACTACACCGGTCTGGTAACCCCGTAACCGCGGGTAGAGCATAGACAAGTATGCGTAACGCCTGGTAACACTTAAGATCAACCAGGTCAGCAACGTTTATTGGGCGCATACGTTTATTGGGCTCAAACTAGGAGGGGAACGGCTAGTGATGCCGCTCCCCTCCTTGAGTATGCACTTGCGTGGTTAGGAGTTGTTCTCTTACATGGTGAGCGCGAGTTGTTCTGAAAACTTTTCCGTTCTATGCCGCGCCTCGAGGCATTACCCTTGTACTGTGTTCTACCAGGTTGAAGCGCGGGGCTACCGCGTTGGGGCGGACCGCAATGGCATTATCACCCACAGAGCTAGGTACACTATAAACGCCGGACCAGGTAGTAACGCCACGATGATCGCAACGATACGGATAATACTCGAATCAATCCCGGTGTACTCCGCGATTCCACCGCACACACCACCGAGGTAACGGTCCGTTCCGGACCGCATCAGTTTCTTTTTCATAGCATTACCTTTCATTGACTTTGATTACCACCGTGTCATACAACACGCCCCGAGGGTACCCGGCACTACCCTGAGTTAACCCTGATTTTTGGTTCTCCACCCCCTCAGGGAACAACTAGGGCAATACCTAATATCGCTATTTCCTGCGGTTTTGTAGGCTGAAAGTAGCTTCGAAACCAGGTCATAACGCGTTTTCGAATCGTTGAAATAACTGTTGATCGGATCGGGAAGGTTCTTACCATGGCGGCAAACATTGTGGCCACATTGCGGGGAGTTAAGAAGATATACGGTAGTGGACGCGCGCAAGTGAACGCACTGAACGGCGTGGATTTACAGATTCATGAGGGGCAGTTCACGGTGATTATGGGCCCTTCTGGTTCAGGTAAGTCCACGTTGTTGCACGTGTTAGCGGGTCTGGATTCACCGTCGGCTGGCACCGTTGAGGTTGGGGGTAAGCAGATCACGAATCTGAAAGACAAGGACCTCACGCATTTTCGGCGCGACAACATCGGTTTCGTTTTCCAAGCTTTCAACTTGATTCCAACGCTGAATGCGCGTGACAACATTACACTGCCAATGAAGTTGGCGGGGCGCGAGGTAGATATGCGCTGGTTCAAAGAAGTGGTGTTAGCGCTAGGGCTGGGGGACCGGTTAACGCATAAACCATTTGAACTTTCCGGTGGCCAGCAGCAGCGGGTAGCGGTGGCGCGGGCGTTAGTGGCGCGGCCGAAGATGCTGGTGGCTGACGAACCTACTGGAAACCTGGATTCGAAATCTTCCCATGAGGTCCTTTCGCTGCTGCGCCAGGCCGTGGATGTGTTGGGGCAAACCGTGGTGATGGTTACGCACGATCGACATGCGGCTGCGTTGGGCGACCGCGTGTTGATCGTGAAAGATGGCCTAGTTACACAGGATCTACCGAAGCCAACTGTGGAACAGATTGAGCAGGTGGCTTAAATGCGTAAGCTACTAGTTTCAAACTTGAGAACCCACGCTGGGCAGTACACTGCAACCGCGATCGCGATAGCTTTATCCACCGCGTTCATCATCACTTGTTTAGCGATTTCTGGTGGTTTCAGTTCCGCGTTGACCACCACTTTCGCCAGCACTATCAGGGGCGCAGACATGGTTGTTGCCCCCACAGATGGGTTCGACCGGAATGAATCCGATTTGGACGCGTCCTCTAAACAGTTGCGTGAGGTTCAGCAGGATCTGAATGCAAAAGGGTTTGACACTCGTTTGGACACGCTTTCTTATGCGGAGGTTTACAAACCTGGGCAAGACAGTGTTCGTTCTGGTGGTCAGCTGATCGCACCGGTTGGGAAGTTGAGTCAGTTCGACTTCAGTTCCGGTGGGCTCCCTCATAAAGATAATGAGGTGGCGTTGCCAGCTGGGGCGGCGAAAACACTGGAAGTAAGTGTTGGTGACGAGGTCATGATGGACGCGATGACTTTCACTGACGATCCGGCATCTCAGAAGCCAGCCACGATGAAGGTCAGTGGGATTATCGGTAGCGACAAGACGGTGACTGCCGGAGCGCTGCTGGTACCTCAGAAGTTGGGGGAGAAGCTCACGAAGGATGATCACGCTTCGCGGCTACTGGTGGCGGGTAGCGGCGCGAAAGCCGCGGTGAATGATGCGATCAAGGGGCACGATTGGCTCACAGCCTCTACCTTGGATGAGTTCGTTTCTGACACTATTCGTGGGAGCACGGGGAACGGTTCGATTTTACTGGTCGTCTCCCTAATCTTTCCGGCGATCGCAGCTTTGACAGCGATGATCGTCATTTCTACGACGTACAAGGTGCTGTTGGCTCGGCGGGAGCGTGAACTCGGATTGCTGCGCGCGGTTGGCGCGGATGCAGGCCAGGTGCGGCGCTTGGTTTTGGGTGAAACTCTTCTGGTGGGTTTGGTTTCAGCAGTTGTTGGGGTTGCTCTGGGCGCCGTGTTGGGTGCGGGCGCTAACTCGTTCGCACAGTTGGTTCCTTCTTTCTTAGACGGTCTTGAGGTGATTACGCCCCCAATGTTCCTGGGGACCATCGCGACTGGTGTGGCAATGAGCATGATCGCTGGTTTCCGACCAGCGCTGCGAGCAAGCAGGGTGAAGCCGATTGTTGCTTTGCAGCATGCGGCTACGGATACACGTTCTGGTAAGCGCCGCATAGTTTCCACTGTTTTGGGTGTTTTACTTGCAGTTGCTGGGGGCGCAGCGGTGTTTGTGGGGTACCGCGAAACGTCCGCGTCCACGCACTTTGTTCTGATGCTCTTGGGCTCTCTAGTGTTGTTTGTTGGCCTTTTAGTTTTGGTGGCTGTCGTCTTGCCGCATATCACTACGGCTTTGGGGAAAGTGTTGAGGTTCAGTGTGACCTCATCGATTGCCGCTGGTAACACTGGACGCAACCCGGGGCGCACCGGCGCAACTGGTACCGCTTTGGTGCTGGGCATTACGTTAGTGACGACGCTGCTAGTTGGGGCACAGTCTATGGAGAAGACTCTCAATAATGCTGTGAATCAGGCACGTCCGCTGGACGTTAATGTGGTGGCGCCGCGGTCGTTGAGTGCTGGTGAGCTTGAGGCCATTGGCCGCGTTAAGGGTGTTCACAAAATGGTGACTACGGCCAGTGGGGACGCGCAGGTTATCCGCATTTCCGGGCAAGGTACCCCCGGTGAGGATTCGGGTACGCCCGCGGACAGCGCAGGTACCCCCGGTGGTGATGCAGGTACCGCCGGTGCTGAGGACGCGGATTTGTTCTTAGACAAGGTGGCTTTGCAGCAGGATTTGTCTGGTATTGCGCACTCAAAGATCCCCACGTTGAAACCGGGTGAGATTGGGGTACCTAAGGATCGATGGGATCCGGAGGAAGCTCAGATTGACGTGAAGACCTCTGCGGAAGCACTTACGTTAAAGCCGGTGCTGATGCCTTTACCGACTTACACGTTGAGCAAAGCGGATTTCGACAAGCTGTTTACGATAAGCACATCGAGTGGTTCAAATGCGGCTACACCTGCCGAGGGGCAAGAGCAAGGCAAGCTGAAAGCTGATGGGACAGCGAGTGATAACGCGGTTATTTACATTGGTTTGGACGATGGATTGTCACCTTCAGAGACCACGGATGCGGTTTCTACTATTAAGAAATCGGGCCCAGACTTGTCGGTTGGTGGCGGAGCACCTGAGCGCGCAGTGTATTCGCAGATCATTAACGGCATGATGCTGGGTGCCCTGGGCATGCTTGGAGTGTCGGTGATTGTTGCTCTGGTTGGGGTGGCGAACACGTTAGCGCTATCGGTTTTGGAACGTAAGCGCGAGAACGGTTTGTTGCGCGCACTGGGGATGACGCGTCGGGATGTGAAACGGATGCTATCTGTGGAAGCGATTTTGATTAGCGCCGTTTCAGTTGCGATTGGGATTGCAGCGGGAATTGGTTTTGGCTGGCTGGGAGTGCTTTCCATACCTATGGGCGACAACACGGATAGTATCTTGTCGATACCGTGGCATTACCTAGCGATCACCGCGCTTATAGCGTTGCTTGCAGCGCTTGTGGCCTCTTGGCTTCCGGGGCGCAAAGCAGCGAAAGCCCACCCGGTTGAGGCTCTTGCAGCAATCGAATGAGAATAAAGAACTCGATAAGGGTCTAGTAATCGAAAAGTGTTTGCGGCGCAGAAAACTAAGTGCAGTAAGCTCACCCAACGCTACTGCAGTGAACGCGCCGCAAACACACTAAACTGGGAAACAAGTTCCTCAAAACTGAATGCACCAGGCATTCCTTGGGGATGAGCCGTGAATAATGTAAACGCACTGTTTATATTCATACTGCTCCCCACGCATGTGGGGTTTAAATAGTTCCGGCGCCAAAGATTTGTACTCTTGAGCGCCGGATTTCTTTACCCGGATACTTTTAACCCTTACGCTACTATATACATATAGTTAAAGCGTACTGATTAGCGCGAAGACCCTACCTATATCGCAGGTTCTGAACGCACATAATCCACATTACCCACTCAAGCATTGTCACTTGTACATTATTCAGTTGATGGAATCTTCAGAGTTATGTATAGTCGTTTCTGTAAGCACTCGACAGAGGAGTCGGTATGGATTTTCAGTGGCCACCGGGGGCTCGCGCATTGTGGGCTAAAACCGGGGAAAATGATGGTGAATGGTTGTCACTGGCCCAGCACTTAGAAGACAGTGCACGCGTATCCGCTTGGTTGTGGGACCACTGGCTAGCAGACCGGATCAAACAACAACTTTCCGAATACCTCTCCCTATCATTAGAAGAAACAAAACAGTTCATCACTTTCCTAGCGGGCACCCACGACCTCGGGAAAGCTGGTTCCTGCTTCACATACCAACTACCACCCCACCGGTACAGCTCCTTCGGTGAACGAGCCCAAGCCGCGGGCCTTGAACAAATCAACACCCACGTGCCAATCAAATACCCACACAGCGCAGGCAGCAGCCTAATCATTGAAGAATACTTACAGCAGCTAAACAACTACGCGCAGCCAGCACCTCAGGCGACAAAAACTGGTGAAACAAACACAGCGAAAACCAGGAAACCGAAACGTTCAGAAAGACTTCGCGCAGCACGAGTACGCCGCAGCGTCGCCGGCATCTCTGGATCCCACCACGGCCTCCCCGCAACCCCTGAAGCCTACGCCAACGTAACCGAAGAACAGAATCGACAAAGCCCCAACTGGACCACCACTCAGCAAACCACCGTGCAGGCAGCAGCAAACGGTACCAACGCGCTGCCGGCCCTCAAGAAAGTACTAGAAAACAACAAACCACTTTCCAAAAGCGCGTCAATGGTGCTAACTGGCATCGTGATTATGACGGACTGGATCGCGTCAAACCAAAAACTCTTCCCATGCGTAAAAGAAATGCCAATAGACGCGTTCAAACGCTCACTTGAACAAAACCATACGAACGCGGACACAAAGAAGAATGAAACCCGTTTCAACACCGGGGTCAACCACCTTCAACTCCCCAGCCCGTGGCGACCACAACAAATAACCACGCGCGCAGACGAAGCGTACAAACACCGGTTCAACTGGCCAAACACCGCTACCCCCTACACGGTACAAACCGCGGCATACGAAGAAGCGAAACACGCAAACGGCCCCATAATGATGTGCATCGAAGCTGCGATGGGGGAAGGCAAAACCGAAGCTGCCCTGATGGCTGCGGAAGTACTAGCGCACAAAAACGGTTGCAACGGCATCGCCTTCGCCGCCCCCACCCAAGCAACCGCAAACGGTCTCTTTCACCGCATTAAAAAATGGGCACAAGCCGGGGCAACCGCCGAAGACCCCGTTTCCATGTACCTCGCGCACGGGAAGAATATTCTAAACGACGAATACACCTCGCTTGCACGTTCAATCCACGAAATCTACGACGGCGATCACAGCGGTAGCTCAGGCGTTATTGCACACAGTTGGCTCAGAGGACGGAAAAAGGCATACTCGCATCCATCTCCGTAATGACCATAGACCAAGTGCTGATGCTCGCCCTGCAATCCAAACACGCGATGCTGCGCCACCTTGGGTTCGCCGGAAAAGTTGTGGTCATCGACGAAGCCCACGCCTACGACGCCTACATGAACGTCTACCTACACCGCGCCCTCGAATGGTTAGCCGCCTACGGCGTGCCCGTAATCGTCCTGTCAGCCACGCTCCCCTCCGAAACACGCGCATCTCTCCTCGAAGCGTATTCCGGAAGAGAGCACGCGCCTCAAGAATCTGAAGAAACAAAAACGCAACCGAGCGCATACCCGCTAATTACCGTCACTGGAAAGGACAGTGAAACTCGCAGTCGCGGCGTGCAACCAAGTGGAAGAAAACAATCCGTTGCCCTGCACGCAATCGACGACTCTTGGCAGGCGCTGCAAGACGCGCTCGCTGACACCATTGAAAGCGGTGGGTGCACCCTAGTTATCTGCAACACCGTTGCCCGCGCGCAATACGCGTACGCGCAACTGAAAAACCTCGTTGGAGCCGACGCGTTCCTAATCCACAGTCGCTTCACCTCCGCGGACCGGGTAGAGGCAGAGACGCAGCTAACCTCAGAAATAGGTGCGGACGCAAAAGGACGCAGTGGCGAACACGCATGCGAAAACGGGAAACGACCGTGGCGACGCATCGTAGTTTCCACACAGATCGTAGAGCAATCCATGGACGTGGACTTCGACTGCATCATCACTGACCTAGCGCCAATCGACTTGCTAATACAACGTATCGGCCGGCTCCACCGCCACCAGCGTCACGCCAGCGAACGGCCCGCCTGGGCGCAACAACCACAAGTAATTATCCGCGGCGTCACCGACCCCGGCGCCACCAGCTCACAGCCTGTATTCGCCAAGTATTTTGATTTGGTTTACGACCAAGCCACACTCATGGCTACGTGGGACAAAATCCAACCATTCCTGCACGGCCAACCACTAGAAATCCCCGCGATGATCCCGCAGCTGGTTGAATCCGTGTACTCCCACGCCAGCGAAGTGCAGCCAAAATGGCAAGCAGCGTACGAAACTGCGGTACATGAGCGGAACCAAGAACGCGTCGAAGCACAGGCCAAAGCGGACACGTTCCTGTTTGCCGCCCCCACCAACCACAACCACGACTTCGTGGAGCTGTGGGACCGCCAGCGAAGTGACGCCGCCCAAGAAGTGGGTGGGGAAGAAAGAGGTTTAGCACAAGTTCGTGACACAGACCCAAGCATCGAAGTGCTACTAACAGTCGACAGAGGCTCCGGCTACTACTCACCCCTGCCGTGGGTGGGCCCAGGGTACACAGATACGAAACTCGCCGAAGGCAGCCCCATCAGCCAAAACACCGCCTTCGACATCGCCACCTCAAGCGTGCGCCTGCCACTATCGATGACCAAATACCCTCAAGCATTCGACAAAACCGTAACTGAACTAGAGGAAACAACAGACAAAGCCTGGGCCGCGTCCCCACTTCTGCGCGGGCAGCTACAACTCAACCTAGACGAACGCGGGCAAGCAACCCTGAACGGCCACAACCTGATCTACCAAAAAGAACTCGGGCTGGTGGACATCACCAAAATGAGCGAAGACGAGTGCACAACACTTGGAATCACCTGGCAACAAGCAAACGACGAGGACGAAACCGAGAACCAGTAGATAAGTCAGAGGCAGTAGAAAAATCATCGCGGAAACAAACCGTAAAAGAGAAGCAGACAACACAAGGAAGTGAGGTGTTAAATGGAAAACTCATTTAACCTCGTAGACGAACCATGGATACCGGTTCGAATGCGCGACGGCACAAACAAAATACTGTCACTACGCGACACATTCGCGAACAGTGGACAGATCACACGGATTCAAGGTGACAGCCCCACCCAGAATTACGCGGTACTACGCGTCCTACTCGCAATAATCTGGCGCGCGCACCTAACCGACCCAGATTTTACGCAAGTGCTTTCCGACCGCGACGAATACACCGGATGGTGGTTCGACAACCTCGAAGACCCCCAGTGGCTCAACAGCAGTCCAATCAACGATTACCTAGACAGATGGCACGAGCGGTTCGAGCTCATCCACTCCCCCAAACCGTTCATGCAGGTGAACGATCTGCAAACCACCAGTGGTAAAACCCTCGGTATTGCCCGCATCATCCCTAAAGCGGAAAAAGACCAGTTCACCATGCGGGACGGGCAAAAACGTGAAGCGCTTTCTTTACCTGAGGCAGCCAGGTGGCTCATCGCGTTACAAGCCTACGACTACTCTGGGATTAAACCCGGTGCCGTCGGAGACCCGCGGGTTAAAGGTGGCAAGGGGTACCCCATCGGCACAGGGTGGACCGGAACCACCGGTGGAGTGGTATTGCACGGGCGATGCCTCGCGCAAACCTTCATCTTGAACCTCCCGGTAAACCTCATGGCAGATGACAAACGCGAACTAGACCTGCCCCCGTGGGAACGCACGCCAGACACATCCGCACCCCGAGACGTGCAAAGACCACTGGGGCCGGTGGACATCCTCACGTGGCAAGTGCGGCGCGTCCGTCTAGTAGTTGAAAATAATGAGGTTGTGCGCGTGCTGGTTACAAACGGAGACCGCGTCGAAACCGCGAACGAATTCAACGACCCCATGACGGCTTACCGGTGGTCAAAAAACAAGTCGAAGAAAAACAACGACGTGTATTACCCGCGCACGCATGCGGAAGAACGAACCGTGTGGCGCAGTTTAGACCCGCTGCTCGTGTTCAGTAATAAGCAGCCAAAGCCAGAACAAGCAAACCAGATTCCGCAAACAATAAACTGGTTACGCTCGATTCAAGAAAGAGGCGAGCACCTGGAACAAAACATTGGGGTGGAACTGGTTGGCGTGGTTTACGGCACCCAATCTGCAGTTATAGAAAACACCATCCACGCGGAGCTGGAGATGAAACTGCAGCTACTCATGTCCAACAATGCCGACATCATCTTCCACCTGCTGGAAGCCGCGCAGGCGGCGCAAGATGCAGCTATAGCAGTCGGTCAGTTCGGTGGGCGGCTAAAACAAGCGTTAGGTGACGATTACCAGTTTGACCCCTCGCTCACCGAGAGAGTGCTCTACGATGCGGAGCCTGATTTTAAGAACTGGCTTGGCAGCATCAGCAACACCACCAACATTGACCAGGCTTGGGGCCAGTGGGCACAGAGCCTATACCAGCAGTTCTGCCTCTTTGCCCAAGACATGGCATACGCCGCCGGCCCTCAAGCAGCAATCGGCGTTATGAAACCAAAAGGCGAGCAAGACGACGGAGTGCTCTACTCCTCTTCCCTTGCATACAGCTGGTTAGAGTACCGGCTCAGCAAGGTCCTCAACGTAAAGGAAAGAAATATGACACTTAACAAGATCAACCACCCTAGTGGAAGGAGGAAATGATGGACGTGGACGAAACCCAACAGAATCCGCGCGCAGACAAAGGGCTGTACGCAACCGTTGTGAGTGCGGTGGAGCGGCTCTACGCCGGCATTTCAGCAAGTGACACGCGCGCAGAATCAGCGAGCAAAGCCGCGTTAGCGACCCTGCGCCGCGGGGCTGGGAAAGATCCGGAAGACGATCTGGTTGCGTGGATGCAAGTGATGGAACTGGTGGTTCCCGAAATAGAACCGAAGTATTTAGGTAAACGCGAGCGGCCCTCACAGTCAGAGAACGCGATTTACACCGCACTCGTGTTCTACGCACTGCACCAGCAGGGGCGGGAAAAAAACATGCACACACGGAACCAAACGTTTGCGCAGGCAGCGGGGGTACTGGCGCACAGACGCGACAGCGTGTCCACCAAAGGCAGGTTCGATTCCCTACTAACAGCTAAAACTCGCAAAGCACGCGACTACTACATTCGAAACCTAATCAGCTTATTGCGAGCGGAAGAAATCCCGTTCAACTACGGTGCTCTGGCAAGCGACCTTAGAGCTTTGGAGTCCGCACAGCATCGTAAAGGCGTGTTGTTGCGGTGGGGACGCGATTTTTCATTCGGATATTCAGTTAGCAAATACGGAAAAGATAGTAAAGAAACAACAAATCCTGAGGAGACAAAATGACCACCTACGTTGATGTACACGCACTGCAGACGGTTCCACCTTCGAACATTAACCGGGACGACACAGGCGCGCCGAAAACCGCAATGTTCGGTGGCACCACCCGCCACCGGGTTTCTTCCCAAGCGTGGAAGAGGGCTATTCGCAAGGACTTCAACGAGAACTTTGATGCGATCAAGATTGGGACGCGGTCGCGGCGGCTTCCCCAAATAATCGCAAAGAAAGTGGTTGATAAAAGCGGTGACGAATGGTCTATTGACGACGCCCTGGAAGCCGTGAAGAAAGTGTTCACGGCTGCTGGGATGAAAACTAAAACTGTTGATCGCGCTGGCAATGCGATTGAAGAAAGCGAGTACCTCGTATTCTTGTCTTCGCGCCAAATAGAGCAGATCGCAGACTGGATTGTGGCGAATCCGGAAGAGAAACCGAAGAAAAAAGTAGTGTCTGAACTATTCGACACCAACCAGTCGATCGACATCGCCCTGTTTGGCCGCATGGTGGCGGACGCACCCGATTTTAATGTCGATGCGAGTTCGCAGGTGGCGCACGCGTTGGGGGTTGCCCCGGCGGAGCAGGAGTTCGATTACTTTACCGCGGTCGATGACATCACTGTGCAGGAAGAAGAAACGGGAGCTGGGATGATTGGTACCCTCCCGATGATGTCTTCTACCCTGTACCGGTACGCGACAGTTAACGCAGATCAGTTGGCCGCTAACCTTACGGACGATAAGGAAGTTACCGGTGCGGCGATTGCCGCTTTTATTGAGGCTTTTATTCGCTCTATGCCCACGGGTAAGCAGAACACGTTTGCGAACCGGACGTTGCCGGACGCGGTGCTGGTTGCGATCCGTGAGGACCGCCCCATTTCGTACGTGAACGCGTTCGAGGAGGCGATTGAGGAAACTGGTAAAGGGATTCGCACTGAGGCGGCCACGAGGCTGGTGAAAGAAGCACAAGCGATCGAAGCAACATACGATACGAAACCGGTTAAGAGCTGGGTGATTGCTCTGCCGGATCTGGCGGAGATTTTGGAGCCGCTGGGTGAGGTTGGGTCGCGTTCAGAAGTGTTGGGCCAGTTGCGGGAGGCGCTTACGTCTTTGGATCTTGGTTCGAGTGAGGCGTGAGCCGTATGAGCACCTTGTTGTTAAAACTACGAGGTCCGCTGCAGTCTTGGGGAAGTGCTAGCCGCTACATGGTCCGCCACACGGATAATGTGCCCACAAAATCGGGGGTGGTTGGTTTGTGTGCGGCTGCGTTGGGACGTGAACGCACCGCGGACATGTCGGATTTGAGTGCGCTGATGTTCGGTGTGCGGGTGGACCAGCCGGGCACTATCTTGCGTGATTTCCAAACGGCGCAGCGGGCCGGTGAGAAAAACACCAGCATCATCACCCGTTACTATCTGCAGGACGCGTGTTTTGTAGCTGGGTTGGAAGGCCCTCGGGACACGCTTGCACAGATTGCAGAGGCTTTGAAACGCCCGGTGTTCCCCCTGTTTTTAGGGCGGCGTTCTTGCCCGGCGAGTACGGATATTTTGTTGGGGGTCCATGATTCTTCGCTTGAGGAGTCGCTGCGTTCTCTACAGTGGCAGGCGGCGCAGTGGTATCAGCGGCGGATGAAGAACGATGCGCAGCATTTATGCAAGAGCGCGATCACCCTTCCCATTTTCCGCGACGCGCACGAAGGTGAGAGGGGGGACGCGATCCGCGACGTGCCAGTTAGTTTCTCGCAGGAAGAACGCCGCTACGCGTGGCGGGAAGTGGTGGAATGCGAACCGGTTCACGTGCCCGTGGCTTCTACCCAGCCTGAAGCTGGTTTGCGTTTCGATGGGGGTTATTTTGAGGCGGTGGATTCGCAGTGACGAGCACGTTTTCGCTGATTGAGATTAACGCGCGTAGGCGTGGGGGTGCGAAACTGATTGCGAACCCGCAGGCTATGCATGCGGCTGTGATGTCGAGTTTCCCACCGAGCGCTTTAGAAGCGGCGCCATCACGCGTGCTGTGGCGTTTGGATCATGATGGGCCGGCGTACAAGTTATATGTGGTTAGCCCAATCGATCCGGATTTTACGCATATTGTGGAGCAGGCCGGATGGGCTGGTCAGGAGTGGAAAAGCGCGGACTACGAGCGGTTCCTTGACCGCATCACTGAAGGTGAGCGTTACGCGTTCCGCCTTACTGCTAACCCGGTTAAGCGCGAGCCTGCTAACCATGGGGAGAGGAAAACTGGGCCCGTGCGCCCACTGACTGTTAATGGCCAGATTAAGTGGCTGGTTGACAGGGCACAGAAGAACGGGTTCCGGTGCCTGCAACGCAGCGAGTTTGATTCGACTCTCCCGGTTCACGCCCTAGGGGATGACCCGGCCTTAGGGGATGACCCGGCCTTAGGGGATGGTCTCACCGTAGGAGACGCGGATGAGCTACCAGCACCGCTAGTAACGGTCACGCGGTGTGATGACACTAGGTTCCACCGCAAATCGAAGCCTCTTTCTGCTGAGAATCCGCAGTCTGATCGACACAGTAGCGGAAAGAGCCGTTTTAAGCGGCTTTCTATCCGGAAGGCTCAGTTTGACGGTGTCCTGGAGGTTACTGATGCGGATTTGTTGCGTTCGGCCTTGTTGAATGGGATTGGGAGGGCGAAGGGCTATGGCTGTGGTTTGATGACGATGAAGCCAGTTCCGTAGTTTTGGCGCGCAGGTTTTGGTGCCCGGTCTTCGTTGGTGTTGTCCGGGCACCAAGCGCACGCGAACGGTTTTAGGGTTTTCACTTGTTTTAGGTTCTTGTTTGTTTGAGGGGTGACGGGGCATGTTTGGAGTGGCGCCTCCGCGGCGTCAGGAGGTTGGTCAAGTTAGTGACCGCTGGTCTTTTGTGTATTTAGAGCGTTGCACGGTTAATCGGGATGATAATGCGATTACCGCTACTGATGCGGAGGGGACGGTTCATATTCCGGTGGCGATGGTGGCGTGTTTGATGTTGGGTCCGGGGACGCGGGTGACTTATGCGGCGATGGCGTTGCTTGGGGATTCGGGTGTGTCCGTGGTGTGGGTTGGTGAGAAGGGGGTGCGGTTTTACGCTGGGGGTCGGTCTTTAGCTGCGAGTTCGTGTTTGTTGGATGTGCAGGCTCGGTTGAGTACGACACCGCGGGAGCGTGTGAAGGTTGCGCGGCGAATGTATGAGTGGCGGTTTCCTAATGAGGATGTTTCGACGCTGACGATGCAGCAGTTGCGTGGGCGTGAGGGTGCGCGTATGCGACGGGTTTACGCTGATGTTTCGGAACGTACTGGGGTTTCTTGGAGTAGGCGGGATTATGATTCGCAGGATTTTTCTTATGGGGATCCGGTGAATCAGGCTCTTTCTGCTGCTAATGCGTGTTTGTATGGTGTGGTGCATGCTGTGGTTGCGGCGTTGGGTTGTTCGCCCGCGTTGGGGTTTGTGCATGCGGGTACTGATCGGGCTTTCCTTTTTGATGTTGCGGATTTGTATAAGGCGCAGACTTCGATTCCGATTGCGTTTGAGGTTGTGTCTGAGGGGGTTGCTGATGTTACGGGGGAGGTGCGTCGGCGGATGCGTGACGCGATTGTTGAGCACCGGTTGCTTGAGCGTATCAGTGCTGACATTAAGGAGTTGCTTGTACCTGGGGAGGATCCTGATTTGAGTGCGAGTGGTTTGGTTTTGTGGTCTGGGCAGGCGGGTGGACCTGTTGAGGCGGGAAAGAACTATGCGGACGAGAAGCGTCGGCGAGGTTCGGTAGAGCCTGGTGCGCTTGGGGGGGGCCAGTGGTGAGAGTGCGGGTGTGTAGTTGTGATGACGTTGGTGTTGACTGCTTGTCCGCAGGGTCTGCGGGGTGATTTGACGAAGTGGTTGATAGAGGTGAGCCCGGGTGTGTATGTGGGGCAGGTGTCTGCGCGGATTCGGGAGCTTTTGTGGGATCGGGTGTGTGAGCTTTGTAATGAAGGGAGGGTGGTGATGACGTATTCGGCGCCTGGTGAGCAGCGGCTGAAAGCTCGGGTGCATAATCAGGAATGGCAACCAGTGGATTTTGATGGTCTTACGTTGATTAAGCGGCCTTTTAAGAGGAAGGTGCAGGCAGGTCGGAAAACAGGTTGGAGTATTGCAAGCCGCATGGCCAGGGCACGTCAAGGGAAGTGGCGTGATGCGTACACGACTGTGGAAAAGAACTAGTATCAACTGCTACTGTTTGACTATAAGGCTGAGAGGCTCCAATGATTGATTCTTATCTTGTCTATCTCGCAGAAGTAACTAAAAACCACTAGGTCACCGGATATTTCTGCAGATCAGCAAGTGTGCTCCCCACGCATGTGGGGATGAGCCCCTCACAGGCCGAGTATGCGGTTGGGCTGGAGGGTGCTCCCCACGCATGTGGGGATGAGCCCAACACCCACTACATGTAGTGGTAAGGGGGCAAGTGCTCCCCACGCATGTGGGGATGAGCCGGCGTCGCATTCACCGACCGCGCGTCCCTAACCGTGCTCCCCACGCATGTGGGGATGAGCCCTCACCTCAGGGAAAACCAAGCCAAAGGAGGCAGTGCTCCCCACGCATGTGGGGATGAGCCCCAATCGGTACAATCACGTCATCTAAAGACACTGTGCTCCCCACGCATGTGGGGATGAGCCGGGTTTGCGCGCACTACTAGAGGAAGCGGCGAAGTGCTCCCCACGCATGTGGGGATGAGCCGCTCAGCCTCCAACACCTCGACGCCAAGCTCCCGTGCTCCCCACGCATGTGGGGATGAGCCGCTCAGCCTCCAACACCTCGACGCCAAGCTCCCGTGCTCCCCACGCATGTGGGGATGAGCCCCCGTATGCTACCCGACCCACTACACCTAGCGGGTGCTCCCCACGCATGTGGGGATGAGCCTATAAGCGGGTTTCACTAGCCGTAGGATGGGTTGTGCTCCCCACGCATGTGGGGATGGATGATCCGAAGATAATGACTGAAACAGTGAAAACAAACATGTGCTCCCCACGCATGTGGGGATGAGCCCCTCACCAACATCGTCCAAGGCATCGACCGATAGTGCTCCCCACGCATGTGGGAATGAGCCCACGGAGCAAGTTAATGTTAGCGAGCTCACCACGTGCTCCCCACGCATGTGGGGATGAGCCGTACCAGGCCGACCGACAGTGGTGGGCCGCACTGTGCTCCCCACGCATGTGGGGATGAGCCTGGGGGCATCCGAGCGGTTGGAGTGTCTAGCGGGTGCTCCCCACGCATGTGGGGATGAGCCCACGCATCACAGCACCACCAATCGTGTTGTAGCGTGCTCCCCACGCATGTGGGGATGAGCCTGCTGCGGGGTTTCCTCCTCCAGGCGGGATAGTGTGCTCCCCACGCATGTGGGGATGAGCCGAGAATCCGGGTTTGGTGAAGCCTAACGGTAAGGTGCTCCCCACGCATGTGGGGATGAGCCTGCCCCCTTGTGAGCTGGGACAATGCACATAGGGTGCTCCCCACGCATGTGGGGATGAGCCCCGTCCGGGGTTACGAGTCCGACGGGCCGGTATGTGCTCCCCACGCATGTGGGGATGAGCCGAACGTGGTTTTGGAGGCGCGTGAGCTTGCGGGGTGCTCCCCACGCATGTGGGGATGAGCCGTGTGGTTTCGGCCTGCCGTCCCACTCATAGGCGTGCTCCCCACGCATGTGGGGATGAGCCGGGGCCTCCTCGGATAGTCAACGGGCAACTGCTGTGCTCCCCACGCATGTGGGGATGAGCCCCAGCCTGCCTACACGCGTGAGGGAGGCTATAAGTGCTCCCCACGCATGTGGGGATGAGCCTGAGGCCATACGACGGGCACGTGCACGCGGGTCGTGCTCCCCACGCATGTGGGGATGAGCCTGGGTTGGGGCCCAATCGCCGGTAGCAGCCTAGGTGCTCCCCGCGCATGCGGGGATGAGCCGGCTGTTCGCTAGGTCTCGACCATCTATGTATTGTGCTCCCCACGCATGTGGGGATGAGCCCGACTACAAGCGGGCACAAAACGCGTGTTTGAAGTGCTCCCCACGCACGTGGGGATGAGCCCCTTTTGTATCACGCGTCCTGATTGTGCTATATTAAATGCTTAAGTGCTACCGATATGGCGACAGTCGGGTTTGCACTATTGCTAGACCGCCGGCTTTACCTAATCACACGCACGTGGGGTTCGGTAAAGCCGGTAACTAAAAATTTTGTGGTATGTAAATATGCTGCGTCGCCCGCCTCGGATCTAAATAACAGCCACTTCATCCCACACGGACACGCCGCATCACACCAAACACAGTGCGTGTACATACAGTTAGAGGCCGCTCGAAGCGGCCCCTAACTGTATCCCATCAACACAGTGCGAGTTTTCCCAGACTTAACAACCCAAGTCAGAAAACCCCCTTCCGGAAACAACAGGACTGAACACTAACACTTCCAGTAAATCCTGTAGGAAACTCTCGCGAGTTCCCCTGTCTCCGTGAAGTTGCTTTTAGTCTAAAACGGGTTCCTGTTAAAGAAGTTGGGTCTACCTAGGAATTACCTGGGAAATACTCACAGCGTTTTTCGCAGCACCCTAATATCAGATCGCTTGCGGCTCCAAAGCCCACGGTCCTTCCGCGTAATCCCGGATAGTACGGTCAGAAGAGAACCGGCCCGAACGCACAATATTCACCCAGCACATCTGCGCCCAACGCTTACGATCCGCATAGTCCCGCGCCTGCCTGTCCCGCGTCTGTCGGTAGTCCGCGAAGTCACCCAGCAAGTAGTACACGTCCGCAGGTTCGTACCCATTCGAATTCAGCAACGACACCCGCAAATCGTGGAACATACCCGAGTTATCATCGCTCAACGTACCGTCAATAAACGCATCCAACACGCGCTTCAAGCCCGGCACCGTCTCATACTCATGCCGTGGATCATACGTCTTGCGCAGCTCCGGCAGTTCCTCTTCCCGAGCACCAAAAATGTACGCATTGTCGTCACCCACAGCCTCATGAATTTCAACATTCGCACCATCCATAGTGCCCAAACACAACGCACCATTCATCATGAACTTCATATTCGACGTGCCCGACGCTTCCTTACCCGCAGTCGAAATCTGCTCATGCACATCCGTTGCCGGAATAATCTTCTCCGCAGGCGACACATTATAGTTCTCAATGAACACGACCTTAATCAACTTCGACACTTCCGGGTCGTTGTCAATCAGGCGGCCTACCTCGTTAATCAACTTAATAATCGCCTTCGCACGCACATACCCAGGCGCTGCCTTCGCCCCAAAAATGAACACGCGCGGTGGCACATCCAAACTCGGGTTCTCCTTAATGCGGAAATACAAGTCCAGCACGTACATAATGTTCAGCAGCTGCCGCTTATACTCATGCAGCCGCTTAATCTGCACGTCAAAAATCGCGTCCGGATCAATCTTCACCCCCTGGCGTTTCTCAATCCAATTCGCGAAATCCACCTTATTCGCATGTTTAATATCGTTGAGGCGGGCCAACAGTTCGTCATCCGCCGCCCCCTCGTGCTGTGCCAGCACATCCAGGTTACGCACCCATTCGTCCGACCCCACCACTTCCGTGAGAAGCTTTGCCAAACGGGGGTTACACTGGTTCAACCACCGCCTAGGCGTAACCCCATTCGTCTTATTGTTGAACCGCTCCGGCCAAATATCATGCCAATCATGCAGCGTGTCCCGCTTTAAAATCTCCGTGTGAATCGCCGCAACACCATTAATTGAATACGACGCGTAGCACGCAATCCACGCCATGTGCACGTGCCCGTTACTAACCGGCGCCATGTAATCGATCTTCCCCTGGTCAAAACCACGGGCCGCTAAATCAGCGCGGAACCGGCGGTCAATCTCATACACAATCTCCATGATCCGTGGGAACAACCGGTCGAAAATCGAGATCTCCCACTGTTCCAACGCCTCCGCCAAAACCGTGTGGTTCGTATACGCGAACGTGTGCGAAACAATGTCCCACGCCTCGTCCCAACCCAGACCCTGCTCATCCATAAGTAACCGCATCAACTCTGGGATCGCTAACACCGGGTGGGTGTCATTCAGCTGCACACAATTGTACTCAGCGAAATTGTGGAAGTCCCCATGTACCGCCTTGTGGTTATCCACAATCTGCTGCAACGACGCGGAAACAAAGAAGTACTGTTGCCGCACGCGCAGCACTTTCCCCTCATACGTCGTGTCGTTGGGGTACAAGACGCGGGAAATGTCTGACGTGCGTTCCCGCTCCACAATCGCGTCGGTGAACCGCTGCGAGTTGAACGCGTCGTAGTCGAACTCCTCCATTGGTTCCGCGCGCCACAACCTCAACGTCCCCACATTGTCCGTACCATACCCCGTGATCGGCATGTCATACGGGATCGCCCGCACTGTCAGGTCGTGATAGTGCACTACCCGCTGTGCTTCCTCGTGGCGCAGCACAAACGGGTACCCCTCTTCCATCCACGGGTCCGGATGCTCCGTCTGGTAACCGCGGTCGAACACCTGCTTAAACAAGCCGTAGCGGTACAAAATCCCATAACCCACCACCGGCAGGTTCTGCGTTGCACACGAGTCCAAGAAGCACGCTGCTAAACGCCCCAAGCCACCATTGCCCAGCGCGGCGTCGGGTTCTTGCTCCAAAATGTCCGACAGGTCCACTCCGTACGCTTGCGCCGCTTCCTGCGCCTCGTCGTACAACCCCAAGTTCAACAGGTTGTTCAAAAGTGCGCGCCCCATGAGGAACTCCGCGGAGAAGTAGTGTTGACGCCGGCCTTTGCGGTACTTCTGTGTGGTTTCGTGCCAGTTATCCGCAATCTTGTCGACAACTGCGGCAGATAGACCTTGCCAAAGCTCCATCGTGGTTGAGGCTGATGCTGGTCGTCCTGATATGGCCCGCACCTGTGAGCGTGAGGACCGCTTGAAATCAACAGACATTACATGTCCTTCCAATATGTTGCAGTAGACGCGTCGTAACGCGAGAACCACCGGAATTCTATCGACTAAAACACGCTTGTCCGAATCTTACGCGGATAGCGACAAATAACGGCCGCTCCCACAACAAACCCTATCGCCCTCACCAGCATCTTGCCGCCGCAGCCAAACTGGTCTTCTTCGCGTTTGGCCAAACTTGGGTGCGCGCACGAACCACTCGCAGCGGGACGAGAAACACGGGCCCAACTTGGTACCCTTATTTCGACACCAGTTTTAATGGGAGGGGCACGATGTCGGTTAAAGAGGTTACGAAACCTCGGGTTAACAAGGTCTTGAAAGAACTGAACGTTGATCCCATTGCCGCGGAAGATGGTTCACTAGTCGCCCAGTACGTAGACGCGCTAATTAGTGTGAGTGTGGAAGAGCATTCGGTGATCGTGTCCACGGTTTGGCGCGGCCTGTTCCGCGAACGCGCAGATGTGGACAAGCTCCTTCCGTTTGTGAACAGTTTGAACGAAATGTTCGCAACCGGCCGGGTAGTTGCCACCGAGGACAAAGAAAAATCCATGATCGTAATCCAGTCCCTCCCTATTGCCACGGGCCTTACTGACAGTCAGTTGAAGGCGTCGTTGCAGGCCATGCTGGTGACCAGTTCGCAACTGTGCGACGAAGCGGCCGCGCGTTTCCCACACTTAATTACGTGGAAAAAGGATTAACCATGTCTGATCTAACGGTTACGTTCGACCGCGTTAAGACAGCGGCGCAGCGTTTGAAGTGGGAGTTTGATGTTGCTGAGGGGGAAGACACGCTCATCGCGGGGTTTGAGGACGCGTTTGTGACGGTGCCGTTTCAACCCGACGTGCTCACGTGCGTGACGTTCGACCCCAACACTGCGGTGCCTTTAGACCAGTTTGATGCGGTGGCGGCGTGGGCGAATCAGTGGAACACCACGTGTTTATACGGCAATGCTTACGCAAAAGTGAATGAGCACGCTGGTAACGTCGCGTTGGTTGCGTCCGCCGGAGTGCCGATTCATGAGGGGGCAACGGATGCGCAACTCGACAGTTGGTTGCTAACTGTGGTGGGTGCCTGCGTGCACGCGTGTTCAGAATTCCGCGCTCACGTGCAAGCTTAATAACGCCGTGCAAAGCAAGCCGGCTAACTTGCACCTAAGCACCCCACAAACTGCGGACTACACACTCTGAACCACTAACGGCTAGTTTTGCGCACTGTAAGCCGTGGACTACACATGGAACTACTAACTGTCGGTTTCTCGCACTGCTGTCCGCGGGCTTCGTACCCTCTTTAGCTTCGGTTTATGCGCACTCCTATATCTAGGGGTGGGGCGTGGTAGATCGATGTGGTTACTAAACCGTTGACACCAGTTTGCCCGTATTCAACACAGTTTGAGGGATTCACTCCACCGGCGGCTAGAAGCACGGAGTTTGGAAAGGCCTCATGAATATCCCTAACTATGTGTCCCAACTGGTGGGCGGGAACCTTGTCGAACTGAATCCCATCTGCACCCGTGGCCAAAAGACGGGTAGCTACCTGCGGGTCGGAGGTTTCGACGATAATTCTCTTCTCAATGTTCGCGCGCTTAATCTGCGGAAGTTTGGTTAAGAACGCATCCAGCCCGCCGGCCATCTGAATGTGCTGGTCGAACACCAAGATGGTTTCAGAAACGCCCAGGCGGTGGGCAATAGCACCCCCGTCTAAAGCGGCTTTGACCAGCAGTTTTTTCGCACCGGGCGTCACTTTGCGGGTCACCAACAGGGGAATCGGCAGTCCCGCTACTCGCAGTGCCGTGCGCATCTCGTGCGCGCGGGTAGCTATCCCACTGCACGTATCCAGAATGTTCTGCCCAACTTTCCACAGGGCAAAAACTGCTTCCGCAGGCCCGCGCACGGTGCACAGGGTTTCCCCGGCCGACACCTCAGACCCGCATCTGAACTGGGAAGAAACCTCAATTCCCAAAAGATCTGCAAGCCGACCCACTTCCGTAAGACCGCTTACCACTGCGTTTTCGCGCGTATAATACTCGGCGGTACAGGTGCCAGTTAGCTGTAATGCGTCTGTGGTGAGGTCTTGGAATGGCATGTCTTCCAGTAGAAAATGTTCAATTTCAGCAGTGGTGAAGTACATCATTTAAAGTTTCTCACTAGGTTAAGTTCACTATGTTGTCCGCGAGCGCACCTACCCGGTCGGTGTCGTGGTCGATTAGGAGGACGGCGCGGCGTTCGCGTTCGCGTGCAATGCACGGCGCGATCAGGTCGCGTTGTCTACTGTCGATTCCTTTGAATGGTTCATCTAGCAGTATTACGTCCGAGGGTACCATCAGGGACCGCAGCAGTGCGCCGCGCCTGGCCATTCCAGTGGACAGTTCACCGGGGTAGCTGCCCATCACCTGATCGATTCCAAGTTCACTAGCCACAGGAAATGCTGCGCGCGGGTCCACACCTACGTATTGCAAGTTCTGCTCAATGGTACGTGTGGGCAGCAGGCGGTCTTCGGCGAACAAGGCAGAAACGGTGAGTTCGTGCGCGTGATACACCTTCCCTCGGGTGGGCGCGGTCAGTTTCAGTGCGATGCGGCTGAGCGTCGTTTTCCCCACCCCGGAATCCCCCACCAGCGCAACCACACCTCGTTTCGGAATAGTGAAACTCACGTCCGTGAACACCCAGTTTTCGCCGTAGCGTTTCCCCACGTGTTTTAGTTCTATGAGGGGTTGGGTAGCCCCGTGCTTCGCGCGCATGCTCACATACCTCCGGTGGCAGTGGCTTGGACGCGGTAGTGTTTTGGGATCAGCCAGATCGCGATGTGTTCGGTTGCGGACGCGAGGATTACGATCACGAAAGTCCAGGCAAATAGTGAGGGGCTATCTAAGTACACTTTTGCGTCACTTAAATGTGCCCCCACGCTGGCGGTGGCTGAAGAGATAACTTCGGCTGTAACCGCGGACTTCCACGCGAACCCGAACCCGGTTACGTACGCGGACACGACGTACGGCATTGTGGCCGGTAGGTACATGTGGCGCACTTGTTTACGTAAGGGGACGCGAAATACCCTCGACATTTCTTGCAGGTCTGCGCTGGTGTTTTCTATGCCCGTCCACGCGTTCATGTACACGAGTGGGAACACCATTAGGAATGACACGACTATCGGCAGGTACCGCGAGGACATGAACACTAAAATCGTGATTGTTATTGAGGCGACCGGCACCACGCGAATAAACCGCACCAGTGGGTTCAATAGGGTTGCGATTAGGGGCAGAAAGTACGCGCAGAATGCGAGCACCACCCCTATCACGAGGGACAAGGCAAACCCAGCTACAATATTCGCTACGGTTTGCAGCACGGATGTGTAGAACGTGGTTTCGTGCAGCAGTTCCCATAGTCTAACGAGGGTACCTACCGGTCCAACCAGCAGCAGGTTCGAACCCACCCAGTGGGCGAGAAGGGCCCACATGCCCACCCAGAACCCCGCTACCAACACCCACCGCGCTGCCCGGTGCAGCTGCACCGTCCACCGCGTGGTTTTAGGAACCAAAGTAGAAGTCGGCTCCCGGCACTTCACCGCCCACTGACGCGGGGTTGGCCTCATGCAACATTTCTAAAAACGGCGTGAGCATATCCTTCAAATCACTGCCCGTAATGAACACCTGGTGACACTTCGGAATCGCCTCTTTCGCAACCTGCGTGGGCATGAGTTCGAACTTGCCGGTCAGCTTCGCAGTTTCTTCAACGTTTTTCTTCGCTGCCTCCGCTGATTCACGATATTCTTCAACAAACAGCTTGGCTGCCAGCGGGTTTTCGTCTACGAACTTTTTCGATAGCACGAGCGCACCTTGCGCGTACAGGGTTCCTGGGTGAATTTTCTCCCATTGGTCAGACAAGTCCGCCACCACGTGCACATCTTGGTTCTCTTGCATCAATTTCACGACGGCGGGCACAGGAATCGCTGCGGTATCTGCTTTGCCCGACGCGAACTGGCTGACAACCTCGTCGTGACCGGGGAAGAATTCAACGTTCAGGTCCTCACCGTTTTTAAGTCCTTTTTTCTTGAGGACTTCCAGCAGTGTGTACTGCGGAATCGCACCTTCACCAGCAGAAATCACATCGTGTCCGTACAGGTCCGCAATTGATGTCACACTTGGATCACGACTAACAATCTGGATCACGCCCAGGGTCGTCGCTGCGGCGATCTGGATGCTCTCAGGTTTCTTGTTATACAAAGTGGCAGCGAGGTTAGTGGGAACGGTAGCAGCGTCTAGCTCACCGTTGACTAGCTTTGTGGTGATCTCGTCCGGTTTAGACGTTTTTATTTGCTTATATTTATTCTGCGTTTCCCCTTTCTCATTTGATTCCAACAGGTTCGCTGCGCTTATTGAGGGGAAGCCGCCAATTAGTCCCAAGTTGACTTCTGCACCCTCGCTGCTGGCAGAAGCACTTGGCGAGGTAGATTGTCCCGTGCTCTTGTCTGCTTTAGGATCACTGCTGCAGCCGGTGAGGGCTAACATAACTGCCGCGACAACTCCCACAACGGCGGTAAGCTTTTTTCTGGTAAACACGCTTAAACTCCTGTGAATACGGTGTTTTTTGCTATCTGGTACGCAAACACCCTATCAGGCCGGCAAATACTACTTTAGGTACAAAAGCGAGCACTCTTCTTTTGAGAGCAAGAACTACCCTGTGCACCGCTCCCTAGCCCACGTTTACACCGCTTGAAAGAACCACAAAACTATATGTGGTACCAACAATTACCACTCACTCCCACATATAGTGTTATCGTTATTCATGTCGAAGGGTCGTAACTATTATTTAGCTAGACCTATCGATGTTGAATTTGTGGCTGTCCAAGCGAACTCGCCACGGGGTTTGCTGGTAGGTGGCCCAAGAAGCAAAATGTTCGGCAGGTTTACAGGGTTAAGGAAGTAGGTTTGCATGGCGAATCAGGTTACGAACACTGGTGCACGCGTTGGTGATCGCTGCATTTACGACGTGTCTATCACTCCACCAAAGTTGCGCACGTCCCCTCAGGGCAGATTAAGGCCGGTGAATTGGAATGATCTACAGGACGAGAAGGACTTGGAGATTTGGAATCGGCTGACCGCTAATTTTTGGTTACCAGAGAAAGTACCGTTGTCGAACGACTTGGCTACGTGGCACACGATGGACGCTAGGCAGCAACGGTTGGTTATGCGGGTGTTCACCGGTTTGACCCTGTTGGATACGGTTCAGGCTACGGTTGGTGAACCCGCTCAGATTCAAGATGGTAAGACGGAGCACGAGGAGGCGATATACACGAACATCGCGTTTATGCAGGCGGTGCATGCGCGTTCTTATTCGTCTGTGTTTTCTACGTTGGCGTCTTCCGAGGAGATTGCGCACGCGTACCGGTGGGCGGTTGATAATGACTTGCTACAGAGCCGAGCTAAGGCGGTTATGCGTTACTACTGGGGTGAAGATCCGCTGAAACGGAAGGTGGCTTCTACCCTGCTGTCTTCTATGCTGCTTTATGCTGGGTTTTACCTACCTTTGTATTATTCGACGCGTGGATTGTTGATGAACACGGCAGATATGATCCGCCTGATTCTTCGAGACAAAGCAGTGCATGGTTACTATTCGGGATATAAGTACCAGTGTGGTTTACGGCAAAAGAGCGTAGTTGAACAGAACGCGATGCGCACTTTCACGTACGGCCTTGTGCGGGAGCTTTACGATTTGGAGATGCGTTATTCAGGTGAGCTTTACAATCCGGTGGGGTTGATGGATGACGTGGCGACGTTTGTTCGTTATAACGCAAATAAGGCGTTGATGAATCTGGGTTACGAACCGCTTTTTTCTACTGAGGAAACCGCGGTGAATCCGGCGGTGTTGGCTGCTCTGTCGCCCGCCGCGGACGAGAATCACGATTTCTTCTCAGGATCAGGTTCTTCTTACGTTATGGGTGTCGCAGAAGAAACAACGGACGAAGACTGGGGATTCTAAAGACACAGCCTGACCGCATGGGCGAGCAACCGCCACGCTCTAGCTAGCTATTCCAGCTTCGATCTAGACGGAGACAATAGGAACTATTGCGCTGCGCGGGCAAGAACAGCGCGCAGCGGGATAATCCACGTACTACCGACCTTACTTCCAGGCAGATTCCCAGTTTTGAGGCGGTCGTTCACAGCCTGCCTACTGATCTTTAATATGCGCGCGGCTTCCGTAACCGAACACAACGCGGGAAGCGGCTCATTCAAAAGCTCGTCGTCCGTTACGCTCGTGGGCGCCAGCTCCAGCGCATAGGGTTCCCCTGCAGCCTTAGCGGTACTGTACGCGGAGCGGAACGCTTCCGGTAGATCTGCTGCCTCAACCACACTGACGTTAACTTCCCAAATCCCACTCACTAAAACTTTGCCGTCAGTACCCTCACGAGCCTCTTAACTTCGTCAGACACCATGTTCCACCCAGTTAACATACGCCAATACTTGCTAGTTGGCAAGGTTTGGCGTGTTTCGCATATTTTGTCCGCTTAGCTGGGTTGGTGCCTCAGGTTTTCTGACCATGCGGGATACACTTGCAGATGTAAGGGAAGATGTGGTGTCGATCAGGCGAATTGAGGGTTACGAGGAGGCTTGAGCCGGCTTACTGGTCGTCTCCGGTTTCCTCGCTTCGACGTGTTTCCCCGCGTTTAGCCTGGGCGGCGAGCATGTCATCAAGGCCTTCACGGAAATATAACAATCCATAATCATCTTCATCAATATCTTCACTCAGAATTAATTTGTCCCACGCGTCCAATAATTCAGGGGAAAAAATGAACCCCTTATTCTTGAACAAGCCAGGGGCTGCGGTTTGCACTGCAAAGAACGGATCAGTTTCATAATAGGTAGACCCGTAACGACCTTTCCACATACTCTCGTCGGTCTGTGCTTTCAACTCCCTTATGGAACGCTCCACAGCCTCATCAAAATCCATAACTCACCCGCTTCCACCTACCCCAATTATAGTGCGTCAAAAATACACAACGTACAGCATAAGGCTAGAGACACAAGCGGGCTGTCCGCAAAATAATGGTCTTAGTGGGCAACCGGCCCTCCACATAAAAACTAAAGAGAGGCGGTTGAGATGATTTCGCAGATCCCAAATTGGATCACAGCATTAGCCACTGTAGCGATCGCCATATTCGCATGGCGTGAACTGCGTAAGTGATCCACAGCCGGTTGCCCTACCTACAGGGTACAAGATGACCTCTGCGTGCGGCAAACCTCAGGGCTTGAAATCATCTAAATAAAGAATGAAGAGCATTCCGAACACGTTTAGAGGCCGCGTAGTGCTCACGCTGCTTTGTGCGGATTGCACGACGATAGTGGCCAAACCCCAACCATGCGAAAACCCCGCCATTTCAAGGAAACAGCGGGGCGCTGGCGGAGAGCAAGAGATTCGAACTCTTGGTAGGGGGTTGCCCTACAACGGTTTTCAAGACCGCCACCTTCGGCCGCTCGGTCAGCTCTCCAGTGCGTCCATTCTACCGAACGTCACAGCAATGCTGAAACTCGGACCGACCCCCACAAGAGCGAAACCGGCCACAGTCCCAGGCACTAGAATCTATCAAGCGCCATGTGCGGGCGCAGACAAGTCCTCCCCGCGAACACCACCCGCCTTCGTCTCCTCCACCGGAGTCCAACCCGGATACGCAGACGTAGCCGACGTCGACGGTTTACGCGACCGATACACAATCGGCGGCCGCGTCACATACCCCACCGGCGCAGAAAACACATGCACTAAACGTGTAAACGGCCAAATCGCAAACAACAACAACGCCGCCACAATATGCAACTGGAACGACAATGGAACCCCAGCCATAACCTCAACATTAGGCTGAAAAAAGAATATGGAACGGAACCAAACCGAAATGGTCTCCCGGTAGTTATAACCACCCTCAGGCCCAAAAATCTGATTCGACGCAGTCGCAAACGCCCCCAACAACAACGGGATCGTAAGCAACACGTACACCACCCGGTCACGCTTCGTATTCGCAAACCGCACCGACCGCTTCACAAACCTGCGGTACACCAAACCGAAAAACCCAACCAACGTAACCACAGCAGCCAACCCACCACCAATAGTGGCCAACAAGTGATACTGATGCTGAGTAACCCCAATCGCTTCCGTGGCCTCCTTCGGAATCACCAAACCCATCACATGGCCCACCGCCACCGCGAGAATACCCAAATGAAACATCGGCGACGACCAGCGCAAAGTCCGGCTCTCACGCAACTGCGACGACTCAGAGGTCCACCCGTACTGATCCGAGTTATAACGCCAAACCAGACCCACCACCATTAACGTCAAACACACATAGGGAAACACACCCCACAAAAACACACTCATCTCACAGTCCCCTTCCCAGCCTCGCGGCCAGCAACATTTTGCTCAGCACCCGCAGTCTGCGTGGCAGTGGCCCCGTCATCACCCGCGTCCTGTGCCGCAGCAGCGGAACCTTTCGCACCGCGACCGCTTGCGCTTCGCCCGGCAGAGTCGCGACCGGTAACTTTACTACCATCAGGCGCATGCATCATATCCGTTGGCCACGGCAAATCCTGAGGCTGATCCAACCCGACCAGCTCCGTCGGTGGGCCCTGGCGGATCAGCTGAAAAATCCGCTGCTCAGTTGCCTCATCCACCTGCGGTAACGCCATCCGCAACGCAGCCACCACTTTCGCCCACGGAGAATCAAACGAAGCCAACGCCGCATGCAGAATCTCCACACCCTCCCGGTTCGCAGCGATCGCGCCCTCCACCAACTGCAAGTCCTCACCCTCACACCGGGCAGCCAGCTTCAAGCACGCGTGGTAAATAATCCGGCAACGCCTCCCCACGCGGCGGTTCAAACCCCACCGCAGCATACAAATCCTGGAAAATCGTCAACGCAATCCCCCGCTGCCGCGTATCCCCAGTCGCATAATACGTAAGCTCCAACGCACACCGCCGCTTGCGGTCAAACGTCTCCACATACGCCTCCTGCACATGAGTGCGCCCAGAAAACACAGCCCACCCACAGAAACTATCCAACTGCTCAGCCACCTGCGCAGGCAACCGCGCCGCCAACTCCCGCGCAGCTAGCACCACCGCATCCCAATTCTCCTGCGGGTAATCCAACAGCAAACCACACGCCAAAAACGTATCCGCCCGCTGCTCAGGGGTATGCGCCACCACCGGAGTAACAGGCGCCTTCTGCCGCTTAGGCACAAAACTCGGCGCACACCGCGAACCAGAAGACATACTCACAACCCCGGACGCTTCCCAATAGAAACCGGCACCTTATTACCACGAGGCCCAAAATCACCCCGATCACCCACCGGACACAAATACTCCGTTGGCGTCCGCAACGTCTCCGGATGCGTTGTCGGAATCACATACCGATCCTCGTACTTAGCAATCGACAGCAACCGATACATCGCCCGCACCTGGTCCTCAGACATGCCCACAGCCTCAGGAATCTGCGGATTCGGATCATTACCCAACGTAATATCGCGCATATACGAACGCATCGCCGCCAACCGCCGCAACGACCGCTCAACCGGACGCGGATCCCCAGCCGTGAACAAACCAGCCAAATAATCCAACGGAATCCGCATCGTCGCAATCGCAGTCAGAAGAATCTTATGATCCTCCCCATCATTACCCGACGCCGTCACCGCATCCACCACCGGCGACAACGGCGGAATATACCAAACCATCGGCATCGTCCGATACTCCGGATGCAACGGCAGCGCCAAATCATACTCTTTAATCAACTTATAAACCGGAGAGTGCTGCGCCGCATCAATAAACGAATGCGGCACCCCACTCGCCTGAGCAGCAGCCACCACCTCAGGATCATTCGGATCCAACATGATCGACCGCTGCGCCTCATACAAATCCCACTCATTCTCAGTGGCCGCAGCCTCACTCACCCGGTCCGCATCATACAAAATCACACCCAAATAACGCAGCCGACCCACACACGTTTCCGAACACACCGTTGGCTCACCCTGCTCAATCCGCGGGTAACACAACGTGCACTTCTCCGCCTTACCTGAATGGTGATTAAAATACACCTTCTTATACGGACACCCCGACACGCACATGCGCCAACCCCGGCACGCATCCTGATCCACCAGCACAATCCCATCTTCCGTACGCTTATACATCGCACCAGACGGGCAAGCAGCCACACACGTAGGGTTCAAACAATGGTTACAAATCCGCGGCAGGTAGAACATGAACGACTCCTCAATGGACGTCTTCACACTCATATTCATCTGCTTCAAAACCGGGTCTGCATCTAACGTCTCCGTGGACCCCGCCAAAGAATCATCCCAGTTCGGACCCCACTCAATATTCTTCAAAGACTGCCCAGTCATCTGCGAACGCGCCTGCGCCACCGGCAGTGCCTTCGAATCCGCTGGCGCATTCAACAACTTATCGTAATCGTAAGTCCACGGTTCGTAATAGTCATCAATATCGGGCATCAGCGGGTTCGCGAAAATCTTCGAAAGCTGACGCAACTTACCACCCGAACGGGGCACCAACTTACCCGATTTAGTACGCTTCCACCCGCCCTGCCACTTATCCTGATCCTCCCAAGTCCGAGGGTAGCCAACACCAGGTTTCGTCTCTACGTTGTTAAACCATATGTACTCCGTGCCCTCCCGGTTAGTCCACGCCTGCTTACAGGTAACCGAACACGTGTGGCAACCAATGCACTTATCGAGGTTCATCACCATCACAACTTGGCTCATTACCTTCATGGCTGCATCCTCCCTGTCAAAAACTTCCCAGACTTAAACCAGACCTAAAACCGTTCCGGCCCAAAATCTTCTAAAACTCCACGTCTTGACTACGCCGGCGAATCACCGTCACCTCATCCCTCTGGTTACCCGTCGGCCCAATGTAATTGAATGCGTAAGACAACTGCCCGTACCCACCAATCAGGTGCGTGGGTTTAAGGAAAATGCGGGTCAGAGAGTTATGCGTCCCCCCGCGCTTCCCCGTGCCCTCATTCAACGGCGTGTGCGTAATCCGCTCCTGCGCGTGGTGCATGTACACCGTGCCCTCCGGGATCCGGTGCGACACTATTGCCCGCGCAGAAACCACGCCGTTACGGTTATGTGCCTCAATCCACTCGTTGTCCTTAACCCCAATCTTCTGCGCATCCGCCGGGCTCATCCACACGGTTTGCCCACCGCGCCCAAGCGTCAACATGTACAAGTTGTCGAAGTACTGCGAGTGAATCGACCACTTATTGTGCGGCGTCAAATAACGCACCGCCACTTCCGCGCCCCCACTGCCATCTTCACGCACAGTACCGGGCGCTGCCTCACCAAACAAATGATGCAAATCCAAAGGTGGTTTATAGATCGGCATGGTCTCGCCGTACGCATCCATCCAGTCGTGATCCAAATAGTAATGCATCCGTCCCGTGAGGGTGTGCCACGGTTTCATATACTCCACGTTCTGGCTGAACGCCGTGTAACGCCGCCCCCCATGCTCAGAACCAGACCACTCCGGGGTTGTTATCACCGACTGCGGTGCCAACTGCACCTCTTTCAACGAGATCTCGTGGTCCTCCTGACCCGCCGACATCTCCACCATGTTCCCATCGCTCCCCACCTTTTCTTGCAGCTGTTCAAAACCGCGGGTAGCGAGCCTCCCGTTCGTAGCGCCCGAGAACTTCAAAATGAACTCGCACGCCGCCAAATCAGTAGCTAAAGACGGACGCGGACCAATCGGGGTGTCCACCAGCCCGTACTCTTTCGCCATCTCTTTCACTTCCGGCTCCGGGTGCAGCGTGACGCCCTTAACCGTCTCCCCCAGTTTTTCAAGCAGCGGGCCAATCGACTTGAATTTTTGCCCAATCGCCGAATAGTCCCTCTCTACCGGCACAATCTTCGGCATATTCT
This sequence comes from Gleimia hominis, assembly GCF_002871945.2. NCBI lineage: Bacteria > Bacillati > Actinomycetota > Actinomycetes > Actinomycetales > Actinomycetaceae > Gleimia > Gleimia hominis. The sequence goes on along the minus strand of NZ_CP126963.1, from coordinate 1,957,464 downwards.
GCCCCGGCACCCACCCGCATTCCGCGCGTGGCACCACCACGCCATTGGGGTTAGCCAGTTCGTCGGGCGTATCCGTGTTCAACGGGCACGCCACCACGTCCGTCTCCACCCCCAGGTGGCCGGCAGCTAGCTCAGAAACCTTATCCGCCAGGTTTGAATACAGCTCAAAATCCGTGCGCGCCTCCCACGGCGGGTTAATTGCCGCGTTAAACGTGTGGATGTACGGGTGCATGTCCGTGGTCGACAAGTCGTGCTTCTCGTACCAGGTAGCAGCTGGGAACACGATGTCCGAATGCAACGTGGTAGAGGTGTTGCGAAAATCTGCGGTCACAAACAAATCCAACTTGCCGTCCGCGCCCTGTTCCCGCCACCGCATGTGCTTCGGACGCTGCGCTTCACCCAGTTCCTCCCCCTGTACGTCATTATCGGCACCCAGCATGTGCCGCAAGAAGTACTCCGTGCCCTTCGCGGAAGAGCCCAGCAGGTTCGTGCGCCAGTTAAACAACACTCGCGGGTAGTTCACCGGATTAGACGGGTCTTTAGAAGCGAACTCCAACCGACCCGCCTCCAGTTCCTGCGCCACATACGGGCCCACATCTAAACCCACCTCTTTCGCTTCGCGTCCCAACCGCAGAGATGACTTGTTGAACTGCGGGTACGTGGGTGTCCATCCGCGTTCTTGCGCTTCCAACAGCGAATCCGCAACGTTCACGTCCTCAACCTTCGCGGTCGAAACCGCGGACGCCAACCGCGAGGTTTTCAACGCGTCGTAACGCCACTGCTCGGTTGCTAAATACCAAAATCCCGTGGAAATCATGTGGCGCGGCGGCCGGTGCCAATCCAACCCAAATGCGTAGTGCTGGAATGATGCCACGGGACGCACCTTCTCTTGCCCCACGTAGTGCGCCCAGCCACCACCGTTCACACCCTGCGTGCCACACATCGACGTTAAGGCCAAGATTGTGCGGTACACCTGGTCGGAGTGGAAGTAGTGGTTAGTACCCGCCCCCAACACGATCTGGGAGCGCCCCTTCGAATCGTCCGCGTTCTGCGCGAACTCCCGACCAACCCGGATAGTCGCGTTCGCAGGTACCCCCGTGATCGACTCCGCCCAACCCGGGGTGCACGGACTAGAAGTATCCGCGTACCCATCTGGCCACTGCCCCGGCAGGCCCTCGCGCTCCACCCCGTATTGGGCAAGCAGCAGGTCGTACACCGTGGTGACCCACTGGCCGTCGTAGTTAATGGCCGGCACCCCACGTTTAATCGCGCCCGCACCCACCGAGTGCTGCGCCGCTTTGCCATCCGGCACCAAGTCGAAGCGCGGGAGCGTCACCTCGGTCGGCTCTCCGTTTACCTCCGCGAGGCTCATCACGGGGTCCACGCCCTCCATCTTCAAATTCCAGTGGCCATGCCCCTCAGGGGTAAACCGGTCCGCCATGGTGCCACGCGGGTCTTTAACCGTCCCATCTTTACCCATCACCAGGTACCGCGCTTCCGGTTTCGGCGCGTTCTTAGTCTGCTGCGAAACGCTCGTCACGTCCTTTACCGTGAGGAACTTGCCGGGCACCAGCCCCTGCTCTGTCTGCTCCAGTTTCACCAAGAACGGGCTGTCAGTGTACTTGCGCATGTAGTCCAGGAAGTACGGGGTTTGCTTCTGCACGTGGAATTCCTTGAGGATCACGTGGCCCATCCCGAGCGCTAATGCCGCATCCGTACCCGGGTTTACTCGCAGCCATTCGTCCGCGAACTTCGTGTTATCCGAATAGTCCGGGTTGATCGACACCATTTTCTGCCCGTGGTAACGCGCCTCCGTCATGAAGTGCGCGTCGGGCGTGCGGGTAAGTGGCAGGTTCGACCCCCACACCAGCAGGTAGGTGGCGTTGAACCAGTCACCGGCCTCCGGCACGTCCGTTTGGTCACCAAATACTTGCGGGGAGGCCATTGGCAAGTCCGCGTACCAGTCGTAGAACGAAAGCATAGTTCCACCCAAGAGCTCCAGGAAGCGTGCGCCCGCACCATAGGACACCATGGACATCGCGGGAATCACCGAGAAGCCCGCGAGGCGGTCGGGCCCGTACTCCTTGATGGTTGAAACCGTTGCGGCCGCTGTGATTTCCGTGGCTTCTTCCCACGTGGCTCGCACCATCCCACCTTTACCGCGCTGCGACTTGTAACGCTTCGCCAACTTCGGGTCTGAGGCCACCGCATTCCACGCATCCACCGGATCCGGGTGCGACTTCTTCGCTTCCCGGTACGCCTCAAGAAGCACTGAACGAATATAGGGGTAGCGGATACGCGTTGGGGAGTATTCGTACCAAGAAAACGCGGCTCCACGCGGGCACCCCCGCGGCTCGTAATCGGGCATATCCGGACCCGTGGACGGATAGTCCACCGCCTGAGCCTCCCACGTGATCAACCCATCTTTAACGAACACACGCCACGAACACGAACCCGTGCAGTTCACCCCATGGGTAGAACGCACAACCTTGTCGTGGCTGAAACGCTGGCGGTAAAAACTGTCGGCTTCCCGCCCACCCAGCAAAAACATTTGCCGCGCGTCTTCACTTACATCACCTCTGCGCAGTTTAGCGCCCAGTTTCAATAAAGATGAGTTAGCCATCGTTACCCTTTCCGCAAATCTGTCTGTGCCCAAACGCTGCCACCACCCTGGCGAACCCCGCGTCCTTCAAGAACCTCGTGCTTTTCAAGAATCACCCGCCCAGCACCGTCGGAGCCCCTAGCCTGGGAACGGCGCCCCTTTTAGCGCGTACTGCTTCCAGCACAGCACGGATCCGACAACGCAGAACACTGCGCAAATAAAGAACCAGGTGGAAGCCGACACCGCTGTTAGTGCCATCGACACCACGAACGGGCCCAATGAGGCCACGGCCGCGGTGAAACCAATCGCCCCACCGGCCTGACGCGCCGGCATGATCATCGGCATCTGCTTGAACGTCCCCGCGTTACCGAACCCAGAGAACAAGAACATTACCAGCATTGCTGTTAAGAAAAAGTAGAAGTCCGTTTTACTCTTCGGATTCATGAGGAAGTAGCCACCCACCGCGAGTGACACCGCCATCCCCACGCCCGAGATGAACGTCCAAATTGCCCCGCCCATCTTGTCGCAAAACGGCCCCCACAGCATCCGCACCACGGAACCGATAAGGGGGCCGAGGAACGCAAATGACGCGCCCGTAACCGCAAGTTTCAGTGGTGACTGCGCCCCAAAGTTGTCGTTAATCAACAGTCCGAACACGGCGGAGAACCCCGAGAAAATCCCGAACGTCATCACGTACAGCACCGTCATGTACCAGGTGTTGGGGTTAGAGAAAATGTCTAGCTGCTGTTTAATATTCGCTTGGATCGGCACGTCCCTCAACAACCAAAACGACAAAACCGCAGCCACAATGCACCACGGAATAAAGAACACGGCAGCGTTGTGAACCCACAGGGGCCCGCCGTCTCCCTGTTGGGGAGATAGCCAGGTGAGGCCAAACAGAGAAAAGCCCATCAGTAGCGGCCCAACCAGTTGGATAATTGACATCCCCAAGTTCCCGATACCGGCCTGCAGGCCCAAAGCGGTGCCCGACAGGCGTTTAGGAAAGAAGTACCCGGTGGATGGCATGTAACCAGAGAACGATCCGCCGCCGATACCGCACATGAACGCTAAGGTCAGTAGCCACCAGTACGGCGTATTCGTGTTCTGCACGGCAAAAAACCAGCCGAGCATCGGGATGATGTACAGCAGTGAGGAAATGCCCACGAGCTTACGCGTGCCCACAATTGGCGGTAAGAACGTGTAGATCAAACGCAGCACCCCGCACGACAGGCCCGGCATCGACGTGAGCCAATACAGTTGCGCCTTCGTTAAGTCAAAACCAATTTCGTTTAGTTTCGGCGCTATCGCTGACACTAGGAACCACACGCAGAACGCGAGGATCATTGAGAATGTACTAATCACTAGGGTGCGCCACGCGATGCTGGCGTTCCACTTGTTGGGATCGTTCGGATCCCACCCCTTCAGGAGGTATTTTGATTCCTTAGTTACCATGTCATCCTCACGCAGTTACTACTTATCGGCCCTAGCATTCCACAAATATTCACACCTTTTTCCGGTTTAATATAGTGGGAGAGAATGTGCTGACTGTAAGGGCTTTCTTGAGGTCCGCCAAACCCGGGATGCGCCGAGCGTAAACACAATTAAAGTAAGTTCATAATTACGTAAATGAAGGGTTAAGGGATGGGCGACAAGAACACCAACTCGAAGATAAAACAGAAGAAACTGGCAAAATTACGACACCGCGTCGCAGGTGCGGTAATTATGGTGATGCACGACAGCATTCGCGCCAGCCAACCTGGCAGTGCCGGCAACCTCGCGCGCCAACTGCTACAAAAGTATCAAGTTGACACCCCAGACCTCGTTCTTGTCGACGAAGATGCCGCTAAGGTACAGGGCGCAATCAAAGCTGCAATCGCAGGCGGCGCCCGGGTGATCCTCACCTGCGGTGGAACCGGCGTGACTAAGAGCGACATCACCCCTCAAGCAACTGAACCGCTACTGGCCGCGCACCTGGACGCAATTCGCTGGCAAATCGCTCAACAAGGCCTGTCGATGACCCCACTGGCGTCCCTGTCGCGCGGACTCGTGGGCGTAACCTCCCAAGATTCCGACGGGGTACTCATCGTCAACTCCGCCGGGTCACGCGGCGGCGTAAAAGACACCATCACCGTAGTGGGCCCACTCATCCCTCACGTGTTAGAACAGCTGGACCCAGACACGTTCAAGCTAGTGACAGAGGAATCAAACTAGCGCAGACCCAATCCCCACACGACCGACGCGCCGAACAATACTGCGCCTTCAGGCTGGATACTTCGGTGGCGCGCCTTCAACCTGGCTACCGGCGACGGCCCAAACGCCACCCTTTCGCCTCCCGTGCTGGTTGATGCGGTTTATCCAACAGGCCCCGCGAAATCGCCGCAGCAAACGGCGGCCACAGCGGCAACCGGGGCATTAACAGTGCCTGCACCGCATGGTAATTGTCTTTTAAACCCGGCAGGTAAGATTCCGTGACCTCATTATCTTCCGACAGGCACCGGTGCCAATACCCGGGCTGCTCAATCACGTACTCCTCCACGTAATCTAACCACGAACGATAGTGGTGGTCGTAATGCTCCACGGAACCAATACTTCCGCCGTCGTCCAACACCGCTTGCCGCAGGGCGATCGTTGCGGCAATCCCCTCAGAAACAATCCACTGCATACGCGACGCATCCACCACATTGCCCTCAAAATCAACGGAATACACGAACCCCGGTTTCCCATTACGACGCCACCCATCCACGCGGGCACGTTCAAACATCTCTTGCGACAGTTCCAGAAGCCAATCCGGCGAGGTGCGCCCAATCGTCTTATTGGCAGCCCGCACGTGAACCGCAAGCCGGGCCCACTCCATCTGGTGGCCAATCACCACCGCGTTCGGAAAATGCTGCTCACCGCGCGAATGCCCCGGGTAATTCACCAGCGGCTGCCAGTTGGAATCGTAGTGTTCCCCCACCCGCCAATCGTTATTCGACGCCTCTTCGTACACGAACCGCAAAATCGCGGTGGCGCGGTCTATCCACACCGGGTCGTCCATCACTTCCGCCACCGCGAGGTACGCTTCCGTCGTGTGCAAGTTAGAATCCATGCCCCGGTAATCCGCCAATTCCGAATAGTCGCGGTTATAGCGCGCCCGCACCCGATCCACAGTTTCGTCCCACCAATGCGCCTCTTGATCCCGCATCGCTTCCAGCAGGAGCTCGTTACCACCCGGCCGGTTAGCCACCGTTGCCGACGCCGCCGCTAACAGCAAGAACGCGTTCGAGTACTGACGTTTCCACGCCCCATCCTCACCGTGTGGCACCCCGTTGCCATCCGCATCCGGCTGATGCTCAATCGCGAAAAACCAGCCGTCAAACTCCGGGTCCTTAAAATACTTCCGTAAACACCGCACCCCATGGTCCGCATACTTACGCGACCCCGGAATCCCCAGTTCGGTAGCTAAACAAAACACGTAAGTGAACCGAGCGGTGGCCGCTAGATCCACCGGGCGGGTCTTGTCAATACTCCCATCGGGGTTCAACATCCCAAACCCCGTTGGCACCATCGCGGACCGGCCAGTTTCAACCAGCGCCTGCAAATGCTTACTCAACCAACGGTTGTGTTCAATGGAATCTAACCAGCTCATAACGCATCCCCTCATTGGAACTACCGCCCACCCACGGGCAACTAGCTGTCTTAACTCCAGGCTAGCGCCTCCGCTTACACGCCGGGTTGCGTTCGGTAGTTTCCCAAGTTTTCAGAGGCGTTACTGGCGCGTTTCAAGACAGTTACGGGCGGTGCTTACGGAAGTGCCCCAGGTTTTCAGAGGCGGTTTAGAACACGATGAGGCCGTTGCAAGCCGGTGAGGCGGTTGCAAGCCGGTGAGGCCCCCTAGAACACAGTGAGGCCGTGATCGCGAAAGATTTCCCGCGCAGCCTCCGTGGCTTGTTTCGACGGGGGTTCGACGTCAGCTAACTGGTAGTCAATGCCCAGGCTGTCCCATTTATCGCGTGCCATCTGGTGGAACGGGAGCACTTCAACCCGCTCCACGTTCGGCCACGCGCTCACTATCCGCGCGGCTTGCTCCACGTTATCCGGGTTGTCCGTAAGCCCCGGGACCAGCACGAACCGGGTCCACACGGGAATCCCCCGCTGCGCAAGCACGTTTCCGAACTGCACGGTGGGTTCCAGGGGGCGCGAAGTCGTTTTCTTGTACGTGTCCGGATCCCCAGATTTCACGTCAAGCAGCACGAGGTTCAAGTTGTCCAAAATCGTGTCCGTTGCAGACCGTCCTAGGAAACCCGAAGTGTCGATCGTCGTGTGGATCCCCTGTTCCCGGCACCGCACCAGCAGGTTCTCAAGGAACTTCGGTTGCATCAGCGGTTCCCCACCCGAGAACGTGACCCCACCTTTACTGGCGCGGAACACGGCTCTATACCGACGGATGCGGTCCATCAGGTCATCGGTCATCACGGGGGTACCGTTACGCATTTTAAACGTGTCGGGGTTGTGGCAGTACAGGCATCGCAGTGGGCAGCCCGCGAAGAACGTGGTCATGCGCGTGCCCGGCCCGTCAACCGCGGTCACTAACTCCCACGAGTGCACGGAACCAATCTCCCCGGCCCGCACCGCTTCGAAATGCGCGTGCCGATCCAACTCCGGAGCCTTCTTAATTCCCTGCAGGCCCGCCCCAGAAACCCTGGGGACTTCTTCTTCTAACGGTTCGGGGCGGTACTGTCCGGTCAGACCCTCCGTCTGCCAGAACGCACCGCCCCTATCGAGTTTTTCACTCAAAATCGAGTTAATCCCTCAAACTTACATGCCGTCGTGGAACGTGCGCGACAGCACGTCCAGCTGCTGTTCGCGCGTTAGACGCACGAAGTTCACGGCGTAACCCGACACGCGGACCGTCAGCTGCGGGTACTTCTCTGGGTTCTCCATCGCGTCTTCTAACGTTTCGCGGTTAAGCACGTTGATGTTCGCGTGGTACAGGCCTTTTACCCCACCGTTGTCCGCCCGGTTTTCTTTCATGGAAGCCAGGCGCTGTTCAAAAGTCATGGTTGCCATTTTTGTCTCCTTATTATTTTGCTTCTTGAGGTTCTGCGCGAACCCTATAGCTAGTTCTGCTCGTTGAGGTTCTGCGCGAACCCTTGTGGTTATATTTACCGCTTCTTTAGTTAGCCCCGCGCTTAGTCTTGTTTGATGAAGCCGGCGTCCATGATGCCAACCAGGTTCGACACCTGCTCGCTCAGGTCGCGGCCCAGCGACGAGGGGATGATCGTGTTGGTCAGTGAGATGCCATCGAGGGCGTCCGTGTAGTCGAGCTTGCCGACCGAAAGCATGGAAGCCAGCATCCCGTGGGTGTCTGCCCCGTTTTCGGGGTTAGCGCCGGGTGCGAATGGGGTTCCCGCTTCGTGCCCTGAGGGGAACGACCCGGTCGCCTTGCCGTACACGACGTTCGAGGTGATGGTCAGAACCGACTGCGTTGGGATCGCGTCGCGGTACATGGGGATCGCTTTGATCTTAGACATCACGGTGTGCACGATGGTTGCGGCGATGTCGTCCGCACGGTCGTCGTCATTACCGTAGCGAGGGAACTCCCCTTCCGTCTTGTAGTCCACAACCAGCCCCGTTTCGTCCCGAACGGGAGTGACGGTGGCGTATTTGATGGCCGACAGGGAGTCCGCCACGATCGACAGGCCCGCGATACCGCATCCCATGGTGCGGACAATGTCGGAGTCATGTAACGCCATCTCCATTGCTTCGTACGCGTAGCGGTCGTGGCAGTAGTGGATGATGTTGAGGGCTTCCACGTAGGTGCCCACCACCCAGTCGAGCATCTGCTCGTACTTTTCCCAAACCTCATCGAAATCTAGGGGGCCATCGGATTTGATTGGTTCGTAACCTTCCATGACCTGCTTGCCTGATACTTCGTCGCGACCACCGTTGATGGCGTACAGCAGAGCTTTAGCCGCGTTAACGCGCGCCCCGAAGAACTGCATTTGCTTACCTACCCGCATTGGGGAAACACAGCAGGCAATGGCTGCGTCGTCACCCCAGTGGGAGCGGATCTGGTCGTCGGCCTCGTATTGGATCGATGAGGTTTCAATCGACACGCGGGCGCAGAAACGCTTGTACCCCTCAGGCAGGTTTTCGTTCCAGAAGATCGTGATGTTCGGTTCCGGGGCGGGCCCGAGGTTCATGAGGGTTTGCAGCAGGCGGAAAGACGTTTTCGTCACCAGGGTGCGTCCGTCTTCACCGAAACCGGCGTCCGACCAGGTGGCCCAGTACGGGTCGCCCGAGAAAATCTGATCGTACGCGATGGTGCGGAGGAACCGCACGATCCGTAGTTTAATCACCAGGGAGTCGATGATTTCTTGCGCTGCTTTCTCATCTAGCACACCGCGCTTGAAATCGCGTTCGAAGTAAATGTCGAAGAATCCAGATAGGCGCCCGATCGACATGGCGGCCCCGTCTTGGCTCTTAATGGAGCCCAGGTACCCGAAGTACGTCCACTGCACGGCTTCTTGCGCGTTCTGAGCGGGTTTAGAAATGTCGAACCCGTATGCGGCCGCCATGTTCTTCAGCTTCTTCAGGGCCTTGATCTGCTCCGCGTGTTCTTCGCGGTAGCGCGCCCAGTGTTCCGAGAACGGCTCGTTAGCTACAGCGTCTTTGTCTTTTTGTTTCTCTTCAATTAGTTTGTCCACGCCGTAGAGGGCGACGCGGCGGTAGTCCCCGATGATGCGTCCGCGCCCGTACGCGTCGGGCAAGCCGGTGATGATGTGGGAAGAGCGCGCAGCCCGGATGCGGGGCGTGTAAATGTCGAATACCGCGTCGTTGTGCGTCTTACGGTATTGGGTAAAGATCTTCTTCACGTCGGGGTTGGGTTCTTTACCGGCTTCTTTAATCGCCGTTTCAACCATGCGCCACCCACCCTCAGGCATCATCGCGCGTTTAAGTGGAACGTCGGTTTGTAGGCCAACCACAACGTCATCATCTTCACTGATGTAGCCCGCGGGGAAGGCATCCACGTCCGCGGGAGTGTCGATGTCAACGTCGTACACGCGGCGTTCACGTTCGACGGAAAGGTAGTTCTTTTCAAGAGTGTCCCAAAGACGCAACGTTTTGTCCGTGGGGCCTTCTAAGAACTCTTCACCGCCTTCGTAAGGCGTGTAGTTTTGCTGAATGAAATCTCGAACGTCAATGTTTTCGGTCCAGTTACCGGTTTTGAAATCGGCCCAGGCTTCCTCAAACGCTTGCGTTTGCGGTTTCGAAGCGTCTTTAGCCACTTTCTCATCTCCTTAGACGTGCTTGTATTTACGGTTTTTTCTGCTACTGCCTAATCGTATCCGAGCGCGCGAGGCGGTTCCTCAGATGGATTTAAAGATCACACCTGTGCGATCTAGTTCACGAATGGAGTTTTTTGTGGTTCCTTGAGGGTGGTTGGCGGCGCTACCGTTTCCCTAGTAATGCGGCCATAACTGCAGGTGCGCCATCGTATTCGGCGGGGCCGGTGACGGCGTTTGCAGCTGCTTTAACTTCGTCGCTGGCTCCCTGCATGGCGACGCCGTGGTGTGCCCACTGCAGCATCGCTAGGTCGTTGGTCCCATCACCGATCGCAACGGTACCGGTTTCTGGTACCCCCAGTTGCTCGCGCAGTGCTTCTAACCCGGAGGCTTTGGTGACCCCCTCTGCACTGACGTCCAGCCAGGCGGTCCACCCAACGGCGATCTCCACGCCCGGCAGGTCTAGCTGGCCGATGCGCTGCGCGAACTCGTCGCGCGTAACGTTCAGTTCCCGCACTATCAGTTTTGTGGTGCGGGTGCTGGCGACGTCCGCGATGTCTTTTACTATCACGGTGTGTTCGTCCTCCAGTAGTTCCCCGGGTGGGAACGGGCGAGACAGCCAGTAGCCCATGGGGAGGCGTTCGCATCCGAAGAACGCGTCGGGGAACTCCCTGACAATCGTGGAGATGGTTGGCTGGGGGTCGAAGTCGAACCGCTGCACCGCTTGGGCGTGCCCATCGGTTATTTGCAGGGTAATCGCCCCGTTGGAGCACACGGCCCAGCCGTCGCGGATCCCCACTTCCTCCAGCACCGGGAGAGTTGCGTTGATCCCCCGTCCGGTAGAAAGCACCACGTGCGCGCCGGCGTCCTGCAGCTGCGCAACCGCTTGTTTAGACCGAGGGGTCGCCCCGTCTACAGTCAGTAAAGTCCCGTCCAGGTCAAGTGCCACCAGCAGGTTCGGCCCCGCTTGCTCGAGGGTGCCGGGTAAATCCGCTGCCGCCTGGTCCAGCAGATGCTCGAACGGCATCGGCGGAAGTGTGGTAGGCGGCGGTGTCAGTAATGGATTACTCATCGCTCCTTACTGTATGGGGTCGAGCACGCTTACACCACCCATATAGGGCTGCAGTGCCTGCGGAACGTTGATGGAACCGTCTGCATTCTGGTGGTTTTCCAAAATTGCTACGATCCAACGGGTGGTCGCTAGCGTCCCATTTAGGGTTGCGGCAATCACGTTGCCATCCGTTTTGCGTTGGCGAATATTCAACCGGCGCGCCTGGAACGTGGTGCAGTTCGACGTGGAGGTCACTTCCATCCACCGCTCCTGGGTGGGCAACCATGCTTCGCAGTCGAACTTGCGAGCTGCCGAGGAGCCCAAGTCGCCCGCCGCCGTGTCGATCACACGGTAGGGTAGTTCCACTTTCGCGAGCATCTGCTCTTCCCACGCCAGCAACCGCGCGTGTTCTTCTTCAGCTTGCTCCGGCGGGCAGTAAGAGAACATTTCTGCCTTATTGAACTGGTGGACCCTAATAATCCCCCGCGTGTCTTTGCCCGCCGCACCGGCTTCGCGCCGGTAGCACGTGGACCATCCCATGTAGCGCCGCGGCCCCTCATCTAAATCTAAAATCTCATCCTTGTGGTAGCCCGCGAGCGCCACTTCGGACGTGCCCGTAAGGTACAGGTCGTCGGCGGGAAGGTAGTAGATTTCGTCGGAGTGTTCCCCGAGGAACCCGGTGCCTCCCATGATTTGTGGGGTAACCAAAGTGGGAGTCATCATCGGGATGAATCCGGCGTCCACCGCCTGGTCCATTGCCATCGTCAACAGCGCTAGTTCAAGCCGCGCGCCCACGCCCTTGAGGTAGTAGAAGCGCGATCCGGATACTTTTGCGCCGCGTTTCATGTCGATCGCGTCGAGCCCTTCAGCCAGTTCCAAGTGGTCTTTGGGAGTAAAACCTTCTTTGGTGAAATCGCGGGGGTCTCCGCCTTCGTGGCGCAGGACCTCAAATTTGTCTTCCCCACCCGATGGGACTTGTGGCAGCACAATATTGTCGAGGCTGCGCGCAAGTTTTTCTAGTTCCTCAGCTGCCGTATTCGCTTTGGCTTCAAGGGTTTTCACCTCTTCGGCGAGGGCTTTAGCTTTTTCGAGAACTCCGGCGCGTTCTTCTTTCGGGGTTTTCCCGATCGATTTCGACACGGCCTTTTGTTCGGCCCGTTTCGTTTCGAAATCCCGCAGGGCTGCGCGCCGGGCCTCATCGGCCTGCAGGATCTGATCTACAAGATTTGGGTCGGCGCCCCGAGCGATCTGTGAATCGCGGGCTGGTTGGGGGTCCTCACGAAGCTGTTTCAGGTCAATCATGCTTTAAGACTACCGCGGGTAAGCGGGTGCCTGGTATTCGCGCGGGCAGTTTCCGTGTCGCTACGGTTAAACTGGCTGTTAGCAGACCGGTGTTTTGAAACGCTTGGTTTCGGTCTGGTTAGGAGCTTGTTTTGACGACCACCCCCCACACGCACGGCGGCGTGTATGTGATTTATAATCCCGCGAAGGTCGCGCGGCTGCACCGGTTGAAGCGTTTGGTGCGCAGTTTTTGTTTAGAAACTAACGCGGGCGAACCCACGTGGTTGCCCACGAGCGTTACGGACCCCGGGACGGGGCAGGCAGCCCGGGCGGTAGCGGCGGGCGCTTCGCTGGTTATCGCCGCGGGGGGAGACGGTACGGTGCGGGCCGTTGCCGCGGGGGTTGCGAACACGGACGTGCCGCTGGCAATACTGCCGTACGGAACCGGGAACCTGTTGGGCCGCAATATTGATATTCCCCCCGACGACGTGGCAGAAGCAGTGGAGATCGCGTTCTACGGCTACAACTCGCACGCCGACATTTCGTGGCTACGCATTGAACGCGGGGACGAGCCACCGGTGCTGCTACCAGAAGGGCGGCTGCTACCCGAATCGCATTTACAGATGCTGCGTGCCCGCGGCGTTACCCCACCGGCAGCGAACGAGTACCCGTTCGTCGTAATCGCGGGCCAAGGGTGGGATGCGGAACTGTTTGCGGGTACGGACACGCGGTTGAAAAAGCACATGGGGTGGGGCGCTTACGTCGTAGCGGGAGCCCGCACCCTCAAGGTCCCAAATATTAAGACGCTAGTGGAACTGGATGGGCACCGGCGCTACCGCGTTACCGGCCGCTCGATCTTGTTCGCGAACTGCAGCCAACTGATGGCGGGGATTACCCTGGTGCCGGGCGCGCAGATTAACGACGGGCTAATTGACGTGACCGTGTTCGCCACACAAAGTGGGCTCATTGGGTGGCTCGACCTGTTTTCCAAAATCGCTGCGCAGGGCGTTGGAATTAAGCAAAGCTATTTACCGGGCACGGACGGTCGTTTAGACTTTCGTAGAGCCCGAACAATCTCAACACGCACCCGAAAACCGCGGTTAACGCAAGTGGACGGTGACACGATTGGAAAGGCACGGGACGTGTTTGTGCGCATCGACAAACAGGCACTGACACTAAGACACGGCTGAACAGCCGGTATTTAGAGGAGGAAAAACGCATGAGCGACGCCAACAACCCATGGGTCAACCCCGGAGGGCCAACCGAGGAACCGCCGCGGGAAAACCGTGACGCTGCCCCACTCGAACCAGGCGACGCAGCAACCTCCTCAGGGGACAAGACGGACTTGACTACGAACCCGGAAGCCACCAGCGCCGAAGCGTCTAGCACCAAAAAATCCAGCGCTGAAACCACTGACGGTGGGGGCAACAAAGAATCCAACGAAGACTACGCACACGCACAGATGCAGCAACAGGGCGCGAACAACCAAGGGAGTTACCAGCAAGCGGACACTCAGGTGAGTAACCCGTGGAGTAAACCCCCGTCATCGTACGGGTGGTCGGTAGTGAAACCGGGGATCATTCCAATCCGACCGCTGAAGTTAACGGATTTTTTCGAAGCCGTGTTCAGCCTCATCCGGTTTAACCCGGCGGGCACGCTTGGGCTCGCGGTTTTAGTGGGTGTAATCGGCGCACTCCTAGCGGGGGTTTCTAGCGCAATCGTCACCAACACCCCGATACCAGAAATGGGGGAAGATCCGCAGGACATGATCCTGGCCTTCATACCCGTAGGTCTGCAAAGCATCGGGTCGCAGCTGCTCACGGGGCTGCTCACACTGCTGGCGATCCCGATGCTGGTACTGGTTACGCTTGCGGCGGTACGCGGCTACAAACTGAACCTACAGCAAGTGTGGACGGGTGCGAAACCACGGTTACTGCCCGCGCTCGGTGCGGGAATCGTGATTTCAATAATCACCACAACGGTGGGGCTGGTGACGATCGCGGTGGTGGTTGCGGCTGTTATTTTCATAGTCGCCAACTCGCAGATCGACAGTATCCACCTGGTGTGGGTCATTCCTCTTCTGGCGATTGTGGGAATCCTGATCACAGCCTTGTTGAATGCCCGCTTCGCCCTCACCATGCCCGCGGTGGTAGAAGAAAAACTCTCCCCCCTCAAAGCTATTTCTCGCAGCTGGCGACTTTCTAAAGGAAATACGTGGCGACTGGCTGGAATCCTGATTCTCACCATGATCGCCGTCAGCGTCGTCGTCGGCGTAATCTCCCTCCCGTTATCAATCGGGTTAGGTGTGGTAGTGGGGCTCACTAGCACTACCGCAGCAACACTTTCGGCACTATCCGCTGCGGTTACCGCGATCAGCTACGCAATCTCATTCGTTCTAACCACCCCGATCCAAGCGGGTGTGGTAACCATGCTTTACGTAGACCAACGGATCCGGAAAGAAGGTTTCGACATGCAGCTACTGAACGAGTCGCAAACTCACTAATACGAAGATACAGCGGATATGTTAGTTTCCACTGCATTTACTCCAGATCCCGATGAGGCGCGGGAACTGTTGGAACGCGAACTCTCCCACGCGGAATACAACACGTTCGACATGCTCCAAGCGGTGTTCAACCGCTGGCTTCAAGAACTCCTCACAGCCGTCCACTTACCCCCCAACGAAGTGGGATACACGGTTGCGATCATCGCAGCAATCATAGTCGTTGCAGTTCTTGGGCTAATAATCTGGAGGATCCGCAAACACCGTAAAGTCCGCGGGCAAGCTTCCGTTGAAGACGCTTTACTGGACCCAACTGTGAGTGCTGAAGAGTATGCATCGCGCGCCCGCGCCGCCTTGGAAACTGATCCGGATGCCGCGGTAATAGATGCGTTCCGCGCAGTGGTGGCCCTGTTGGACCGCGCAAAAATCATGCACGCCTCCCCCGGGCGCACAGCCGGGGACGTGCAGCGGGAACTGCAGGCACATTTCCCGCCCCTCAGATCAGCGGCAACGCACGCCACCCGCGCATTCAACATCGCCTCGTACGCACAAACCCCAGCTCCGCGGACCACGCGTGAGGACGCGCAGCAGATCCTCATAGTCTTTGACCAGGTAAGCGCTGCCCACCAACGCAAGCAAGCACCTCAAGGGCATTCGGAAGTACACAGGTACCCAGCACCTCAAGGCCACTCGGAAACGCAGGGTCGTCCGGAAGCGCAAGGAGGTGGCAATGAGTGAATCCAAGCCGCTGACTCGTAACACCCGGGCGATCGTGATGTGGGTGGTTATCGCCGTGGTTGCGGTCGTGTTACTCGCCTGGTTTGGCCCCTCGTCGAAAGAACAGGTGCCGTTGGACGCAAAGTCACCTGGCCCCATGGGGACAAAAGCGGTGGTTCAAGTTCTGAAGCAGCACGGGGTGAAAACTCAATCGATTCACTGGGCCAACCAGTTGGAAGCCGTGCAAGGCAAAACGGTGGTGATTACAGACGTGGACGCCATCGAAGAAAAAGACGTGGCGAAAGTGAGAAACGCCCTCAAGAAAGCGCGCCGCACAGTGATTCTAGGGGGCAGTGAACAACGGCTGCACGACCTGGGAATAAACGTGCGCGCTGGGCAAGCGCAAACCATCGCCAAAACCACGTACCTGAACGTCCACTGCACCGCCGGCGTGTTTGGGAACGCGAAAATGGTGGACGGTTTAGCGATGCGGTTTACCGCTGCTTCAACCGAGGACGCGCCCGAAAACTGTGTTGGCGAACCCGCCCTCACCCTGCCTGCGAACGAGCGGCACCCTCAGACCGTACTGCTTGGCGACCCCACGATCTACACGAACGTGTCAATCCGATACTACGACAATGCGGCAGCAGCCCTGGCGTCCCTGTCCGCATCCGAAGATTTAATCTGGTACCTGCCAGTCCTCGACCCGAAAACGGAAGTGGACCCCACCGCAACCGGGTTCCTGCTGCTCATGCCACCGTGGTTCTACTCAGCAGCAGTGCTTGCCGGACTCGCGGTGCTGGCCCTCATGCTGTGGCGGGGCCGCCGGTTCGGACGCCTAGCAACCGAACCCCTCCCCGTGGTGGTTCGCGCAACGGAAACCACGGAAGCGTTGGGGAGGCTCTACGAGCAAAGTGCAGACCCGGGAGTGCCGTTAGAAGCCATCCGCGTGGGCGCACGTCACCAACTGGCCCGCGCTTTCGGCCTGGGAACACACTTCCACCCCGCCGTGCTGGTGAGGCGGGTTGCCGCCCGAACCGAGCGCGAAGAAAACCAGGTGCGCGACGCCCTGTACGGCAAGCAAATAGTTTACAAAACAGAACTCATTCATTACAGCCGACTAATAACGCAGATCCTTCAGGAGGTTACCCATGACTGAATCGACAAACTCTCGCGACGCCCTGCTGCGCGTGCGTTCCGAGGTGTCCAAAGCCGTGGTGGGGCAAGACGCCGCGGTTACCGGGCTGATGATCGGGTTCCTCACCGGCGGGCACGTCCTCCTCGAAGGCGTGCCAGGAACCGCGAAAACCCTGCTGGTGCGCGCCCTGTCAAAAGCACTTTCGCTTGACACTAAACGCGTGCAATTCACCCCGGACCTCATGCCCGGTGACATTACCGGGTCCCTGATGTACAACCGGGCAGCGGGCGAGTTCAACTTCCATGCCGGCCCGATTTTCACGAACCTGTTCCTGGCGGACGAAATTAACCGCACGCCCCCAAAAACGCAGGCGGCGCTGCTGGAATCGATGGCGGAACGTCAGGTGAGCGTAGATGGGCAGCCGCATTACCTACCGAAACCGTTCATGGTGGCGGCAACGCAGAACCCCATTGAGTACGAAGGTACTTACCCGCTGCCAGAAGCACAGTTGGACCGGTTCATGCTGAAAATAAACATGGACATTCCGGCGCGTGATCAGGAAGTGGAGATTGTGTCTAGGCACGCTCACGGGTTCGACCCGTCTGATTTGGATGAGGCGGGCTTGCAGCCCGTGGCCAGTGGGGAGGATCTGCAGGCTGCGATGCGGGCGGTGCAGGACGTGTCGATTCGCGATGAGGTTGTGGGCTACATAGTGGATATTGCGCGGGCCACACGGGTTGCACCGTCTTTGAACTTAGGGATGTCGCCGCGTGCGGCAACCGCGTTGCTGGCAACGGCGCGGGCGTGGGCATGGCTTTCGGGCCGCGATTTTGTGACGCCGGACGATGTGAAGTCCCTGGTGTTCCCCACGATCGCGCACCGGTTGGCATTGCGGCCAGAAGCGGAGGTTGAAGGGTTGAAAGTTGAGTCCGTGCTGGCGTCGGCGTTGGATTCGGTGACTGTACCGCGATGAGTGTTTCGTGGCGTCCCGCCGCCTTACTGTTAGCGGGCATTATCCCGTTGGTGATTGTGCAGCAGCGTTACGTTGCTGGCTTGTGGCTCGTGTTTGTGCTGGTGATGTGCGTTTTGGATTATGCGACTGCGGCGAGCCCGCGGAAGTTGTCGATGCGGCGTGAGCGTTCCAGCGCAGTGCATGCGGGTGAGCCTTCCACCACGTCCCTCACGATTATGAACGCGGGTAAAAGGGATATGCGCGCGGATGTGCGGGACGCGTGGCAACCTTCTGCGGGAGCGCACAACCACATTTTCTCTACCCGCATTCGCGCTGGTGAGAGCGTGGAACACACGTCTGACCTGGAGCCGACGCGGCGGGGCCGGTTACGTACCGACCGGGTTACGGTGCGTTCGTGGGGGCGTATGAGGCTAGTGGCACGCCAATTGTCGTTTGAATGCCCCGGTGAGTTGGATTCCCTCCCGGCGTTTCCTTCTAAGGCGAAACTTCCGGTGGCGTTCGCTAAGTTGCGTGCCGTTGAGGGCATGGCGACGGCGCGGATCCGCGGGCAGGGAACGGAGTTCGACTCGTTGCGCGAGTGGGTTGATGGTGACGACGTGCGTTCCATTGACTGGCGGGCTACGGCGCGCACGGACGATGAGTTGATTGTGCGCACGTGGCGGCCCGAGCGGGATCGGCACGTGGTGATGCTGCTGGACACTTCCCGCGTGATGGCAGCGCGCATTGCGGACACCCCCAGGTTGGACACGGCGATGGATGCAACTTTGCTGCTGTCTGCGGTTTGTGCGCGGGCTGGTGATCACATTTCGATGATTGCGGGCAGTAACGAGGTGGAACAGCAGGTGGTGCGACCTGCGAACGCCGACGCGTTGAACGACGTGTCCCACGCGTTGATGCACGTGGACCCGCAGATGATAGAGGCGAACTGGGCCAGGCTTGCGGCGGCGGTGCATGGCTTGGGAAATAAGGTGTCGCTAATTGTCATTTTCACTTCAATCGACCCGACCGTGCTGGCTGATGCGCTGCTGCCCCAGTTAAGTGTGCTGGCGAATAAGCACCGGGTTATGATCGCATCGGTTGCAGATAGTGAAGATGGGATTTTGAACCTGCCAACCGGTGAAGCCGAAACCACTGCCGCAGACGTGTACCGGGCCGCCGCGTATGAAACGTTGCGGGAGCGTTCCCGTCAGGCAATTACAGGTCTTGAGGCCATGGGCGTGTCCGTGGTTGAGCGCGACGCGGAGAACCTCCCGATGGCAGTAGTGGACCACTACCTGGCGTTAAAAGCTCGCGGCCTACTGTCTTAGACCACGCCAAACTCTGCGTGTTTGCCTCTAATCAGGCTGTTTGGCGGCGGTTTGGTTGGGTTTATGCACTGGCCCTAACTGGACTATATTGCGGTGACGGTTTGGGCGTCTCGCTGCCATAGGGGGATGTCGCCGTCAACCCCATTTTGGTAAGCGCGTTTGCCAAGTAGGAGTGCGTACAGCATGAAGCCTATCCACGCGGTCAGTCCGATCCCTACGCGCACAGCGGTGTTCAGCGGTGAGGGAGTTACGAACGCTTCGATGATCCCGCACAGCAGCAGCACTATTGCGAGCCCGAGGCTGATCATAAGTACTTTGCGTCCACATTCGCCGAATGCTTGTGCGCGCGTGCGCGCACCCGGTGCCACCCAAGACCAGAACAGTGCTAGGCCCGCGCCGGCGGCCACGAACACGCACGTCATTTCTAGCATCCCGTGGGGCAAGATGAGTCCGAAGAAAACACTGCCTTTACCAGCGGTGAACATGACCGCGCCAGAAACTGCGAGGTTCATCATGTTTTCAAACAGCACTTTCACCACCATCACCCCGGTTACGCCCAACGCGATGGCTTGCACGGAAACCCAAGCGTTATTTGTCCACACTTGCGCTGCGAACTCACTGGCCTGGTAGGTCGAGTAGTAGTCTTCAAACTGGTGGTTAGCCATTTCCTTAACCTGCTCGTTACCGAGCACCTGTTCCACCACTTCTGGGTGGTGCGTCAGCCAGAACCCGGCGGTGAACGCAAACAGTACTGAAACCACCATCGTGGTGATCCACCAGTACCTCAACTGGTATAAAACCGACGGGAAGGTGCGGGTAAAGAACTGTCCGATGCTGCGGGGGTGAAACACTTTTGTCTGCCCCGCCCGCCGCCGGGCTTTACCGAGAATGGCCGAAAGGTAAGACACCAGCATCGGATCAGGCGTGCGCGTGCGGACAAACGATAGGTGTGTGGAAGTGGTTTTGTACAGGTCCACGAGGCGTTGTGCCTGCACAGAGTCCAGTTTGCTCAGTTTTGATAGGTGCTCTAGTTCTTCCCAGAGCTCCCGATTTTTTAGGACAAACGCATCCAGATCCATACGTCTAATGCTAAATGACGATATCGTTCATGTCATGGGGCATTTCGACAGTACTGAAAGTCAAAGAACCTCGCTGCCGCAGCAGCCCGCCAGGCAGCGCCAGAACCTCACGACGGACGACTTCGTGGTGGGTGAAGGCGTGGCGCTCGCAACCCCACCTGTAAGCGTGGTTACGCGGCTGTTGGAAGGGATTATAGACTGCGCAGCACTTGCGCTCACGAGCATTCTACTGTTCGTAGCGTACTTATTGATATATCCGTTTAAAACAACCGCCACTAACTCTGTTGTGTTCGTAACTATCATTGGGACGATGCTCTTTCTGGTGCCCGCCACTATTGAAGCGATAACGCACGGGAAATCGCTTGGTAAATGGGCGTGCGGTACCCGCGTGGTGCGTTTTGACCAGGGCCCGATTTCTGCTCGCCATGCGTTCACGCGCGCTTTGATTGGGGTGGCAGAAATATGGTTGACGTCGGGTTCGCTCGCCACTATTTCTAGTTTTGTAGATAAGCACGCGCGCCGCCTAGGGGATATTGCAGCGGGTACGTATGTGATTAGTGAACGCGTGAAGCTGCAAGAAACACATCCAATGCGGGTTCCGCGTGGTCTTGAGGGGTGGGCTCGCTCGGCGGATATTAGTTTGCCAACTGGTTTGGCGCTGGCGATCCGCCAGTTTTTGAACCGGAAAGAGACGATGATGCCTCAGGCGCGCCAGGCGATGGGACAGCAGTTGTTAGATTCTGCTCGCGCCCACGTTTTGCCAATGCCTAGTGAGCAGGTGGGGGCGGAGGCCGCGTTGACCGCGATTTTGGCGGAACGCACCGCCCGTGATTTAGCGCGCATTGACCGCAACCGGGAGCTGGCTCAGCGGGTGCTGGTGCAAAGAAGTTAGCGTCCCCCTGCTTCTTCTGGTTTGCTACTGTACTGAGATGTGAGGTTTATTCACTCTTCATCGTCAACACGCGGGTGCCCAAAATTAGACAGCCACCGGGCACCTGGTAGCGAGCGCCATAATCGCCGCGCACTGGTTTTACCCATGCTGATCCTGGGGTTGTTAACGTGCTTAGCTTGGCTAACCCCGAACGCGCCTGCGTTTGCAGCTCCCACTGATTTCGAACCGGCCAGCGCGGCGCCTTCACCGGATTCTGCGAATGCACTGGTTTTGGCGCTGCCAGACACGGGGGTGGCGGATCTGGATTGGAAGTCACCGCGCTTGGCAAAATTCGCGCAGAAAGCGGGTTTTGCGAACCTCATGTTGACGTCACGTGAGGAATCCGTGACGCTCACCCAAACTGCAAAACAGTTGAAAATGACGCCGATTGGGCTTTCGGATTTTTCTTGCACGGGCCTGCAAAAGGCCCCGCAACTAGTGGACTTGTCGCGAGGTGTTACGGCAGATTCCCCGGCAGACCGGGCGGCGCAGGTTGAAGAGCGGCTCGCGCACGCGTTAGAAGCGTCTGCGGATTGTCCAGCGCGAATAATCGTCGCGTCCCTGTCGGATGCGGGGCCAGCGGACCTGCATGCGCTCGCGGTTTCAGATCCGGAGTCCCACCAAGCCGGAGCCCTGTATTCCGACAACACGCGCCGAGCTGGCTTGTTGACCGTGGCGGATTTGAAGTACCTCATAAATGGTGGAGCGGTAAATACCAGCCGGGAGCTGGGTACGAACCCGGGGGAAATCACGGGGAACCTGGTGAGCGCGCAGGTGCACGCGCATGCGGCGAAAAACACGATCGCTCCCTGGTTTTTAACGTGGGCACTGCTGATGGCGGCGGGAGTGATCGCTGCGGGCAGTGTTGGCTGGCTGGTGCGATACCGGCATAAGACAGTGAGTGTACGCACTTGGCGGGCGTTGACGTGGTGGAACACGATTTCGTTCGCGTGGGTGCCGGCCGCGTTAATACTGAACTTTGTGCCGTGGTGGGCTTATTCTACGCACCCTTCTATCCCGATTCTGCTGACCGCTTTGATAGCTGTGGTTTTAACTGCGGTGGCGCGGCAAACGGCGATTCCAATTGGGGTTTTAGCGGCCACTACTCTGCTGTTGTTGGTTACGGATATTGTGTCGGCCACTAGCTACCAGTTGGATGGTTTTTTGGGGCCGCTCACCTTGATTTTCCGCCGTTTCTACGGGGTGTCTAACCGCGAGTACGTGATTCTGGTTGTCACCGCGTTCATCTCATTGCTCCCGTATGTGCACGCGCAGTTGAAGGCTGGGAAGCGTTACGCGGCTGTGGGAGCGGTCGCGTTGATGGGCGTTGGGGTGCTGTGCGTGGACGCGTTGCCTGTGTGGGGCGCGGATTTTGGGGGTGTGCCCGGCATCGTTGGCGGATTCCTGTTGGCGTGTATTTTGCTTTTGGGTATGCGTTTGAGGTGGTGGCACGCTCTTTTGTGGATTGGCGCGTCCGCGTTGGGGTGGGTCTTGATCGCGGTGGTGGATGCGCATGCGCCGCAGCCCACGCACGTGGGACGGTTGTGGCGCGCTTTGGTTTCGGGTGAAGGTTGGCAGGTGTTGGCCCGCAAGTGGTCGGATATGACCGCGAGCGTGCTGAATCCGATTACGGTTGCTGTGGTGGTTGTGCTTGCAGTGGTTGCGCTTGGTTTGGTGTGGGCGATGCGCCGCGGCCGGTTCAGCGCAGTTGGGCAGTGGCTGGGGAGTGTACCTGGTTTACCCATGCCGCGTGAGCGTGGTTCGAAAGCCCTGTTGGTTTCCATGGGGTTCGCGATTTTGGTGGCGGTCTTGGTGAATGATTCGGGTCTAATTATTATTGCCGACGGTCTACTTATTGGACTGCCACCGGTGACCGCGTTGATTACCCGCCAGTTCCAAGAGTTAGCGGCTAGGGGTTAGGTGTTTTTCACCGCGTTTGGTAAGCAAGCGTTGTCACTGGTGGCGCAGGATTTGCGGCGGCAGGGCGTGCGCCGCCTGGTGGCGCCGGATTATTTTTGCCTCAGCATGATCCTTCCTTTTGAGTTGGAAGGTATTTCTGTTCGCTACTGCCCCACGGACCGGCGGGCACTACCGGTTCCGCAGCGCCTGGCCGAACTTGTGACGCCCGGTAGTGCGGTGCTGTTGTGTTTTACATTTGGGAACTTGCCGACTGCGCAGCTTGTAAGTGTTCTTGAGGGTGTGCGAGCGGGTGGCGTACCCATTGTGGTGGATGGGACGCATAGTTGGCTTGGCCCTCAAGCGAATCTGAACGGCGAGAAAACGCAAGCAACGCAGCGTGCGGACGGCGGTGGGTTCGCGTCTGTGGCGTTACGAGCGAAGCCGGGGTACGCGGATTATTACGTGGTGTCGATGCGTAAGCTCCTACCTGTTCCCGATGGGGCTTTCGTGCACGGGCTCGAGGCGGATAGTGCGTTCGTGGATACGCCATTTTTTGCACAGATCCCCGGCTCTATGGGCGACTCCGGCTCTATGGGTCGTTTTGGCAGTACGTCGAATAACGCACCTCCGTCTGAGCGGGCGACTGTTCTGGCGCTGGAGGCAATGCGCAGCCGCAAGAGTTGGTTAGCGGAGTTAACGCCTCGGGAGTCCCCGTCGTCTGAACACCGGGGCGGCCACATAATAAATCACGGGGACGCCCACATAGTCGAGCGCTGGGAAGCCCGTAGGGCTGCTCACAAGTGGTTGCAAGCGTTGGATGCGGCGGAGGATGCGATTGAGCAAGCGTGGTCGCCCGCGCCGATTAGTGCGTGTACACGACGTTTCCTAAGAACAGCGGACTTGGAGGAATACGCGCGCAAACGCCGCTCGGTCGGTTCTTTGTTGATTGACAGTATTTCGCACCGTTTCGAAGTGGTGAACCTACACACAGTGGAGTGTGGGGTGGTGGTGCGTACGGAAGGGAAGGAACACACCCGGCACCTGCTCGATCAGCTCTTGGAAATCGGGGTGTCCTCCCCTATTTATTGGCAACGCCCGGCCGGGCTGGCCCGTAACGCACCGTGGCCAGAAGACCTTCTGACACTTTCCACAGCGCCAGATCAACCATTGACGCTACTCGACAGAATCATAGAAACTATCTGCTAGCACCCGGGCCTCACGCTGCTTACGTTGCCACGCTTGCGCCCCGGTTTGCTTCTGTGCTGTTTCGTTAACCCCAATGTCGCTCGCTCAACGCAACCTCGCATTTGCCGCCGCTTCGTCCGCGGCAGTTCTGTTTGCTCGGCTATCTGGGTTTTGGAACTGGATGTCTGTTTGCTCAGCCGCCTGAGTTTTAGAACTGGATGATTTGGCGCAGTTCTTTCCCGGCTGCGAGCCTGTCCATACCTTCGTTTATATCTTCCAGTTTGATGTGACTGGTGATCAGTTTGTCTAATGGTAGTTTTCCATCTAGGTATAGCTCGGCGAATTCTGGTACGTCCCGTTTCGGCACTGCTGACCCCATGTAGCTGCCCATCACGGTGCGAGCACCAGCTGTAAGGGCTGTGGGGTGGATTTGTGAAACCTCGTCGGGGGCTGGTAGGCCAATCGTCACCATTTTCCCACCCACACAGATCGCTTTGTATGCGGTTTCAAAGGCTTTCGGGTGGCCCGCAGCCTCCAGAACTAGGTCGGCTGTTACCCCTTTTTCTTCCACTTCTTTAGTTGTCAGGCAGTGGTGGGCACCGAACTGTTTCGCAAGCTCCAGTTTGTCGGCACTGACGTCAGCAGCGGTGACTTCCACGCCCTCACACGCTAATGAGGTTAGTAAACCCGCCATACCAACCCCACCTAACCCCACTACCATGAACGATTGGCCTGGTTTTGGGTCTAGTTCGTTTAGCACAGCGCCACCGCCAGTGATCATTGCACAGCCGAGCACTGCGGAAATGTCAGCAGGTAGTTCTTGAGGTACTTTCACAATCGACGCCTGGTCTACAACCGCATGCGTGGCGAACCCGCTCACTCCCAAGTGGTGGTGGATCTGCTGGTCGCCGTCGTGCAAGCGGATGGAACCATTCAGCAAGGTGCCCGCATTGTTCGCAGAAACTCCCTTGCTGCACGGTAGTTTTCCACCTGTTTGGCAGGCTCTACATTCTTCGCAGCGGGGAAGGAATGTCATAACCACGTGGTCGCCCTCGTGGAAGTCTTTAACTTTGGCTCCTACTTCTTGCACCACACCAGCAGCTTCGTGTCCAACAACTAGTGGAGTGGGCCAAATCCGATTTCCCTGTAGAACGGAGAGGTCGGAGTGGCACAGCCCAGCAGAAGTGATTTTAACGAGTACTTCGGTGGGGCCAGGTGCGTCCAACACCAGTTCTTTCACCTGCAGGGCTTTTGATTCGCTAAATGGTTCCGGGCAGTTCTGACTTTCAAGTACGGCGGCTGTAATTTTCATGGTCATCATCCCCTTCGATACCGACCTCACGCAAGACCTCCTTACGTGAAAAACGTGTAACTAAACTACAACGAATCCGCAGGTTCAGCTACCGCACGGAATAAGCCTCCACATTTTGAAACTGAGTTATCAAATTGTTATCCAGATATTTTCCGAAAGCTCTTATCCCACCATCTGCATTCGCAGTAATATTGCACTGTTGCTACTCGGCAACTGCACAAATAGGTACTGAAAGGTACAAGACTAATGAAAACTATCGCAAGGAAATTAAACATTATAGCTGCCGTAGCTATAGTTTCTGGGGGGGTCTTCCCTCGCTCTAGCCGCTAACCACTCGGCTTCTATGACGGGGTCTACTGCAAAATCCGTTGGTAAAGTAATATATTCTTACGACACAGCAGCCGATTCTAAGTTCACCCGAGCCAACTGGACTGTAAAGGGTGCATCTGGTGGTGTTACAAACAGGTCAGGCTCCGGCTCAGTGGCATCAAGAAACACAGGACATGACATTAAAGCAGTGCAAGCATGCAGATCTAGAACTGCCTTACCCATGATTTGCACAAGTTGGAACAATAATTACTAACCAAGACAGAAACTGGAATGAAACATGAGGATAGGGGTTTCTCGGCGTACGTTTGTTGCGGTGGCTATTGCTGTCGGTATTGCTGTGCTTGCTTTCTTCACGCTTGCAGTTAGGTTCAGTAGTCAATATGCGCGGAACAGTTTTCTGGAGGAACTGGGAATGTCAGATACTCCCGCGCAGTCGGGATTACCTGCGAACGCAGATGCACTCATTTACTACACTGCGGCTAGTCAGCACACGGTTACAGCACTGCTCGCCAAACCACATACGTTAAGAACCCCGATCCCATTCAATGCAAATAAGTGGCCTTCCGCGGGGCATTTCTATGCATCCCCGGATCTCAATAGCTCCGAAATCCACGAGCTTTCAAATAAGTTCGGCGGATTCGAAGGCTATTTACCTACAGGAAGCGGACTGCCCTCAGCAAAATCATCTCGCATAGTTCTTGCAAACCCTAAAGCAACCAAAGGGTTGTCACCAGCCTGTCTTGGATGTTCAAAAGCGTCTGTTGATCCCGGATTTTTCCCACCAACCCAGTTGAGCACTGCGGTGAGCTACGTCGGATTAGTATGCAGTTTCATTATTCCCTCACTCATATTAGTGGGGACTGTAACTGTTGCTTGGCGCAGAAAACAGGACCACGCAACACAAATTCTGGAAACTTTGGGGGCAACACCACGTTCCCTACATTTCTCACTCTTCAAATCGTTAATAAAACCATGGTTGGCAGGAATCATTGGGAGCATTCCGATACTCATTATCCTGTTTACATTCGATATTCCTATTCCATTCTTCACCTTCACAATCAGAAGAATTGACGTGCTAGGAGTGTGGTGGGCATTCCTCCTTGCATTGCTTACCGCCGCGATAGTCAGTGTGCTAGTCATTCTAATGTGCACCTACCCAAGGAAACCTAGATTCACCCCGGCGGGAATACGAGATGCACACATAACAACTTCATCTAAAGTACTCGGTTTTATCAGTCTATTTATTCCACCAATAGCATCGACAACAGTGCTTAACGACTTCATAAACGCCAGTTACACGGATGCCTCAGACGCGAACTATGCACTTTTTTGGATCGGAATTATCTGCACGTTGCTTGCTATCCCATTCGCCGCCCGCTTCCTAATCTATTTAAGTTCACGCATTATTCTAGAACTCGGTCGCTGCAGCGCATCTGCTCCCATGATTGTTGCAGCCCGTACTTTATCCAGCTCGTCACAGATCGTACGTTCACTAAGCACAGGATCAATACTGATCCTAATAACCACTACACTCGCTATATTCAGCCTATTAACCTGGCTGCCCGCCGGCCAAGTTCAACGCACAATCAACTTCGTTGATAGCAGTTACGTTCAAATCGATATCCCACAAAATGCTTCAAATTCAGAACTTGCCAAACTAGAGAA
This sequence comes from Gleimia hominis, assembly GCF_002871945.2. NCBI lineage: Bacteria > Bacillati > Actinomycetota > Actinomycetes > Actinomycetales > Actinomycetaceae > Gleimia > Gleimia hominis. The sequence goes on along the minus strand of NZ_CP126963.1, from coordinate 1,930,226 downwards.
AGCTCTGAACAAATACTCCGTCATGGAACTCGCTACTTTCTTACCCACAAATAATAACGAAAACTCGAAGCTGCACCACACACTTTCAGCCACCCCAAACTCATTTAAAAAGTAGCATTTGAAATCTGGAAAAACCACATCCGTAGCTTCGTTGCCTCCGAAACTTGGTGTCATGTTCCCAGATGACCAGGCACTCACCGTGCGCACTATTTCCTCAATAAAGAATGCTGGACTAGCAGCAAAGACAAAGGATGACGTCCCAGCATCATTTTCGTGGATAGTTTCGAAACAATCCGGTAATCGGGTCGACAAGTCAGAGATCACCAAAATAGTTAGCGCCACACTGGGGCCTATATACAACGTGTACGTGGGTGGTGAAGAATGGATCGCGGGTGCGAACGACACCGTATTCCAGCACAGGTGGCTCCACCTGTGCGCCATTGTTTCCTCAGTTATCCTATTGATCTCAATCCTCATCACCGCCACAAGAGACATTGAGGACTTCAACGCTCGCCTCATGCCAATTCAGAAAGCGTATGCAAGCACCTCAACAGTGCGTAAATCCATATGGCTCCGCACATGCCTACTGGGACTACTGACCGTGCTAGTAGGCGGTGGCGCTAGCATCTGCTTCGCGCGGTGCATAGAAGACGATCGTCTAAACACCGTTGGGGGAATATATCCGGTAATCACAGCAGTATGCACGCTAATGGTGATAACGCTTTTCCTATTCACTTCTCTATCGTCCAAGCATCACCGCAGCGAAAGACGTTTTTCAACCTTTTATATTCCCAAGACATAGCGCACAACCTCGCGCTCCCAAAACTAATTACTCACATAACCCATAATCGGAGGCCATAGTGGCTAACTCAGATCCAATAATCTCAGCGCATAATCTTCAACAGAAATTCTCGAAAAACCTGGTGCTAAACGATGTTTCATTAAGCGTGCACGCGGGTGAGTCTGTAGCTATTTCAGGCTCATCAGGTAGCGGAAAAACAACTTTGCTCGGATGCATTATGGGGTTAATCCGGCCAACATCAGGTGTTGTAATCGTTGCTGGGCAAGATATGAGTAAGCTTTCACGCGCAAAAGGCGCGGCCTTTAGGAACCAAAATATAGGCATAGTCTTTCAAAATGGGGAGCTCATCGAAGAGCTGACAGCAGAAGAGAACGTTGCTCTGCCGACTCTTATGAATAAGAAAGATAAATCTGTGCTGGAACGAGCGAGCGAATATTTATTTAAACTCAAAGTACCTGTGGGGCGTCCTGTTTATTCTCTGTCTGGGGGTGAAGCACAGCGTGTAGCGTTTGCACGTGCCACATTCAACCGGCCACCCGTGATTTTAGCTGATGAACCAACCGCTAGCCTCGACCCGGAGTTGCGCGATGAACTCTGTATGCTCTTATTCGAAAACGCGCGCGCCTCAAAGTCAGCTTTAGTAGTGGTAAGCCACGACCCGGTTGTAAACAGTAGGGCCGATAGGCATTACGCCTTAAAAGACGGGCATCTTATCCCTAACAACCCTAGATAACCGGGGGTATTAGCTTCCAGCAATAGTACCTGTGTTCCGCCTACTTACCAGTTAGATACTGTTTGCTCGCATTGGGCGGCTTTGTAATACTTGTTAAGCGAGTTAGAGAGGAAGTTAATGGCTGCTGTTACTTTAGATCGCGTGGAAGCCTCGTTAGGTAGGTTTGGTTTCCAGTCTGTGCGGAACAAAGAAACCACTATTGCGGCGTGGGATAACTGCGTCATTTACTTCAGTGTTGAAGGTAATGCGTTAGCTATGCGCGCGTACTGGCGTACTGAAATTAAGAATGAGGAGGATGTTGCCCGGATCGCCGACTTCCTCACGCAGTGGACAACGCCAGATAAGGTGTCGCAAACTTCTATAGACCAGTTGCATGAGGGCCACTACCTCGCTCAAGCTGCGTCTGGTGTGGACATAACAAACGGTTTAGACGACGAGCAGATAGACATCGCGATTAAGGCGACTCTACCGGAATTTTTTCAACTTTTTGACGATCTAGATGCCGCGTTCCCACACTTGAAACCCATCGTCTAATCCGACTTCCAACTAACCACACTGCCTCTTCTAACATTTTGAGGCATTACCACGGGTACCCCGGTGTTACTGGCTACCAGCAACACGCAGGCGCCCCGCTGTTATTTGGTTACTGCTAACTCGCAGGTATCCCAGTACTACTTTTTGTCGTATGCGATCCGGTAGGGTGCGCCCGCTGTGGTAGCGGTTTTTGGACGCGCATTACGCGGTACTTTACGGCCTGTTAAACGCCGCCGCATCACCGCAGCCCAAACGTCCTTATACTGGTTTCCCCGGTGCAGGTAGCCAGCAAGGTCATTCCCAGTGGGGCGGTGCGAGAAGTTACACGGCACCTCCTGGAACGTGAACCCTTGCACCAGCAGGTCAATCGTCATTCCAACTTCCACACCCCAGCCGGTAGCGAACGGCATGGCCGCATTCACAGCCTCACGCGTTAAACAACGCTGCCCCGAAAGCGGGGCCTGCTGCCGCCACCCCGTTGCCCGCTCAATTGCGCGGCGCGCAAAATTCACCACAAACCCGTGCCCACCAGCACCTTTCTGCGGCGGAAGCGTAGCCACCGCACAGTCCGCAACCCCTAACTGAACGTTCTCAATCAGCGACGTCGCCTCAACCGCGCTCTCCCCTAAATCCGCGTCCAAAAAAAGCAGGTGGCGGGGCTTACCCTCAGGTAAATCCCGCATCGCCGCCACCTTCACCCCAGTTTCAAGCGCAGACGCTTTTCCCCGAGGAATCGAATGACGCACCACCACAGCCCCACTGGACCGCGCGTAATCCCCCGTGTTATCCCCCGACCCGTCATCCACCACGATCAGCAGATCAACTCCGGGGAGGGCCCGGCAAGACCTCACGGTAGTGGCGATAGTGCGCGCCTCATCGTGCGCGGGAATCACCACCGCCACCTTCTGCTTCTCACGCTTACCCGCAGTCACAACCAACCCCTCCTAAACACTAAACGCGGGTTAACGAACAGACACTTGGCGCGACACCAAACCGGCACGCACACTCCGCTGCGCATCAGTGAGCGGCGTGGAATCCGCAAGCGCCTCCGCAAGCGCTTTCTCCAGTTCAGCCATCGGCTCCTCTAGCTCAGCGGCCGGCACCTGCTCGGGGAACTCGAACACCGGAATGGAAATCCCAAGCGCGCGGAAAGCACCAATAAACCGGGAACCAGACCCAAGCGTCAACTCGTCCCTGTCCGCTAGGCGCGCAAGAGCGGAGAAAAGTTTCGTCTCATCTTCCGTACGCACCCACCGCACAAACAGTTTCGGCATCGTCTGCCAGAACGCAAGTGACGGACCCGGCACAGGTTTAGTAGGCACCAGTTCCTTAGACGACTGTGCAATCGCCGACTGAGTCTGCTCATCTTCCAACTGTTCGGACGTGAACCAGAAAGAAAGGGAATCCTCAATAGAAAGGTCGCCAGCGGAGGAGATCATGTCACCGATCCGAGGGGCGGCGTCACGCACATCCACGTTCACCACACCCGGCTGCCCCTCACCTTTGTCGAACGCCTCCGCCCGCTTCAACGCCTCTTGCAGAGCAACCCCCAGGTCGTGCGCCACATCCCCCGAATGCGACCGGGTCTGCAACGCCACCAACACTTTACCGTCACCACGCACACTCGCCTGAGCCTGGTTCGGCAGGATCGTCACGAACAACACCTCGCGCGCACCGTATTCCTCAGTGGTCTTAGCGGGCAAGGTAGCGGCAGGCAGTAACTCGCGCATAGACACCAGCGCACCCTCATAATCCAAACCTTCAAACGGCCGGGCCACATGCGGAATCGGGGGGCGGAACTGCTTCGGCGTGCCCACAACCTTCTTACGACGACTCTTCTTACCCATCAGAATCCTTAAAACGATAAGTCTGTTAAACGACTCAATTGTAGCGTCAAAAACTTGCCTTTACGCAAAGTCACTTCCACCAGCGCACCCACCCCACCCGACCTGTAGTCTTGAAGGGAACGAAGGGAGCTTTCAATGAAGATTATTCTGCCACCGGAACCGAAACTGGATTGGAACTTGCCGGGTGAAGTGGAACCGGTGTTTCTAAGTGAGAATCAGGAGGTTCCAGCTGAACACCAGGATGCCGAAGCGGCGGTGGTTTGGGGGATGACCCCGGCGGTGCACCCGTTTGTAGAGCAACTACCGAACGTGCGTTACTGGCAGTCGATGGCGGCTGGCCCTGACGGCCTCATGTCCTCTAACTTGCGTACAGACGCGGTGGTGTGTAACGGCGCGCACTTCCACGACCGCACGGTGTCCGAACACGCACTCGCGCTCACCTTGGCGTTGGTGCGGCGCGTACCGAAACTGATGCGCGATAAACAGAATCACACGTGGGACACAGCCATGGGGCAGGAACGCGACCTGCACTCTGACCAGTGGGTCCACACCGTGGTCGATTCCAAAGTGGTCGTGTGGGGTTTTGGCGCTATCGGACAGGCCATTGGTAAGCGTTTCGCCGCATTCGGTTCCAAAGTGGTTGGGATTGCCCAGTCCGCAGGTACCCGCTCCGGGTTCCAAACCTACGCGGTCGATAATATTCTTGAGGTCCTGGCTGACACGGACATTCTTGTTATGGTGCTGCCCCGCGCGGAAAACACTGAGAATGCGCTTAACCAGCAGGTGATTGACGCGCTCCCCGACCGGGCAGTGGTTGTGAACGTGGGCCGCGGATCCACCGTAGACGAATCCGCCCTCGCGAATGCGTTAAAGAACGGTCACTTGTCGGGCGCGGGCATTGACGTGGCGCAAACCGAACCACTACCGGAATCCTCACCCCTGTGGGACACCCCGAACCTCATTATCAGCCCCCACTGTGCTGGCGGACGGCCAGATGGGCTCGTTGACGTAGTGGCCCACAACCTCAAGAAAATAAAAGAAGGGGACGTGGCGGGAATGCGTAACCTTATGCGCACACCGCAATCGAAATAGTCACTGAGAAATACTCTCCCACTCCGTGACATGCCTGTGACTTTTCCGGTGGTTACTGCCACACTAGAAGTATGTTTGAAAGAGCTGGCAAGCCTGCCGAAAAGAAGGATCTTATCAACGTCGATGAACTACTATCGGCCTACTACGATGTAGAACCAGACCCAAACAACCCAGATCAGCAAGTTGTGTTTGGCACGTCCGGACACCGCGGGAGTGCGCTCGACGGCGCGTTCAACGAAGCCCACATCGTCGCCACCACAGCCGCGATCGTGGAATACCGCGCAAAGGAGGGTATTGGCGGCCCCCTTTTCTTGGCGCGTGACACGCACGCACTTTCGGAACCCGCGTGGCGCACCGCCCTGGAAGTCCTGGTTGCAGCTGGGGTAGAAACCCGGATCTGCGCCCGTTCCGCATACACCCCCACTCCCGCGTTGTCGCACGCAATTTTGGTGGCGAACGGCGCGGGTTCCCGCAGTGGGGTGCGCACCACTGGCAGTGGCTTGGCGGATGGGATTGTGGTTACGCCGTCGCACAACCCGCCGCGCGACGGTGGGTTCAAGTACAACCCGCCTCACGGTGGGCCAGCGGGGACGGACGCAACCAGTTGGATCGCAAACCGGGCGAATGAGATCCTAAAAGACGGTTGGTCAAGAGTTAAACGCTACGGCGGTTCACAGTTACTGCAGCAATCTGAGATTCAGCGTTACGACTATTTGAGTACCTACGCCAAAGATCTTGAGAACATTATTGATTTCGAGGCGATCCGCCGTGCGGGCGTGCGCATAGGTGCGGACCCGCTGGGCGGTGCTTCAGTGGATTACTGGGGGCAGATTGGGGAACGCTACGGCCTGGACTTGACGGTGGTGAACCCGCAGGTGGATCCGGCGTTTGGATTTATGACGTTGGATTGGGATGAGAAGATCCGGATGGATTGTTCCTCCCCGTACGCGATGGCGTCCCTGCTGGAGGCCATGACTCCGAACGAGGATGGTCGCACGCCGTACGACATTGCTACGGGTAACGACGCGGATTCGGACCGCCACGGGATTGTCACTGCAGATGGGTTGATGAACCCGAACCATTTCTTAGCCGTAGCGATTGAATACTTGTACACGCATCGACCAGATTGGGCTGCGGATTGCGCGGTTGGGAAGACCTTGGTGTCGTCCGCGTTGATTGACAGGGTTGCAGACCATTTGGGCCGCAAGTTGATTGAGGTGCCGGTGGGCTTTAAGTACTTCGTGCCTGGCCTATTGTCTGGTGAGGTTGGTTTTGGTGGTGAGGAGTCCGCTGGGGCCTCGTTCTTACGCAATGACGGTACGGTGTGGTCGACGGATAAGGACGGCATTATTATGTGCCTGCTCGCCTCTGAAATTCTTGCGGTAACTGGTAAGACTCCGTCACAGTTGCATGAGGAGCAGGTGGAGCGGTTTGGTGATTCGGCGTACAAGCGGGTGGACGCACCGGCTGATCGGGAGCAAAAAGCTAAGCTCGCTGCCCTTTCGCCCGATGACGTGTCCGCAACCGAACTTGCGGGTGAGCCCATCACCGCGCGCCTGGTGAATGCCCCGGGTAATGACGCCCCAATCGGGGGGTTGAAGGTGACCACTGAGAGCGCGTGGTTCGCTGCCCGCCCCTCCGGCACAGAAGACGTGTATAAAATCTACGCGGAATCTTTCAAGGGCGATGACCATTTAGATGAGGTACTGGCCGAAGCTAAGGACGTTGTCGGAAACGCGTTGCAGAGTTAAGTTTCTTAGGCAGTTTAAGGTAACACGCTTTGCACTGTGAATAAACATGAACCGAAATCGTAAACGTTAACTGCGTAGCAGGGCTTTCGGTTCTGCTACCAAATACCTGGTTCGGTCGTTGAAAACTCACTGTGGGTCAGTTCACCTAGCGTGAAAGGCGTTTACGTGGCATGATTGAACCAACGACCGGAAACGTTTCCGATCAAGTTTGACAACCTACGGGATCCGAAGACGGATCCGCGTTCCAAAGGAGGAACCTCATGAGTACCAGAACCCGGAAGGTCTGTGCTGCACTCGTGGCTGGCGCATTCGCCTTAACCGGCTTGGCCGCATGCTCGTCCGATTCAGCTGACGACGGCAAAGGATCCGTCTACTACCTGAACGGCAAACCAGAACAAGACGCCGCGTTCCAAAAGATCGCTAAAGAATACACTCAAAAAACCGGTGTCCCAGTTAAGATCGTAACCGCCGCTTCCAACACCAACGAGCAGACCCTCAAGTCTGAAATCTCCAAAAAAGACGCCCCCACCATGTTCGGCATCAACGGGCCAATGGGGTTGAAAACCTGGCAAAAATACGCAGCCGACCTAACGGACACGAAGTGGGCCAAGAGCATTAAAGACGACAACCTCGCCCTCAAGGGTGAAGACGGAAAAGTATACGGCCTTCCGCTCGCAGTAGAAGGATACGGTCTGATCTACAACCAAGACATCTTCGACAAGTACTTCGCAATGGATGGCGCTAAAGCCAAGAACATGGAAGAGATCAATAACTTCCAAAAACTCAAAGAAGTTGCGGACGACATGCAGGCAAAGAAAGCGGATCTGGGAATCGACGGCGCGTTCGCATCTACATCCCTAGCGACCGGTGAAGATTGGCGCTGGCAGACCCACCTGTCAAACATCCCGATGTTCTACGAATACAAAGACGAAAACATTACGGACACAGACAATGCAAAGTTCAAGTACAACGACGAATACAAGAACATTTTTGACCTGTACCTGAAGGACTCCACGGTCGAGCCCGCGTTGACGCCCAACAAAACTGTTACCGACTCCATGTCAGAATTTGCGCAAGGTAAGGCCGCGATGGTTCAAAACGGTAACTGGGCTTGGAGCCAAATCAAAGACGTATCTGGCAACGTAGTTAAAGAAGACAAGATTAAGTTCATGCCTATCTACACCGGGCACGAAGGTGAAGAAAAGCAAGGTCTAGCGATCGGCACGGAATCCTTTACCGCGATTAACGCTAAAGCCTCCAAGGCTGATCAGAAAGCCACCCAAGACTTCATTGAATGGCTGTTCACCACCGACGAAGGTAAAAAGCACGTGGTGGAAGACCTGGGGTTCATCGCCCCGTACAAAGACTTCACCGACAGAGACATTCCCACCGATCCGCTGGCACAACAGGTTGCCCAGTCCATGAACGACACAGACAAAGAGACGATCACCTGGGTGTTCACCACCTACCCGTCCCAGCAGTTCAAGAACGACTTCGGTGCCGCACTGCAGCAGTACGCATCGGGGAACGAAAAGTGGGATCAGGTTGTCAAAACCTTCACAGATTCTTGGGATAATGAAAAGTCGATGCTCAAGTAGCCAATAAACCTGGGTTGGGGCGCGGTCACCGTGCCGCGCCCACCACCCCCTTTAGGTGATCTTTATGCAAGCAACACTGAAAAAATACTTCCCCATCTTCGTCCTCCCCACCCTCCTCGCGTTCCTGATTGCGTTCCTAGTGCCGTTCTTCATCGGCCTGTTCCTGTCGTTCGCCGACTTCACCACAATTACGGACGCGGAATTCGTGGGGCTGCAGAACTACATTGATGCCCTCGACCCCCGCGAAGGGTTCACCGCCGCATTCGGCTTCACACTGCTGGTAGTGATCCTGTCGATCATCAGCGTAAACCTGTTTGCGTTCACCATCGCGTGGGTCCTCACCCGCAAACTGGCGGGTACAAACTTCTTCCGCACCGTGTTCTTTATGCCAAACCTAATTGGTGGAATCGTCCTTGGCTACACCTGGCAATCCATCATCAACGCGTTCCTCGCGCGCTACTCAACCACCATCATTTCGGAGTGGAAATACGGTTACATCGGCCTGATCATCCTCATTAACTGGCAGCTAGTGGGGTACATGATGATCATTTACATCGCAGGTTTGCAAAACGTCCCTCCAGAACTGGTGGAAGCCGCGCAGATAGACGGTGCGGGCCGGTGGCAAATCCTGCGTAACGTAACTATTCCCACGGTCATGCCATCCATCACGATCTGCCTGTTCCTCACCCTGTCGAACACGTTCAAAATGTTCGACCAAAACCTGGCGTTAACAAATGGGGCGCCGCAGCACCAAACAGAAATGGTGGCCCTCAACATTGTGAACACCATGTTCAACCGAAATGGGTTTGAGGGTGTAGGCCAAGCTAAAGCCGTTATCTTCGTGTGCGTCGTAGTAGTGATCGCACTGTTCCAGTTACGCGCCACGCGCAGTAAGGAGGTTGAGGCGTGAGCACCGCAGCACTGAATCCGAACGCGCCCAATTCAAACCCGAACACACTCCAGGTTGCAGACCACTCCGGCACTAGTACGGGTAACCACCCGCAGGCCGCGCCGGGGGGCAAACTCCCCGCAAACCCGCGGCGGCGCCAGAAGTTAGGGCCCGCACAGCTGCTGCTGTACGCGGTGCTGGTGTTCCTTACCTGCGTGTTCCTCGGGCCAATATTTTTCATCCTATTCAACTCATTCAAAACAAAATTCTCCATCGCAGACCACCCATTCGCACTCCCCCTAGGGGAAATGTGGGCGGGCCTAGAGAACTACGTGACGGGCTTGGTGCAAACCGGGTTCTTCTGGGCCATGCTGTGGTCGTTCGTAATCACGATCCTGTCGGTAAGCGCAATCGTGTTCTTCTGCGCAATGACCGCCTACTTCATTACCCGCGTGAAAACGTGGTGGACCAGTGCCCTGTACTACATGTTCGTGTTCTCAATGGTGATCCCGTTCCAGATGGTCATGTTCCCCACCGTGAAAATCGCCGACATGCTGCACTTAGCGAACCCCATCGGGATCGTGGTGTTGTACCTGGGTTTCGGCTCTGGCTTGTCCGTATTCATGTTCTGCGGGTTCGTTAAATCCATTCCCCTAGACATTGAGGAAGCCGCGATTATCGACGGGTGCAGCCCCCTGCAGAACTACTTTAGGGTAGTGCTGCCCATGTTGAAACCAACGGCGATTACCGTGGCGATCTTGAACGCAATGTGGGTGTGGAACGACTACCTGCTGCCCTACCTGGTGATCGGCTTGTCAACTAAATACAAGACGATTCCCGTGGTTGTTCAAATGCTGGTGGGGTCGAACGGTAACCGTGACATGGGGGCGATGATGGCGATGCTGGTGCTGGCGATCATCCCGATCGTCGCGTTCTACATGTTTGCCCAAAAGTACATTATTGAGGGCGTAGTAGCTGGCGCGGTTAAAGGATAGAGTCCTCAAGGTAGGCCCCCGAAGGGGCCACGCCTATGGGCAACGAAAGTGTAAGTAATGATGGCACAAATTACTGGGCGGGTAACCATTAAGGAAATCGCCCAGGCCTGCGGCGTGGGCGTAACCACGGTGTCACGGGCCCTGAACGACGCGCCGGACGTGAACGCCCACACCCGCAAACGCGTACTCAAAATGGCACGCACCATGGGGTACACCCCGAACTTGCACGCCCGGAAACTGCGCCAGACCACGTCAGACAGCGTGGCGCTAGTAGTTAAGGGGCCGTCAAACCCGTTTTTCTTAGAGATGCTCGACGTGTTCGAAGCCAAAATCCGCGAGCGCGTAATGCACGTGACGATGCTGCGGGTTCCCCATGGGGAAGATGAAGTGCAGGCGGCTTTGCAGCACACCGCCACTGCTCACCCAGCCGCAGTGGTGTTCCTAGGCGGCCAGCTAGATGGTTCCCGCAAACAGTTCGAGGCCCTTGGAGCGCCCTTCGTGCTGTGCACCATCCCTCATAATGAAGCATTAAAACCAGACGCGTACTCGTCGGTGGCACTCGATGACCAGCTGGCTCTGACGCAAATCGTGGAGTATTTAGCGGACTTGGGGCATGAGGAAATTGGGTTCATCGGTTCGGACACGGCCGACAATTCAGTAGGAGAACTGCGTTCACACTATTTCCGCGCGGCAATGCGCACGCGTTTCGGTTCCAATACCACTCCCGCGGTGCTGCGTGGGCCCGTGCAAGACACCCCGTACTCCTACCACTACGGACTGCAGTTGGGCTACGAAATGCTGTCGAAACACCCGCAGGTCACAGCGATTGTGGGGATGACGGACGTGATCGCCCTGGGGGTGATGCGCGCCGTGCTGGACATGGGGCTGCGGGTGCCCGAAGCGGTGTCTGTGGTGGGGATTGATGGGGTGGAAATCGCTGCGTACTCGCACCCGCGATTAACCACCATCCGACAGCCCCTACACGACCTAGTGGAACGCACGTGCGAAGCCCTGTTCGCGGCCATGCGTGGGGAGGCAGCGCGCCACCTGCTGCTACCCGGTGAGCTGGTGGTACGGTCCTCCACCGGCCCGGTGCGCAACACAATCTTTGCTGAGCAACCCGTATGGAGGTCACGTGCCTAAGTGGTTGAGCCCTTCTTCTTCGTTCTACGCGGTGTTGTCTTTAGCCGCGGACCTGGTGGTGGTGAACCTGCTGATGGTACTGTGCTCACTACCGGTAATCACCATTGGGGCCACTACTCGGGCTGCGAACGCAGTGATTGCCGACCTGATTAAAGGCGGCGGGGCACGGCCGGCCCGTCAGTTTTTACGCGAGTTCACCTACCGGTTCGGTGCCGCCACGGGTGGGGCCGTGCTGTGCGGGGCTCTCGCGATGCTCGGGGGATACAACTGGCTGTTGATTGGGCAGGCAAGCTCGGCGATAACGAGCACCAGTGGAATGGTGCTAGAAATGGGGTTGATTGCCGGCACAATCGTAGTAGCTGGAATTACCCTGTGGTTATTTGCACTGTTAGGACAGTTATCGAAACCCTTTCGCACTCCAAGCCCCAAGCCCACCACCCCCAGTTTCGTATCTGTCCTTCAAACGGCTACCATCCGGTCGATCCGCTATCTTCCCCGCACCGCCGCAGCTGTGCTGGTGTGGGCTGCCCCGATTATTCTCGCCCTCGTTGTACCCGGCGCGCGCGGAACAGTACTTTTCACTTACTTTGTTTTTACGTTCGCGTTCTGCTGGTTCCTCACGCAACTAATATTTTCCCCCCACCTACAAAACCTGTAAGCGGCACATTCGCGCATTCTGATGGGGATCCGGTGGTATGTTTCACCCCTGGCGCAACGTGTTTTAAAGCAAAATATCTAATAACCTAGATGAGTGTTCAAGTCGTATCGTGAGATCCTGAGTATCCCCGGTGCATTAAAGTTTTCTGCAGCCGGGGTTTTAGCGCGTTTCCCCATGTCCCTGGTGGGTATTTCCCAGATCCTAATGATTTCTGCGCTGTACGGCTCATACACGCTTGCCGGCCAAGTTTCTGCGGTGAACATCGTGGCGTACGCGGTAGCGGCACCCGTGCTAGCGCGGTTAGTGGACCGGTATGGGCAGTCAAAAGTGATGCTCCCATCGGTCATCACATCCGTACTAGGCATCGTCGGGGTGATGGTGGTGGCATTCATGCGTGGGCCCGCCATCTTACTGTACATTTTTACGATCATAGCTGGGGCGTTTTCCGGTTCCCTAGGGGCGATGGTGCGGTCGCGTTGGACGGGCGTGGTAGAGAACGCCTCGCAGCTACACACCGCGTATTCACTAGAATCCACGTTGGATGAGGTGGTGTTTATGGTGGGCCCGATCCTCGCCACCTTGCTCACCACCTCCGTAAACCCAATCGCTGGCCTGGCGTTAGCGGTTTTGTTTGCCCTGTTTGGCGGCGTGTGGTTCCTATCGCAACGAGAAACGGAACCACCGGCGTTAGGTAAAGACGCGGCAGCGGACGCGGGTGGTTCAGTGATGACTCAACCGGTGATGATCTCCCTGGCGCTCGTGTACATTGGAGCGGGCGCGATGTTCGGTGGGATCGACGTGTCCGTAGTAGCGTTCACTTCTGAACACGGAGTGCGGTCGGCCTCAGGATTACTGCTGGCCGTGTTCGCCACCGGATCGATGCTAGCGGGTCTGATTTACGGGGCACGCACCTGGCGGTTCCCACTGTGGAAACTGTTCGTAACCGGGGTGGTGGCCCTATCTGTTGGCGTTACGCTAGTGGGATTCACTAAAGGCGTGGTGTTGATGGCGATCATGATGTTCATAACCGGCTTCGGTATTTCCCCCACCATGATTAACGTGAACGCGATGGTTCAGCGGGCTGTGCCCGCCCGACGTCTAACGGAAGGGCTCACATGGATGTCCACGGCAATGAACGTGGGCGTGTCAATCGGCTCGGCGATTGCAGGCCGGTTCATTGACCATTCGGGTTCTTACGGTGGGTTCCACGCCGTGATTGCTTTCGCGTGGTTGATGACGCTGGTGACGCTGCTTTCGATTCCGTTCTTGCGCGAAACCTCGCGTAAACGCAAGAAGAATCACCTACCCACCGAGCTGCGTTCGCGCCGCCTGGGGATGGGCCGGCTGTGGAAGCGTAAGAAGCGGCGTAAAGGCGACCAGAACAACGGCGACACACAAGATAAGTAACAGGTTACACGCTGATACAACACACCTTTAATGCGGATATAGGACTAAAGTGTGGAGTATGAGCAATCCCATTACACCAGCACAGTCGTCAAATTCTCCCTCTAGCCAGTCTCCAATTGCCTCCCCTAAAGAAATTGTGGGTATAGCCGCTAACGCGATGCTCGGCAAAGCTACGGCCCGGCCCACAAAAATGTTCATGCTCGCAGTTTCTGCGGGTGCGTTCATCGCATTAGGCTTCACGTTCTTCACCACGGTAGCAACCGGTAGCAACCACCTGCCTTTTGGGGTGGCTAAGCTGCTTAGTGGCCTAGTTTTCTCCGTTGGTTTAGGCCTCGTGATTATTACAGGGGCGGACCTGTTCACCTCAACTACTATGAACCTGGTGGCCAAGGCGGAAGGCATGCTGAACTGGCCACAAGTATTCGCCCACTGGGCTGTGGTTTACGTGGGGAACCTGGTTGGGTCACTCGGGGTGGTTGCGCTTTGCTATTTTGGTGGACTGCAGAAGAACGCGAACGGAGCCTGGGGGCGAACAATTGTAGCGACGGCGTCTGCGAAGCTTTCACACACGCCGTTTGAATGCTTCGTTCTTGGGATTGGTTGCAACCTGGCGGTCTGTCTAGCGGTGTGGCTGTCGTACGCTGGACGTTCCCTCACGGATAAGATTGTCGCGGTAATCGGTCCGATTTCATTGTTCGTAGCAGTTGGATTCGAGCACTCTGTTGCGAATATGTACATGCTGCCCTACGGCCTGCTACTTGATTACGGGCACGGGCCACTTACTCTGTTCAACGCTCTATTTGTGAATCTGCTGCCGGTCACGTTGGGAAATATTCTCGGCGGAGGTGTATTCGTAGGCATCTACTTCTGGTACGCGCACAAACATCCACATTCCACGGCCGACTCACAACCGGGCCAATAACTCACAGCCAGGCAAGTAGCCCACTGGTAGGCCAGTAACCCCTGCTCTTACCGCCCAGTATTTTTACAATGAGGGGATACAAAAAGGGGGCTTGGACCCGCTTCCGCGGCGGATCCAAGCCCCCTTTAGTTTGTTCTTGCGCTTAGATGCGCGTTAGAACCTCACGAAGAAAACCACAGGAAGTGGGTTACTTCTCGATCTTCATGCGGTCGCGCACTTCCTGGTTCTTATCGAGCCATTCTTTAACAGTTTTGTCAATCGGCTCGTCCTTGTGCTCGTTCAACACGTAGTTCTCCACGTCCGAAAGCTCTTCGGCCGAAAGTTTGAAGTTCTTAATCATCTTCGCAACAGCTTCATTATCTTTGCTGAAGTCCTTGCGTGCGAACGTGTGGATCTTCTCTGCGCCGCCCATGGCCCCCTTCGGGTCCTCTAGGTCACGCACGTCGAACGCGCTGTACGCCCAGTGGGGGCTCCACAGGGTAACCACAATGTTCTTCTTGTTCTTCATCGCAGAATCCAGTTCCGCCAACATCGCGGCGGTAGAGGAAATCTTGAAGTTCATGTTGTCCAGACCGTACTCTGGGATCGCGGTTTTCTCGGTGGTTTCCGTGATTCCCGCGCCCGCGTCAATACCAACGATTTCGTTGTTGAAATCGTCCGCGTGGTCCGCCAGTTCCTCAATCGACTTAATCGGCGCGTCCTTATTCACAGCCAACGCCAGCTTCGCCTCGTCGAACCAGGTTCCCAGGTCCTCCATGTCGTCCCCGTATTTCTCTACGTAAGACTTGTGGGTAAGTGGCAACCAACCGTCAAACAGCAGGTCCATATCGCCCTTGGAGATGGAGGTGAACACTGCGCCAATGTCCGCGTCCGTCAGTTTCAGGTCGTAACCCTGGTCTTCCAACGCGCTCTTCATCATGTTGGAAATAACTACGCCTTCGTCCCAGCCGGCGGGTACGCCAACGGATAGGGACTTGGACTCTCCTGCGTCCGACTTATCTCCCGAACCACCCGAGCAGGCTGCGAGCGAAACGGAAAGCGCTAGGGCTGAGCCCACAGCAAAAGCTTTCTTCAAAAACATGCGTTTTCCTTCCTCTACTTGTGCAATGAGATTTGTATCCAGTTGAGAGCTTCAGTTAGCGGTTAGCTCTTTCGGATTTTTTACCGAATGAGGCAGTTAGCCGGTCGAGGATCATTGCGAGCACCACAACGGCTAAGCCAGCTTCAGCACCCAACCCGATGTTCACGCGTTGCAGTGCTTGGACAATGTCGTTACCGAGGCCGCCGCCACCGACCATACCGGCGATAACCACCATGGACAGGGCCAGCATAATCACCTGGTTAATGCCTGCCATGATTGTGGGTAGTGCTAGGGGGAGTTCTACTTGCCGGAGCACGCGGCTGGGTTTAGCCCCAAAGGCGTACGCGGCTTCCACTACAGATTTGTCTACCTGGCGGATCCCCAGTTCCGTGAACCGCACGGCCGGTGCGATTGAGAACAGGACGGTCGCGACAATACCGGGGACGATCCCGATCGAGAAGATCATGACGAACGGAATCAAGTACACGAACGCAGGCATGGTTTGCAGGAAGTCCATGATCGGCCGGGTGATGCGTGAAACCCATTTAACCCGAGCCGCTAAGATCCCCAGTGGCACGCCGAACAGCACGGCGATTGCGGAGGCTTCCACAACCATCGACAGGGTGGACATGGCGTTGTCCCACTGGCCCATACCGTAGATGAACAGCATGCCGATAATGGACCCAACCGCCAGTTTCCAACCGCTTGCGAAGAACGCGATGACCGCGACGATCAGGATGATCACCCAGAACGGAGGTGTAGAGAACACGAAATACAGGGCGTCGCACACGGACGTTAGGATCATGGCGACAACGCCGAAGAAGCCGTCCCACGCGTCCATCATCCACCGCATCGCGGCGTCGGCCCAGTCCCCTACGGGCAAAGAGAACCACAGATCGTTGTTACCCATCAGTTATTCTCCTTCCCGTTCGAAAGTTCTTGTTCGATTTCTTGCTCCTGTCTCGGCTTACCGTTCAGCTGTGTGGTGACTCCTTCGGTTTCAGCAGTGTTTTCCGCTGCGGGAGCACCACTCGTTTCAAACGCGCCCTCAGCAGCGGCACCACTCGTTTCAGACGGGCCTTCCGCCGCAGGAGTTCCACCGGTTTCAGCTGTATTGTCCGTAGTGGTACCACCTGCGTCCGAGTCACCTTGCGCTGCAAGTGCCACCACGATCGCGACGCGGGGAATAATGCCCAGTAGCTTGTTGTCTTCGTCCACCACGGGAATCGTAATGTCCGTATTCGCCGCCATACTAATGATTTCTGACAGGGGCGTATCGGGCCCCACCTGGTAGAACTCGTGGCGCAGAATCGATTCAGTGGAACGCAGTTCCGGGTTCTTGTGTAGCGCGTGCGCCACGTCTTCCGTGTGGATCATGCCGCGCAGCCGCAGGGTACCTGAGTCTGTTACCCAACCGCCTTCTTCGTCCCATTCTTCTAGTTTCTTGAGGGCAACGCGCGGCCCGTCTGCCGTGAAAATCCGGGTACCAGGCTGGCGCATCAGCGAGGACGCGGTAATCACGCGCGTGCGGTCCACGTCTTGCACGAACCGGGCAATGTAGTCGTTAGCGGGGCTGGTGAGGATTTCTTCCGCGGTCCCAACCTGTTCGATCTTCCCGTCTTTCATCACCGCAATGCGGTCCCCCACGTACATCGCTTCGTTCAGGTCGTGGGTGATGAAGATGATGGTGCGTTTCTTTTGGCTTTGCAGTTCCAGCAGGAGGTCTTGCATGTCCCGGCGGATCAGGGGGTCTAGCGCCGAGAATGCCTCGTCCATCAGCAAAATGTCCGCATCCGCAGTGAGGGCGCGAGCCAGGCCCACGCGCTGCTGCATTCCGCCGGAGAGTTCGTCGGGGTACGCGTTCTCCCGGCCTTCCAAGCCGGTGGTTTTTAGGGCCTCAAGTGCTTTCTGCTCGCGTTCTTGTTTGCCTACACCTTGAATCTCTAGGGGGTAGGCAGCGTTGTCCAGCACGGTGCGGTGCGGTAGCAACCCGAAGTGTTGGAAAACCATGGACATGTGTTGCTCGCGTAGCCGGCGGATTTCCCCCATGGGCATGTTTGTGACCTCTTGGTCGCCCACGTAGATTTTCCCGTCCGTAGCTGGACCTAAGGCGTTTAGCGTGCGTAGAAGCGTGGATTTACCGGACCCGGATAGGCCCATGACCACGAAGATTTCGCCTTCGTTAACATCTAGGCTCACATCTTCTACAGCTACTGTTACACCTTCGGGCAGCGCACTACGCTGAGCGCCTTCTTTAAGCATTTTTAGAGCTTTTTTTGAATCTCTACCAAAAATTTTGTAGACGTTCTCGCAGCGCAGTGCGCGCATCTACACCCTCTTCTTCCGTGTTCTAGACTTCAAGTTTTTGATTGCAATCTCGCGATTTTTTATTTCGCGTTATTTAACGAACCACGTTTCAGGCTATTGGTCTAGGTGGTAAAAGATCTAGTTTTTAGGCCCTTATTGTGCTCGATAACACTTAAATTTTAGTAAATGCTGAATTTATTATAAACTTTTCCCTTAAGGTATAGATTTATATTTTCTTATATGCGCTCGATTGCATTTGTTTTCCGATTTTCCACACTCTCCATGCGTGTGGACTGCTCTTGCTTGCCGTTAGACTGGTGGTGTGCTGCTAGAAGCCGTGACGACGTTCGGGAATCATTTCAACAAGGCCCTCGCTAACCTGCTTAAGGGCGCTGGTTGGCGCGCAGAAATGATCGGTTACGGGGGGATTGGTTCACCCAGCCGGGTACGTATTTTAGGGCGGGCACTCATGTCCCCCACTCCGTTTGAAGAAAAGTTTGAGGCGTGGGTTCAGCAGTCAAAACTCACGGGTTGGCAAGACCGCCCGGAGTTCGCGCATCTGAGTGATTCTGACTTGATTCGGGAGGCATTTGGCCAAGGTGGGCGCGAACGCGGTGAACGAGGGTGGCGCCAGTTTATGGACGCACAGATCCCGTTCCAACCCGTGGTGGTGACGGTTGGGAAGCAGCGGCAATTGGTTTATGCAGATCGAGGTGGGTACGTTGATGTCACGATCAGCGGGCATGGGCTTGCCCCCGGTTGGCACATGGCGACCGTGGCAGCGGCCGACCCGGCGAGCCTGCGCGGCGGGAAGTACGGTTCCACGGCTTCAGGCCAAGCGGGTATAAACAAGCGGCGGCAGGGTGCTCAAAAACTGCGGGTGCGCACGTCCCGGCCGGCTTCTGTGCCCGTGCGGATTGTGGGAACCGATGAGTTGTTCGGCGTGGTTTCAGACGTGGACGACACCGTGATGATCTCTTGGCTGCCGCGCCCATTGATCGCCGCGAAGAACGCGTTCTTCCTCTACGTGTCTTCGCGTCAAGCGGTGCCGGGCATGTCTTACTTACTGCAACGCGTGACCCGCACAATAGGAACTCTGCCGAGAAGCACGCCAAACGAATCGGACCGCACCCCAAGCAGCGTCCCAAGAGTATCGGGGAGCATGCCCAGCAACCCGGGTGCGAGCAACCCAAAAATGGAGGGTCTGGAGGCAAGCAATGCGGGTGGCCGGGTGCCGAACCACGCCCCGGTTGCCTATATTTCTACGGGCGCGTGGAACGTGGCGCCGGGGCTGCGACGGTTCCTGTCGCGCACCGGGTTCCCAACGGGCACACCCCTGCTGTCAGACTGGGGTCCGTCGCAAACCGGGTGGTTCCGGTCTGGGCCTAAACACAAGCGGCGGGAACTAGAGTTTTTAACGAACCTGCTGCCGTGGGTGCGGTGGGTTCTCGTTGGCGACGATGGGCAGCATGACCCCCTCATCTACTCCAAGTTCGCGCGGGACTACCCTCACAGAGTTGCAGCGATCCTCATCCGCACTCTCACGCCAACACAGCAAGTGCTGTCTCACGGCAGTGTCGCCGCCCCCGAACGAGTACTGGATGGGCTCACCACCCCAGTTTTCGTCGGTCCAGACGGCTACGACCTACTGCAGCAACTGCGCGCAAACCAGCATTCTGTAAACCAGCCACGCGAACGGGAGCACGCTAGTCGAGGTTGCGCAAAGTAGTCACGAAACGGCGATTACGCCCACTGACATTCCCCAGCGCAGACACTACGCGGTGCGAGCTACCCCAGCTGACGTTACGCGGCGCCGGGCACGTTGAAGTAGACGGTGCGGTCTTGCCCACCGCGATGCGCCCACTTACGCGTATCCGAACCCGACATGATCATCACCACGAGCGCTGCGAGCGCAGCCGCCGTCAAATTCGTGACACTCGGCGTCGGATCTAGCCACAACTGCGATAACTGTAGGCCCGCCTCAAGCAAGAATGTGGCGGTGAACGCTAACCGGGCCCACTGGAAATGCTTCAGCACCAGCACCCACAGAAGAATCTGGATAACCGCGTAAACAATCCCACCAATCACGAATATGCGGCGCAGCAAACCCGGGTCCACATCCACAACCCCGTGCAAACTCCAGCCCATGCTCACCACGAACGCTAAATGCACCAGTGCTAACACGCCCGCTGCGATCAACGAAGCGGGGGGCAGGTGGTGGTCCCCCACGCGGCTGAGTAAAGACCGGTGTTCTGGCTGGTAATCCGGAGCTTCCTCATCGACCACGTCTTCGCAGTTCACAACTGGTAAGTTACCGTCCGTGCGGATCCTATCTCCCCCACCGTTGCGGTGGTGGTACGCCGTAGAGAAATCCTCGATCACGGACACATCCACTTCCTCATTGGAATGCAACAAACTTCGCACCACGTAGTCGCGTTCTAAATCCGTGTTCTCATCAATCTTGTGCGTCACCTGCAGGGTGAAAATCGACAGGCCAACCGACTTATCGTAAGTCCCTGCGGCAAGCCAGTGCGCGTGGTGACCACCCGGAAGTAACCAGCCTTTCGGCACCTGCCAAAACCGCACGTGGTGACGCTGATTCGCATTGCCTTCCACTTCTTGCTGGTAGGCGAACTCTTGGGGTTTACCGAACACGTACAAGTCGGACACCGGGGCTTGCGGGTAGGACCGTTTGAATACGGAAGAAATCACGATTTTCCACGAGGAACGCAGGTTAACTGGGTCCGCTAAACTCCAGCCAGCGCGGCGCATGGCCGTGTGAATATCATCCGCAGTACCTTTAAAAGCCAAGTTCACTGGGTCACCCAGCAACCCATCGCGGGTTTTGGTGCGGCCAATAAAATAATCCGGCACGTACACCAGCGAAAACACTTGGTGCAGCCGCGGGAGCAGCAAAAACGTGAGCACTCCCCACAGCAAGATCGCCGCCAGAATCGCTGTCCACGACAGCCGGAACGACGCACGAATCAGGAACGCCGCCAAAATCCCCGCCTGCACGGCCGCCAAAATAATGAACGCTGTATCCAACACCTCGTACAACGACCACGCCCGCTTACTTCCTTTAACCCTCTTGTCGTAGCGGTACTTTGGGTACTGGTTGGGCCGCAGGTAGTGCGTTGAAACTTTCACAACCGGTTTCGGCTGGTCGTCAAACGTAGATTCTTGAGGGACTGCAAGAGCAGTGTCATCAGACTTCTCTTTAGCCTGACCTTCCAACGAGGACGACGAGCGGGCAGACCACCGTGGTGACGAGGATGAGGAATTCATGCCCACAGTCTAGTCTCTTCACGTTGCACCTGCGCACATCCCTGCCCAATTGCACGCTTAAGTACCGCGCAATCCGTCCGTTGGCGGGTAGTGAGTTAAGCCCGTTAGCGGGTAGTGAGTTAAGCCCGCTGGCCGGTAGTGAGTTAAGCCCGCTGGCGGGTAGTGGGCTTAGCCCATCGCCGGGCAGTGGGCGAGCGTGTTGATGATCGCTTGTTTTTCTTGGGTCGTAACCGTGAGCACCCACCGGGCTTTAACCTTGGCTTGCCGCGCCACGTACGCGCACTGGTAGTCCTCATTTGGGGGCAGCCACTGGTCTGCCGATTTACTGCCTTTATCTTGGTTCGCGGGCCCATCTACTGCCAGCAGGTTCATGGGGTCGTTCGCGAACTGTTCACGTTTGCGCGTATCCCACTGCCACGCGCCAGACCGCCACGCGTCCGCGAGCGCCACCACGTGGTCTATTTGCACTGCCGGGGAAGTTTCGGCCCCGCGTTTAAAATGAATCTTCTTACCGGTATACGGGTCGTTTAGTTCTCCGGAGGCGACCTTGCAGTTCCCGTTTTTAAAACGCACCGCCGTCATGTCCCGCCCCAGGATGTCGTTGCGCGTGTCGCAACCGTTGCGGTCCACGTCCGCCCATGCCTGTCCGTATGCTGCGCGCGCGTATTTGGGAGTATGCTGTTTTCCTCTAACTTGGAGTTGGGCAACGTAATTGCGGGCCTGGGAATACGGGATGTCCTCCAGCTTGGCGCGACCGAAGAACTTCCCCAGCGTCCCGCTGGACAGGTAGAGCACAAGCGCTATGCCGATCACGCTGATCAGGACGATCACGACCCAGTCCGCTACCCGTATTTTCCTCACCCCTACAGGGTGCCACACTTAGCGTGCCCTCAGGATTATCCACAACCTGCGTGGCCAAGAAACCTGTTTTATCTGCTCAGTCGAGCCTCTGCACTAACGAC
Source organism: Gleimia hominis (assembly GCF_002871945.2). Taxonomy (NCBI): domain Bacteria; kingdom Bacillati; phylum Actinomycetota; class Actinomycetes; order Actinomycetales; family Actinomycetaceae; genus Gleimia; species Gleimia hominis. The sequence goes on along the minus strand of NZ_CP126963.1, from coordinate 1,908,217 downwards.
GGGTTGTTATTCGCCACGTTCCCCACGGCTTTCGACACAGCTCGGGGCATGAGGTTCGGCGCGGGTATCGCATCCAAAAGCGCCCCCACTTCCGCGTCGGTGTCAATGGTGGGACACAACCACTCATCCCACAACTCTGGTGGCACTACCACGGGGGAACGGTCGTGAATATGCCCCAGCGCATCCGGTGCCGCCCGCGTGAGAATCGCGAACGTACGCAACCACCCATCCGGCCCCTGCCACGCATCGTAAATCCCCGCGAACCCCATCACCGGATCCTGCGCCGCCACTTCAGCCGGGTTTGCAGCACTTACTTCTGCCGCCTGAGGCGCTCGCCCGGTTTGCGCGCACACGTCCGAGTCCGCATGGGGATCAGCCGGGTTTGGATCGGCGGAGGCCTTGGTTACGTTTGGGCCGGCGGGAGGTTTAGTTAGGAAAAATGGCTGCTTACCCTCGGGGGTGGTTTGCCATTCGAAATACCCGTTGGCTGGCACCAGGCAGCGTTGGCGCCGCATAGAAGCTTTAAATGAGGGTTTTTGCAACGCGGTTTCACTGCGCGCATTAATCATGGGACGCTTGTCGTCGCGCGCCCACGACGGCACCAGGCCCCACTGCAACGGCTGCAACCGCCGCTCCACCAACCCGTCTGGCTGCGTCTTCGCCGCGTCCGAGGCTGGTTTCGATGCCTCCGGCCCCACCTGCGACTTCGACCCGCCCGAGTGCGGGCTCGGTTCCTTCGGTTCAATGAGGCGTTCAAACACGACGGGCAGCAGCTGCGAGGGAGCCGCATTCCACGTTGGTTGCACGGGGGCGAACATGCGGTCCACGTTAAACAGTGGAACCAGGTTCTCCTCCTCATCCCACAGGGCGTAACGTCCACACATTAAAACTCCTCAAAAGCAACTTCACTTACGTTCCTCAGGTGGGTCAGTGGGTTTTTCTTCTTCAAACACAACTTCCACAGTGGGGGCTGCAGCAGTTCGGTTCCGCTTCACCCGCACCTTACCCTGAGGTGTGCGCGGGCGATTGCGACGGGTTTTCAACAGGCGCCGCAACTGTTCAGACGTGATCGTCAACGTCCAATCTGGTGAGGCCGGTAGCTTCCAGCTACGCCAGTTCGCTAAACACGTAAACGCGGACCCAACCACGGTGGCCACCAGCATCCCCATCATCGCAAGATCCGCGTGGAAAAATCCCACCATAATCACCGAACTAACCGCAGCGGGCGTGGCATAAAGCTCGTTGCCACCAAACACCATTGGGACGTTGCCTGCAGAAATGTCGCGGATCATCCCGCCTCCAACCGCGGTGGTCATCCCCATCAAAATGGCAGGCATTACCCCAAACCCAAGGGCCAGGGTTTTCATTGCCCCCGTCGCCGCCCACGTGCCAAGCACAGTGCCATCGGCAATCACAATCAACACGCGCGAAGGCCGCGAATCTAACTTCCACAGCAGCGCCGTCAACGCCCCCAAAATCGCCACAATAATGTAGTACGGGTCCGTCAACGCTATCGGTGGGCCAGCCGACAGCATCACGTCACGAATAATGCCCCCACCCATCGCAGACATTAACGCCAACACCGCGTAACCCACCGGGTCGAACCCCTTCTGCCGGGCCAGCCGCCCACCCAGAATCCCGTTCAAAAACACGCCCGTCAGGTCGATTGCGCGAAACAGGTCGGGGATGGCGTCGTTCAGTTCCTGTAACAGCCCCATCGGCCCTCCTGAAAAATCAAGACAAAAACCTACACGCCAGAGGCACCAAAAGCCAACCCCAGCAAGTACGTAACTAACGTAGCACCGTAACCGATTGCCAACTGCCGCAACGCTCGTGGAAGCGGGGACTTACCCGACAGCACGCCCGTCACCCCACCGGTACACATCAGGGCCGCCCCCACAATCACCACGGACACCCCAAGCGCCACGTAGCTCGACAACCCGAACATGAACGGAAGCAACGGCAAAAACGCGCCGGTCGCGAAAAACAGGAACGAAGACAAGCCCGCGCGAACACCCGAACCAATCTCCACAAACTGCTGGCCATCCTCACGCAGTTTCGCCCGCTGCTTAGCACTGAGCATAGCGTGGTTAGTGACAATCGAACCAGTTGTCAGTTCGGTTGCGGGCCGGTTAATCGCCGCCAAAATAGTGCGGGCGTGGTCGCGCGACTCCTGCTCGGAATCACCGCGAGCGCGGAACACCAGTTCCAGTTCGTTCGCATGCACATCGAGTTTCGCCACTGCCTCACGCATATCCTCGCTGGGACTACTGGCCTCCAAAAGTTCCCGCTGGGAGGTGACGGAGATGTACTCCCCCGCAGCCATCGACAACGCTCCCGCAAGCAAGCCCGCGAACCCGGCGGCAATCACCATGGACTGCGTCGTACCAGTAGCGGCAATCCCCGCGATCAACGCTAAGTTAGACACCAGCCCGTCGTTCGCCCCGAAAACGGCGGCGCGGAACGTGCCCGACAGGCGCTCACGCGAACGTTCCGCCAGCCCCCGCACTACTTCCCCGTGAATATGCTCATCCGCAGCGATTTGCGCGCTCGCATCATCGTCCGCATCGTAGTTTGAGCGGCCTTCACTTCGCTGCGCTAGCGCCAGCACGAACAGGGTGCCGAACATGCGCGCCAGTTTCGACAGCAGCCACGAACCCGGGGAAGGTTTCGGATCTGGTTTCGCGTATTTACCTAACCGCTGCACCCAGTATTGTTCGTGGCGGCATTCCGCCACAGCTAGTTGCAGTAAGATTTCGCGTTCTTCCCCATCGCGTTTTTTCGCGAGGTACCGGTAGGTCTGCGCTTCCATCCGCTCGTCGGCAACGTAACGGCGCCACCGGCGGATCTGCTCTCGGGTGGGAGCGGGGGCGTTAGGCTGAGGGGGCACCGGCGTTATTTTCCTTCGAAACCTTCAGAGCTTTCGAAACCAGGTGTTTTAGCGGAATCGGCAGGTGGTTCTTCTGTAACTTCCACTACGTCTACGTCCACGTATTCCGGTTTCGGTTCCGGCGCTACGCCGAACACACGTTCTTTAACTACAGATACAATCTTGTCGGTAGCAGCCTGCCCACCGCGCCGCAGGGCTTCCGACACTTTCTCGGACGCATTATCGATCGGTTTCGCCAACGTTGGTGAGTTACGCAGTTTGGAAGCGTGTCGTTTAATTGACTCGTACCGGGACCTACCGGCGCGGGTGCCGAGCACGTATCCGATGCCAGCTCCGAGTATGAACGATAGTTTGCGTGCCATAATCCCTCCGTAGGTTTGTGGATTCCTACCGTACAGTGTACGGGTGTTTACCCTGGGTGTTTCCACCCTAAGCATTATCACTAGAGTTTACTTATCTAGGTTTACTATGCTCTAAGTATGGCTGAGGTAGAGATCTCGACTCCGCGCGGCAAGGTTCTGCGCGGTAGTTTTGTGAACCCTGTGGATGCAACAGACGCAGCGGTACTCTTCTCTCACCCATTCCTTGGGGAACGCACGTCCAACAGTTATTTCGACATGCTCGCCGCAACCTACCGGGGGGCGGGTTACGCCACTTTGGAGTTCGACTACTCTGGGTGCGGGCGTTCTGACGACGATGTGATTACCGCCCGGAACCAGCAAGAAGACCTGCAGTCCGCCAGTTCGTGGCTGGTTGAACACGGGTTTTCCCGCCAGGTTCTGCACGCGCATTCGTTTGGTTCCCTGGTTGCGTTGCGCGCGCACCCTCAGGCAACCCAAGCCATGATTTTAACGGGGATGATTACGGGCCCGATTTCATTTGAATGGTCCCATATTTTTTCTGAGGGACAGCTCGACGATTTGGAACAGCGGGGCGAAACCCGGATCCCGAACGACACGGATCCGCAGCGCAAGTACTTTCTGATATCGCGCCAAACCCTGGTGGACCTGTCGATGAATAAGACGGAAGAACTACTGGCGGATCTGAGCGCGCCGATCCTTGCGATTCACGACGCGGACGATATCGCCCAGGGGTTAGATAAGGCGAGTGCGGAAGTGGTGGCGGACCTGCCGGCGGGGTCGAAACGCGTGTTGATACCGCACGCGCATTTTGGTTCGGGCCAAGATGTTGACCGGTTGCGCGAGCTTTCACTGCAGTGGGCACGCGACCACGTGCCCCCGCGACTGGGGTAGCCAATGGTTCCGGAACCGCAGTTGGCGCGCACAATCCGCACGGGGAAACGAGAAATCGTTACGTTCCCCAAACTGGGGTCGGCGCAAGTACACGTGTTAGATGAGGGGGAAGGCCCAGCGGTTGTGTTTTCTTCCGGTCTGGCGATCGCGTGGTTCGACTGGCAGGATTTAACGGACCAGTTACTAGCCGATGGGTATCGCGTGATCTGCATTGACCGACCTGGGGCGGGATTGTCGGGCCCACTGCCTCAGGGAAATTACCCGTCGATCGTGGACCAGGCGGGGGTGATTGCCCAGGTGTTGGATGCGCGTGAGGTGGAGTCCGCGATTGTGGTGGGTCATTCGATGGGTGGCATGGTTGCGGAGGCGTTTGCGCAGCTCTACCCGCAGCGGTGCGAGCGGCTAGTGCTAGTAGACACCTCGTATGAAACCCCGCCAGAGACGCTTGGGCAGGCCAGCCCGGAACCTGCTCGCTCGGAATCTGTTGGTTCGGAGCCTTTTAGCTCGGAATCTGCTGCTTCGGATCTTGAGGGGGAGCGCGTGGAGCGGGAGGCGGACGGAGTGTCGAACGAGTCTCTGTTAGCGCGACTGTTAGAGAGCCCGCCGGTGGAGGACTTGTTTTTGTTCGCCACGAAACAAGCTCAGGTGGTACTCACGAGTTCACCGGCGTTGGCACGGCTGGTGTCTAAAATCCGGTTCCACACTAAACGCACTCCACTGCGCAGTGCCCGGCGGGTGGATGAGGCAAAAGTGTCGCGCGCCGTATTCACTAAGGCCCATATCCTGTCGGGAATGGTGCGTGAATACGCGGCGTATGGGGACTGGGTGAAACAGGTTGAGAAGCTGCGCCACACCCACACCTACACAGGGCAGGTGGCGGTGGTTGCCGCACAGTCTGGCTCGCACGCCCTGTCGGAACGGTGGGTGTCACTACTGGACGAACTGGCAGGCCGGTTCGCAGACCAAGGAGCGGTGACTGGCTTCCACGTTGTCAAAGCGTCCCACCTGGTGATGCGCGACATCCCTCAAGACCTCGCGCAAATCATTGAAGGCGACTGAACAAACCCGGCAAACTGCGAGGCCTAGTTGGCGGACGTGCGGACGAAGGCGGCTATACCTACACGCGATGCTTCCCAGGCGGGCGAAGGCGGCTGAAAGGCTGCAGCGTTCGCCGGCCGGTTGGGGGAACACGATAGACTGGTGGGCGTGTCTGCCCCAGTGAGTCGATTTAACGCCAGTCAACTAGCGCAGCGGGCTGCCGCTCTGCCGGTGGTTACGTTCCCACCGGATTTACCGGTGTCTGCGCGGCGCGACGACATTGCGCAGGCGATTGACCGGAACCAAGTGGTGATTATTTCTGGTGAGACCGGTTCGGGTAAAACCACGCAGATACCAAAGATTTGCTTGCAGTTAGGCCGGGGTGTGCGCGGCATGATTGGGCACACGCAGCCGCGGCGGATCGCAGCGCGCACGGTGGCGAACCGGATTGCGCAAGAACTGGGTACGAACGTGGGGAACCAGCCGGGTGACGCAGTGGGGTTCCAGGTGCGTTTCACCGACCAGGTGGGGCCCACCACCTTGGTGAAACTGATGACGGACGGCATTTTGCTAGCCGAGATCGCGCACGACCCCCTGTTGCGTGCTTACGACACCATAATTATTGATGAGGCCCATGAGCGCAGCTTAAATATTGACTTCCTCATCGGCTACCTGACGCAACTGTTGCCTAAACGCCCGGATTTGAAGGTGATCATCACTTCCGCCACCATTGATTCGCAGCGTTTCGCCGAGCATTTCACGGGCTCAAACGGCAAGCCCGCCCCCGTTATTGAAGTTTCGGGCCGCACCTACCCCGTGGAGATCCGCTACCGCCCCCTGGTAGCCGACACGCCTGGCGACAAAGGGGGAAGCCACGCGCACAGCTCCGCCGCCCCTCAGGCAGAAGAAAAAAAGCATGACCGCGCGAACCATGCGGGCCAAATAAGCCAGCCGGACCAAACGAACGAAGCGCACCAGCCGGAACAAGCGGGCCAGGCAGACGAGGCAAACCAAACAGACCAGATGGATCAGGCGGACCAGAAGGCGTTGGTGTTAGAGGACCCGGATGCGGACCTGCCGACCTTGGGGTATGGCATGGGTGAGGAGATTGATTACATCACGGGTATCTGCCACGCGGTGGATGAGCTGATGGCGGACGGGGATGGGGACATCCTCGTGTTTTTGCCAGGTGAGCGGGACATTCGCGATACGGAAGCGGGTTTGGAAGACCATTTAGGCACCCGGTTCATTAAAGCGGGGGAGGCGCGGGCGAACTCTGTGCCCGGTGGGGTGGAAGTGATGCCGCTGTTCTCTAGGTTGTCGGCGGCGCAGCAGCAGCGGATTTTTAAACCCCATCCGCGGCGGCGCATCGTGTTGGCAACGAACGTGGCGGAGACGTCGTTGACGGTACCTGGGATCCGCTATGTGATTGACCCGGGTTTAGCGCGGATTTCGCGGTATTCTAACCGCACTAAGGTGCAGCGCCTGCCGATTGAACCGGTTTCGCAGGCGTCAGCGAATCAGCGTTCGGGCCGGTGTGGGCGCGTGGACGATGGGGTGGCGATCCGCCTGTATTCGCAGCGGGATTTCCACGCCCGCCCCCGGTTTACGGAACCAGAGATTCTGCGGACCTCGCTGGCGTCCGTTATTTTGCAGATGGCGGCGTTGGGTTTGGGGGACGTGGAGGGGTTCCCGTTTTTAGACGCCCCCGCCCCTCGGGCAATTAAAGATGGCGTAGTTTTGCTTGAGGAACTGGGGGCTCTGCGCGTGGGAGTGCGACCGTTGAAGCTCACGCGGGTGGGGCGGCAGTTGGCGCGTCTCCCGATTGACCCACGGTTGGCGCGCATGCTGGTGGAAGCGGGGCGCAGTGGGTGTGCGTCTGAGGTTTTGATTATTGTGGCGGCCCTGTCGGTGCAGGACGTGCGGGAGCGTCCGGCGGAGCATCAGCAGGCTGCGGATGAGTCGCATGCCCGGTTCTTGGATGCGACGTCTGATTTTTTGACTTATTTGAATATTTGGCGTTATTTGCGCTCTTCAGCGCGGGACATGTCGAATTCTGCGTTCCGGCGGATGTGTCGGGATGAGTTCTTGCATTACTTGCGGTGGCGGGAGTGGCAGGACGTGGTGGGTCAGCTTTCGCAGATGGCGCGGGAGATCCGGATTCGGTTCGACACGCTTTCGGTGCCGTCGCGGTCTTTGGTGCAGCGGTGCCGCCGCGATGGAGGCGCTAAGGATGCGCATGCGCGTGCGGCGATGGCGTTGACGGCAAAGACGTCTGCGAAGAATGCGGATGATATTCACCGTGCAGTACTGGTGGGTTTGCTTACCAATATTGGGATGTGGGATCAGGCGCGGTCGGAGTATCAGGGCACGCGTGGGGGCCGGTTTGTGATTTGGCCGGGTTCTGGGTTGGCGCGGAAGCATTACGAGTGGGTGATGGCTGCGGAGCTGGTGGAGACGTCCCGCGTGTTTGCCCGCACGGTGGCGCGGATTCAACCGGAGTGGGTGGAAAAGCACGCGCAGCGTTTGGTTAAGCACGTTTATGGTGAGCCGTATTGGTCGACGCGTAATGGTGCGGCGATGGTGCGTGAGAAAGTGATGTTGTATGGGCTCACGTTGATTGCGGACCGGCCCGTGTTGTTGGCGAATGTGCCGCCGCACGCGTCGTTTGATATTCCGCAGTCTGCCACCACTTTGGGTTCTAGGACTGCGCTTGGGTCTGGTTCTGCGGTGGGTCCGGTTGGGTCGGTGTCTGGTTCGCCCAAGGAGTTGGCGCGGCAGATGTTTATTTCGCACGCGTTGGTTGCGGGGCAGTGGCGTGGTCGACACCGCTTTATTGCGCATAATAAACGGGTGTTGGAGCAGTTGGAGGCGGATGCGCAGAAGTTGCGTGCGTCTAGTTCTGTTGATGAGGCTGCGTTATACGCGTTTTTTGATGAGCGGGTTCCAGAGGACGTGTATGGGGCGGCGGATTTTGACCACTGGTGGCGTGGGCAGGCCGATAAGCGGTTGTTGGAGTTTTCGCGCGCTGCGTTGCTTGGGGAGGAGTCTTCGGATCCGTCTGGGTACCCGTCGCATTGGGTGCAGGGGGATTTATCCTTGCCGTTGCGGTATGAGTTTAATCCGGGGTCGCCGCGCGATGGGGTGACGGTGCGGGTGCCCGTTGCCGTGTTGGCGCGGGTGCGTGACGTGGGGTTCGACTGGTTGGTGCCGGGTATGCTCACAGAGTTGCTGACGGCCACGATTCGCGCGTTACCGAAAAATTTGCGCACGCAGTTGGTTCCGGCGCCCGATGTTGCGGGCGAGTTAGCGGTTTGGATTCGGAGTAATATTTGGGGGCTTGAGGGCACGCGAACCACCGCGGGGCATCCGCATTCGCGTGGTGCAAACGGTTCTAGTGATTCAGCCGCCGCTAACAGGTTGGACGGTTCGGCCGCCGCTAACAGGTTGGACAGTTCAGCCGCCGCTAACAGCGCACCGGGTGAGGCCGCTTCCTCTGATTCTTCTGGCACGCGAAAACCTCAAGCGCAGCAGAGTAAACCTCAAGCGCAACGGCGGGAACCGAAGGGGGACACACAAAAGGGTTCAAATGGGCCTGACCCGCGTTCTTTGGAAGCCTCTTTGGGGCGTTTAGCTGCGTGGGCGTCAAAGTCGGGTGCTGCGTCGAAAAAGTCGATCGCGAAAATGCGGCAGCAAAGCCAAGGTGGTAGCGCTGCAAGGGGTCGTTTTGAAACCGGTTCTAATGCTGGTTCCAATTCGGCGTCGGGCGCCCGAACCAGTTCCGCGGCGTCTGCCGCTGATACCCCCGCGACTTCTGCTGAGGCTTCTGGTTCTAACACCCGGGTGGTTTCTACCGACGTGGAACCAGCACTGCCGGGCACGGAATCTGGGTTGCGTTTACCCCCGTTTTTCACCGCGTTCCAGCAGGCAGTTAAAGCGGTTAAAAACGTGGAGGTCCCAGCGGATTTGTGGGATCAGTTGGTGTTACCACCCCACGTGGTGATGCGGTTTGAGGTTGTGGATGCGAAAGGTAGGGAGATTCGCTCTGCGGAAGATCTGACGTGGCTGCAAAAACAGTTGGCGAGCCAGTCACAGCAGGCGGTGCGTTCGGCTATGCGTGACGCCTTGCAGGAGGCATTCAAAACTGCTGACCAACAGGTGTTTAAACACGACGGTAACCGGCCTGGCAAGCAGCATAAGAACCAGCAGGGCCCCCGCGGTAAGCAACGAAAAGGCATTTCGCAGCATGAGGGCAACGCGGAGGATCTGCCCGCAGTACACCCGGGTGGGCGTGCTGACCAGCATGAGGGCAAAGCGCCTCAGGGCACCGCGCCTCAACGCCGATCTAGCCAGGCTCCACGCGGCGCAACGCAGGTAGGCGGAGCGGGTAATGCAGGTGGTTTGATTCGCGAGCAAAACGGTTTGAAGCACTGGCCATCACTGCCGGACACCCAGGCAAACGGACAGTTGAGCGACCAGACTAGTGACCATCCGAACGCGACTGCCGAAGGTGGCGTGATTCCGTTGGATGTGGAAGCTCGGGGAGCTAACGGAATGATTGTGCGGGCTTACCCGTGTTTGGTTCCGCAAGGTTCAGCGCAGGATCCGGCGGCTGGGTTACGGTTAGCGCCCACGCGGGTGCAGGCGGATGCACAGCACCGGCAGGGGTTGGCGCATTTGGTGTTGGCGCAGGTGGCACTATCCACTACCCGGGTGTCTACGCGTTGGTCAGGCAAGCAGGCGCTCGTGCTGGCGTCGAGTCCGTATTCGAGTACTGAGGAGCTGATTGCGCAGGCGCAGCGTGCCGCAACGCTCAGTTTGATTGATGAGGCTCCGCAACCGCCTTATAAGGTGCGGACTAAACCGCGTTTTCAGGCGCTGCTGAAGTTTGTGCGTGAGAACTTGGAGGACCGCATCTACCAGGTTCTAGGGTACGTTGTGGATGCCCTGGCGCAGTACAATACCGTCACCCAGCAGTTACGGAAGCATTCTTCCCCCTCTGAGTTACGTTTAGTTACGGATGTGAAAGCTCGTGTTGATGCCTTGGTGAACGATCGGATGCTGCAGGACACACCATTTGCCTGGCTGCCGCACGTGGCGCGGTTCGTGCAGGCACAAAGTAAGCGTTTAGATAAGGCTTCGTCTTCCCCCACCGCTCTAGCCCGTGATGATGCTAATGCGCGTTCCCTTGCGGTTTTGCATGCGGATTTTCTTGAGGCACTAGAGCGCACTCCAGCGAACGAGGTTACTCGGCGCGCGCAGTTGCAAGATGGCTTGTGGTTAGTCCAGGAGTTAGCGGTGCAGTTCTTCGCCCAAGAACTCGGTACGTCCCGGAAAGTGTCGCAAAAACGGTTGCACCACTTACTGCAGCATTAACCACGGGTGCAGCTAGTGCCTCAAGAATAAAATCCTGAAAAATAAGGCCTTGAAGAATAAAGCTTTGAAAATAAGGTTTTGGAAAGCAAGTCCGTAAAGAATAAGGCCGTGCGGAATCGGTAAACTAGTAAAGCTAGTGTTAAGAAGCCACCTATAAGGGGTCATGCAATGTCGATGTCCGAAACACAAGGTACTTTTGCGCAAACGTGCACGATTGAACTCGGCGGTTCGTCTGCAACTATTAGTGCGCGGGGGGCGACGCTACGCAACTGGGTTGTGGAGGGCCAGCAGATTGTGGACGGGTACGTGAGTGACGCGGAACAGTCCACGCTCGACGGATTCCGGTGTGCGGTGCTGGTCCCCTGGTCGAATCGGCTTGCGAACGGGCAGTGGGCAGACGCTGACGGCACCACGTACCCCGCGCCCGCGCCAACAATTCCGGATGGGGAAACGGGTTTGCACGGTCTCGTGTTTGAAGCTCCTTTTACTGCGCGTGTAGATGAACCCGGCCGGAGCGTAGTGTTCACATATCACCTAGAACCTTCAAGCGCGTACCCGGGTGCGCTCGACATCGCGGTGACCTACACGCTAGAAACCACGAACACGCTGAGCGTAAAAATCGCGGCCACAAACGTGGGCGAGCAAGCAGTGCCGGTGGCGCTCGGGTGGCACCCGTACTTCCTGCTGGAGGAGACGATTGGACAAGACCCACAATCAGCCCCGCGTATCGAGGTGCCCAGCAGGTACCTGGTTAACACCGACGCGAAACTCATCCCCCTAGATGCCACAGCCGCGTACACGGCACTTGAAGAACCCGGCTTAAGCGGGCGGTTCCAACAAGAGGTCGGCACTAGCCAAAACGTGCTTTCGGCTGAGTGGGACCAGGCGGTAACCGGGCTGATACCAGATAGTGACGGGATCTGTTCCGCGCAGCTAACCACTGGGCGGCGCACGATAACCGTGCAAGCGGACCTACCCACCGGCGTGGGTGAGGGGAACTTCCACCTCTACACCGGGGCGGGGCTTAAACGCGGCCCCTACCAGAGTGTGGCAATGGAACCGTGCCAGTTCATCCCCAACGCGTTCAACCGCCCAGAACTCGCTAACGCTCTGCAACTGCAGCCCGGGCACACAAGGGCACTAAACATCCGCGTACACGCCACAAACAACGCGGAGTAAACCATTTGCAAAACTGGGCCGCGAGCGGCGCTCGGGAAACACCCGAGCGTTTAGTAAACAGTCCGCTTATGGTGAGTGGCAACCACAGTGCCTTTAGTAGTGAGAGGTCACCACGGTGCCTCGTGGGAAACAGCTTGTTCAAGTACAGTTCGCTTAGTAGTGGGAGGCCACGACGGTACCCATCGGAGCCCACTCGTACAGTTGCGCGGCCGAACCCACCGGTAGGTTCACGCAGCCGTGCGAACCAGCGGACCCCGCGTATCCGAACGAGCCGCGCCACGGCGCCCCATGAAGAGCGTAGTTGCCCGAGAAGTACATTACCGACGGCACCCCCGGAGTCTCATACTCCGACCCATCGAAATCCGTTCCCCGCATCGTCTGTGTCGGATACTTCAAGTAGATCCGGTGGATCCCCGTAACCGTTTCCCAACCCGGCGCGCCCGGCACCATTGGGATCGGCCCGATCTCCGGCGTTCCCCCATTAAACGCCGTGACAGTGAAGTTAGACAGGTTAATATCTATCCACTTCTCCCCATCAGACGCCTTGTAGTACAAAGACTCCGCTGCCGGCGCCACCACCTTCTCATCCCACTTCGCCTCCGTGGTTTTCGCGGTGAACGCCCCCTCGTAGTCCTTACCAGCCTCGATCGCCTGCATCATATCCGCCGCGACCTTATCCACATTGTTAACCGAACGGCCCTCTTGCGGCTGCGACACCGTCTGAATTACCTTGCCGTCCTTATTAACCTTCCGCTGCCCATTTTGAGGTTCCCGGTTAACGTAATCGTCCGCCGCTTTCTGCACCCACTTACTAACCGCATCCGCATTCAGTTTCAGCGCCTTCTCCCCACTTGGCTTGAGGTCCACCCACTCGGTGCGGCGCGAAATACTGGGAACAATCGACTCGTCCTCGTACTTAATCTGCACATTCGTTTGCGACAGCTCCATCGCTTTATCCGCCAGCTGCTGCGCGTCCGCATCCGTAATATCCGGCTCGCGATCCTCGTAAGCTGCTTTCACCGACCCAGACTGCAGTGACGACGCCGCTTTCTTACCTGCCGCAACCAACGCCTTCGTGTCTAACGTGCGGCCCACCTGGCCGGGTTTAACCGAGAAACCCTTCCCATCGTCTGCGCGCACCACCTGCGCATTCTTAGCTTGCTCAATCCCCTCAGGCAAAATGGATGACACAAAATCTTGGGTCGCATCCAAATTGGGCGACACCACCGGATCCACAGTGCGGGCCGTGAACAACGCTTTAAACCGCGCACCCACCGACCGGTTCGGTTCAAGCACCTTCTTAACCGTGTCATCCACGTTGATTGGCGTACCAATCTTGTTGAGGTTAGCCACGAACTTCCCGTCCGGTGTCTGCACTGACACCTGTGACTGCTCATTTTTTTGCTGCAGCAGCGACTTCAATTGTGCCCGGTTCATGCCCGCCACGTCCACATTCCCCACGTGGGTGCGTGGGAGCGCGCGGTTCGCATAGTGGGACCCGTACCAGATTCCACCCGCAGCCAACGCCAGTAAAGCCACCAGCGCGGCCACAGCGATCCATAGCCACCGTTTAGAAGCCGCGGTTCGCACTATTAAACCTCCACACTTTAAGGATCCGCATATTAAGGGGACGACCGATGTGCACATACCATGGTATTTGATTTCCACCCCAAATCCCATGAATAAGCCAAAATCACGCCTAGTTCGTGTTTAAGTTCACGAGTGGTTTAGAATCGAAGAATCAGTCTACATGGGAGTGTTTTATGGCTTTTGATGACGGCGCCACCTCAGACAAGCAACCAGACCGCGAAATCCTCACCTGGGACGGTTTCGGAGGGGCCGCGCGCGAACTCGCAGCACAAATCGTTAACAGCGGATGGATGCCCGACCTGATCGTAGCTGTGGCCCGCGGCGGACTCCTTCCCGCCGGCGCACTTTCTTACGCCATGGGGCTAAAAGCGATCGGCACCATGAACGTAGAGTTCTACACCGACATCGCAGAAACCCTCCCCGAACCCGTTCTACTGCCCCCACTGATGGACGTGTCTGAGCTGAACGACAAGAATGTGCTCGTCGTGGACGACGTCGCGGACTCCGGGAAAACCCTGAAGATGGTCATGGACCTCATCAACCAAGACGGCTTATCGTTAGACGGAAAATCCACCATCACCGTGGATGCACGCAGCTGCGTTATCTACGAAAAATCCCGCTCCATCATTAAACCCGACTACGTGTGGGCCAAGACGGACAAGTGGATTAACTTCCCCTGGTCTACCCTGCCGGTCATCAAACCAGACCAGGCGTAACAGGCCAGGTATAGCAAAAAGGCGGGCCCGGCGCAGAGGGCGCTAACCCACCGACGTGCTGCCGCGCGGTAGCGCTAGCCGCCCGGTTGGGCCCGGCGCAGGGGGTGCGAACCGACCGGTTCGGCTCGGGTAAGTCGCGCTACCGGGCAGTCAAGATGCTGCGCGGGATTACTGCGGGTTGAACCACGCTTTGTAGAAGGCGTAGAAGTTCAAGTTCCCCCACGTGGTGCACTTACCGCCCCGGCCGGATAATGCTTGTGGGGACGGCTGGTACGGCGTGTAGTTATACAACCCAGCAGTCGCCTGGTTCTGCACGTACACGACCCCGAACCCGCAATCCGGGTCCACGTCGTACGCAATCTGGTTATTCTGCCCGGCTTTCACATTGTATTTCTGCGGGTGCGCCCGGTACATCTTAAACTGCCGGGCCGCCCCGTACACTTGCCGGGCAAACCCATAATCCTCTGGGTTGCAGTTCGTGTGGTCTGGACACCCGTACCCCATCGCGATCTGATACCGCGCCGGCGTCAAATCCGCGCCCGACGCCGTGATCAACCCCTGTTCCTTCTGCAACGTCACCAGCAAAGCCTGCGGATTCACATCACACGCCTGCGCGGCCTTGTAAATAATCGCGGCCGCAGAATCATGCTTCTTACCCGCAAACGGTTTTACACAGTACTCGTTCGCACCCCAAGATGGAGAATCCTCCACGTACTTCGCTAAACACGCGGTACCTTCTGCGCCGGTGCGGCACCCTTTATTCCACTTGGCAATAAAATCCGCCACTTGCTTTTCCGTCATAGCTTGAGGGTTGAAGAATACCTCATCGGAAATGATATTGCCCGCATCAAACCCTTCCGCACTCACCGGCGGTAGGGTCGGTTCTGGATCCGCATGTGGTTTAGGGGCGCGCGGCGTCGCGAGCTGAACCACCGCGAACAGCGACAACACCACTATGGCTGCCACAATAATGAACGGTAGATACACCGAATCCGGCCCCCGCCCCACCGCAACGCCGGCGTGTTGGTTGCTGCGCGCGCGCCCGCCGCGATTGGTTCCAGACGCGCGGCTTCTGCGGTTTGAACGCGCCGGCTTGCGAGCGCCAGTGCGCGCCGGGCGTTTACTTCGAGGCGGCTTCGACATGGTCCGCTATTGCGTCAACAGCGCTTTCAATCGTGTCCAACGTGGTTTCGAAATCCTCCTGCGTGCCATACCACGGGTCCGGCACATCCAACTCGTAAGACGGTGCGTGCTCGCCTACCGCCGGGTCAAAGGAGCGGAACATGCGCAGGTCCACCACTGATGGGTCGCCCACTGGACCATCCTTTGTAACCTTCACGTCAACCATCTGAGCCAGCCGCTCCACCTGCTTGTAGTGGCCTGTAGTCATCGCGAGGATCAGGTCGTACTCCCCTACCTCCTGGGGTTGCACCTGGTGCGCATGATGATCTGGCACATCGTAATCGGCGTCCCGCAACGTTCGGGCAGCCCGCCTATCAATCGGTCCGCCATGTTCCTCATCGGAAATACCAGCCGAATCCACCTGCGCAGATACGCCACGGGCTTCCAACCGGTCGCGCAACACCACCTGGGCCATAACAGACCGGCAAATATTACCCGTACACACCATCAAAACCTTGTAAACCATGGCCCCAAGCCTACCCGACGCGCAGTAGCGACAGAACCCAGGGTAAGAAGACTCACCGAAAACCCGGGTGGATGCAGCACTCCCCGCGCCTGCGAATGGGAAAACAGGTGGGTAGCGGTCGTTGACGCGCGTGCACATGGGAAAACCCGGGTCTAGCGCAGACCCGGGCTCTCAGCGGTATCAGAGTGTTAGAAGTCCCAGTCCTCGTCTTCCGTATCTTCAATCTCCCCGATCACGTAGGAGGAACCGGAACCCGAGAAGAAATCATGGTTCTCATCCGCATTCGGCGACAAAGCCGCCAAAATCGCAGGGTTCACGTCCACAGAATCCGCGGGGAACAACGCCTCATAACCCAAATTCATCAACGCTTTATTAGCGTTGTAACGCAAGAACTTCTTCACGTCCTCACTCAAACCCAGTGGATCGTACAGGTCTTCCGTGTACTCCTCCTCGTTGTCATACAGGTCATCCAACAGGGTGAACGTGTAATCCTTCAGTTCATCGCGACGCTTCTGCGAAGCATCCCGCAACCCCATCTGGTACTTGTAGCCAATGTAGTAGCCGTGCACAGCCTCATCGCGAATAATAAGGCGAATCAGATCCGCAGTATTCGTAAGCTTCGCATGCGCAGACCAGTACATCGGGGCGTAAAAACCAGAGTAGAACAAGAACGACTCCAACATCGTCGAAGCCACCTTCTTCTTCAGCGGGTCATCGCCCTCGTAGTAAGACAAGATGATCTCCGCCTTCTGCTGCAACTGTTTATTCTCTCGTGACCAGCGGAAAGACTCGTTAATCTCCTCGGTGGAAAGCAGGGTAGAGAAAATCGACGAATAAGACTTCGCATGCACAGACTCCATGAACGCAATGTTCGTGTACACCGCCTCCTCATGTGGCGTACGAGAATCGGGGATCAGCGAAATCGCACCCACCGTACCCTGCAACGTATCCAACAACGTGAGGCCCGTGAAAACGCGGTTCGTCATAGTTTTCTCATCGTCGGTCAACGTCTTCCACGAGGGAATATCATTCGACAACGGAATCTTCTCTGGCAACCAGAAATTACCCGTCAGCCGATCCCACACCTCAAGGTCTTTGTCGTCCTCAATCGCATTCCAGTTAATCGCCTCAAAAACCGGTTCCGTCACGCTTCCTCCTTCAACATCAACCAAACCATCTTCCCACACCCAAACAACCGCGCAACAACCCAGGTGGGGCTACGCCTGCGTGCCCAAGGTTTGACGGGCCTTCGCGCTAGCGTACGTTGCGGCCCCCGCGAGCGCAGCCAGTACTACAGCCTGCTTCACGTGCGGCAGTTTTTTGCCCTGGCGTTCCTTGCGTTCCCCGCGGTGCAGCAGCCACCGTTCCGTTAAAGAATTCACGTAGATTCCCGCACCGATCACACCGGCGCAAAGCGCGATCTGCGCGGCCACAGGTAGCTGCGCCAGCGAAGTATCCTCAAACAAATGTTTCGTATCTTCCTTGGATTCTTGCCACATTCGCGCAGCCTCAGGCACATGCGCAGCATAGTATCCAACCGCCGCGACGATTCCTGACTTAGCGAAAAACCGGGTCACAGACGAACCAGTTACGTCCGGCAGCGCATACCACGCGAGCGTTGACAAACCCGCCACCGCGGCGTTCGACTCCGCCGGGTAGCGTTCAAAAAAGTCATGTGTTTTCTTACAACACGTCGTTACTTGCTTCATGGCTTCACCTTCCATCCAACTGCCCCTACACACAGTTTAGATTGGTACGCCCACATTCTTAACCCCTGGTTTACAAGAGGGTTTACAAGAGGACGGGTTAGGGAAAAGGCGAGGTTCGCTCGCGGGCTGGTTCGAAGGGGCAGGGACCAACCGCGTGTCTTTTATGCGAGGTGCTGGGCTAGTACCTCAAGAATCATGGTCAGCGAAACCGCACCGGCATCGGGGGTACCAAGCGACTTCTCACCCAGCGGACGGGCACGCCCAAGTTTCGCAACAATATCCTTTGTTTGCTCCGCCCCTGAATGCGCTGCCTGCGCGGCTTGCGTCCAAGTGTGCCCAGATTGCAGCTCTTCCACCGCTGGGGCCAACGCATCCACCATCGTCTTATCCCCCACTTGCGCGCCGCCCAGGCGCTGCACGGCCTCAAGTGCCGCCGCGGCCGCACGCGTGTAAGCAGCTGAATCCGGCGCGTCCTCATCACCCAACGTGGCTCCGAATGCTGTGATTAAAGCGCCCCACAGGGCTCCTGACGTACCCCCAGCTGCTGCCGACCACGCGTCTCCCGCACCCGCCAGCACCGTAGCCACTCCACCGCGCTGCTCCGCTAGACGTTTGGCTTCCACAGCGGCGGCTTTCGACCCGCGCGCCATCCCAATCCCGTGGTCACCATCGCCCGCCACCGCGTCAATGTGCCCAAGTTCGTCCTCTTTTTCCCGCATGAGGGCCGCTACCTGCTCTAACACGTCAACCACGCGGCTCGCGGTCTCCTGTGACGGGGCCGAACCTTCCCGGTTCACCTGCACGGCTTCGGGCCGTGTGGCAAGCACCGTGGTGTCCGCCTCCACGGGTTGTAAGTTCCCCTTGCGGTACGCCGGCGTGTCACACGCCGCTGCCCAGTAGCGTTCAATCTGCTCATCAGCCCACACCAGTGTTAACGAGCAGCCCGCCATGTCCAACGACGTGACGAACTCCCCGACCTCCGCGTCCACAATCTCCAGGTCCGCGCCCCGCAGGCGCCGGGCAATGTCGCCGTAGAGCACGAACAATTCCTCGTACTTCGTATCCCCCAAACCGTTGACAATCGCTACCACCCGGCTCCCCGCTCCCTCAGGCCGGTCTGCTAACAAGCCATCAACTAGAAGTTTCGCAACCTCGTCCGACGACCCCAGGGGCGCGTCGTGAATCCCCGGTTCCCCATGGATTCCCAACCCGACCCCCATCACGTTCGGGTCCAAACTAAACAGGGGTTCCCCCGCGCCCGGTAGCGTGCAGCCAGAGAACGCCACCCCAAACGAGCGGGTGCGGTCATTCACCTTGTTGAACACGGCCTGCACCTGGTCAATATTCAACCCGTCTTCCGCAGCCGCGCACGTCACTTTAAACACCGGGAGGTCCCCGGCGATCCCCCGCCTTTTCAAATGCTCATCCGCAGGTGCGGAAGCGATATCGTCGGTGACCGCGAGCGCCCGGGCGTCCACCCCCTCGCCGCGTAAACGTTCTATCGCTTGCCCGAAGTGCAGTACGTCGCCCGCGTAGTTACCGAACCCGATTAGTACGCCCGCTCCCCGGTCCGCGGCTTTCGCCACCGCGTACGCCTGCGCGCCAGAGGGGGAAGAGAAAATGTTGCCCGCCACCGCGCCATCTGCGAAACCGGGGCCAACCCAGCCGGCGAACGCGGGGTAGTGGCCAGATCCGCCACCAACCACTACCGCCACTTTCCCCGCATCTACTTTCGTTGATCGCACCACGCCCCCGTATACGGGTTTAACCCATTTGTGGAATGCGTCTGCGAACCCCTCAAGTGATTCTTTTGGAAATTCTTCGGGATCGTTCATTAGGACTGTCATTACCGCACCTTCGTCGTAAGCCAACACGTTTTCTGTGACGTACACTATATTAAGCAACTTGATTCGAAAGAGGTACTATGCGCGCCGCAGTTTTGAACGCTCCCCACGATTTACAGTTGGTTAATAAGGATCAGCCAACCGCTGGGCCCGGTGAAGTGGTTTTGAAAGTTGAGGCTAACACGCTGTGCGGCACGGATTACCGCCTGTTCACGGGGGCGAAAACCTCGGGAGTGCGCCCTGGCGTTGTGCCGGGCCATGAGGTTGCGGGCAGTGTTTGCGAAATCGGGGCAGGCGTTGAGCAGTACTACCCCGACTTGAAGGTAGGGGACCAGGCCACTATTTCCATTGTGGTTTCGTGCGGTTACTGCACGAATTGTTTGCACGACCGCGAGCACCTGTGTTCTAACCTGACGCTGTTTGGGTACGCGTTGGACGGTGGGTTAGAAGAGTACCTGCGGGTACCGGCCCGGGCGGTTGCGCGTGGCAACCTGTTCCCCACCACCAAGCGACTAACCCCGAAGGCTCTGTGTTTGTCGGAACCGATTTCGTGCTGCTTGAATGGTTTAGATCAGTATCGGGTTAACGCGGGCGACACCGTGGTGATTTTGGGGGCGGGGCCGATTGGCTTGCTGCATTTGCAGTTGGCGTTGCTGCAGGGGGCGGCGCAGGTGATTGTGTCTAACCGCGGTTCTGAGCGCCGTGCCACCGTGGAGCGTCTTGGTGGTGTTGGCGTGCATCCAGATGATTTACCGCGTGAGGTTCGGGCCCGCACGGCTGGTATGGGTGCGGACGTGGTGGTGGTCTGTATTGGGGCGGTGGATTTAGCGAACGATGCGTTGGAGTTGGCGCGCCCCGGTGGGCGGGTTAACTATTTCGCAGGTTTCCCTAAGGGCTCCACGTCGGTGATGGAACCGAATTTGATTCACTACAAGGAGCTTCAGGTGACGGGTGGTTCGAATGCGCGTCGACGCGACGTTGCGCGAGCTGTTGCCCTACTGGAATCGGGCGTGATTGCCGTTGATGAAATTGTCACGCACCAGTATCCGCTTGCAGATATTCATGATGCTTATGAGGCCGTGCGCGCGCGTAAGGGCGTGAAAATCGCGGTGATTCCGTAACCGCGGGCTGAGCGGCGTGGTTACCTACGGTTTGCAGCATTGTGCTGCGCGTGCCGGCGGGTTTGCCTACGGTTTAGGCCACGGGTTGGGGCGGCAGGCCTGCATGTGGAGGGTCTGTTGCATCATGACGGGGGCGAGGGCGCCGGCGGTTAGGCACTGCTGGTGCCCGTAGCCGATGGCGTGGCCCATTTCGTGGTTAAGCACGTATTGGCGGTACTGCTGCACGGTGCCGCCAGCGCGGAGGAACTCTTGCGCTCCTCCAACCCAGCGGTCAATGTTGATGACTGTTACGTTACCGTTGTGACACGATGTTTCGCCCGCAGTGTCCAGGGGAGCGCAGAGTTCGTCTACTTTTTTCGGTGACGCTAAAACGAGTGTGGTGTCCCCTTTTTGCCGCACCTGTTTGAAGTTCCGTCCCCATCCGCGCGGGTCGTTAAGAGTCTGTGCCACTTCGGTGGCGAACTGCGCGCTGTCTACCGGCAGCCCATCTTCGACCTGCAGTACGTATGTGAAGTCTTTACCTTTAGTGGACTTTAACCCAGCTGGTGGGGACACGTTCAGTAGTGCCCCCGTTCCCCGGTTCTTAACGTCTATTGATGTAAGGCCCCCAGCTAGCGTTTTTGATTCGGGTGCCGTGAACACGCGGTCTCCACTGCCGGTTTTACCATAGGCAATGAACCGGCCGGCACTGGCGCCGCTGAGGGTGTTCGCAGTTGAAACTAGTTTGCTGGCGTTTGAAACCGTGGTTCCGGTAGCCAGCGGGAGGAATGGTCCGCGCGCGTTCTGGGCTGCGATGAGCATTGAAGCGGGGTCATCCGCGGACGCCACCACTACCGCACTGGAGCGGGGAACAGTGCGAGCAGACGCAGCGTTTAATGCGACCGCGTCGATGGATCCGCCCAGTAGTTGGTTGCCTGGGTGTTTGCCAGAAACTTTGGTCCAGGTTTTGGAATCTAACCCACCTACAGCCACGGTGATGCGTGGTTTAAGCGTGTCCAGCGTACCCATTACCGAGTCTGGGTTAGCGGGGTCTACTAGCAGCACGGGACCGTCCCCCATTGAGGCAGCCAGGCTCGCATACACCGACGCGTCCGTACCGGTGGCGTCCACTAGGTAGGCGGTTTTAGCGCCTGAGGGGAACAGTGCTTGCGCGATCTTAATAGAAAGGTCTTGCGGGGTTTCGGCTGCCCACTGTTCGGTTTGCACCGCTGCTTCTGCCCCGGATGTTTTGAGGGATTCTTGCGCTGCTCCCGCTGCGGTTTCTAACGCGCCCACGGATACGAGTGCTTGCCCACCTACGGCTACCACGCGGGTTGGTGATAGGCGCCCCACTTCTTCGCGCACGCTTTCTGGGAGCGTGCCGTCTGCGTTCACGTATAGGACGGGGCCGGGTTGTTCACTGTGGCTTGCGGCCGCGATGGGCAGCACGGAGTCCACGTCGTAGGGGTTAACCAGGTAGACGGAGTCCGCGTGTTTACCGAACTGGCGCGATGCCGAAGCCACGGACATTTCTGTTGGGTCAGTATCGTACCGCACCAGTGCCGTCCCGTTTTCAGTCACTTCCGTAGCGGGCTGAGCTGCGGGCGCGGCAAATGCGGGTACTACCGGGGTGGCGGCGAAAAAGGGTAGGACTAGTGCTGCGCACGCCACTTGCATTCGCTTCAGCAACTTCTGTCCCATAAGCCCCTATTATCCCGCCTCCCCTTGCCACATACAACCCGTTTGGCTAAGCGGTGGAAAACTCCACACTCAACCCATTTGAGCAACCGGTGGAAAACTCCACACTCGCCCCGCTGTGGTTACCGGTGCGCTAGTTCCATGAGGTGTTCCAGCACCCCGGTGCCAGACCGGATCCCGTCGTGCTGGTATTCGTTCGTCACCCACGTACGCACGTTCGCGCAGCGAGCGGTTTCGCGCGACAACTCCACGGGCACAAACATGTCCTCTAAGTACACGGCTCCAGCGCACGGCCGGTCGTTGCTTTGTAGAACCTCAGGATCATAAAGGGTGGGCCAATCCGTGAAGGAGGCAAGCCGGTGCGCCAGGTTTCGCATTGGTACGAGCGCGGGGTCTTCGTCGAACAACCAGGGGTAAATGTGCTCCCCCGTCAGGTAGATCGGGTCGCTGCTCTGCAGGTCTGGTTCGGGTTCGAATCCGGGGAGGTTCTCGTCTTTCACTAGGCGCCACGCTCCCCAGTTTGTTGCCTGACCAGCGAGTTTAGGGGTGGTTCCAGCGTAAATCGTTTCGTGCAGCAGGCCGTACATCGGGTTGTCCCCCATGGAGACGTTGCGCCAAACCATGTCTAAGAACTGCGTGTTGAGCCGCTTGGTTCCCCGCACCGTGACGAACGGGTCCTCAAAAAAGTAATGCAACTGGTCGAACCCGGCGTCACCACCCAGGTTCATGCCCAGCATGCGTAGCCGCCGGCCCGTCAGGCGCTCTCCGGTAGGTAGGGTTTCTTCCGTTTCCCGCAGGTGTTTTAGTACATTCTTGAGGGTTTGCGCGTCCCGCGGGTAACGGTCAAAGTACACGCGGTTGCGCGCCGCGGTGCGCTGGTAGGTCAACTGGTAGATCGTGTCGATATCCACCAGGCCGGGGAGGCCACCGGTGAAGTACACCTCCGACAGTCCCTCAGGCGCAATCGATAAATAAGTGGTGTTAATGAACCCGCCGTAGGACTGCCCGAGGGACTTCCACGGGTGCCCACCGTTTATCTGGTGACGGAGGAACTCTGCGTCCCACACGATCTGGTCGGCGCGGAAGTGCTTTACGTATTCCACTTGATCTTCCACCGTGTCGAATGCGGATAACGTCAGGTGGTCAAGGCGGGTGGAAAGCCCGGTACCGCGCTCGTCCATGAGAATCACCCGGTGGTTCTTGAGCGCGTGCGCCATCCACCCGGTGGCGGGGTTACCTGGGCGGGGAGCGCGCCCACCCGGCCCACCTTGCATGTAGATAATCGCTGGCTGCTTGGGGTTCGGTTCGCGGTCCGCACTGATTTCGCGGGCAAATAGGTTTATTTGACGCCCGTCGGGATGCTTGTGGTCAAGGGGGACGCGGAAACGATGCTCCCGCACCCAGTACCCCCGCTGCTTATAAATCACGGGGCCGGGTTGCGCCGCTTCCCGAGGAGCCGCTTCCCGAGCAGCCACTGTGGTGCGCACGGGGGTTGGGGCGCCGGCCGGCTTATCGCCGGGCATGTCGAATAATCCTGCGCCCATATTCCCTCCCCTATTTATATTTGCGCGATTTGTATTTGCGTACGAATCGAAACCCGTACCTGCCCGCTGAGAGCGCGGATCAGCACTCATGCGTGCGCCCTGCGAGCGCTGGTCGTCACCACTGCCTACCCCCTGCGGGTTGGGCTGCGAAGAACCGCTGGGTTTGAAGCCCGGTCCGGTCTGCGGGGTTTTGCCTTCTTGGTACGCTTTTGAGCACGCGACCGCGCGCTGGTCCGCCATTTCGTTTAACGCGTTCCCAGAGTGGCCTTTGACCCATTCGAATGTGACGGAGCGATGTTGTAAGTGCGCGTCAATGCGCTGGATTAGTTCCGCGTTCTGCACCGGTTTTTTTGAGGCGGTGCGCCACCCGTTACGTTTCCAGTTGTGAATCCACTGGGTGAGCGCTTTGATTACGTACTGTGAATCCGCCATGATCCGCAGTGGTTCATCCACGTGCTGGGTTTGTTCTAGCAGGTCAAGCACCGCATGCAGTTCCCCAATATTGTTTGTTCCTGAGGGGAAACCACCTGCCCTCCACGTGTCTTTATCTACCACCCACGCCCAACCGGTTGGCCCGGGGTTACCTAACGAAGATCCGTCTGTAGCTGCAACAATCGTCATGCTCTCCAGTGTAACCACTCACACTGCAACCACTCCGGCTATCCACAAGCCAGTTCGCGGACGCGGCCCCCTCCCGGGCCTGCGCTAAAAGGGAACCCGATGTAAAGGGTGCCCGTCGCGAAAAGGCCAACCGTACTGAGAGGCCACGATGGTGGGGGCCCGCCATAAAAGGGGCCCGCGATGGTGGGGGTACCTGTGATGAAAGATGGGGGATGAAATATATGATGAGGGGCGTGGAAACGATGGATAAAAGCGTGTCTGCGCACGGCGATTCGAAGACGCTGCAGGAGTTCGCGCTGGGGCGCCTGTCACGCTTCATTCCATCTTCAAACACCGGGCTGGTGCTCGCGGCGGTGATGTGGGTGGTGTCTATCTCCCCGTCTTTACTGCCCCGCACCTGGTGGTTCCAAGGGGTGGCCAGTGGAATCCTCATCACTTACGGTTACGCGCTGGGGGCGGCGATAGGTGGGGTGTGCAGCTGGCTCGTGTCTGCCGCTCGGATCCGTTTTTCCGCTGATGAGCGCTGGCTCACCTGGGGGGCGCGCCTAGTTGCGCTCGTGGCTGGCATGTGGGTGGTCATCACCCTGATTCGTTTTTACCGCGCCCAAGAAATCTCTGCGAAACACGTGCACATGGAAGCGCTCACGCCCGTATCGTTCCTGTGGGCGAACCTGGTGGCGTTACTTTTTTGCGTGACCATGGCGGGGATTTGGTGGGTTATCCGCGGCGTTTTCCACTGGGCTGTCAGCCACGCGCCCCGCGCCATCCCGAAGTGGTTAGCCCAGTTGGGTGCCACCATCCTCGTGGTTTTGCTGGTTATTTTTGTGGCGAACGATGTTGTGTTCCGCACTTCTGTTGAGGCGTTCTACCGTTACGCTGCAAACACGGACCGGCAAGTACCTCAAGATTTGAAACAACCTCAAGAAGTAACGCGGTCTGGTTCCCCCGGGTCGTGGTCGCGGTGGGAGGACATCGGTCTGTACGGGAAGGAATTTGTGGCGGCGGGCCCGCGCGCGCGTGATATTGAGGAGGTTACGGGCAGGTCTGCGGTGGAACCAATCCGGGTTTACGCGGGTTTGGTTGGGAAGAACCATTTGGGGTCGGGGCCTGATTTGGAGGCGGGGGCGGCTCTGGCGGTTAAAGAAATGGACCGTACGGGGGCGTTTGACCGGCCGGTGGTGGTGTTGGCAACGTCCACGGGAACGGGGTGGTTGGATGAATGGCAGATGCAACCCGTGGAGTATTTGACGGGTGGGGACTGCGCGATTGTGTCGATGCAGTACTCGTTTGTGCCCAGTGCGATCGCGTTTTTGTGGGAGTTTGAAAGCCCCAAGATTGCCGGCAAAGTGCTGTACAGAGCGGTGATGGACCGGGTGAATCAGATGCCGCCAGATAAACGCCCGGCGGTGTATTTGACGGGGAACTCGTTGGGTGCGCTCGGGTCGCAGGCGGCGTTTGATTCTGGGGAGCAGTTGGTGTCTGGGGCGTCGGGAGCGCTGTGGGCGGGCACGCCAAACGCGTCCAGTTTGCTGCGTAAGTTAACGCAGCAGCGGCATTTGTCTAGCCCTGAAACTGCGCCGGTGGTGAATAACGGGGAGCACATTAGGTTCGCAACCAGTACGAACAGTTTGTACAAGGACGTGTATGGGCGGGACCTGCCGGAGTGGGAGTTCCCCCGTTCCCTGTTTGTGCAGCACACTACGGACCCGGTGGTGTGGTGGTCCCCGCAGTTGTTTACGCGTCAGCCGGATTGGTTGAAGGAACCACCGGCAGACAGGCAGGCGCCGCACATGAATTGGATTCGCCTGGTGACTGGGGTGCAGGTGCTGGTGGATCTACCGGTGGCGGGGATGGCGCCAGATGGTGAGGGACACACGTACCACCGGCAGATGGTTCCCATGTGGCAAACCGTGTTGGGGCTGGACCACCCGCAGTGGAAACCAGCTGGGAAGAACCCCTATCGAGATGCGGATGCGGCGTGGTTGAACGAACGCATGGTGCGCGGCATTCAAACCGCGATCGCGAAAAACGTCTACCAGTAGCAGTGGCTGCTGGCGCGCATTGCCTGCACGGCCCTGCGGCACCCTAGTTCGCGCGGCCCTGTGGCACCCTAGTTCGCGCACACCCCGGTGTCCACATGCAGGCGGCGCTCTGAGTAGTAACTAGCGGTGGTCTGCGCATCGCGGAGTTGGTTGCGTTGGGATGTGTGCGAAAATGGTGGGTATGAGTGAGTATCGTTCGAAGAATTTCCATTCGCGAGGCCAGAACTTCGGTGGCCAGAACCACGGGGGCCGAAATTATGGTGGCCCTGGTTATGGGGGTAACCACGGTGGTAACCGCGGCCGTAATTACCGGGATAATCGGGGGAAGAACCGGGAGTTTGAACGCCGCAAGGGCACGGACGCGGACTTGGTGGATCATCTGAACCGGCTTGATGGCCGCAATTATGGTTCGTACAAGTCTGTGATTGGCGATTATGATTACGGGGATTTCAACGTGCACATTGACCGCGTGCAGTCTGACCCGTATGCGCCGCCGTCCCAGTTGCGGACCACTGCGGATCCGAAGCAGATGGGCATTCCAGAGGATTTGTTAGATACGCCGGATAAGTGTTTGGCGGTCGCGGATTTTTTGGCGCGCGATTTTGCGCATCATACGCGGGATGTGAACGATCTGCGGATTGCGCGTTGTGGCCAGGAGATTTTGGAGCGTTCTTACGCGCGGGTGACCGCCTCTGATGTGGAGTTGCGTTTCCAGTGTCAGTTCCCCGCGCGGGGCCGCACGATTTTGGGCCGCACGATGGCGCATTTGGCGGATGTGGAGATTCCGAATGCGATTATTGATACTTTCGATTTTGTTTCGGACCATTCTGCCCCGCACATGGATGCGTTGCGCCGGCACGTGCAGACGTATTTGGATTACCAGCACCTGCAGGGTTTGTTGGTGGAGAATGGGTGGATTGGTTTCGTCGCGGATGGTTCCGTTTTGGCGCGCCGGTCTGGGATTTCGGATTTGCCGATGTCTGAGGCGGTGGCGTTCTCGGCGCCGCAGTCGTTGCGGGTGAGCGTGGATTTGCCTTTCGCTGGCCCGGTTGAGGGCATGGCGATCCGCCCGGGGGTGACCCTGATTGTTGGTGGTGGCTACCATGGTAAGTCCACTTTGCTGGGGGCGTTGCAGCGCGGTGTGTACGCGCACGTACCCGATGATGGGCGTGAGCTGGTGGCTTTGCTGCCCGATGCGGTGAAGGTCCGGGCTGCGGATGGCCGCGCGGTGACGGGTGTGGATGTGTCCGCGTTTATTAACGACCTACCTGGCGGTGGGGATACCAC
Source organism: Gleimia hominis (assembly GCF_002871945.2). Classification (NCBI taxonomy): domain Bacteria; kingdom Bacillati; phylum Actinomycetota; class Actinomycetes; order Actinomycetales; family Actinomycetaceae; genus Gleimia; species Gleimia hominis. The sequence continues at coordinate 1,880,682 of NZ_CP126963.1, read as the reverse complement.
GGTGTTTTCCACCGAGAACGCGTCGGGTTCCACGTCGCAGGCAGCGTCTATTGTGGAGGCCTTGGAGGTTGCCGCTCCCGTTGTGATGATTGATGAGGATACGTCCGCCACGAACCTCATGATTCGCGATGAGCGGATGCGCCAACTGGTGGCGGCGGATAAGGAACCGATTACCCCGTTTGTGGATCGGATTGAGGGTTTGTCGAATGCGGGTGTGTCCACGATTTTGGTGATGGGTGGTTCGGGTGACTACCTGGATGTGGCCGATACCGTGTTGATGATGGATCACTACGAGTGTAAAGACGTGACGGAGCAGGCGCGCCAGGTGGTGGCGAGTATGCCGCGGGCGCGTAATGATGTGCCGGCGTGGCAGCCGGTGGCGGCGCGGGTTCCGCAGCCGGGTAAACCGCAGGGTGGTAAAGCGAAGACGCGTTCGCGTGGTTTGGATCAGATTTCGCTTGACCGGCAGGATATTTTGCTTGGTGACGTGGAGCAGATTGTGGATTCGGGGCAGACGAACGCGATTGCGTGGGCGATCCGGTCGCTGACGGACCCGAATCGGGCCACTGGGTTTGATGGGCGCACTACGTTGGCGCAGGCGTTGGATTCGCTTGAGGAAGTGGTGGATAACCACGGTTTAGATGCCCTCGGTGGTGGGGATAAACCCGCGTTCTTTGTTCGTCCCCGCCGCGTGGATATCGCGGCTGCGTTAAACCGGTTCCGGTCCCTGAGGGTGAAGCCTATTTCTGAAGTTGAAACCGGTGCCGATACCGATCTGGGTTCCGCTGCTGCCGCGGATCCTAATTCGCCTGAGACACTAGAAGATTCGGAAGGTGCCGCCGAACTCGATTAGTTGGCGAATCTGTTACGCGGCGTCTTCAGCGCATTCGTTTGCGCGGCGTCATAGCCGCTTGGCATTATTGCCGATCGGTGAGTAGTTGTTTGATGGTTTCGAGACTAGCCCCCATCATGGGGGCTAGTATTTCGATGCGTTCAAATACCTCATCCATCTTTAAGCCACCAAGGGAGCTGTAGAAACCGGCCATTCCCGCGACTATGAAGGTTTGCGCCACGTCAATGATCTGTTGCTGTTCAGCATTCCCTTTGGGGGTTTCGGCGCCATCTTTGACGTTCTCGGGGTCGCTTGCGGTGCCACCATGCGTGCGGCCCGGCTCGCCCGCGTTCGGGCTACGTGTGGCCCCGTTTTGGTTTGTTCGACTGTTGTCTGCGCTGGGTAGGTCGATTAGCAGGCGCTGGAAAACACTTTGCACGTTTTGTTCCAGGAGTTGTCGGAGCACTCCTTTTTCGTCCGACGGTAGTTGCAACGCTACGTAACGCAGTACGTCTTGGTGGTCTTTGGGGATTGATTTGGCAACACTGATGCCTTGTTCGATTTCTGCGAACGCGGCGAGGACACGCTGGAATTTGCGTTGAATATACTTCTGCTCGGCTTCGCGGCGCACGTCCAGCAGGTTCTTGAAGTGGTAGTAGAACGTGGTGCGGTTGCAGTGCGCACGAACCAGTAGTTGCGCCACCGTTATTTGTGAGAATGGCACTTGTTGCGCCCAACGCCAGTACGCGTCCACGATCCTTTCGTTTGCGGGTACGTGGTCTTTAGTTTGCCGTGGCCGAGCCATCTTTCCTCCCTCAAATTCCCTCAAACTACTATCCAAAACTAGCCATCAAATAGCTGTGGAACCGCTATTGCAGTGTTGCTTAGCAACAGGTGTTATTTAGTTGTGTGTGTTGCTTAGTCGTGGGTGTTGATTGCAGTGGGATTCGCGCACGTTTGTTGTCTGCCCGTGAGTTATTCCGACAAAAATCTGCGAATCATTGTATTAAGGATGGGTAGCGTTTAAGTACACTTAATTGTACATTCAGTTGCATTATTGAAAGGTGAAAGATCGTGAGCACCAGGTCTTTTCTAGGCAAGAAGAAGCCAGTTGGGCAGCGGGCTAGTAAACCGGCGGAGTTGGGCTGGTTGTTGGCGTTGGTGGCGCCCGTGTTGGGGCTGTTGGTTGCGGCGTTGGTTGTGGGCCCGTTGTTGGGTATGAATCCTCATAATCTGCCGGTGGCGCTGGTGAATGCGGATCAGAAGGTGGCGGCGCCAAATGGGCAGAGCGTGGGTGTGGGTGAGAAAATCGCGCAGTCCCTGTTGGATGCCGATCAGGATCTGGTGGAGTTTCACGAAACTGGTTTGCGCGAGCCAAAGAATAGTTACCTGGCCGATTACAGCGGGTACTACGCGGAGGTTCGGATTCCGAAGGATCTTTCTACCCAGGTTTTGAGGGCGCAAACGGATGCTGGGCAGCAGCCGAAGGCGGTGCAGATCCCGGCGGTGACGGTGACGATTAATCAGGGTCGGAATCCGCTTGCTGCGCAGAGTTTGACGGGTGCGTTCACTGCGATTAAGCAAAAGCTTGCGCAGCAGGCTGGTGCCGGTGCGCCCCCGATTTCGCTTGATATTAAGTATGTGAATGAGGTTCCGACCGAGTGGGGTTTCAAAGCGATGATCGCCCCAGTAATGCTGTTTTTGCTCACGTTTATTGCTTCTATTGCGGCTGGTTTCGCGGCGTGGCGGACGATTAGTTTGAAGGCGTGGCGGATGTCGTCTAGGTTCTTGAGGGCGTTTGCACAGCTGTGCGTCGGTGCTGTCGGCGCGTTGATTGCGGCGTTTGGCGCTGTGTGGTTGGCGCAGTGGGTGACGGGGATTAGTTTGCCGTTCACTAAGTTGGCAGTGTTCTTGGCGGTGGTGTCGTTCGCTTTCGTGTGCCTGACTGTGGGTGGTATGGGCTTGTTTGGTAAACGGGGTTTGGCGGTTCCGATATTGTGCATGGTGCTGGGTATGTCGACGTTGACGTTGCCGCGCCCGTTTTTACCTGGGTTTTGGCGCGATTGGATTTACCCGTGGATCCCCCCACGTTTTGCTGGTGAGGGTGTCCGCGCAATCTTATTCGCTAACGAACCTGTAATGAACGAATCAACAACCGCCCTGTTGTGGGTGTGCGCATTCGGGATTGCCCTGCTGGTAGGTGCGGCAGTGATAAGTAAGCCTGCAGCTGCATTGGTTGAAAAAGCAGAGGCCGCAAACCACAAGGACACAGCTACGAGCGAGGTCGCAGACAAGCAGAGCCCCTCGGCGATTGACTGACTGAACTGGCTATATCTGCGCCGGTTTTGTAGCTGACATCTCCCAACGCATACACGAACCCACCGGCTGCTACACGATGCTTATAGCACCTAGTAGTGACCGGTGGATTCGTGTAGTTTCTAACGTGAACGCCTGCTCATATTCAGTTATCTAAACTGTCTTCACTGGCGAGATGTTCAGCCTGTTCAATAATGAGCTTCACAGCTTCATCCTGTTTATCCGGCGGATACTTGTATTTAGCTAGCAACCGCTTGATGCGCGAGCGCATTCTAGCGCGAACAGTTTCTTTGCGCTCCCAATCTATGGTTGCCGAACGCCGAATCGTTTGCACAAGTTCACGCGCTATTGCTTTGAGTGTTTCGTCGCCCATCTCCATGATCGCCGAATCGTTTTGAATTACGGCATCGTAAAGGGCAACTTCCTGTTTGGTAAGACCGAGTTCATCCGCACGTTTCTGACTTTCGCGCATATCTTTAGCCATTGCGACTAATTCAGCAATGATTTCTGCCGTGGTCAGTGAACGATTCGTGTACCGGTTTACCGCGCTGGTAAGCATTTCCGAGAACTTACGTGATTGAACAAGGTTCGTGCGTTGAAGGGTGTGGATCTGGTCGTTAAGAAGTCTACGCAACAGACCTAGTTGCAGGTTCGGCTTTCCACTCTCACCTATAGAGTCCAAGAAGTCATCGGAGAGCAAGGAGAGTTCAGGGCTTTCCATTCCAGAGAACTTATATACGTCAACAACTTCGTCTGCAGTGACAGATTCATTCACAAGCTGTTCTAATACTGAATCGATATTCCCGTTCCCACCTTGCCTTGATTGACCGGCATCAGGATTGAGGATTTTCAGTGCCGCAGACCGCACGTCTGTGAACAGGCGAACGTCGTCACTAATTGCCTCAGCTTCCGGGCGTGAAGCCACTAAAGCATGTGCCTTCGTTAGGGCAAGGACCTGGTCATTGTATCGTTTAGTAATTTCCTCGTCCGAAAGTACGAAGTCTAAAACAGTTGCGTATTGTTCTAGGCGTTGCGCCGCGGGAAGTGTCGACGATGAGTCGTAGTTGACGCGGTGAAGTATTCCTTTGACAATATCGTATTTCTCTAGCATCACATTGATTAGCTCATCAATTGGCACACCAGCCTGATCACGGTCTGACGGTGAGTAAACACTGAGGGCTTCTTGTAATGAGGTAAACAGGCCAATGTAGTCTACTATTAAGCCACCCGGCTTATCCTTAAACCTACGGTTTACCCTTGCAATGGCTTGCATTAGGCCCGCACCTTGCATTGGTTTATCCACGTACATTGTATGCATCGAGGGTGCGTCGAAACCGGTAAGCCACATGTCCCGCACAATCACAATTTCAAGTTCATCGTCAGGGTTTTTTGCTCGCAGTTTTAGGTAGCGACGTTCATCTTTCGAATGAATATGGGGTTGGAAGTTACTGGGATCGGCAGCCGACCCCGTCATGACGACCTTGATCTTACCTTTATCTAAGTCGTCGCTGTGCCAACCGGGACGTAACTTAACGATCTTCTCGTATAGTTCAACTGCGATCCTGCGGCTCATTGTCACGATCATGGCTTTACCACGCATCGTTGCGCGACGTTCTTCCCAGTGGGTAACAATGTCGTTAGCGATTGCGTCTAGGCGAGAGTCGGCTCCTACAAGCGCTTCAAGTTGTGACCACTTGGTCTTTGCTCGTTCCGAAGAGTCTTCAGAGTAACCTTCACTGGCATCCGCGATTAAGTCATCAACTTCTTCAAGCGATTCGTCGGATAGATTGATTTTTGCGAGCCGCGATTCATAATAAATCTTGACTGTCGCTCCGTCTTCAACCGCTCGCGTTAGGTCATACACGTCGATGTAATCCCCGAATACTGCTCTGGTCGACCGGTCGTTTGATTCGATTGGGGTACCCGTAAACCCGAGGAATGTAGCGTTGGGGAGCGCGTCGCGCATGTGTTTGGCCAAACCAGCTTTAAGGCGACCTTTTGAATCTAGGGTTTGGTCAAAACCGTATTGCGACCGGTGAGCTTCATCGGCGACGACAACTACGTTTCTCCGGTCTGTCAGTACAGGGTTGGTGTCGCCGTCCTCACCTGGAGCGAACTTATGCAAGGTGGTGAAAATAATGCCGCCTGAAACGCGGGTGAGTAGTGATCGCAGGTCGTCTCTGCCTTCTGCCTGTACTGGTGTTTCAGGCAGAATTTTAGCCGGAGCAAATACCTCACCGAAGAGTTGGTCGTCAAGATCATTGCGATCAGTGATGAACACGAGGGTTGGGTTGTGCATTCGCGGGTCTTGCATGAGCTTAGCGGCATAAAATACCATTTCGAAACTCTTACCAGAGCCCTGAGTGTGCCACACTACCCCGCCGCGTCTATCCCCATCGGGGGATGCTGCGCGAACCGTTGATTCAACTGCGGCATTGACCGCCCAATATTGGTGATACTTCGCTACTCGTTTGATCAATGCGCGTCGACGCTGCCCAGAAGCCTTATCCATTACGGGCTCATCGGAGTAAACAACGAAGTTTCTTAGAATATCTAGGAAGCGCTCTGGCGCAAACACACCTTTTAATAGTACTTCCAGAGCTGGGCGGTCAGTGATTACCTCACGCCCTTCAATGGTTTTCCAAGGCGCGTAATGCTCGAATCCCCCTGTGAAAGAGCTCATTGCAGCAGCTGTTCCATCCGAAATTACCGTCACGACGTTTGGAACGAACACTGTTGGGATTTGCGAGCGGTACGTCTGGATCTGATTCCACGCTTGCCGCATTGTGGCATGTTCATTGGCTGGGTTCTTTAATTCCAGTAAACCAACGGGTAATCCGTTTAAGAAAACTAAGACGTCAGGGCGACGGTTGTGCCCGTTTTCAATGATGGTGAACTGGTTAAGGGCCCTCCAGTCATTGTTCTGGGGGTTATCAAAATCAATGAGGCGAAGCAGAACAGTCTTGGGTTGACCGTCACTCGTTTTTGTCTCGACTGGGACACCTTTGACCATGAAGTTGTGCAACCTCTGGTTTTCCAGTACAACATCTTGTGATTCAGCGCGCTGTACCCGCTTCAAGGCTTCGCGTATCGTCTGTGCTGACTCTTTAGTGTTTAGCTTCTCGAGTGCTTCTTCTACTAGATTCCACAGTATGGCATCGGATAAATTCTGACGCGCTTCTGTTACGTCACTTCCATCCGGACCGTATCCAGTGTGGTATCCGCTTTCACCAAGCCACTGCAACGCTGCCTGTTCTACCACGGATTCGTCGAAGCGATTCATTTTCTTGCCCCTCTACAGCGTGTTCACTAACGAAGATGAATGCGTCAAACCTGACGTTTATTCTTTCATTGTAGTCGTAAAGCTCCGCCTTTCGCGCAACTTCGTAGGTGGTGGATTCTAGGGGTGGTTGCACTAGTTTTGAAGTTAGCCGTGACCACGTTTAATGGTTTTCTGACCGGCTTCAACAAATGCGTCAAAGTCGGACACGTAGTGGGCATCTTGTGTTACGCGGAACTTTTCGTATTCTTCGAGTGCGAATCTATCGGCCATTTGTTTCGAAATTATTCCGGCATTGGTGAGTAGTTCCCGGGCATCTAACGTTAGTACTTGGTCAAGGAATTGCGTCCATTCCTCCATTGTTGTGGGGATGTCCCGTTTCGCGCGTAATTCCGCGAGGTTCAGGTACGCCGCGACTAGTCTTCCGAGGTCTTCTAGCTCGTTCTGTGTCAGGTAGTTTTTGCCGACTGTCACGTCTGAGCGCAGTATTCTTCAGTCCGGACTATTTTTCCATGAGGTGATCCCCACATGAGGCTTGTCAGCAGAAGCACGATGTTTGATTAGTTCGGCGGCAGTACGCCCGTGCACCGCAAAGTAGACTTTGTTTTGCACGGTGTTGGTCAATCACGTAGCCGCGTAGCGTGAAGTCTCATAGCGCTCCAGTGGCCCATTGACGAAACTGGGTGGTGCGCACCGAATTGACCCGGTATCCCACGGAAATAATGGCATCCAGGTTGTGATGTTTCACTGTGCGGGTGACTGTGCGCGAGCCCTCGGATCGGACTATCCGGAAATCCCGGATAATTGCTTCAGGCTTTCATTCTCCACTTGAGAAAATATTGGCGAGATGTTCGTTGACAGTTCGCGCATTAACACTAAATAACTGTGCCATGAGTTTTTGGCTGAGCCAGATTGTGACGTCTTAGTAGCGCACTTCGATGCCTGTGGATCTATCTGCGGTGAAGATAATTAACTGCGCGGAAGAGTATTCGATCAATTTCTTCGTTTCATCTAAGTCGCTCATCATTCCCTCTCTCTAGAGGGGGTCTCCATTGCAACGTGTGACACATCCGGGGCGATTACATCTGAAACAACATCTTGCATCTCCGATACGCGAATCCGACCTGACATCAACTCGGGAAGAAGTACGTCACGAAGAGAAGCTAGCCTTCGGCTCTCTTCTCTGAATTCATAGGCATATCGACGCATCGCAATAGTTGATTCTTCGTATTCTCTTAAAGCCGAAACATTCTGAGGAATCTCGGCTTCGTAGCCCTCAATGACGCCAACATCGACAGCTGGGTAGGCGCTTCCACCAGCTGCTGAAGCGAGATACTTGGCAAATGTTGAATCACTAAAAACGTATGTGAGGAATGAGCTTCCAGTGAGAGCAGTTGGGCTTGCTACTGCGAATCCAGTTGAGACAACAAGATTCTTCGGCGGATTGTAGAGCGGAGCAAAAACGTGTCTATTGGGTCGAACAGTTGAATAAATAACATCGCCATCTTGAACGAGCCGCCGAGCTCTGCTAGGCGCATCTGGTAAGTCAAAAATGGTGGTGCCTTTTACGAAACCGTGCGCAGTTTGCTTGATATCGACGTACTCAATCTTGTCGAACTGCCCTTTCCGTAAACTTCTCGTATTGAAATGGGCGAGAACTGAAAGAGGAACACTCCTAGTTGGCTCACTCGCTAGCATTTTGTCTGCAATTGCATCTGCAAGTTGGTTTAACTTTTTCGCAGCTCGATGATTTGACTCGATTTTGTCGTCGAGCGCACCCAAAGTCGCGGCGATTTGTTGTTGTTCGGCGAGGTCAGGTAGATCCCAAAGCGTGGATTCCAGCCTATCGAGTTGTACGCGTTGCCTCCCCGAACTACCAGTCATGCTGGCAATCGCAACTGATCGAATCTGGTCAGTGCGCAAGAGATAATAGATGTATTCAGTATCAGAGACGCCTTCAATTCCTCTAGCTACAATGAATTCAGTCGATCCAAATGCAGGCTCACTTCGGGCAGATTCCGCTGCACGATAAATCGATGTTTTGCCATTTTCCAGAGATGGAGTGATACGCGCTAACAAAACGTCACCATCGAGAAACTTTGTTCCACCGGTGTACGGTTTCGATTCCGCAGCGACGACATCTCGATGCCATGGAATCACCGACCCCATCGGCACAAAAGAGGCGACGGTACCTTTTGAAAGCCTAACCGTAGGATTGAAATTGATAAAATCAGATAGGAACATTTCAGTCATTCAAATATTCCCTCCAGGCGATTTTTGATCTCTTTTTCCAACGCTCTACCCGCTTCAAACTGAGCAAACAGCTCATTCGTGAGACGCTCAATTTTCTCATCGATGGGCTCACCGTCCGTCTCTGCTACAGCAATGTCGACGTAGCGGCCTGGTGTAAGAACGTAATTGTTCTCTGCGATTTCGTTCGTTGAAGCTGTTTTGCAGAATCCTGGTTCGTCGCTGTATTTTTCGAAATTCGATACTGAACGCCACATGTTATATGTGCCTGCGATCTTGGCTATATCGTCTTCTGTGAGTTCACGGCGGGCGCGGGTCACCATGCGGCCAAGCTGGCGAGCATCAATAAAGAGCACTTCACCGCTGCGTGCCCGATGCCCGTTGCCATGCCGATTCTTCGATAGAAACCACAAAGATGCTGGGATACCCGTATTAAGGAAAAGCTTGTCCGGCAAAGCGACAATGCAGTCCACCAGATCGGCTTCCACAAGCTTCTTTCGAATATCGGGGTCGGTGCCATCTGACGACGATAAAGCACCATTCGCCATGACAAAGCCAGCCGTCCCCTTCGGGGCCAAATGATAAAGGAAGTGCTGGATCCAAGCGTAGTTAGCATTACCGGCTCGTGGAGTTGCATACACCCAACGAGGATCATCAGCGAGGGATTCATCCCAGTAATCGGAGATATTGAAGGGCGGGTTCGCGATGATGTAATCCGCCCGTAGATCCGGATGAAGATCCTCGGTAAACGAATTTGCAGATTTAGCACCTAAATCAGCATCAATACCCCGCAGCGCGAGGTTCATTTTCGCTAGCTTCCACGTCGTGTTAGTAAATTCTTGCCCATAGATCGATAGTTGGTTTCGATTGCCACCGTGAGCATCAACGAACTTTGCCGACTGTACAAACATGCCACCGCTGCCGCAACACGGATCGCACAACTGGTCACGTTGGATACAAGACCCCAGTGCGGAGCAGGCCATCGAACAGCTTCGATACCGGCTATGAACTGGGATTTCCGGCTGCCGCGGACGTTTGGAGATTAGCCTGCTGAACCGCTGAGTATCTGGCACGTCGCTACCCGGCTGGCGTCCGGAGAGAGGTGAACCAGTCGGGATTTCGCGCGCAAGAATAGACGCGGGGTCTTGACAAATGATGTGGGTAGCACCTCTACCTGTAGGCGATACCGCTTGCTATTCGTTCTTGCAGGTGGTCCGACGACCATCTGCACTCCTAGTCAACTACAAAGCTTTTAGCTAGTTGGGGCCCTTGAGCTAGACGTTGTGCCTACGCAGAGACGCAGCTCGAGGGGTTTCTCGCGTTTTGAAAGGACGCAAAGTGACCGCTGAGGGTCTTCGGGCAGATCTGATCCGGGCTTCCGAGTCACCGCAGCACCCGAGGGTGTAAAAAATATCGGTAGGGCGTCATGCGATGCCCAAATGTACACCTTGATCAAAGCTGACTGTATCGCACGAATAATCATGCGATATGGTATTCTGGTCTCATGGTTGACACATCGAACGCGCCTCGCGAGGACTATAGAAACCTCTGGAAGTTGCTTATCGACAGAGGAATTCGGAAGGGCGAGCTCAGAGACCTTGCCGGTCTGAGCTCATCAACCATCACGAAGCTGGGTCGAAATCAGACGGTTACCACCGCGACACTTGGGCGGATTTGTAAAGCGTTGGATTGTTCACCCAACGACATTCTGGCTTTTGAAGACTGTTATGAGGAAGGAACCGGCGACGGGCGTAATGAGTGAGATGAAGCAGGCATATACCATCAAGCCTCAAACGGCGGTCGCCTCCCCCGACAGCAGTACTACCGACTTAGTGTTCCCCATTGAGCTTGTTGCCCCCGTTGTGGGCATGGCTCACAGCTTCATTAGGCGTGTCCTTGGCAGGAAGTCAATCTTGTCCGAGGCCGACGTTCGGCAACTTCTAGATCAAGATGCATTCTCCGAGACGTTCGTTCCTCGCAGCAAAGTTCTTGAATATCTCCGTCGAGCCGTCACCGGAGCCGTGCTCGTTGCCGAGAGTCAAGAGGTCATTCAAAAGGACTCCTTCGTTGTCGGAGACGCTCTCCAGCTGATTGGAAGACTGAAAGATGGTTCGGTGAATACTGTTGTCACCTCAACGCCGTACTGGGCTATGCGGGTCTATGACGAGCCTGGTGAGCGCCTTTGGGCGGATGGCGAGTACTGCTCGTTTGGTCTCGAGCAGACACCTGAAGGGTTTATTCGCCATTCGGTCGAGGTCTTGCATGCATTGCTTCCGAAAATTGCTGCAGATGGCTCCGTGTGGTGGAACATCATGGATTCGTACAACACTCGCACTCAAATCCGTGGTAGTGCAGTTGAGACACTGCATGCGATGCAAGGCAAGGATGGACGATCGTGGAAAGATCACGAGTACTTGCGGTATTCCGCCGGACACTCGTATCTGAAAGATGGTGAGCAGTGTTTGATCCCGCAACGGATTGCTCAGCGTGCTGCCCAAATCGGCTACTACGTAAAGAGCACGATCTCGTGGTGCAAGCAGGCCACAACTCCTGAACCCCAGCAGTCGCGAGTCAGCAGAAATGTTGAGTACATTCTGCATCTCACTCGGGAACGAACCCCCAAGTTCAACAAGTCCGCATACTTGGAGCTACCTTCAGACCTTGGTGGGCGACAGCTGCTTGAGTCGGACAAGCTTAGTGACTTCTGGTACTTGCCAACCTCTTCTGGCCGAGATGGGCATGGGGCTCAGTTCCCGGTTCAGCTTCCTGGGCGCTGCATCGCGATCTCAACGGACCCTGGTGATGTGGTTCTTGATCCATTCATGGGTGCTGGAACTACCGCCGTTGCAGCGAAGAAGCTCGAGAGGAGCTATATCGGTTTTGATGTAAGCGCAGAATATCTTGCCACTGCTGAGCGAGTGTTGGCTTCAACCACCGTGCAGCAACCCCTCTTTACCGCAGAGCTTCGATAACCCTCGAAGCAAGTGCGTCGACGTCTATCGCAGAACTGCTATCCAAACCAAGACATTTGATTCGGTGACCGTCGAACGTCTCGACCACGTCTCCAGTTCGAACGGAAGGTGAGATGATATAAGCCTCGTTGAGACGCGCAAACTGCATGTATGTATAGATCTGATACAGATCCTTCGCATCGGGTACCTTATACTTTACGTCGAGGACAGCTTCTATAGATCCGCCGCGATAGATAGTCAGGTCTGGAATTAGCTCGATTTCGCCATTCGTAAGCAGAAAGCTACTGGAGGCAAAACCCTTTTGAACGCTTAGAGCAGTGGGCTCTGCAGCTCTCATAAGACTTGTTCGCACAAAGTCTTCGTAAAGTCCAGGCATATTGAACAAGTATCCGTCAGACTCCCAGCTTTCACCGTGGTCAATTCCGGATGCTTGGAGGATGACGAGGCTGAGACCGAGCGCATTGCTGTAGTAGGAATGCGAACCGCCAACATTCTTCGTTCGCATCATCTGGCTGACCTTGCGGATATCGTCATAACCAGCAAAGGTAGATGCCTGCCAGTTTGCCCAATCGTGAGTTACACGCGCCCCAGGAGCGTCACTAGACAAGAGTCCCAATACTCGTTTGGCAGCCGACTTGATAATTCTGTTCTCGGGGATATCAAATGTCGGCCTGTGTCGTCTCGTTACGATTGGAGCGGCATCTCCTCGCCGCGCTCGGAGGTTTGTCACAGGCCAGTTTATCTGTCCAACGGCAGATGACGTGGCCTCAAGCGTAGGCTTGCGGCGAAATAACTTTGGTTTTGCTGCAAAGGATAAGAGCTCCCGGGACAACATCTCTGCCAACGAACTCAAGCCGAAATCGTGCGACCCGCTTGAGTATCCGAACGGAGCATCGTTCACCTGTCGAGCCGACTGAGAATCGTGAAGATACAGCAGCATCGAAACTGGATTGAGCGATGCATGCTTCGGAGAAATGACAAGCTTATTTCCATTAAGAAGCGGGATATTCCCGGCAACATTTGACGCCAGAATCTGCAGAACTCCACCTTGAAGGAGAACGCGAATGTTGTCTGGCAAGCCAGTGGGGACATCAGCTGGGGTTAGGCCGGGTAACGCCGAAATCTCGTTCTCGACGGCATGCCAAGTCTGCATCACGCTGTTCCTGTGAAGAGTTCATCTACGCGGTTGTCGATTTGCGCTACCACTTCAGGCTCATAGGCAGAGAAATGATTCATCAAGACCGGTCGGATTCTCCACATGTAGTACATCCGGAAGTCATCACTCGGCTGAAGCCCGGCGAAGTAGCCATGACCCAGCGGATACTTGTCTTGAATAGCAGTGAAGACAGTCTTAATGGCTGCGGCTGTATCTGAAGGAATAGCTCTGTGCCTAAGTATCGCGTCAAGGTCTTCAACGCGTGGACCAAAGTAGACACTTGCCATACGTCCCATGAGTGCGTCGTCAACATCCTCCGTGTTCGTGTCGACGTTATTCATAGTGAAGTAGAAAACCACTTCTGGATCGATAAAGATTTGCGCACCATTCGGAAGCGTGATGCCGTTGGTCTCGCCCCGGTACGCTGGCTCGATAAGAGAGAATAACTCGCCCAAGGCCTGGCTAATTCGAGTGCGGTTGATCTCTTCTAGAACGATATGCCTCTTGCCGTTTCGAAGCGCGCGAAGGAGTGGACCTTCAGTCCATTCGAATTCTCCCGGTTTCTCACCGGGCGCGAGTCCTAGGATCAGGTTCTCATAACCCCACCCCTCATGGAGCTGAATAGTCTCACGATCCTCAGAATTACGCGGAATAAGTTTATCGATGGCACGGGTTTTCCCGGTTCGGGGCGGTCCAAACAGAAGAATTGCGCGCTCTCCCGCTTTGACTAGCGAGGCTAGCTGTTCACTTGGGGAAATCCTGGTCCATGCTGGTGCTGAATCGATTGTTGTCACTGACTGAATCCTATTTGTGTACTCAAGCCGATCTTCTTTGCGGATTTCGACTTCCAACTTGGCCTCAAATGCCGAATTGCAGATTGCCAACAACTCCGCATCGCTAAGCGGAGCGTCGCTGGTCTCGATATCGATTGGCTTGTTTACAAAAACTGCCTCGATCTCGCCGGGCTCAAGGTTCAGCTCGCGTATGAGGGCTTCGACGAGTTGCTGCGAGAGCTTGTTAGGGTCACTATCGCCAAAATACTGGTCCAACTCATCTTGACGGAAGAGCCAAACCGCCATTGCTTCAATAGGGATAGCGACTCGTGCGTCCTCTTCTAGGGCGAACCCGTCTCCACCGTGTCCCAGACCTTGGGGGTAGATCCTTCCGAGGGATACTCGAATCTTGTTTCCCTCATCGGAGAAATCAAGGTATGCAGTGGGAGATCCAGAAACTACTGAATCCGATGTTTTCCATCGCTGAATAGTGGTTTGAATAATTGAACGCGAAGCGTCGCCTTTCATGAAGGCGTAACGGACGGTGTGCGCAAAGGGAACAAAAAGTTTTCCCTCAGGACTGCCGCAGGAGAACAGCCTCTGCAGGGTGGGAGTTGAATTCTGCGTATCGATCAATATGGACGTGTCTCGGCTCAAACCCATGTGCTTTAATACAAGCCAGATTTTGAGCAGGTGGGAAGCTGTCCCTTGGAGCTGATCGAGTGCCGCGCTGATCGTCTTAGCGGAAAGATACATCTTGCCTCCTTGCACGCGGACTTGCGGTTAGACTCGGGAGCAGTATTCGGAGACCGATCATTTCCATCAAGCCCTTACGTCGAAGCGTGGTCCAACTGGTCCTAGTTTCTGGCAGCATTGGTATCATCTCTCTGAGTCAGTTTGGGTCTCGAAAAGGTCTTCAACTCTGCAGTCGAGGGCGGTCGCTATCTTCATGAGGACGTCCATGTGTACTGGTTCGTTCTTGCCGAGTTTGGCTAGTGAGTTGCTGCTGATGCGCGCCTTGTCTCGGAGCTGGACTTTGTTCATGTTCTTGTCGATGAGGAGTTTCCAGAGCTTGTTGTATTGGATCTTCATGGACGTTCCTTCCGGCTCCACTTCTCTCCAAAGAGCGCCTTCTCGTTGTTGTCCAGTTTCAGGACGGTGGTTTCTTGCAGGATGGATTGGGCTTCGGGGGTGCATTCGCTGGTCTTGTCCACAGCGATGAAGATTTGCTTCTCCACTTGATCGGCGTAGACGCGGATCAGGTTGCTGAGGTCTGGGCGGGGCATGGAGTCGAACACGATCGAGTCGTGTGCCAGTGCTGGGAGCACAGTGTTCTGCAGCACGGCGAGGTCGTAGATGATCATGCTGCGATGGTTTGTGCCTGTGCCTTTGTCCTTCGGCGTTTCGAAGTCGTAGGAGTTGAAGGCCTTGATCGTCAGTCGGGGCGCGTTGTACTCCCCGCCGGTGACCTCGTCGTTGATGGCGTCCATCTGCGTGTTTATGGCGATTTCGATTTGTGCCAGCACGCTTTCGAGTTGGTTTTGGTAGCGCGTGTTGGCTTCTCGTTTCGCGGTCTGGAGCTTGTGGTTTTGGTCGAACGCTTCGTTCTGCTCTTTAAGCTTGGTGATCCGCCGATCCAGGGTCGTGTAGGCGTCGAGGAATTCTGGCGTGAACGCTTTGGATGTGGGGATCGCATCCATCTGGGAAAGGATGCGGTCGTGGTGTTCTTGAAGCTCGGTTACCTCGCGTTGGACGCGCTCGCGGGCTTGGGCGAGTTCTTCCGCGAGGATCGTCTGGATCTTGGTGTGGAACTTCTCGACCTCGACAAGCTTGGCCAGGTTCGCTTCGGGGAAAAATTCTTGCAGGCTCTTGAGGTCGGCCTCGGTGGGGTACGCGCCGTGGCGTAGGTTCAAATCGAGCAGGTGTAGCTCGTCGTGCCTGTCTTTGATGAGGCGTCGAACGTCGCCGAGTTGGCGGTTGAGTTCGTTGCGTGCGTTAGCGTGTTCGACCTCGCTCGGATCGACTGTCGCTTCATCTGATTCGGCCAGTTGCGCACGTTCCTGCTCCAGGGAGGCGATCTCGACGACGTTCTGCTTGTACTTAGTCAACCCGTCAACTGCCGATGGGATGAACTCGTAGCGTCTGGCAGCTTTGAACGCTGCAATCATGTCCTCAGCGCTCTGTAGTTGCTGCTTGAAGTCCTCGATCGAGCTGTAGTACTGGAACAAGGAGATCAGGATCGCGATGGCATCCTTCTGGGATTCCTCACCACCACGGGTCTGGAGTGGTTTGAGTTCGTTGTGGTTGTTTTTGCCGTAGATTCGGAAGAACCTGCTGAGCATCTGTCGGAACGACGCGCCCGGCAACTGCATGCCGTACTGGACGGCCAACCAGTCTGTGAACTCCTTGAGCTCAAGGGTTTTCAGCACGCTGCCGTCGGCATCGATGTTGACCACAACTTTGGGTTCATGGGGGCGTCGCACGAAGTTGTAAGAGGCACCGTCAAATTCGAAGGTGAAGTTGATGGCGTGCTCAGGCAGTTCCCGGACGGCATCGCTGTCGACGTAGGTGTTGCCACCAAAGACGAAGTCGATGATGAGCATCATCGTGGACTTGCCGATTGACCCGGCCTCGCCTCGGACTGCGCCGAGGATCGTGTTCAGTCCTTGATGGAACTGGATCGGCGGGCGTGGTGTGTCACCTTCTTTGAACAAGTCACAACTGATCTGCTTCAGCATCGCTCCAGTGCTCCTTCCTCACTGAGCGTGACCTTGCCGAGGGCGTAGAGACAGTCGAGCGCATCAATCAGCCGGATTGGATCCGTCGTGACGGGGGCAAGGGCGACGGCAAGTTCATTCGGGGTCTTCGGGGTGTCCAGGAGCCTTAGGATCGTCGGAAGCAGGGGCAGCACCGTGTCCTGGTAGGCAAACAACTTGTTAGGAAGCAGCATCGAACACCTCACAGGACTGGACGAAGTAGGAGGTCACGTAAGCGCAGTAGCGGGCATCCTGTTTTGTGATCTGACTGAGCCGAATGGTCAGGGCTTCATGGATCCGCTGTTTCGCGTACCCCTTGTCGGCGAGCTTCGTGTACGAGGCTCTGATCTCGGCTCGCAACAACCCATCATCAAACGTCTTGAGCCGAGCCTGCTCCTGCAGCTCTTTCTCGATAAACCTGAAGTATCGCGTGACGTGCATGAATACTTCGTCGTACACGAACACGTCGACTGACTGGTCGATCTTGTCCTTGACTGCGACTGGGTCGAAGTTCAGCGGCTCGAATTCTTTGGGGTTGGCGTTGCCGAGCTTCTCGACGACCTTGCTGATGCCACGTTCAATATCGACCGTGGTCAGTGTCTTGCGTGCCTGGGCTGCGTCGACTTGTGCCTTCTTATTGCGCCCCAGGTCTTTTGCGTCGGATTTCTTGTGGTTGAGCGTGTAGGCGTGGAAGCAGTCCGGACACAGCGCGACCAGATTCTCGTAAGTACGCGCTTCGCCTTCAATTCGTCCAATCGCATAGAGCGGAGCTGTCGCGCCGTCGTCGGTGACGGGCTGGAGGTGCTTGCCGCAGCCGGTGCGTGAGCAGGTGTACTTGCACTCCTCCAACAGGCGAGAACCGAGCTTGCCCTTGACGGCATCCGACACCGCCGTGGCTCGCTGGAGCTTACGGTCATTCTCTAATTCCGGGTTGACAACGAACTCCAACGCTTGCTGGATCAAGTCGAACAACACGTCGCCAACATTTAATTCGTCGACATCTTCGCCGGTAAACGGCTGGATACTGCGAGCCAGCGCCGCCTTGACCTCCTCGACTGACTGCGTCTCGATGTCATCGACGTAGTTGAGGGAAGCGACGAAGTTGTCGCGGGTGGGATTAGCGAGCATGGCGCGCGCCAGCTTTTTCGTGATCCCGCGACTATAGAACTTCCGCAGGGATTCATCCTTGTAGTCCTGATCCGGTGTCCTACCTCGGGGCGTGAACCAGTGCTCCTCAGGGACGGCGCATAGCCGTTCGATCATGTTGCGCATGAAGTCGGCTGTGTTCCGGGTGCCGCGCAGGTGCGGGTAGACGGCCTTCATCACATCGTTGAAGAGCAACTTCGCCATCACCTCCACCGGATTGTCCCAACTGTCCCAGGCTGTCCCAAAGCGTCTAAATGGCCGAGGTGCCATTTTCTACCGTGGACATAGCTCACGAGAGATGGGTATGAGTCTATCACGGCTGTGCATTTGCAACGAGAAGTTGGCGATTGCGTATCTTGCGTGGGTTATGCGGGGCAGGTGGCGTGGCCTCGCGCTCAGGACACGACCGGGATGTGCACGATCTGGTCGAGTCCATGGAGACACCTCACGCAACGTGAGGCGCATCCACCGGATCGACCGTGATCACGCCGATCCGTAGCCAACAACTGAGCTCAGGTTTCTATTCGTCCCAAGTCGGAACGATCTGCAGGAGCCGCTGGGGCGGGCATCCATCCGGATGTCCGCCCATAGCCATGCCAATGCAGACCGCTTCACCGACACCAGACGACTAGCGGCGTCTCCCGTGGGTCTTTCCGCATCCAGCGGAAGGAGCCAGCCGTGGCAACTCCTACTTTTTCAACCACACAGAAACCCGACACCGGATACCAGCCCTATGCCGTCCGCACCAAGAAGGTCGGAGGCAAGGAGTTCACCCAAATCTACGTGCCCTCGAAGGTCAAAAGAGGAGTCCAAAAGTATGCATGGATCGAGCTCGTCGACCCACCCGTTGGAGACGAAAAACTTGGTCTGAGCGCCGACGAGGTGCTCGCCTTGCTCTACGACCCGACGTACGTGCCGGAGTGGAAGGTCGCATATCTGCGCGCTGCCTACCGCAGTTTTCGTGCCGTTGAGAACGCTCGAAACCGTGGCGACCTCTCGTATAGCGACTGGGAAGTCGAGGTCCATGACGGACCCCAGTATCTGAACGTCTCGGTTCACGAAGACCAGATCGACAGCGAGTTGGTTGTCGATTGGCTGCTGTCTCAGGTGAGCGTCAAGCAAGCCGAACATATCCGCCTGCACGTGTTTGAAGGGCTCTCCTTCGTCGAGATCGCGCGTGAGGAGCTGCCCGGTGCTGGCGAAGCCGATGTAGCCAAGCGAGCGAACAGCATCGGGCGCTCGGTCAAGCGGGCTCTGAAGAAGCTTCGCGAATTCATCGAGCAGGAGTGTCCGGATCTGGCTCCCGTCGGGGGCGTATGAGTGCCCGGCCCACATGAAGGCCAGCACAAACCGACGCTCATCTGATTCACAAGGAGGAAACGATGTCCAAGCATCGTCTCAAGGTCACGTTGACTGACCAGCCCGAACCTGACGCTGCGGTCTCTGCCCGCAAGGTCAGCATCCGAAGCAGGATCGCCCGCAAGCTGCTCGGCAACCCCCAGCAGCTCACCGTTCTCGTGCCGGGCAACCAGGTCCGCTCAGTAGAAATCATCCGCCCAGACGACGACCTCCTGGCGCTGGCCCGTGCCGTCGGCGTTACCCGGAGCGGTGGTGATGCCGCGTGAACGTCACCGAAGCGAACCGCTACGTCCCGGCGCTGAACCGGATCGCGGAGGGGGTCACGATGCTGGCCTCTGCGATCGAAGATGCCGCGTGGGAATCGTTCGAGGATCACCCGTGTATGTCGGGGGCTCGCCCGATCGCCGCAGCCCAGCTTGCCCAGCCTGCGCTGGAAGCTGCAGTCGAAGAGTACGAAGCGGCCCACCAGCCGCCAGCCCCGGCACCGGCTCCGGAGGTTGTGCCGGTGTCGTTGGAGCAGGTCCGCACGGTGTTGGCGCGCCTGTCACAGGCGGGCCATACCGCGCAGGTGCGTGAGCTCATCCAGGCAGCTGGCGCAAACAAGCTCTCCGAGGTTGACCCGTCCAAGTTCGGGCGGCTGCTGGAGCAAGCGGAAGCGATTGCTGATGCCTGACCAGCACGCACTGCTCAGCGCCTCGGGAGCGCACCGCTGGTTGGCCTGCCCGCCGTCGGCAACGCTGGAGGCCGGGCTGCCGGAGTCCTCCTCGCAGGCTGCCGAGCAGGGAACCGCCGCGCATGCGCTTGCGGAGTGGAAGCTGCGCCGCGCCCTGCATGACGCGCCGACCACGAAGCCTGTCTCGAGCTGGCATGACGAGCAGATGGATGCCCTGACGGATGACTACGTGGCCTTCGTCCAGGAGCGGGTGCGTGATGTGCGGCAGGCGTGTGCTGATCCGCAAGTGCTCATCGAGCAGCGCCTGGACTTCTCCCACGTGGTGCCGGGTGGGTTCGGCACTGGCGACTGCGTGATCATCGCTGAGCCCACGCTTCAGATCATCGATTTGAAGTACGGCCAGGGTGTCATGGTCGAGGCCGAGCACAACCCGCAGCTCATGTTGTATGCGCTCGGAGCGTTGAATGCGTTCGGGTCGCTTTACGACATCACCGAAGTGGCGGTGACGATCTTCCAGCCCAGGCGCTCGAACGTCTCGACGTGGACGATCCCGGTGTTTGAGCTGGAGGCGTGGGCGGAACAGGTGGTGAAGCCTCGTGCCGCGCTGGCTGCCAGCGGTGATGGCGAGTTCGCTCCCGGTGAGTGGTGCCGGTTCTGCAAACTCTCACCTACCTGCCGAACGCGTGCTGAGGCGAACCTTGCGCTTGCCAAACATGAGTTCGCACCACCTGCCGAGCTCACCGATGCCGAGATCGCACAGGTGCTGGCCCAGCTTCCGGATTTGAAGGCCTGGGCTGCCGATGTGGAAGCGCACGCGCTGTCGCTGGCGGTGAACCAGGGCAAGACCTGGCCGGGGTTCAAGCTCGTCGAGGGCCGCTCGATCCGCAAATACTCCGACGAGGCTGCTGTCGCCCAGGCGGCTGAGGCGGCCGGTGTCGATGTGTGGGATCGCAAGCTCAAGACGATCACCGCGCTGGAGAAGCAGCTGGGCAAGAAGCGCTTTTCCGATCTCCTCGGGGGCCTTGTGGTCAAACCTGCTGGTAAGCCCACGCTGGTGCCCACCTCCGATAAAAGGACCGCTCTCGTGATCCAGTCAGCAACAGATGAATTCACTGCCATCAAGTAACGAACAAGAAAGAAGGTAAGACAAGAATGTCACAGATGAATCCGACCCGTGTGGTCACCGGCGAGGTTCGCCTGTCCTACGCCAACATTTTCGAGGCGAAGTCCATCCAGGGCGGCAAGCCCAAGTACTCCGTGTCGCTGATCATCCCGAAGTCCGACACCGAGACCCTGGCCAAGATCGAACGCGCCATTGACGCGGCAATCGATGCCGGGATTGGCAAGTTCGGTGGCAAGCGACCGAACAAGGCCGCCTTGAAGCTCCCGCTGCGCGATGGTGACATCGATCGTGACGATGCGGCGTATGCGAACGCGATGTTCGTCAACGCCAACTCGACCACCCCGCCACAGGTCGTGGGTACTGACCTGCAGCCCATCCTGGACGCAACCGAGGTCTACTCGGGCTGCTACGCACGGGTGAGCATCAGCTTCTACGCGTTCAACACGAACGGCAACCGGGGTATCGCCTGCGGGCTGGGCAACATCCAGAAGCTGCGAGATGGCGAACCGCTCGGCGGCAACCGCATCAGCGCCGAGGCCGACTTCGGAGGCTTGACCACCGCGTCGGATGACTTCCTCAACTAGGAGAACGGAGAAACATCATGAACGAGTGTTATTCAGCAGCGCTGTGGGCCGGAACGACTCTGATTGTTGCCTGGGCGATCGGTTCCATCGTAGGTCACCTGCTCGGGGCATGGCTGGCCTCGTGGCTTGAAAACCGCGCGATCCGCAAAGAGCGCCAGTGCGTCACCCAGCTCATGGCAGATGCCGAAGCGCAGCGCGAGCAGTATCCCACGCCTGCTGAACAGTAACCATCACCCCCTGGCCGGGAGACCACGCACCACACGTGTGTGGTCTCCCGGCCCTTACCGCATTGTGGAGCCGATACCGTGCATGAGCTTTTCGTTGATCTTGAAACATTTTCGCCCGTCAACCTCACCAAATCTGGGGTCTACCCTTATGCCGAACACCCAGACTTCGACGTTCTCCTGTTTGGCTACTCCATCGACGGCAATCCCGTTAAGGTCGTTGATGTGGCCTCGAGTGAGCAGCTACCTGCCGAGGTTGCAGAGGCGCTGGTTGATCCGGGCGTGACAAAGTGGGCGTTCAATGCTGCCTTCGAGCGTGTGTGCTTATCTGCTTGGCTGGCCCGACACCACCCAGATCTCATCGCCGGTCGTAACTTTCTGGACCCAGCGCAGTGGCGCTGCACCATGGTCTGGTCCGCCTACCTCGGCCTGCCGATGAGCCTGGATCAGGTCGCCACCGTCCTTGACCTGCCGGTGCGCAAAGACAGTGCAGGTAAGAAACTCATCCGCCAGTTCTGTACCCCGGCCACACCCAGCGTCTTCAACCAGGGCGGGATGCGCAATCCACCCGCATCCGACCCGGACGGGTGGGAGCAGTTCATCTCCTACAACCGGCGCGACGTCGAGGTGGAGTTGGCCATCCACGACCGGCTCGCCGGTTTCCCGATGCCCGAAGCCGAGTGGGACACCTACGCCCTGGACCAGAACGTCAACGACACCGGCATTCGGCTCGACCGGGTGCTCGTGGACAACGCTGTGGCGTGCGACCGGCAGCACCGCGCCGCCACACTGACCCGCGCCCAGGAACTCACTGGACTGGAGAACCCGAACTCGCCGATCCAGCTCAAGGAGTGGCTTGCCGATCACGGCACGCCCCTGCAGTCACTGACGAAAGACGAAGTCGCCGCCGCGCTCGACACCGCTACCGGCCAGGTGCGTGAGGTCCTCCTGCTGCGCGGTGAGCTTGCGAAGTCGTCGGTGAAGAAGTACGAGGCCATGCAGCACGTGGCAGGTCGTGATGGGCGCGGACGGGGATTCCTCCAGTTCTATGGGGCAGGGCGCACCGGGCGTTTCGCTGGCCGCCTCGTCCAAGTCCAAAACCTGCCCCGCAACTACCTACCAGACCTCAGTGAGGCCAGAAGCCTCGTGAGGACCGGAAACTATGATGCGGTCGAGCTGCTCTACGACTCCGTTCCCGACACCCTCTCGCAGCTCATCCGCACGGCGTTCATCCCCGCCGACGGGCACCGGTTCGTGGTGGCCGACTTCTCCGCGATCGAGGCGCGGGTCATCGCGTGGCTTGCAGGCGAGGCCACCACGCTTGAGGCCTTCCGTGACGGGAAGGATTTGTACTGCGAGACCGCGAGCCGCATGTTCGGGGTCCCCGTCGACAAGCACGGAGCCAACGCCGAGCTGCGTCAGAAGGGCAAGATCGCAGTGCTCGCCTGTGGCTATCAAGGCGGCGTCGGTGCCCTGAAAGCCATGGGGGCGCTGCGGATGGGGCTCGCCGAGTCCGAGCTCCAGCCGCTGGTCGACGCGTGGCGGGCAGCCAACCCGAACGTCGTGCAGCTGTGGGCCGACATCAACGCCGCCGCCATCGAGGCCATCTCTACCCGCCTGCCGACAAGTGTTGGTGCGCTGACCTTCACCGTGGAATCCGGGATCATGTTCATCCGCCTGCCCTCCGGACGCCGCCTGGCCTACGTCAAACCCAAGCTGGGTGAGAACAGGTTCGGTGGCACTGCCATCACGCACGAGGGCATCACGACGGGTCGAAAGTGGGGCCAGTTGGAAACCTACGGTGGGAAACTCACCGAGAACATCGTCCAAGCCGTCGCCCGAGACCTGCTCACTTTCGGCATGCACCAGGTCGATCGCGCTGGGCACAGGATCGTCATGCACGTCCACGACGAGATCGTGGTGGAGACCGCCACGGCCACCGTGGACGAGATCTGCAAACTGATGGCCATTACGCCTGACTGGGCAGCGGGGTTGCCGCTAGCGGCAGACGGGTACGTGTGTGATTTCTACATGAAGGACTGATATTGCTGGGCGGAATCGAGGCGACGATGGACATAGGAGAACAAGCTGAAGGCATCGAGGAAGTCATGTTTACCTTCCTCACTACCTAGTCGGGTTTTGTGAGCGCGGGGATTGCGATAGTGCCCGTGGATCCCTATAAGCAGGTTCTTAAAACCCTTGTGCTCTGATTTTTCCGACTCCGTGGAAAAGCTATTAATCACGAGCTTAGGGGCAGAATTGTTTGTTCCCAAAGCTGCGTCGAACAACTCCTGACCATCGTCGGTCAAGCTAGTAAGGATACGGATGCGGTCAGGGATCGACTTGGCTGCCTCGGATATCGCGTGGAACAGAGACTCTGCGATCAGTTCTTGGCTGCAATACTCCATTAGGCGTTCGTGGGTACCGCGCCGCTGAAGTTCCTCCACGAGAGAGCTGGTAAGACGCTCGATATCATCGAATGTGCGTGCCGCCTCAGCGAGTTGGGTCAACTCGCCAGCATCGTCGATATGCCATCCTTCGGTCGCCAGCACCTTGTTGAGCAAGCGGCGCAAATCATTCCAACGCTGACGATCGGTGGTATGCCGTGCCGGGCTCATCGCAGTCGTTATGAACTCACGAGTGAGTTGACCTGCTTGCGCTGCGGACATTCCTTCCGTAAGCGCGCCAAACAGTCCTTCTCGCTTACTCCCGGCAACACGCGGTGGCGCACCAATGTCGAGGAGAAGCTCGTCGATTTGGCTTCCGCTTAGGCCCGGCAAATCGGTACTTGCCAGGACATTCGCAATACTGCGGATAGTCGAGCGTTGGGAGAAAGAATCGGACTGCATCACCGCTCCAGCTTCTCATGTGAGCGAGTGGCCTGAGTATTTCAGCAAGACCCGGGTGTCCGGATTCTTGCGCGCTCAGGGGCGTATGCGTGAGAGCCCGACGCGGCCGCACCCGTGGCTTGCTGGAATTCACGTCAATCCTGGCTCTTAGAAGGAGCCAGACATGGCTACGAGAGATCTTCAGGTATTCACCAACGATGCCTTTGGAACGATCCGAACTGTCGAGCATGAGGACAAGGTGTATTTCTGTGGCCGCGATGTGGCCACCGCCTTGGGGTACAAAGATCCAGTTAACGCCATCAAGCAGCATGGACGTGGGGTGGCGTTTCACCACCCCATCACGGATGCGCTCGGTCGCACTCAAGAAGCCCGGTTCATCACCGAAGGTGACCTGTACCGGCTCATCTTCTCCTCCAAGCTCCCCGCAGCCCAGGACTTCGAAGCCTGGGTTGTCGACGAGGTCCTCCCCACGATCCGCCGCCATGGCGTCTATGCCATCGACGAGCTCTTGGACAATGACGAGTTCCTCGAGCACGCCATCATCCAACTGCGCTCCGAGCGGGCCAAGCGGCTGGCAGCCGAGCAGGCCCTGCTTGAGGCCGCCCCGAAGGTCTCCTACTACGACGTGGTGCTCCAGTCGGATTCGCTGCTGAGCATCACAGAAATCGCCAAAGACTACGGCCTGTCAGCCAAGAAGCTGAACACGCTGCTGCACGAGGCTGGGGTGCAGTTCAAGCAGTCCGGCCGCTGGTTCCTCTACGCCCGCTTCGCCGAGCAGGGCTACACGCAGTCCAAGACCCACGAGTACGACGAGGGCAAGACCCGCACGCATATGTACTGGACCCAGAAGGGTCGGCTCTTCGTCTATGACCTGCTGAAGAACCAGTTCGACCTGCTGCCGGTCATCGAGCAGGACGGCGGTGCGGCATGACGACGACTGCTCTCACCGCCGACCTGGGTTTCTCGCCCCACAACACGGAGGGCTACCCAGACCCCACCTCATACAAGGCGCTGAAGAATCTCCAACGCGCCGAGTACGGCTACCGGCCCTTGGTCTACATCTGCTCCCCGTACTCCGGTGACATCGAGAACAACGTGGAGCTGGCTCGCGCGTTGTGTGCTCACGCGGTGTCACGGCACAAGATCCCGCTCGCGCCGCACCTGTTGTTTCCGCAATTCATGGACGACACCGACGCGAGCGAGCGCGAGTTGGCGATGTTTTTCAACCGAATTCTTCTGAGCAAGTGCGAGGCGATCTGGGTCTACACGGCCCGTGTCTCGACCGGGATGCGCTCCGAGATCGAATGGGCCCACCACCTCGAACTGCCGATCACCTATCTCGACGCCGACTTTCAGGAGGTCACCCTATGAAGGCGATGACGATGTTCACCGCGCAGGTGGCAGGCCAGCAAAACAACGCACACTACCCGAACCCGCACACCGTGACCACGGCAGCCGACCTGGAGGCGGTCGCCAGGTTGGATCATGTGGTTGCCGAGTACGTGGGTGGCAGGCGGTCGGCTGGCAGTTTCGTGACCTCGAACTGCCTGGTCATGGACGTCGACAACTCCCACACCGAGGAGCAGGCCGAATGGGTCACCCCGGAATCGCTGATTAAGAGGCTGGAGGGTGTGGCGTTGATGACCGCCACCTCCCGCAACCACCAGCGGGCGAAAGGAGCCCAGTCGGCAAGACCCCGCTTCCACGTCTACTTCCCGATAGCCCCTGTAACTGATGCTGAGGCCTACGCGGGGCTCAAGAAGCAGCTCGCCGCCCGGTTCGAGTTCTTCGACCCTAACGCGATCGACGCTGGCCGTTTCATCTACGGCCACACTAATCCGAGTATCACCGTGGTCGAGGGTGAGCGCACCATCGACACCTGGCTTGCCGACACGGTCGATGAGGACGTGTTCGCCCAGTGGGATGAGGGCACCAAGGCGATCGAGGAGGGTTCGCGTAATGCGACCTTGTCGAGGTTTGCTGGCAGGCTGCTGATTCGCCTCGGCACGACCGATGAGGCACGCGACTTGTTTGACCGCAAGGCTGCTCGCTGCAACCCGCCGCTGCCCGAGGCGGAGGTGGAGTCGATCTGGCGGTCGGCCACCCGGTTCGCCAAGACGGTCGAGAACCAGCCCGGGTATGTGCCACCAGAGGATTTTGAGGCGAGCCTGGATTCGGTACGCCCCGCCGATTACAGCGACGTCGGCCAAGCCCACGCCCTATCCAAGGCGTACCCGGACTCGCTGCGCTACTCGGAGGCCACCGACTGGCTCGTCTATTACGACGGTGTCTGGTACGAATCCGCTCCCGCTGCCCAAGCCGTCGCCCAGGAGCTCACCGAACGCCAACTGGCCGAGGCCCACGAGCTGCTCGAAGACGCCAAAGACCAGCTCGCCGCCACGGGGGCTGCCATGTTGTTGGCGTCGATGTCGAAGGCGAAAGCCCAGGCCATGTTCAACGCCGCCCAACAGGAGGCGTTCGCCGCGTTCGAGGACGCGAAAACCTATGCGGCCTACGCGCTCAAACGCCGAGAATCACGCGGGATCACCAACTGCCTGAAAGAAGCCCGCCCCATGCTGCTGACCACCCCTGAGCAGCTCGATGCCGACCCGTATCTGCTCAACACCCCATCAGGCACCTACGATCTGCGCCACGGGACCATGTCGCGCCACGACCATGATCCGGCGGATCTGGTGACCAAGCAGACCAGCCTCGACCCGGGCACCGACGGCGCGCACCTGTGGCAGGAAGCCCTCGAGGTGTTCTTCCAGGGCGATGCCGAGCTCATCGCCTACGTGCAGCGCATCGTCGGTTTGGCTGCGATCGGGCAAGTCTTCGTCGAGGCCCTCGTTATCGCTTACGGGGATGGCCGCAACGGCAAATCGACGTTCTGGAACACCATCGCCAGAGTCTTGGGCACGTATGCAGGCAACATGAGTGCTGATGTGCTCACGATCGGTGGGATGCGCAACGTCAAGCCTGAGCTGGCTGAGGCCAAAGGCAAACGCCTCATCATCTCTGCCGAGTCCGAAGAGGGCGTGCGCATGTCCACCTCGGTGGTCAAGCAGCTGGCTTCCACCGATCAGATCTACGCGGAGAAGAAGTACAAGGCGCCGTTTGCCTTCACCCCGTCGCACACCTTGATTCTCTACACGAACCATCTGCCCAGGGTGGGGGCGATGGATGCGGGCATCTGGCGCAGGCTCATCGTCATTCCCTTCGAGGCGAAGATCGAAGGCGCATCCGACATCAAGAACTATGCCGACTACCTTTACACGCAGGCAGGCGGGGCGATCCTGGCCTGGATTATGGAGGGCGCGCGCCTCATCCACGCCGAGGACTACCACCTGAAGGCTCCGGCCCGCGTGGTGGAGGCATCGGCGGCGTATCGGGACGAGAACAACTGGTTCGCTCAGTTCCTTGATGCCAACTGCGACATCGACCCTGGGCTGTCGGAACGGGCCGGGGATTTGTATCAGGCCTATCGGGCGTGGGCGATGTCGACCTCCGGGTGGGCGCGTCCCATGGTCGATTTCAACGCCACCGTCGAACATCACGGCTTCACACGTAAAAGGACGATGCACGGCATGTTCGTCCACGGTTTGGCCTTGAAGAACGAGTTCGACAACTAATTCAGACGGGCCTTATGACGACCTATGACGACCCATATGTGAGTTTGCTATAGGGCAGAAAATATAGCCCTTAGGAAAAGTCCATATCGCATCGTCATAGGTCGTCATGGGCCTCTCACGAGAGAGGGCATGAACCATGAACGAGCACGCAATCGAACAACACTTGAAAAAAGCCGTTGAGGCGATCGGTGGCCTGTGCTGGAAATTCACCAGCCCCGGTACCGCAGGGGTTCCAGACCGCATCTGCATCCATCGCGGACGCGTCATCTTCGTCGAACTCAAAGTCCCCGGACGCCTCCCACGCCCCATCCAACGCCGCCGCATCCAGCAGCTCAAAGATCACGGCGTTGATGCGGTCGTCGTCGACAACATTGACGCGATCCAGGAGGTGGCTGATGCGCTACGAGCCGCATGACTACCAACGACTGGCCACCGCCTTCGTTGAAGATCACCCGCAGGCCGCGATCCTGCTCGGGATGGGTCTGGGCAAGACGGTGATCACCTTGACGGCCATCTGGAATCTGCTGCTGGACTCCTTCCAGGCCCGCCGGGTCCTCATCGTCGCACCCCTGCGAGTCGCCCGCGATACCTGGCCTGCCGAGGCCACCAAATGGGACCACCTGGCAGGACTCACCATTGCCGTGGCCGTGGGGTCGAAAACCCAGCGGGTGGACGCGCTTGCCGCCGAGGCGATGGTGACCGTCATCAACCGCGAAAACGTGCCCTGGCTGGTGCGCCACCTCGGCAAAGCCTGGCCGTTCGACATGGTCGTCATCGACGAGCTGAGCTCGTTTAAGAACCACCGGGCGCAACGGTTCAAAGCACTCGCCTCCGTGCGGCCACGTCTCACCCGGATCGTGGGACTGACCGGCACGCCAGCAGCCAACGGGCTGATGGACCTGTGGGCGCAGTTCCGTCTCCTTGATGAGGGCCAGCGCCTCGGCAGGTTCATCACCCACTACCGCAACCGCTGGTTCGTACCCGATCGGCGAAACGGCCAGCAGATCTTCACCTACAAGCCCGCACCCGGTGCCGAGGACGAGATCTACGAGGCGATCAGCGACATCACCTTGTCGATGCGCACCACCGACTACCTGCGCCTGCCCGAGCTGACGGTCACCACGACGCTCGTCGACCTCGAACCGAAGGAGCTCAAAGCCTACGAGCGGTTGCGAGATGAGATGGTGCTCGACCTCGACGGGCAGGTCATCGATGCCGCGAACGCCGCAGCACTGTCAGGCAAGCTGCTACAGCTGGCCTCCGGTGCGATCTACGACGAGGACGGCAACACCGTGGTGGTGCACGACCGCAAGCTCGACGCGCTCGAAGACCTCGTGGAGGCGGCCAACGGCCAGCCGCTGCTCGTGGCCTACTGGTTCAAACACGACCGTGAGCGCATCACCGAACGCTTCCCTGGGGCCCGCGAGCTGAAAACCAGTACCGACATCAAAGCGTGGAACGCCCGCGAGATTCCGCTGGCGCTCATCCACCCGGCCTCAGCCGGACACGGGCTCAACCTCCAGCAAGGCGGCAACCTCCTGGTCTGGTTCTCCCTGACCTGGTCCTTGGAGCTCTACCAACAGACCAACGCAAGGCTCTACCGCCAGGGACAAGACCAGCCGGTGACGATCACCCACCTGGCCGCAGACCACACCCTCGATGAGGCGGTACTGGCCGCGCTGGACAACAAAGACATGACACAGGCTGCGTTGATCAATGCGGTCGCCGACACTCTGGGAAAGCAGGCACACTCATGAACGACCACCCCATCTGGGACTACTTCGACTACCGCAAAGCCGCCATCGGCGTCCTCCAGGACTACGCAACCCAAGCTGTCATTCTCCAGCAAGGCGACGGGTACGCCAACGAGCTCAAAGCCTCACTGACCTCAATCGGCTCACCCCGATTCGACGGCCTGCCACGGGGCAACAACCGGCACGCCGGTGAAGCGAGAGTCTGCTCGATCCTCGACAACCTCGACGCGCTCAAAGCCCGCAACCAAAAAGCGCAGGCCTACATGGATTGGTTCAACCCGGCCTGGGAAAGCCTCAGCGACGATGACCGGCTGGTCCTCGAGGTCTTCTTCCTCGACGACCTCTCCGCCGAGGACGCCGCCGTCAAAGTCGCCGAACACTTCTACGTCGAACGCAAGACTGCCTTCGCCAAGAAGCAGCGCGCCCTTGCCCGCTTCGCGCGTCTCTTGTTCGGCAGAGACTGAAGCATTGGCGCGCATGAGTGTCGCAAAGAGGGGATGACTTTCAGGGTGTGCCTGTCGCATGCTGTAAGTGGTTGAAAAGTAGGTCCCGACCCCCCAGACGAATCATCACGGTTCGTCTGGGGGGTCGTTGCCATGAACGACAAGGGTGGTGAGACGGATGCCTTTCAAACCCAAGCGCCCGTGCTCCCAGCCCGGCTGCCCCGAGCTGACCGAGACGCGGTTCTGCCCCGAGCACGCCCGCGCCGAGGACACCCGCTACCGGACCTACCAGCGCGACCCGAAGATCAACCGACGCTACGACCACCGGTGGCGAAAGATCCGCGCGGCCTACGTCGAAGCCCACCCGTTGTGCGAGGACTGCCTGGCCCGTGGCCGGTACACGCCCGTGGCTGAGGTCCACCACGTGATCCCGCTCGACCACGGCGGCACCCACGACGAGTCGAACCTGCGCAGTCTGTGCAAGCCGTGCCACTCGCGCCAGTCCGCGCTCGATGGCGACCGGTGGCGGCAAGCCCCTCGGGTCTACAGCTACTAAAAAGGGCTGTGTGCCCGCCTGTCGCGGCCTCCCTGCCGACCCTCACCTGTGCCAACCTCGACCCCGTTCGCCCGGCACGAGGCGACGTGGCGCGCTTGCCGAGGGGGTGGGGGCGAGCGGATCTCCACAGCTGGGCTGCTCCTCAGCGGGCGGGGCCAACCGTGCGCAAAACCGCCGAATCAAACGGGGTATTGACCCCTTCACGCCCTCCACACCAGGGCACGATGCCCCAGGAAGGAGGCGAGACCATGGCCAAAGACGGCACCAACAGGGGCGGACGCAGGGTGCGCGCTGGGGCGAAGCCCGAGGCGCTTTCCGACAAGCTCGCCTCAGGTCGCCCCGCCACCCGGCTCACGACACCTGCCGAGCTCGATGTGTTCGACCTGGACGGCACCGACATCGGCGATGGTGCGCTGCTCGCAGGCGAGCCGATGCCAGAACCCGGCGAATATCTGTCGGCTGAGCAGCGTGACGGCCAACCGCTCGGCGCGGATTTGGTCTACCGGGAGACGTGGAGCTGGCTGGATGAACGTGGTTGCACCGAGTTCGTCTCCAAACGGCTCATTGAGCAGTACGCGCAGGCGTTCGCCCGCTACATCCAGTGTGAGCAGGCGATTTCCAAGTTCGGTCTGCTCGGCAAACACCCCACCACGGGAGCTGCGATCGCCAGCCCGTTCGTGGCCATGTCGCAGTCGTTCGGCAAGCAGGCCAACGTGTACTGGTACGAGATCTTCGACATCGTACGCGCCACCTGCACCACCGACTACTCCGGCACCACACCAGGCGATGAGGTCATGGAGCAGCTGCTCAAAGCCTCCTCCTAACGCCCCGCGACCCCTTGTTTCGTTTCCTGCCTGCCCGGCACCCGGGCGGGCTTTCTTGTTGTTCGCTTTTGTGAAAGGAGCCCTCCGCGTGTCTGTAGTGCGAAGTGCTGAATCTGTGTGTATCGGCCACCCCGACAAGCTGTGCGATCTGATCGCAGACCACATCCTCGATGACATCCTCACCCTCGACCCGACGGCACGCGTGGCCGTTGAGGTCATGGCCACCGGCAGGCGCATCATCGTCACCGGCGAGATCACCACCACCATCCGGCCGCAGCTGCGCGCCTGCACGCGGGAGGCGCTGCGACGGGCCGGGTACAACCCGAACCGGTTCCTCATCTACGTGTGGGTGCGCCGACAATCCGCCGACATCGGCGCAGGCGTCACCACCTCCATCGAGGCGCGTGCGGGTGACGAGTCGGCGTATGCGAGCCTGGGGGCGGGCGATCAGGGCACCGTCTACGGGTACGCCACGAACGAGACGCCCCAGCGCCTGCCGCTGCCGCTCGTGCTCGCCCACGAGATCTGCCGCCGCCTCGATACAGCCCGCACCGACGGCACCATCCGTGGGATCGGCCCCGACGGCAAATCCCAGGTCAGTGTGGTCTACGACGAGCTGGGCACCCCGGTCGGCATCGACACCGTGATCGTCTCCATCCAGCACGATGCGAACAAAGACACAGGTGTTCTTGAACGGGAGGTGCGCACGCTGGTCGTCGCTCCCGCTATCGAGGCGCACCTGCCCGGTGCCACGGCTGAGCGCGTGTTGGTCAACCCGTCGGGACGGTTCGTCACAGGTGGCCCCACCGCTGATACCGGGTTGACCGGGCGCAAGCTCATGGTCGACACCTACGGTGGGCTCGGCCCGCACGGCGGTGGCGCGTTCTCGGGTAAGGACCCCTCCAAGGTCGACCGGACGGGTGCGTACATGGCGCGCCTGATCGCGAAAACCGTGGTGGATGCGCGCCTGGCCGAAGAATGCCACGTCGCTATCTCCTATGCGATCGGTA
The DNA here is from genome assembly GCF_002871945.2 of Gleimia hominis. NCBI lineage: Bacteria > Bacillati > Actinomycetota > Actinomycetes > Actinomycetales > Actinomycetaceae > Gleimia > Gleimia hominis. Next base: position 1,848,170 of record NZ_CP126963.1, on the reverse strand, counting down.
AGGCCGACCCGGTCGCGTTCCACATCGACACCTTCGGCACAGGTCAGCACTCGGACTGGCTGCTCACCGACGCCGCCCAGGCGATCTTCCCGCTGCGACCGGCCGCGATGATCGAACGCCTCGGCCTTAGAGCCCCCATCTACGCGAAGCTTGCCACCTGCGGGCACATGGGCCATGGCCTGAGCGAGTGGGAATGGACACTGCCATATGCCGACAAGCTCAAGACGGAGGTGACCCGCCGTGCTCATCAAGCAGCTACCCATCAGTGAGCTCAAGCCCGCCGACTACAACCCGCGTAAGGACCTGAAGCCCGGGGACGCGGACTACGAGAAACTCAAGCGGTCGCTGACCGAGTTCGGTTACGTCGAGCCGGTGATCTACAACCACACCACCGGCCACGTCGTCGGCGGCCACCAGCGCCTGAAAGTACTCGCTGACTTGGGCCACACCGATGTTGACTGCGTGGTCGTCGAGCTGGACGAGACCCGCGAAAAGGCCCTGAACGTCGCGCTGAACAAGATCAGCGGCGACTGGGATGAATCCAAGCTGGCCCTGCTCATCGCCGACCTGGACGCGGCTGACTTTGATGCCGAGCTCACCGGCTTCGACGATGACGAAATCCAGGCGATGATTGGTTCCCTCGACGATGACGAGGTCACCGATGACGGCTTCGATCTCACCGCCGCGCTCGAGGCCGCATCGTTCGTCCAGCGCGGCGACATTTGGACTATCGGCAGGCACCGGCTGGTCTGCGGGGATGCCACCAACGCAGACGATGTCGCGGTGCTCATGGATGGCAAGAGCGCGAACCTGGTGCTCACCGACCCGCCCTACAACGTCGCCTTCGAGTCGTCCGACGGGCTCACGATCAAGAATGATGCGATGAAGGCCGACTCGTTCTACGAGTTCCTGCTCACCGCGTTTACCAACATGGCGGGCGTTCTCGACAAGGGTGGGTCGGCGTATGTGTTCCACGCCGACACCGAAGGGCTGAACTTCCGCAAAGCGTTCATCGACGCCGGGTTCAAACTCTCCGGCTGCTGCATCTGGGTCAAAGACTCCCTCGTGCTGGGACGCTCGCCGTACCAGTGGCAGCACGAACCAGTGCTCTACGGGTGGAAGCAGGGAGCCAAGCACAAGTGGTTCGCTGACCGGAAACAGACTACGATCTGGAACTTCGCCAAGCCGCGTAAGAACTCCGACCACCCGACCTCCAAGCCGCTGGACCTGCTGGCCTATCCGATCCGCAACTCCACTCAGGCCAACGCGATCATCCTCGACACGTTCGCTGGCAGCGGTTCGACCCTGATGGCCGCCGAGCAGACCGACCGCATCGCCTACCTCATGGAGTTGGACGAGAAGTACGCCTCGGTGATCCTGCGCCGCTACGCCGAGGCGACCGGGGACGCGGCCGGGATCACCTGCCAGCGAGGCAACACTCAGTACACGTATCTGGATCTGGTCAAACAGGTCGACCGCGACCGCGAATAAAACCCCACACTATGCAGGGAAAACAGGGGCGTGAAAATGAGCCGTTGATGAGGGAAAAAACGACTGGATAAGCGGAAAAACGTATGGCTGTATGTACATGACCGAAAGCACCCCCACACCTGGGGGAACCGAGCGAAAAGGACTGGTCATGAGTGAATTACACATCGAAATCAGCGAGCTCATCGCAGCCGGAGTCAACGTCTACGACCCCGAGGAAACCCTGCGGGTTGCCAGAGCTCGCGGCTACCAGCTGGTGGTGCGCGTGATCGAATACGACCCGACGCGTTTCCTCAGCATGGTGGCCGCCTGGTTCGAGAAGGAGGTCGTGGCATGAGCATCCTCGCCTTCACCCCGCACAAAACGGGCAGGAAAAAGCTCGCCCAGCTTCTCGCCGATCACCTTGGCACCGAGGCCACCTATCTGGGCACGCCCTCGTTTGCCTACCAGATCGCAGACGCCACGCTGGATCGGGACTGGACCCTCTACCTGCCAGATGGTATCGAGGCGCAGGCCGTGCTCGAGTCCGCACACAAGGCGGGCTTTGAAACCGCCGACCCGGGCGAGGTGGCGTTGACGGTCACGATGCCCACCACCGGGTGGAGTGAGCGCACTCGCGCCAACCTCGAAGCGCTCCTAGCGGCCAAAGGGCCACTGATCGCCAAGGCCCTGGGCATCCCGGCCACACCCGTGCAGTTCAACGATGACGAGACCGTCTCGTTCCCGTGGTGTGAGTCGATTACGCCGGAGACGGCACGCGAGGCGGTGATCCCGCTTGTGGCAAAGCTCTGCCAGCGCGCCCAGGAGGCAACCCGGATCCGATCCACGCCGCCTGCACCGGGCAATGACAAGTACACGATGCGCTGCTTCCTGCTCTCCCTGGGCTTCATCGGCCCCGAACACAAGCAGGCACGCCGCATCTTGCTGGCAGGCCTGGAAGGCGACGCCGCCTGGCGCACCCCGGCAAGCAGGAAGGAGAACTGACGCATCAATCGCAACGCCTGACCTGCTGGCCCCCGGAAACCCTGCCACGAGCGGGGTTTCCCCTCGTCACAAGCCTTGATTCTCCACGGTCTCCGAGTGCTGTAGATCCCAAAAAAAATAGTGCCTGATCTGGGCAAATACGACTGGATAAGCGCCCGCACCTATGGCTGTATGTACATGACAAAAGAACAGCCCCTCAGGAAAGGACAACAGCCATGAACACCACCGAGAAGCTCACCACCGAAGCCCTGCAGATGCGCGTCGACTCCTACGGGGCGATCCTCGCACACGGCGACTACACGCTGGCCACCTTCGCGACCTGGACCAAGAAAGACGGCTACGGCAACAGCGCCCAGGTCTACCGCCTCACCGAAGCCCCGATCGACGGCTTCGGCCCGAACGCACGCGGCCGCAGCGAATGCGCCCTGGAGCTCATCGCCGAGGCCGACCACCTTTTCGCAGACGCCGGGCACGCCATCGCCTGGGCCCTGACCCAGATCGGCTCTGTTGCAAAGATTGGCGGCAGTCAGAGGTAGGCTGTCGCTCTGCGCCGATCAGGCGGCTGCTGCGAAATGGTGGTTGAGCATGCCCATGGCCTCCGTCAGCGCCGAGGGCCCAATGCCAAAAGCTCTCTCCACAAGGCGCACCTCGCCCCTGATGCCGGGCTGCAGGCACCAGGGGCGAGCCTGTCCTTTGCGCAGGGCTCGCATGACTTCGAATCCCTTGATCGTGGCATAGGCCGTGGGGATCGATTTGAAACCGCGCACCGGCTTGATCAGTATCTTGAGCTTTCCGTGATCGGCCTCGATCACGTTATTGAGATACTTCACCTGCCGGTGGGCCGTCTCCCGGTCCAGCTTTCCTTCGCGCTTCAATTCGGTGATCGCTGCACCATAGCTCGGCGCTTTGTCGGTATTGAGCGTGGCAGGCTTTTCCCAGTGCTTCAGGCCTCGCAGGGCCTTGCCCAGGAACCGCTTCGCTGCCTTGGCGCTGCGGGTCGGCGACAGGTAGAAATCGATCGTGTCGCCCCGCTTGTCGACTGCCCGGTACAGGTAGGTCCACTTGCCCCGCACCTTGACGTAGGTTTCATCCAGGCGCCAGCTCGGATCAAAGCCACGCCGCCAGAACCAGCGCAGCCGCTTCTCCATCTCCGGGGCGTAGCACTGGACCCAGCGATAGATCGTCGTATGGTCGACCGAAATGCCGCGTTCCGCCAGCATTTCCTCAAGGTCGCGATAGCTGATCGGATAGCGACAATACCAGCGCACCGCCCACAGGATCACATCACCCTGGAAATGGCGCCACTTGAAATCCGTCATCGTTCCGTCCGTCCAATCTCCGCCAAGCATGCTCAAGCTTCACGATTTTTGCAACAGAGCCATATCGACAACCTCTCGCGCAACCAAGACATCGCGGTCGGACTGCAAGTGATCTTGAAGCCACGGGCCCGTCCCACCCCGACATGGACCTCGATGCCCGAACGGACGTTAGATTTCGAGTTCTAGGCGTTCTGCGATGAAGGTTGGATCCCAGCCGGGATTGAAAGTGTCGACGTGGGTGAATCCGAGCCGCTCGTATAGGCCACGCAGGTTCGGGTGGCAGTCGAGCCGCAGCTTGGCGCACCCCTGCGTTCGCGCGGCATGGCGGCAAGCCTCGATCAGCGCGGAGCTGACACCCCGGCCCGCATGTGTCCGTCGCACCGCGAGCTTGTGCAGATATGCGGCCTCCCCCTTGAGGGCGTCGGGCCAGAACTCGGGATCCTCGGCCGACAAGGTGCAACAGCCGACGATGCCGTCGCTGCAACTCGCGACTAGGAGCTCGGATCTCAGGACGAAGGTCTCCGCGAATGTCCGGTCGATCCGCGCGACGTCCCAGGCGGGCGTTCCCTTGGCGGACATCCACGCCGCAGCGTCGTGCATCAGCCGCACAACCTCGTCGATATCACCCGAGCAGGCGACCCGAACGTTCGGAGGCTCCTCGCTGTCCATTCGCTCCCCTGGCGCGGTATGAACCGCCGCCTCATAGTGCAGTTTGATCCTGACGAGCCCAGCATGTCTGCGCCCACCTTCGCGGAACCTGACCAGGGTCCGCTAGCGGGCGGCCGGAAGGTGAATGCTAGGCATGATCTAACCCTCGGTCTCTGGCGTCGCGACTGCGAAATTTCGCGAGGGTTTCCGAGAAGGTGATTGCGCTTCGCAGATCTCCAGGCGCGTGGGTGCGGACGTAGTCAGCGCCATTGCCGATCGCGTGAAGTTCCGCCGCAAGGCTCGCTGGACCCAGATCCTTTACAGGAAGGCCAACGGTGGCGCCCAAGAAGGATTTCCGCGACACCGAGACCAATAGCGGAAGCCCCAACGCCGACTTCAGCTTTTGAAGGTTCGACAGCACGTGCAGCGATGTTTCCGGTGCGGGGCTCAAGAAAAATCCCATCCCCGGATCGAGGATGAGCCGGTCGGCAGCGACCCCGCTCCGTCGCAAGGCGGAAACCCGCGCCTCGAAGAACCGCACAATCTCGTCGAGCGCGTCTTCGGGTCGAAGGTGACCGGTGCGGGTGGCGATGCCATCCCGCTGCGCTGAGTGCATAACCACCAGCCTGCAGTCCGCCTCAGCAATATCGGGATAGAGCGCAGGGTCAGGAAATCCTTGGATATCGTTCAGGTAGCCCACGCCGCGCTTGAGCGCATAGCGCTGGGTTTCCGGTTGGAAGCTGTCGATTGAAACACGGTGCATCTGATCGGACAGGGCGTCTAAGAGCGGCGCAATACGTCTGATCTCATCGGCCGGCGATACAGGCCTCGCGTCCGGATGGCTGGCGGCCGGTCCGACATCCACGACGTCTGATCCGACTCGCAGCATTTCGATCGCCGCGGTGACAGCGCCGGCGGGGTCTAGCCGCCGGCTCTCATCGAAGAAGGAGTCCTCGGTGAGATTCAGAATGCCGAACACCGTCACCCTGCTGCGTAACATCGTTGCTGCTCCATAACATCAAACATCGACCCACGGCGTAACGCGCTTGCTGCTTGGATGCCCGAGGCATAGACTGTACAAAAAAACAGTCATAACAAGCCATGAAAACCGCCACTGCGCCGTTACCACCGCTGCGTTCGGTCAAGGTTCTGGACCAGTTGCGTGAGCGCATACGCTACTTGCATTATAGCTTACGAACCGAACAGGCTTATGTCCACTGGGTTCGTGCCTTCATCCGTTTCCACGGTGTGCGTCACCCGGCAACCTTGGGCAGCAGCGAAGTCGAGGCATTTCTGTCCTGGCTGGCGAACGAGCGCAAGGTTTCGGTCTCCACGCATCGTCAGGCATTGGCGGCCTTGCTGTTCTTCTACGGCAAGGTGCTGTGCACGGATCTGCCCTGGCTTCAGGAGATCGGAAGACCTCGGCCGTCGCGGCGCTTGCCGGTGGTGCTGACCCCGGATGAAGTGGTTCGCATCCTCGGTTTTCTGGAAGGCGAGCATCGTTTGTTCGCCCAGCTTCTGTATGGAACGGGCATGCGGATCAGTGAGGGTTTGCAACTGCGGGTCAAGGATCTGGATTTCGATCACGGCACGATCATCGTGCGGGAGGGCAAGGGCTCCAAGGATCGGGCCTTGATGTTACCCGAGAGCTTGGCACCCAGCCTGCGCGAGCAGCTGTCGCGTGCACGGGCATGGTGGCTGAAGGACCAGGCCGAGGGCCGCAGCGGCGTTGCGCTTCCCGACGCCCTTGAGCGGAAGTATCCGCGCGCCGGGCATTCCTGGCCGTGGTTCTGGGTTTTTGCGCAGCACACGCATTCGACCGATCCACGGAGCGGTGTCGTGCGTCGCCATCACATGGGCTCTGTTGCAAAGATTGGCGGCAGTCAGAGGTAGGCTGTCGCTCTGCGCCGATCAGGCGGCTGCTGCGAAATGGTGGTTGAGCATGCCCATGGCCTCCGTCAGCGCCGAGGGCCCAATGCCAAAAGCTCTCTCCACAAGGCGCACCTCGCCCCTGATGCCGGGCTGCAGGCACCAGGGGCGAGCCTGTCCTTTGCGCAGGGCTCGCATGACTTCGAATCCCTTGATCGTGGCATAGGCCGTGGGGATCGATTTGAAACCGCGCACCGGCTTGATCAGTATCTTGAGCTTTCCGTGATCGGCCTCGATCACGTTATTGAGATACTTCACCTGCCGGTGGGCCGTCTCCCGGTCCAGCTTTCCTTCGCGCTTCAATTCGGTGATCGCTGCACCATAGCTCGGCGCTTTGTCGGTATTGAGCGTGGCAGGCTTTTCCCAGTGCTTCAGGCCTCGCAGGGCCTTGCCCAGGAACCGCTTCGCTGCCTTGGCGCTGCGGGTCGGCGACAGGTAGAAATCGATCGTGTCGCCCCGCTTGTCGACTGCCCGGTACAGGTAGGTCCACTTGCCCCGCACCTTGACGTAGGTTTCATCCAGGCGCCAGCTCGGATCAAAGCCACGCCGCCAGAACCAGCGCAGCCGCTTCTCCATCTCCGGGGCGTAGCACTGGACCCAGCGATAGATCGTCGTATGGTCGACCGAAATGCCGCGTTCCGCCAGCATTTCCTCAAGGTCGCGATAGCTGATCGGATAGCGACAATACCAGCGCACCGCCCACAGGATCACATCACCCTGGAAATGGCGCCACTTGAAATCCGTCATCGTTCCGTCCGTCCAATCTCCGCCAAGCATGCTCAAGCTTCACGATTTTTGCAACAGAGCCCCCAGATCTAACCCACATCCCACCAAGGCCAAGGAGGACCCGCGATGGACGCCACCCGGAACCTGATCACCAACCACCTGGAGATCCCCGCCGACGCCGCCCCGCACGGTGAGATCCAGACTGCCGCCGAGATCCCCTTCAGCGTCCTCGACGAGCTCGCCGAGGAGGTCGGGGCCGAGAAGATCCCCATCCACACGCTCAGCCGCATCGGCTGGCACTACACCAAAGCCGACCAGATCATCGCCCTGGCCAGGCAGCGCGGCCTGTCCGATTGGCGCTACGGCGGCTTCGACACCGACCAGGTGGTCGCCAACTTCCGCGCCACCTACTGCTAGCCCCTCGCACCGTCCCGACCCCCAAGGATCAGGACTGGCCCCACACTCTCCGTTTCGCCCCACACGGTTGGGGCTTTTCTTATGCCCCGAGGAAGGAGCTGCCGCCACGATGACGAGCACGTATCAGCCAACCCGGTTCATGGCCGACGGCTCCACCTACAACCAGCGCAAAGCGGATTTCGCTGTCGCATTCATTCAGGCGCTGCGCCACACGAAAGGCCGCTGGGCAGGCACACCCTTCACACTGCTGGGTTGGCAAGAACAGATCGTGCGCGACCTGTTCGGCACCATCAAACCCGACGGCTACCGCCAGTTCACCACCGCCTATGTGGAGATCCCCAAGAAGCAGGGCAAGTCCGAGCTGGCTGCCGCGATCGCGCTGCTGCTGACGTGCGGGGACGGGGAGCAAGCCGCCGAGGTCTACGGATGCGCGGCCGACCGGCAGCAAGCCAGCATCGTCTTCGAGGTCGCCGCCGACATGATCCGCCAATCACCGGCCCTATCGAAGCGGGTGAAAATCCTCAGCAGTCAGAAGCGCATCATCTACAAGCCGACCAACAGCTTCTACCAGGTGCTCTCGGCTGAGGCGTACTCCAAGCACGGGTTCAACATCTCCGGTGTCGTCTTTGACGAGCTGCACACCCAACCCAACCGGGCCCTGTTCGACGTGATGACCAAGGGCTCTGGTGATGCGCGCACCCAGCCGCTGTACTTCCTCATCACCACCGCAGGCACCGACACCCACAGCATCTGCTACGAGCAGCACCAAAAAGCGCGCGACATCCTGGCGGGCAAGAAACACGACCCCACCTTCTACCCGGTGATCTACGGCGCAGACCTGGATGATGACTGGACGGATGAAAAGGTCTGGCACAAGGCCAACCCCTCGCTTGGCGTCACGGTGCCGGTGGAGAAGGTGCGGGCCGCGTGCAACTCGGCTCGCCAGAACCCCGCCGAGGAGAACTCGTTTCGCCAGCTGCGGCTTAACCAGTGGGTCAAGCAGTCCGTGCGGTGGATGCCCATGCACATCTGGGACGCATGCGCAGACCCGGTAGACCTAGACGAGCTGGAGGGCAGACCTTGCTACGGCGGGCTGGACTTGGCCTCCACGACGGATATCACCGCGTTCGTGCTCGTCTTCCCGCCCTACGGGGAGGACGAGAAGTACCGGATCGTCCCGTGGTTCTGGATTCCCGAGGACAACCTCAAGCTGCGGGTGGCGCGTGATCACGTGCCCTACGACCTGTGGCACGCCCAAGGCTTTCTTGAGACCACGCAAGGCAACGTGGTCCACTACGCCCACATCGAGCACCTCATTGAGCAGCTCGGCGAGAGGTTCGATATCCGCGAGATCGCCTTCGACCGGTGGGGCGCAGTCCAAATGAGCCAAAACCTCGACGATGCCGGTTTCACCGTCGTGCCCTTCGGGCAGGGCTTTAAAGACATGAGCCCACCGAGCAAGGAGCTGATGAAGCTCGCACTCGAAGGCCGCCTCGCCCACGGGGGCCACCCGGTGCTGGCCTGGATGGTCGACAACATCCATGTACGCACCGACCCGGCAGGAAACATCAAACCCGACAAGCAAAAGTCCACCGAGAAGATCGACGGGGTTGTCGCCACCATCATGGCCCTTGACCGCGCGATCCGAGGCGGCAGTAGCGATACGGGCACATCCGTGTACGACTCGCGCGGGCTGCTCGTCTTCTAACGCTCACGACAACGCAAAAGGAGGCCCCTGTGGGACTTTTCGACTGGCTACGCGGCACCAATGCCCGGCAGGTGTCGAACCACCAGCTGTCCTCGAGCTACAGCTTCCTGTTCGGGCCCACCAGCTCCGGGCGCACAGTCACCGAACGCTCAGCGATGCAGATGACCGCCGTTTATTCGTGCGTGCGGATCCTGGCGGAGGCGATCGCGGGCCTGCCCCTGCACGTCTACCGCACCGAGAAAGACGGGTCGAAGGTCAAAGCCACCGACCACACGCTCTACCGGCTGCTGCACGATGAGCCCAACCCGGAGATGACCAGCTTCGTCTTCCGCGAGACCCTCATGACGCATCTGCTGCTGTGGGGCAACGCCTACGCACAGGTCATCCGCAACGGCCTCGACGAGGTCATTGGCCTGTATCCGCTGATGCCCAACCGGATGAGTGTGGGCAGGGATGAAAATGGCAGGCTCTACTACGAGTACCAGACCACCAGTGACGAACCCGCCGGTGAGTGGTCTCGCATCCGGCTGTCGCCTGCTGACGTGCTGCACATCCCAGGGCTCGGGTTTGACGGGCTGGTGGGTTACTCGCCGATTGCGATGGCGAAAAACGCGATCGGCATGGCGCAGGCCTGCGAGGACTACGGGGCGTCGTTCTTCGCCAACGGGGCCGCCCCTGGCGGGGTGTTGGAGCATCCGGGCACGATCAAAGACCCGTCTCGGGTGCGCGAGTCCTGGCAGCAAACCTTTGGTGGGGCCCGCAACGCCAACAAGGTCGCGGTGCTCGAAGAGGGCATGAAGTACACGCCCATCTCCGTCTCCCCGGAGCAGGCGCAGTTCTTGGAGACACGCAAGTTCCAGATCAACGAGATCGCCCGGATCTTCCGCATCCCACCGCACATGGTGGGCGACCTCGAAAAATCGAGCTTCTCCAATATTGAGCAGCAGTCCTTGGAGTTCGTGAAATACACCCTCGACCCGTGGGTCATCCGCTGGGAACAAGCCCTGACCAAGACGCTGCTTAGCCCGCGTGAGAAGCCGAGCGTGTTCGTGAAGTTCAACCTCGAGGGCCTGCTGCGCGGCGACTACGTCTCGCGCATGAACGGCTACGCCGTGGCCAGGCAGAACGGGTGGATGAGCGCCAACGACATCCGCGCCCTCGAAAACCTCGACCGCATCGCTGCCGCTGATGGCGGCGACTTGTACCTGGTCAACGGCAACATGCTGCCGCTATCCATGGCCGGGGCCTACGCCACCACCCAGCGCACGCAGCAGGACGCACCGCCTGGAGAAGAGCAGCCTTCGGTGGAACAACGAGTTGAAAGGAGGAGCCGGTGAGACGGTTCTGGAACTGGGAGCCACCCGCTCCCGACATTGATAGCCCGGCAGGTAGTGATACCAGCCGGGTTTTGCGTATCAACGGGGTGATCGCTGAGGAGTCATGGTTTGACGACGACATCACCCCGGCCCTGTTCGCCTCCGAGCTGGCTGCAGGTTCCGGTGATGTGACGGTGTGGATCAACAGCCCCGGCGGAGACGTCGTCGCGGCAGCCCAGATCTACAACATGCTCATCGACTACCCAGGCCACGTCCGCGTCCATATTGACGGGATCGCGGCCAGCGCCGCCAGCGTGATCGCCATGGCAGGTGAGGTCGTGGCGATGAGCCCGGTCTCGATGCTCATGATCCACAACCCGGCCACCCTCGCCGTCGGTGACGCCGACGAGCTGGGCCGGGCCATCGACATGCTCGCAGCGGTCAAAGAATCCATCATCAACGCCTACGAGCTGAAAACCGGGATGAGCCGCGCCAAGCTCGCACGCCTCATGGATCAAGAGACCTGGATGGACGCGCGTGCCGCCATCAGCATGGGCTTTGCCGACGACTACCTCACCGGCAGCCGCACCCCACCCGACCCAGACGACGAGGACGGCGAGGAGCCGGACAAGCAGAAACCGTGGCCGCCGACGTCACGAAACCCCGCCCCGCTGGGCGATGCCGCCAGCGGGGTGTGTTTTGCCCGCAAGCCCGCCGAGCAGCGTCTCGTCGCACACCTGACCGACACGCCACCGACCACCCCGCCACCAGCCCCAGAGCCCACGCGGCCTGCGGGTCGAAAAGTGGTGGACCTGTACGCCGCCCTGATCAACCACACCCACTAACCAGCAAGGAGAATCTTTCCCATGTCCACGATGACGATTTCTGACCTTCGCGCCCGCCGCGCCGACACCTGGGAGAAGGCCAAGGCCTTCCTCGACGAGCGCCGCGGCACCACCACCGGCTGCCTTTCCGCCGAGGACGACCAGACCTACGCCCGCATGGAAGCCGATATCGACAAGCTCACCAACGAGATTGCTCGCGCCGAGCGCGCCCAGCGCCTGGACGCTGATCTGGCACGGGCCACGAATGCGCCGCTGACCTCGATGCCCGGCCAGACCGGCGAGGAGAGCGAACCGAAGACCGGCCGCGCCACCGCCTCCTATAAGCGGGCGTTTTGGGATGCGATGCGCCTGAACGCCTCTCCCATGGAGGTGCGCAACGCCCTGTCGGAGGGGGTCGATTCCGAGGGCGGCTACCTGGTGCCCGACGAGTTCGAGCACACCCTCGTGCAGTCCCTGGTTGAGCAGAACATCATGCGCGGGCTTGCCAACGTCATCCAGACCACCAGCGGGGATCGCAAGATCCCGGTCGTGTCCACCCACGGCAGTGCTGGGTGGCTCGATGAGGGCAAGCCCTACACCGAATCCGACGAGACGTTTTCCCAGATCACGCTCTCGGCGTTCAAGCTCGGCACGTTTTTGAAGATCAGCGAGGAACTGCTCGGCGATTCGGTCTTCGACGTCGAGGCCTACCTCGCCGCCGAGTTCGCCCGCCGCATCGGTGCCGCCGAAGAGGAGGCGTTCCTGGTCGGTGACGGCAAGGGCAAGCCGACCGGCATTTTCGACGCCACCGGTGGCGGTATCTCGGATGTGACCACCGCGAAGGCCGCCGACATCACCGCCGATGAGCTCATCGACCTGCACTACAGCTTGCGCGCACCGTATCGGGCTCGGGCAGTGTGGCTGATGAACGACGCCACCGTGAAAACCGTGCGCAAGCTCAAGGACAACCAGGGCCAGTACCTGTGGCAGCCAGCACTCACCGCTGGTGCCCCGGACATGATCCTGGGCAAGCCGGTGCACACCTCCACGTTCGCACCCGAGATCAAGGCGGGCGCGAAGACAGTGGCGTTCGGTGACCTGTCCTACTACTGGATCGCTGACCGGCAGGGACGCTCCTTCAAGCGCCTGAACGAACTGTTCGCCACATCCGGCCAGGTCGGTTTCCTCGCCTCCCAGCGCCTGGACGGCAAGCTCGTCCTGCCCGAGGCCGTCAAGATCCTCACCCAGAAGACCGGAGCCTAAAACCCCCACGCAACGAATAGGAGGTGGCAGCCATGAACCACCAGCTCATCGACCAGGTCAAAGCCAACCTCATCCTCGCCCACGACGCCGACGACGAGCTCATCGCCAACCTGGTGGCAGCTGCCACCTCCTATGCCACCGCCTACCAGCACCTACCCGGCGACTATTACGAGACTCGCGAGATGCCAGGGTCGACCCGGCAGGCGATTGTGATGCTGGCCAGTCACTTCTACGAGTCGCGTGACGGCTCCACGGCCGGGTTCTGGTCCGACAAACCCGATGCCGCCAAAGCCATGTGGGCCGCGGTGAACACGCTGCTGCGCCTTGAGCGCGAATGGAAGGTGTAACCCATGGCAGGCATTGGCAGTATGCGAGAAACCATCAACCTCATCACCCCCGTAGCCCGAAGGGACGCTGCGGGTTTCACGGGCAGCAGCGAGCAGGTGGTCGTCACGGTGCGCGCCTACCGCCAGATGAGGCACGCCAGCTCAGCGTGGGTCGACCGTGCCGCCTACACGCAGGCCACCGTCTTGTTCCGCATCCGCACCATCCCCGGGCTCACCGTCTCGGAGGTCATGCACATCGCCGCTGCCGATGGCCGCTACGTCATCGACACCGTCGAGCCCATCGGCGGCTACATCGAGATCCTTGCCCACCGTCTGCAACCGGAAGGAGCCCATCATGGCGCGCGTCCAGATCCGACTCCCCAATAAGTACATAGACGCACTCGAGGCCACCTCACGCCTGCTGGACACTGCAACCGACGAAGTTCTGACAGCTGGCGCGAACGTGGTCGAACCACGCATGCGAGCCAACCTCGCCGCCGCGATCGGGCAGGCGACCACCACGCCGTCGCGCTCAACCGGCCAGCTCCTCGGGGCCCTGGGTGTCACGAGCGTGAAGGTCAACTCACGAGGCGATCACAACGTCAAGGTCGGTTTCGCCGAGAACCGCCGCGATGGCAGGTCGAACGCGCTCATCGCCAACGTGCTTGAGCACGGCAGGAGCAACCAGCCCGCACGCCCGTTCCTGGCACCGACACGCTCCCAGACCAGACGGGGCGCGATGGAGGCGATGAAAACCGTGCTTAAAGCCAAGCTCGACGGGATCACACCATGACCATCCCGCTTTTGGAAACCCTCACCACGGTCGCTGACCGGCTTGATCTGCCGATCGCGGTGAGCCTGTTTAGCGCCTCGCCCGCACCGGATACCTATCTGGTGGCCACCCCGATCGGCGACACGCTGGAGGTGTTCGCCGACAACACCCCGAGCGTCGAAGTCGAAGAAGTCCGCCTCGGCCTGTTCACAACTGGCAACTACCTGACCTGGCGAGACACGCTCACCCACGCGCTCGTCGACGCGGGGCTGGTGGTGACCGCCAGACGCTACATCGGCTTCGAGGACGATACGGGCTACCACCACTACAGCTTCGATATCAGCTGCCACCACCCGTTTTAACGAAAGGACGAATCACCCATGGCCACGATTGGTCTTGACAAGCTCTACTACGCCACGATCACCGAAAACCCCACCACCGGCGAGGAAACCTACGCCAGCCCGAAGCCACTGGCCAAAGCGATCTCAGCGGAACTCTCCGTCGAGGTCGCCGAGGCGATCTTGTATGCCGACGATGGGCCCAGCGAGATCGTCAAGGAATTCAAATCCGGCACGCTCACCCTCGGCGTGGACGACCTAGGAGCAGAAGCCGCAGCGGCACTGACCGGTGCCACCCTGGATGCCAACGGGGTGCTCATCTCGTCCTCGGAAGACGGCGGCACACCGGTAGCGATCGGGTTCCGTGCCGCCCGCTCCAACGGCACCTTCCAGTACTTCTGGCTCTACCGCGTCAAGTTCGCCCTGCCAAGCACCACGCTTGCCACCAAGGCCGACTCGATCACGTTCTCCACCCCGAGCATCGAGGGCACGATCCTGCGCCGCAACAAGCCAGACGCGAAGGGCCGCCACCCGTGGAAAGCCGAAGCCACCGAAGGCGACCCCAAGGTCAAGGCCGAGATCATCACCGGCTGGTACCAGTCCGTCTACGAGCCCGCCGCCACCAGCCCCGGCAAGTAAAGGAGCCCGCTCATGACAAACACATCCTCGATTGATGCTGCCGGGCGCAGTGCGACCGTGACGATTGGTGGGAGCGAGTACGAGCTGGTGCTCACCACCAAGGCCACCCGGCTGATCGCCGAGCGCTACGGCGGGCTGGACAAGCTCGGAGCCGCGTTGGAGACCTCCGAGGACCTCGGCCAGACACTGACCGAGGTGATCTGGCTGATCACGCTACTGGCCAACCAGTCAGTGCAGATCCACAACCTCATCCACCGCGACAACCCGCGCCCGCAGTTGACGGAGGACGAGGTGGAGCTGCTGACGGTTCCTGCCGATATCGCCGACTACCGGGGTGCGATCGCTGAGGCACTGCAGCGAGGCACCCGCCGCGACATCCTCACCGAGCCAGCCCCAAAAGTGAGCCCGGCAGCGGACGGATAGTCGAATCCGACCGGGCAGTGTTCACCCGCCTGACCTACATCGGTTTAGCCCACCTCGGCCTGAGACAAGACGAGGTGGGCCTGATGGTCTTTGGTGAGCTCCTTGACCTGGTGGACTGCTGGCGGATCGAGACAGGACGAGCGAAACCAGCACGGGTGTGGTTCATCGACGACATCATCCCGCCCGGGATCTAACCCCACTGACAGGCAGGTGAATCCTCATGGCTGACTCATCGTTTGGTCTCAAGATCGGTCTGGAAGGTGAACGCGAGTTCAAGCGGGCCATCACCGACATCAACCGTGAGATGCGGGTGCTGGGCTCGGAGATGAAACTGGTGGCCTCCCAGTTCGACAAGAACGACAAGTCCACCCAGGCGCTGGCCTCCCGCAACCAGGTGCTGACCAAAGAGATCGAGACCCAAAAGGCCAAGATCGAAACACTCAAGGCCGCGCTGGAGAACTCGGCCGCGTCGTTCGGGGAGAACGATTCGCGCACGAAAAACTGGCAGATCCAGCTCAACAACGCCGGTGCCGAGCTCAACGAGCTGGAAAAAGAGCTCAAGGCCAACAATGATGCGCTCGGCGAGTTCGGTGACGAGGCCGACGGTGCAGGCGATGATGCGAAAGACGCTGCCAAGGATGCCGGGCATTTGGAGGACGCGGTCGATGATCTCGGCGACGAGATGGACGACACCGGGGATAAGACCCGGATCTTCGGGGACGTGCTCAAAGCGAACCTGGCCGCCGAGGCGATCGTCGCTGGTGTCAAGGGCATCGGCAAGGCGATCACGAGTATCGGCCGGGGTATGGCCGATGCGTTGAAGGACGGGGTGGAGTACAACGCCCGCATGGAGCAGTACACCACCAGCTTCACCACGATGCTCGGCGATCAGGCAAAAGCCCAACAGCTGGTCAACGACCTGAAAACCCAGGCCGCGAAGACCCCGTTCGGCATGGAGGATTTGGCGAAGAACACCCAAACCCTGATGGCGTTCGGTATCAGCGCCGACGAAGCTACCCGCAGACTAGGCCAGCTCGGTGATATCTCCCAAGGTGACGCGCAGAAGATGGAGTCACTGACGTTGGCGTTCGCCCAGATGTCCTCGACAGGCAAGCTGACTGGCCAGGACCTCAACCAGATGATCAACGCCGGGTTCAACCCGCTGGAGGAGATCTCCCGCAAGACGGGCAAGTCCATCGGCGAGCTGAAAGAGGAGATGGCCAAGGGCGCGATCAGCGCGGACATGGTCGCTGACGCGTTCGCTTCGGCAACCGAGGAAGGCGGCCGTTTCCACGGGGCGATGGAAGCCCAGTCGAAAACCTTCACCGGACAGCTCTCTACCATGCGCGACGGCATCGACAACCTCAAGGGCCTGCTCGCCCAAGGTTTGACCGACGCGCTGGCTGGCACGGTCATGCCGATGGTCAACGGGTGGATCGATGAGCTCACGGCAGCCTTCGAGCAGGGCGGCGCCCCGGCGTTGATCGACAAGCTCGGCGAGATCCTGCAAGAAGCACTCGCGTTCATCGCCGAGCAGCTGCCGATGGTCGTAGAGACCGGCATGTCGATCCTGACCGCCCTGCTGGAAGGCATCATCGAGGTGTTGCCGTCGGTTGCCGAGACAGCGGTGATGCTCATCGTTGCCTTGGTGGAGGCGATCATTGAATCCCTGCCAGCGTTACTGGAAGCAGCCCTGCAGATCATCGCCACCTTGGTCACCGGGATCGGTGAGGCTCTACCTGAGCTGATTCCGGCAGCAGTGGAGATGATCGTCGCCCTAGTGCAGGGGCTGGTCGATAGCCTGCCGATGATCTTGGATGCCGCGCTACAGCTCATCCTTGGGCTCGCGCAAGGCTTGCTGGAAGCGATCCCGGTGCTCATTGAGGCGCTACCACAGATCATCACCTCGATCGTGGAGTTCCTGGTCGCTGCGATCCCGCAGATCATCGAGACCGGTATCGCGTTGTTGACCTCCTTGGTCGACGCGCTCCCGGAGATCATCACCGCGATCGTGACGGTGCTGCCACAAATCATCACCGGCATCATCACCATGCTGCTGTCGGCCCTGCCGCAGCTCATCGAGGCTGGCGTCAAACTACTCACCGCCTTGATTGGGGCGCTGCCGCAGATCATCAGCACGATCGTGGCCGCGCTGCCGCAGATTATCGCAGCGATCGTCTCGGCGATCGGTGGGGCGATTCCGCAACTGGTCATGGCGGGTGTCGAGCTGTTGACCGCGTTGATTACGAACCTGCCGCAGATCATCTCGACCATCGTGGCGGCGATCCCGCAGATCATCACCGGGATCGTGGGCGCGGTCGGTCAAGGGGTCGGCCAGATGGCCTCTGCTGGCGCGGACCTCGTGCGGGGCTTGTGGAACGGCATCCAGTCGCTGGCAGGCTGGCTCTGGGACAGGGTTACAAGCTGGTGTTCTGACATTTGGGATGGCATCACGGGCTTTTTCGGCATCAACTCGCCGTCCAAGGAAATGGCGTGGGTCGGTGACATGCTCACCCGAGGCCTGGCCGGAGGTATCGAAGACACCGGAAGCCGCGCAGTCGCAGCCGCCGAGGACTTCGCCGCAGACACCCTTAAGGCCATGAGCGAGCTCACCAGCGGTATCGACGTGCCGATCACCACCAGCCTGGAGCCGGTCGATCTGACCCCAACCCACCTGCAACCACCGCTTGCAACCACCAGCCACAGCGCTGTCGGCCAGGAGGCAGGGCGCGCAGGAGAGGTGGCGGGCATCGTCGACCAGACCGCCCGGGCACTGCTGGAGGCCATGGACATCAAGGTCGTGCTCAACGACGGCGCGCTGGTGGGCAAACTCGCTCCCGGCATCAACCGCCAGTTGGCTCGTATCAACTCCCACCACACGGTGCTCGCTACAGGAGGAGGTGTCTGATGCATGGTTTCACTCTCGACAAGACAGTGTCCTCAACGTCGCTGGGCCTGAGGCTCACCGGCCCGGTCGACCTACCTGTCGCCGAGCGGGTCACAGACGATATTGAGGTGGCGGGCAGGGCCGGGACGCTGACCCGCCTGGGCGGCTGGCATGACACGTCGATCACGTTGCCGCTCGCGATCAAAGGCAGCCTGGCCGCCTACCACAAAGCCGCACTGGCGCTGACCCGGGCGGCGACCATTCACCTGTCCCACCAGCCCGAGGCGTTCCACAAGATCAAACACGCCTCCATTAGCCCGCTGCGCACGGACATGTCCTCGTGGGGATTCTTCGAGGCGCACCTGGTGTGCGAGCCGTTTAGCTACCTGGATTCTGGGCTGACCACCCACACGCTCACCGCCTCCGGGCAGATCACCAACCCTGGCCTGGTGGATGCGGCACCGATCATCACGATCAGGGGCACCGGGGCGTTGACGCTGACGATCAACGGGGCCGCCTATCGCGTTCAGTCACCGGCAGGGCAGATCACCCTGGACTCGGCGCGGCTTGTCGCGCACGTGGCAGGCCGGGTGCATACCGACGCGCTGACCGGCACGTTCCCGATCCTTACTCCAGGGGTCAACCGGGTCACTTTGGGTAGTGGCATCTCCAAAGTCGAGATCACCGGGAACTGGCGAAACCCCTAACCCGGCCCATCTCTTTGCTCCCAGTGCGCCCGTAGCCGTTTCTTTGGCTGCGGGTGCACGTCTGTGAAAGGAACACCACCGATGCTCACCGTGCATGCCCCGACTGCCACCACGTTCACCGCCACCGGCGAGGGTGTCCTCGACCCTGAACTGATCGACGCCCGGGTCGTTGAGGAACTCGGCGGAGCCTACCAGCTGACCGTCACCTATCCAGCCGATGGGCCGCTGGCCTCAAAGCTGGTAGTCGAGGCGATCATCGCAGCCCCTGTTCCCGGCACCACCATCCGGCAAGGGTTTCGTATCCACGAGGTCACAACGAGCCTGGACGGGCTGTTGGAGGTCACCGCCTTCCATCTGTTCTACGACCTGGCAGGCAACTTCATCGCCGACACCTTCGTGGTCAACAAAACCCCCAAGGCAGCCCTCGATCAGCTCCTTAGGTCTGCGACCACGCCGCACCGGTTCACCGCGACCAGCTCCGATACGGCCACCAGGGCCTCTGCGCGCGTGGTGCGGATGAACCTTGCCGCCGCGATCATGGACCAGGGGTCGGATAACACGTTCGCCTCCCGGTGGGCCGGAGAGCTCACGCGCGATAACTGGCACATCCACCACGCCGCCACACGCGGCGCGGATCGTGGGGTCGTGATCCGCGATCGCAAGAACCTCACTGGTTACACCTCGACCATCGATCTGACGAGCGTGGTCACCCGGATCGTGCCGGTCGGGTTTGATGGGATCACCCTGCCCGAGCTCTACGTCGACTCGCCACACCTGAATGCCTACGCGATCCCGCATATCAAGGTGATGCGCTACCCGGACATCAAAGCGATCGCCGACGCAGATAACCCCCGCGAGGACGAAGTACCTCTGCCGCAAGCACACGCCCTTCTGCGTCAAGCCGCTAAGACCGAGTTCACCACCAACCACGTCGATACGCCTGCCGCGAGCTACACCGTCTCGTTCGTTGATCTCGCATCGACTGCCGAGTACGCCGACCTCGCCGAGCTGGAGACCGTCCTGCTGGGAGACACGGTGACGGTACAGCACGCCGACCTGGGCGTGTCCCTGTCAGCGCGGGTCGTCGGCTACGAATACGACCCGCTCCAGCAGGCGTATGTCTCGGTGGAGCTCGGGTCGGTTGCAGGGAAGTTCACCCAGATCACCCGCCAGATCACCACCGCGCAGACGGCCGCCCAGATGGCTGCTGATCTTGCTGGCGTGGCGCTGGCATCAGCGGACGGGAAATCCACCAACCATTACGGGCCGAAACAGCCCGCTGCCGCCCGCCTCGGGGACACGTGGTTTAGGGACAATGGCGAGAGCATCGAGATCTGGATCTACCAGCTCACCGACACCGGCGAGCCCGGCTGGGTTGCCCTTGCCACGGACCTCAACCATGCTCAGGTCAGCGCTGAGCTCGCCGAAGCTCGCGCTGAGGTGGAGGCCGCGAAAACCGCTGCTGACGATGCCCAAGCTGCCGCTATCGCTGTCGCTGCTCGCCTCACCGTAGCCGAAGCCGAGATCGGCCAGGCGCGCGAAGCAGCCAGCCAGGCCGAAGCCACAGCACGGGAAGCTGAGGCTGTAGCCGGTGAGGCTGGCATGAAGGTGACCGGGCTTGAGAGTTCAGTCTCCCAAGCACAGCACCGTGCCGATACGGCCTACGAGACGGCACGGCAGGTTCAAACCAGCAGCGAGGCCCGGTTCACTGAGCTGACGAACGCGGATAACAGCCTAGCCTCGTCGCTTTCAATGATGGCCAGCGACCTGAACCTGCGTGTGCGCTCAAGCGAGATCGTCTCCCAGATCAACATCTCACCCGAAACCATCTTGATCGCCGGTGAGCGCATACACATCACCGGCCGAACCAGTATCGATGACGCCACGGTCACTACCGCGATGATCGCCAACGCGGCGATCACGGACGCCAAGATCTCCAACCTGTCGGCTGCCAAGATCACCACCGGCACGCTCGCGGCTGCCAGGATTGCGGCAGGCTCTATCACCAGTGACAAGCTCACGATCGCTGATGGGTTCATTAAGACGGCGATGATCGCGGACGCGGCGATCACGGACGCGAAAATCGGCTCGTTGTCGGCATCGAAGATCACCACCGGCACCCTGTCTGCGGCGAGGATCGCGGCCGGGTCGATCACGAGCGACAAGCTCACAATCTCCAACGGGTTCATCAAGACGGCGATGATCGCGGATGCGGCGATTACCTCGGCGAAGATCGGTGCGCTCGACGCGGGCAAGATCACCACTGGTGTGCTTAATGCCTCGCGTATTGGGGCGAGGTCGATCACGGCGGACAAGCTCGCGGCGAACGCGATCCAAGTAGGACTGGCGGGCTGGACGAGTTCGATCCGGATTACGCCAACACAAATCTCGTGGTACTCCGGGTCCTCATTGGAGGGGACGATCACGTCGTCTGGTCTGCGGTTTTGGTACGGGACGCGTTACATCGGTGAAATGGCCCGCCGGGCGAAAAAGGATGCCACCGATATCCAAGGCATCGTCAACCAGTTGGCCTACCGGGGGGACTACGTCGCTTGGACGTATCAGACGACCTCCACCGGCGACTATTTCACGTGTCTGACGTTGGATCCAAAGGGCAAGTTCTATGGGCGGGCAGGGATCCACCTGGGCGCTGACCTGCGGATCAACGGGAACAAGGTCTACACCTCTGACACCCGCTACGTCATGTTTCAAGACGTAGCTTTCAGCGGGAAAGGCACCTACGCCACTTTGTCGGGTTCCAGCGGGCTGGCACGGATCGGGTTCCACACCTACGACCTGCTCATCACCACGAATGGCACGTTCTACAACATGTCGCGGGCCTTCGACCGGCTCAAAGACCTGATGACAAGGGTCAACGAGATCATCCGCCGACTGAACTACGGCTGGATCGTCTCCATCTCCGGCTCCGGGTCGAACATCACCTGGACCAACTACAACAACACCGGCTTGTCGGCCATGTCCACCAGCCTCGTCTAGAAAGAACCTTTACGCATGCGTGTACTGATCGCTAACCGTCACCTCGGACCCATCCACGACCTTCTCGAAACGATGTCCCTCAAGCCCGCTCAATCGCGGGCGCGCTCCAAACTGCTCAAGTTGGTCAAGGACGCGCAGTTGCGGTTCGGCCAGGACGAATACGACCTCGTCACCACCCACGCCATCCTCGACGAGGAGGGCAAGCCCGTCATCAGCGAAGACGGCACCTTTCAACTCACCGGTGGCACCGACCTCGCCGAATTCCTGACACTGCGCGAGCAGCTGTTGGACTCAGTGGCTGAGGTGGATGGCCCCACTTACGCCACCCACCTCACCGATATCGCACAGCTGCTAGCCGACTACGACGAGCCCTTAGCCGGTGAGCAGGCGGAGGCATACAACGTTCTGTTCGACGCTGTAGAAGCAGCCCAACATGACGCAGTGAGGACAGCGGAGGTCGGTGACACCGATGAGTGAGAAAACCTCAGCCGAAGCAGGTGATGGCGAGGAAGTGGTGATTCACCCGATCGAACCAGCCCAGCCCGACCCGGTGCCTGTCCCACCAGCCGAAAACAGCCCCGAACACGTCGAGGAAGTCGGTCCGTCGACCGGCAGCCTCGACCTAACCGACACAGTTTTGGACGTCCTCACTAGCCCCAACCTGTAAACCACATCTGGCTTACACGGAAAGCCCGTACCCCGACCACCTGGGTGCGGGCCTTTGTCGTGTGCCCACAAACGGGAAGGAACCCACTTTCTATGTCGCTCAAAGCTATCTGGGCCACGATCCAAACCGGCCTGGCCGGGGTCGGGGCCGTCATCGGCGCGTTCCTCGGAGGCCTCGACGGCCTGGTGTACGCGCTCATCGCCTTCGTCGTAGTCGACTACATCACCGGCGTGCTCGCCGCGATCGCCGAACGCCGCGTCTCCTCAGCCATCGGTTTTCGAGGGATCAGCCGCAAAGTCGTGATCTTCACCCTGGTCGGACTTGCCCACCTGCTCGACGTGCACGTCATCGGAACACCTGGGGCGCTACGCACCGCCACCGTCGTGTTCTACCTGTCTAACGAGGGCATCTCCTTGATCGAAAACGCCACCCGCCTCGGGTTGCCTGTACCAGCCCACATCCGGCGCGCCCTGGACCTGGTCACCCGTGACGTGACAGGCAAACCCGACCTCGAACACCACCCCAACCAAACCACCACCTCAGCAGAAAAGGAGAACCTCTGATGAAGAACTGGGCCACCCTCGAAGCCGACGAAAACCGGCTGATGAACAAGCACTACAGTGCCGGGCGAAGCGGCCGGAAGATCAACAAGGTCATCATCCACCACAACGCAGGCAACCTCACCATCAAGTCCATCTGGGACGTGTGGCAGACCCGCCAAGCATCCGCCCACTACCAGGTCGACTCAGGCGGCCGGATCGGCCAGCTCGTCTGGGATCGCGACACCGCCTGGCATGCAGGCAACTGGGAAGCCAACACCACCTCCATCGGTATCGAACACGCCGACATCTCCTCCAAGCCCTGGCGTATCTCCGAGGCCTGCCTTGACAACGGTGCCCACCTCGTCGCCGCCATCTGCCACTACTACAAGCTCGGACGACCCGTGTGGGGCAAGAACGTGTTCGGCCACAAGCATTTCTCTGCCACCGAATGCCCGGCCTCGCTGGCAGGAAGCCAGCATGCGGCCTACATGGCACGCGCCCAGTACTGGTACGACCGCATGAGCGGCACCAAGCCCGCCCCGACACCACCGGCAAAGCCCACACCGCCCGCACCCAAGCCCTCCGCCAACATCGACGCCCTCGCCGACGCGGTCATCCGAGGCGAGTACGGCAACGGCGAGGAACGCAAACGCCGCCTGGGAGCCAACTACGCGGCCGTGCAGAAGCGCGTCAACGAGAAGCTCACCGGAGGAAACCCCACCAAGCCCTCCGTCAACATCGATGCCCTGGCTGATGCGGTGATCCGTGGAGACTATGGCAACGGTGAGGAACGCAAGCGCCGCCTCGGAGCCAACTACGCCGCTGTGCAGAAACGCGTCAACGAGAAGCTCGGCATCAGCTAACCCACGCGAAATCAACCCTTGGCCCCGTCATCACCTTCATCGAGGTGGTGGCGGGGCCTTTTCTGCGTTTGCGGAGCTGGTGTTTACCGCAGGTCGTCGAACGGGTCGATGACGGACTGCACTCCACAGCTCGGGCAGATGAACGCGATCCTGATGCCTTGACCTTCGCCTGCAGCAAACGGGTCAGGGACACAATCTGAGCCGCATTCTGAACAGGTTCGGTACGACTGGTCGTCGAGAAACACCGGGAGTTCAAAGTCGTCGCCAGTCATCTTCACCCGCCCTTGCTCTGTCGCGGTTCACACGTCGATCGGCCCGCATTGTGAATTGAGCAAAGAATAACTGCCTTATCTGAATAGAGGCGCAGATCCCAGCCACGGGTGCGAACGCGGCAGGGAGCATTGTTTCTGCTGTCCGGTTTCGTCTGGTGCAACCGGCGTATAGGCGACCACCTTTCGCCTCGTTGCCAGGAGGGCCTGCTCATGGCTCTGAACCAGACTAATCACCATCACATCCAGATGATGCGCGCTGCAGGGGTTGCCTACTCTCGTATTGCCGCGCACCTGGATCTGAACGCCAACAGTGTCAAGACCTATTGTCTGCGACACGGCATCACCGTCGACCCTGCCGTTGAGCAGGTCACGGACCCAGTTGGAGTGTGGTGTTTGCACTGCTGCAAGCCAATCGAGCTCCGGCAAGGATCGAAGTTCTGCTCCACGGCCTGTCGACGAGCCTGGTGGGCCACCCACCGCAGAGTGGTCACCGAAGAACTGGTCTGCGCGAACTGCCACCGACAGGTCACTGTTGCTCGCACGAGCCAGGTGAAACGCAAGTACTGCTGCCACCCGTGCTACATCCAGCACCGCTTCAACACACGTGGCGGTAAACGATGAACATGGCAGCCGAGCTGACGGCTCATCACCAGCTCACGCAGGTCAAGAAGCTTCTCGAACGCGGCATCCTCACCCCACGCGAAGCCATCACCGTGTGCCAGCGCCTCGACACCCCCGATGCGCCGCTAGCCGCCCTACAAAGAGCCAGTTTCGTTGACTATCTCGAGGGTTTGAGTGATGTATGGATACAACCTGAAACCCTGTCTGACTAGGAGAAATACCTTGAAGAGAATGGAGCAAATCACCCCGCCACCGATCAGCACTTCTCCGCTTGTGAAAGTGGCAGCGTATGCCCGCATCAGCATGGAAACCGAGCGCACACCGCTGAGTTTGTCCACCCAAGTTTCCTACTACCAGCAACTCATTCACGACACTCCTGGCTGGACGTTCGCCGGAGTGTTCGCCGATTCTGGAATCTCTGGAACCACCACGCATCGACCCCAGTTCCAAGAAATGCTGGCCCTTGCCCGGGAAGGGGCAATCGACCTGATCCTCACCAAGTCGATCTCGCGGTTCGCTCGCAACACCGTCGACCTGCTCGAAACCGTTCGCGAGCTGAAAGACCTCGGGGTGGAGGTGCGATTCGAAAAAGAGAACATCTCCTCAACCAGCGCTGACGGAGAACTCATGCTCACCCTGCTGGCGTCTTTCGCGCAGGCAGAATCGGAGCAAATCAGCCAAAACGTGAAGTGGCGCATTTGGAAAGGCTTCGAAGAAGGCAAAGCGAACGGCTTCCACCTGTACGGTTACACCGACTCCGCTGACGGCACCGACGTGCAGATCATCGAAGAAGAAGCAGCCGTGGTGCGTTGGATCTTCGCCCAGTACATGAAGAAGACCTCGTGCGAAAAGATGGCCGCGCAGCTCATCGCTGACGGTAGGGTTCCACACCTGGCTGACAACAAGATGCCCGGCGAATGGGTCCGTCACATCCTGAAGAACCCGCACTACACCGGCGACCTCCTGTTGGGCCGTTGGTCGACTCCGGAAGGCAGGCCTGGACGAGCAGTACGCAACACCGGCCAGTTGCCGCAATACCTGGTGGAAAACGCGATCCCCGCCATCATCGACCGCGACACCTTCACCGCTGTACAAACCGAGATCGCTCGACGTCGCGAGCTCGGTGCCCGCGCGAACTGGTCCATCGAAACTGTGGCGTTGACGTCGAAGATCAAATGCGTGTCCTGCAACTGCTCGTTCGTGCGCAACGTACGCAATCCGAAAACCCAAAACTCGATCTCCACCGAGCACTGGATCTGCACCGAACGCAAGAAAGGCCGCAAAACCGGATGCGGCACCTGCGAGATCTCTGACACGGCACTCAAAGGCTTCATCGCGCGAGTCCTGGGTATCGATACCTTCGACCAAGAGGTGTTCAACGAGCGTATCGACCACATCGAAGTGCAGGGAAAAGACCATTACACGTTTCATTACACCGATGGCACCAGCAGCTCGCACACGTGGCGACCAAACCTGAAGAAGAGCTCGTGGACCCCAGCAAGAAAAGCCGCCTGGGGTGAACTCTTGCGTGCCCGCTGGGCAGAAGCCAAAAGGCTCGGGTTGAACAACCCACGGCAAGCACCAACACCACCAGAAGCATTGGCGAAGTACCGGGCCGTGGCCAAGGCAGAGGCTGAGCGCCTGCGCGCCGAGCGAGGCGAACGCTAAATGGCCCGCACCGTCACAGCAATCCCCGCCACCCGAGCGCTCCACACTGGTGCTCCACTTGGACAGACAACCCTGCGCAGGGTCGCCGGGTATGCCCGCGTGTCCACCGACCACGACGATCAGGTGACGTCCTACGAAGCCCAGGTCGACTACTACACCCGCTACATTAGCGATCACGCGGGCTGGCAGTTCGTGAAGGTCTATACCGATGAAGGCATCACAGGCACCTCAACCAAACACCGCGCTGGATTCCAGCAGATGGTCACCGACGCGCTCGACGGCAAGATCGACCTGATCATCACCAAGAGTGTGTCCCGGTTCGCCCGCAACACCGTCGACTCGCTCACCACCGTTCGAGCCCTCAAAGACAAAGGCGTGGAGGTCTTCTTCGAGAAAGAAGGCATCTGGACCTTCGACGCCAAAGGCGAGCTCCTCATCACCATCATGAGCTCGCTGGCGCAAGAAGAAGCCCGCTCCATCTCCGAAAACGTCACCTGGGGGCACCGCAAACGCTTCGCCGACGGCAAGGTCACCGTCCCATATTCTCGGTTCCTCGGATACGACAAAGGCGAAGACGGCAGCCTCGTCATCAACCCCGAGCAAGCCAAACTCGTGCGCCGGATCTACAACATGTACTTAGGTGGCATGTCCATCGGAACGATCGCCCGCACCCTCACCGACGAACCAGAGACCTTCACCGCCGCAGGCAACAAGACCTGGTATTACCGATCCATACGAGCGATTCTCACCAACGAGAAATACAAGGGTGACGCTCTCCTGCAGAAGTCGTACGTCGCTGACTACCTGACGAAACGTCAAGTCATCAACCAAGGCGAAGTACCCCAGTACTACGTCACCGCCAGCCATGAGGCGATCATCAGCCCGGCAGTGTGGGACTTCGTCCAAGCCGAAATAGCTAAAGGGGCTAGAGATCAGCGAACCCAGCATCGCACCCGGCCCTTCTCATCGACCTTGGAGTGCAGCCAGTGCGGGCACTTCTTCGGCTCGAAAACCTGGCACGCGGGCAGTAAGTACGAAAAGGTCATCTGGCGGTGCGGCCACAAATACGCAGGCCAGGAAAAATGCGCCACCGGGCACATCAGCGATCAACGACTCAAGGACATGTTCCTTAAGGCCATTCGCCTTCGATTCGGCTCATCGACCGACACAGGTGTCAACCAAGCCGTTCTCGACGCCCTCGACACGAGTGACCTGGAGGTTGAGGCCGCCGGGTTTCTCGCTCAGATCAACGAGGTGGCCAAAAAGCTCCAATCGATGATCGCCCACAACGCACGAGTCGCTCAAGACCAGCAAACCTACGAGAAGGCGTTCAACGCTAGCCACGAACAGCACCAGGCGCTGTTAGCTGATCACGCTGCCGTGGTCGCCGAGATCCAGAACAAAAACAACCGACTGGCCGCCTACCACTATTACATGCAGGAGACCGCCAACCTTGATCTTGAACGCTTGGTCTTCAGCCCATACCTCTGCGTAGCTTTGCTCGATAAAGGCACCGTCGACGTCGACGGCAACGTCACCTTTCAATTTCGCGACGGCAGCACCCAAGTAGTCGCCATCAAGCAGTAACCCAGTATCCACATCTAAGCGCCTGCCAGAACCTGGTGGGCGCTCGCGTAGTCTTGGAGTGGTGGATTGCTTACAATTGAAAATTCTTCAGCAAGTTGAGGACTACGTGACGCCGTTCCAGGTGGTCGAGGGATTCGATGACCGCTGGTGGCACGACAGGGCTGGACGAGTCGGCGACGACACCCTGGGTGGCAAAGAGTACATCCAGTTTCTTGCCGATAGTGTGGAAGTCGGGCGTGCTGAGGTGACAGATTGGCCGCTCTCCGATAGCTATATCGGAGTTGACTCGACGGTGCCAACCAAAGAGATCTGGTTCTTTGAAATCCGCCATGACCTTCGCCGACAGCACTATGGGGCTGAGTTTGCAAGGCATCTGATCAGCCACTACGCAGGTTACCCCTTGATCGCTTTCTCCGAAGGCGCTGACGAGTTTTGGGCAGGAATTGGCTGGCACTATTACCCGCGTAAAGACGGGGATCCCCATTACCGCAAGCTCTTCGTTTCCCGGAAGATCGGCCCATGACCCTCGCTCGCTGGAAGTGAACCAGTCAGGCGGCTAAATCGTAGTTGGCGCGCGTTTGTATCCGTTGTGACATGAAAGTTTCCAGCACACGCCCCTCAAATGGTTGCAGCATTTCCACCAGCGTTTGCACGACGGAGCGTGGCGTATAGAAAGCTCCACCTTCCTTACCCGTTTCTTTGCCTGCAAACTGGCCAAGAAAATACTCGTACACAGAACCGAGAACGTCGTCAGAACCATGATCGGCATCCGATCCAAACCCGATCGTACCAATCAGATCAACAAGCTCACCAAGGCGTTTTTTGTCCAAACCTTCCCGGCCATAGTTGCGCGGGAGGACACCTCGCAGTGACGGGTTTTCACGCTCGATCAGCTGCATCGCCTCATCAATAAGCTGACCGATCTCTGGCTGCTTGGCTTTATCTTGTAACTCGTGCCAGCGGGCTCCTTCGGGCACCCAGAACACGTTGTGCCCCGCATACTCGTCGCGGTCTTCGAGGAAGCTGCTGAACTGTGCATCATCGATGCCGTCTTCGCGTAGTTCATCTTTGAGCACTTTGCGGCGTTCCTCAAACCTGTCAGAAACATATTTGAGGAACACCAGCCCCAGCACGACGTGCTTGTACTCAGATGGTTCCTGGTTTCCACGGAGCTTGTCAGCCGCATCCCAAAGCGTCTGCTCCAAAGTTTTCTTCTTAGCGGCCATATGCTTCCCCCTGCATGCAACTAATCCGATCTACCAAGTGGTAACACACCTAACCTAAAAACAAGTATCAAAAAACCAATCTGCTTCTAATCCTACAAGCTGCACACCTCTAATCGCCTGACAACCCCCGTAAGTAGAGTTGTGACAGACCATTTTCGATTTTGTCGGTTATTTCCAATCTTTCACCGGTTGCTCGCCTCCATTTAATTGTTCTCTGCCCTATCCAACGGCGTTTGACTGCTTCGCGCACGACCCAACGCCGCCTCAATCAAACCTGCGAACAGGGGGTGGGGGCGGGTTGGGCGCGACTTAAACTCCGGGTGCCCCTGGGTTGCCACAAAAAACGGGTGATCCGCATACTCCACGAACTCCACCAGTGACCCATCCGGCGACGTACCACTAAACCGCAACCCCGACTCCCGTTCAATGCGCTCCCGATACGCATTATTCACCTCAAACCGGTGCCGATGCCGCTCCGTCACTTCCGTAGAACCATACGCACGGGCCACCACCGACCCCTCAGCTATCACCGCCGGGTACGCTCCCAAACGCATCGTCCCACCCAAATCAGCCTCACCACTCACAGCCGCCACCTGCTGCTGCATCGTCGCAATCACCGGCTCAGCCACCCCCTCATCAAACTCTGTTGAAGACGCCCCCTCAATCCCAGCTAAACGCGCCGCCTCAATCACCACGCACTGCAAACCCAAACAAATCCCCAAAAACGGCAGGCCATTCTCACGTGCAAACTTGACTGCGCCTAACTTACCTTCAATTCCCCGGGCACCAAACCCACCGGGCACAATCACCGCATCCAAACCCGCGAGCGCCGCCCGCGCACCCCTACTGGTCTCACAAGAATCCGCTGGCACCCACCGGATCCGCGCCCGCCGCCGATGCGCAAAACACGCGGCCCGCACCGCCTCTGCAACCGACAAATACGCGTCATGCAACTCCACGTACTTCCCCACAATCCCAACATTCACTTCCCCAACCGGGTGATGCACCGCCTCAAGCAAATCACGCCAACCACCCCACTCAACGTCTTGGAAAAGCAAGTTCAAGCGGCGGATAACAAACGTATCTAAATGCTCGTCGTACAACACTTTTGGAATATCGTAAATAGACGCGGCATCCGGGCAGGCAACCACCCCTTCTTCACTCACGTCACACATCAGCGCCACCTTTTTCTTCAACGCTTGAGGTAGTTGCCGGTCCGCGCGCAAAATCAACGCATCCGGAATAATCCCAATACTGCGCAGCGTCGCCACGGAATGCTGCGTGGGTTTGGTCTTCAACTCACCGCTTGGCGCTAAATACGGCACCAGAGAGGCGTGCAGAAAAAACGTGTTCTCGCGGCCAACCTCGCGGGGAATCTGCCGCACGGCCTCCAGGAATGGCTGCGATTCAATATCGCCGATCGTGCCCCCGATTTCGCAAATCACCACGTCCGGGGTATTTCCATCCTGGTCAGGCGCTGACATCGCGAGAATATGTTTCTTAATCTCATCGGTAATATGTGGTATCACCTGGATGGTGCGGCCCAGGTAGCCTCCGCGGCGTTCACGCGCAATCACGTCCGAATAGATCCGCCCCGTAGTCACATTCGATTCTTGAGTAAGGCAGCGGTCTAGGAACCGTTCGTAATGCCCCAAATCCAGGTCTGTTTCTGCCCCGTCTTCCGTGACGAACACTTCCCCATGTTCATACGGATTCATCGTCCCCGGATCGACATTCAAATAGGGGTCAAGTTTCTGCATGGTCACCTTCAACCCTCTTGCGATGAGGAGGTGGCCTAAACTGGCTGCCGACAGACCCTTCCCTAAAGAAGAGACAACCCCGCCGGTAACGAAAACGTACTTGGTGTCCGCGTGTGCGCTGGAGCGCGAAATCATATTACTCACGGACCTCCAGTTTACGGCAACGGTGATACCAAATAAAAGTTCCGTCCCATGAAATTTTCGTCACTATTCACGTGTTGGCTTGTAGCACAGTTTTCTGGCGCCTGCGAAAGGCGTGCTTTTGGTCAACTGCGGCCTAGTTGTGGCAGATCAGAGGTGCGGCCGCTTCCACCAGCGCCGACTTTGCAGCGGCGTGGCGGAAGCAGTGCAGCTTAGTGTTTTACCGGCGCTTCCGCTTACGTAAGAGCAGGCCACCGCCCAGCGTTAACAACGCTACAAGCGACACTAAACCAACACCCGCACCCGTAGCGGAGAGCCCGCCAGGCTTACCCTTCTGGGATTTTCCGCTGTGCCCCGGCTTGGTGTTGCCAGGTTTTGTGTCTCCTGGTTGCGTGTTGCCAGGCTTGGCGGTGCCAGGTTTAGACGGCGTGGGTTTACCCTGCTCAGGCTCGGTATTCCCTCCGTTACCGGTTTGCCCGCCAGAACCCGGATTCGCTTCCGCACCATTGCCCGGATCGCCAGGCGTGGTTTGCCCACCAGCTCCCGTGCCCGGCTGCTTTGGTTCCACTAGTCGCAACGCCAGAATGTGCGCGGCGTGCGCATACCCCTGCGTCTCTTCCCAGTTATTGGACTCCGACGGTGGTTCATCAATCACACCATCACCACCCACCAGCAACATCGGCATGCCCTTCATATCCTCAGAGAACGCCACCGCACGCCCAAAACGCGCGTGCTCCGCCGGGCTCGTGAGCGTTTGCACCGCGCCACCCAGATCCTCCAGCTTCGAAATCCCCTCAGGAACCTTCGCTGCATCCACCCGGTAAACCCGGCCACCTCCGGCTGCATTAGCTGCCCCAACCGCTAACTCGGCCGCAAGCAACTCATCCCCGGGACGGGCATCCAAGCTATAACCCAAACCAGCTTCGGCAGCGCCCGTAACAACCCGCACGTGCTTGTCCAACGCAGCTGGATCCGACGGAGCAAACACGCGTTTCGGCGCAGACGCACCAGAAATACCAGAACCGTCCGACGCACCAGATGCACCAGAGGTGCCAGAAGCATCGGACGCGCCCGACGAACCAGAAGTACCGGAATCACCCGGCTTGCCCGGTGCCTCATGGGAATCTTTAACCCCATAAACAATGGCGAAACCGCCGCTGCCAGTGTTCATGATCTCGCCGCCATCGAACCCGATCGCGAACTCGTCCGTGCCATCACCATCCAAGTCACCCAGATCGGCCACCGACGTTCCCGCACCGAGCCGCACGGAAACATCCGACTTCACCTCAAACTCATAACCCGCGTAACTACCAGCCAAATCAACCGACCGACCGGGCTTAGCTGCATTCTGCGCCACAGAAGTAGCACCAGCCGCGACAGAAGTAGCCCCAGCCGCAGCAGAATCTCCAGCCTGCGAACTCGCGTCATCACCAAGCGGCGCACCGTAAACCACCCAGGCTTTACCGGGCACAGTCCCCTCGGGTGACATGGCATTGAAATCCGTAACTACCCAGTCACGCACCCCATCACCATTCACGTCCCCCACTCGGGTGAACGAGTTCATCGTATGCCCATTTGGCATATCAATCCGCAACAACACCGAATTATTAGGCGCATACAAATCCGTCATATCAATTGATTTCTTATACGCCCCACCTTTAATGACAAATGCGGTGCCCGACGTCTTCTCATGCTGGCCCATCGCATACCGCGAATTCGCCACCACAAACCCAACATCGGCCTTACCATCGCCATCCACATCACCTACGCGAGTAATGTTAAACGCCGGCGAACCATCCGTCGGCAAATGAACCTCAAAGCCCTTCGCCGGGTCCAAATCACTCAAATCCACCCCACGCAGGCCCTTACCGCCGTACAAAACCCACACGCGACCCATCGTGTGCGACCCAACTACAATGTCATCTACCTTGTCACCATTCACATCACCCGCACACGCCACGGACAGGCCAATATTCGCGTCCACCGCCGGATCCTGCGTCTTCACCGGCCCGTTAATCTGTATTACTTCTTCCTGAGGTAAGGTGCCACCCGGTGCTTGCCCCGGGATAACCTGCAACTGCCCGGTTACGTTAAACACCCACCCCTTCGTTTCTGTGTCCGCGTAGTAGGGGTCGAACTTCCATTCCGAACGCACCGCAGTCGACGCCACAATGTCCGCCACACCATCGCCAGTTACATCACAGGCTCCACGGGCAATCGCCCCACCGAACCCAGAGGTAAACTCACCGAGCCAACTGCGTTTACCATCCTCATTAACCGGCTTCATCGCCGGCTGAGCTGTGGGATTAGCAGGCTGTGGCACCGACGGCTTCACAGTCTCAGAACCACCCGGTTTCTGCGCTTGCCGCGACATATCCACAGTCCACACATCCACTTTTCCCCGTGCGTCTGCCGTGTAAATCCCCGTGAGGTTATCGCTTCCTCTACGTGGAATCACCCCCACGTGCGTGCCATCGGTCGCATTCGCATCTTCAGTGGCTGCGAACCACGCCCACTGCCCACCAGGAATGTGGTCTACCCCCTGGCCCCGCACCCAGTCTTTCGTGAGCGCGTTTTGCGAAATCAAGAGCGCTCCCGCATGCTCATCGTTCACCGGCCGGCCCGCCAGCAACGCACCGGGCTGCCCGTAACCATCTACCCACGCAACAGAAATCCCGAACCGGCCCTTCACGTTCTGACGCAGCACGCTCCCTGCCCGCCGCCCACCAGAAACCACCAGGTCACCTTCCGTTTTCGTGAAGTCCACAGTGATTCGCGCGTTCCGTTCTTCCATATTCACGAGGGCCACCGCCCCCGCGTTATTCCACGCCCCCGGCGCCCCTACTGCCAAGTCGGTTCGCCCATCTTCGTTGAGGTCCCCGGTTGCCGCTAACGCCGCCCCAAACTCACTGCCGGGCGTCGCGGTGATTGCCTGCGCGTTTTCACTGAGGTCTACTTGTGCCTGCTTCAACTTTGGAGCGAACACTAACACCGTGTCTTTACTTGGAATACCTGCCGCGATGTTCGGCTTCCCATCAACTGCTGACGACACTTCCGCGAGCGCCTTTACTTCTCCGGGGGCCACAAACTCACTATCGGGCTGCAAACTCAGGCCAGACTGGTTTCCCTGCGCGGATGCTTCCTTTCTGGAACGCTTCTGCTCCTCGCGCGGCAGCACGTCTTTCGGTTCAATGGCCTGCGGCTGTTTTCCGCGCGATAAGCTACCTAGTTTTTGCGCGTCGTAAATTCTGATTTTCGTCCCCATGGCGACTGCGAGCAATGGTTTACCCAGCGGCGAAGTGGTTGCCGTAAGTGCAGTTACTTCACCGGGCAGTTTAATCTTGACAACGGCCGAGTCCTCAGCTGTCCCTTCACCACCAGTGCGGTCATCAGTTTTATCGCCTGTCTGGATTTCTGCTTGTTCACCCGCTTGCTTTTCTGCTTGTGCGAAAACTTGCGGCTGCAAGAGTACCAACTCATTACCTGCAGCAACAGCCACCGGCACTGCCTGCGTATTCTTAGGAGTCGCAACTTCATCTTTACTCAATTTCGCACTAGACACACACGTGACCAACGGAGTGTTTTGCTTTCCGGCAGACAGCGGCAAGACAACTTTACGCACCCCGGTTTCCTCAGCAATATTTTTAGAGACCTCTTCACCCGGGTCGCCGTAGGGAATGTGGTCCACTACCGACAGGATATTAGAGTTTGCGAAAATCATGTCCGGCTTACCGTCACCTGTAACGTCACAGCTGGGGGAAGCGAACGCGCCCCCATCCACGTACGCCACGCGGTCTGTTTTCCGCACCACGTCACCATAACGCCCAGTTTTATCACCCGACCACTTCGGGTCGTTTGAATCGTTGTCCGTAGCTTCCCCAGGTTTCTCACCCGCATTAGGAGCCGCAGATTTCAACGCAAAGTTCGGTTTGGTCGCGGCCAAACTTGTGGCTCCAGGAGCCGCGAACGTTGCGCACAGTGCGATGATGGGAATCCCAGCGGCCAGTGTGCACCAACGCTTCTTCCCACTGAGGTTAGTTTTATTAATCATTTTCCACCTTCAGGTCAACTAGGTAAGGCTCACCTAATTTACCTGAATTGTGGAGAAAACCTAAATACTCAATCCATTAAGACAAACCGCCACAGAAGAGCAGTTACCGCACACAAATCGCATTCACTTCTTTGCGAATAACTAGCCGGTGATCGCAAACCGGGGTCCTCATTGGAAAAACTCAGCAGTCGTCGCAAACAATTGGCGCCTCATTGTAAAAATCTTTTGCAATTAGGTTTGTAATGAGGGCCTACTGGATATCTAACCGGCCTCCACCGTAACGGTAATGACGCGTGAACACGATAAGTAAATACAAGACCAAAGCCAACAACGCCACCGCTTAAACGAGCGAATTAAATTCTTGGTAGTTTGGGTTTTTACCTAGACTTTTACCTTGTTTTCTATTATTTATAACGACTTGTGTTGTTGCCAGTATTCATCTTCGATTTCTTCTGGTATGTGGTAATCGAGACCCGCATGTAGGCGGCCTGGTTCGGACGCAAAAGAAGCCGAGGCTGCTTTCATCAGCTCGTTCGTGGCCCTCAACTGCTAAACCGCGGGGCGCAGAGCCGCGTTCTCGGCAATCAAATCTGCCTGTTCCCGTTTCAGCCCGCCGCTTTTACTAGCCGCCTGGACCCTGGCCGTATACCAATAGCCTCCAGCTTCAAAGCGATGGCCTTATCCGCGACCTGGAACGAAAGAAAACCAAAACCACTTCAAAAACCCCTACCTTGTTTACCCCATCGATACGCCACCAAGCCCACAAACCCCAACCAACCCCTCCCACACCTTCAAACGGGAAGAGCCTCTAAAAAGACATTACTCGGCTTTCGATCGTCGCCATTTTAAAGTCTGCGCTAAGTACGTTATGCCACAGACTATTGCACAAATCATTAGAGGCGCAGCAACCCACCATTTCCCAAACCAGGAAATATTGGCAGATATAGATGCGCTTAATAAACAGATAACACCAATAATAAATAGTTTCTCATCAGGTTTCTTTGTCATTGAGATCACCAAGCTGTGTTAGTCAGAAAAACAACCAGTAACAACACCTTCAACAGAGAAGAACTCGAGAAGCAAGTTGAAGGCTTGTCCTCCACCGTTAACTGCGACTGCTTCGCTAGCTTCAGCTATTGCTTGAGACCGGCTAAGGTTTTTATCATTACGTGCAATTTTATATGCCTTAACAGCCGTTTGAGCTACAGCTTTCGCGCCGCCAGCTGCTTTGATAACAGTCTTTAGTTTTGCAACTTTTGAAAACACAAAAATATTTGCCGCAAGTGCTTTTGTTATCCCCCATGCACATGCTCCTATGCTGGCACGGGATTGGCCAACAAAAAGATTTTTACTCTTCCACTGCTCGAATGCTTGCTCATTTTCTAATGCGTTTTCTGGAATGGATTCGATAATCTTAAACGCCATCTCAAGTTCGTTCTCATTCAACTCACCGAAACTGTCAGTATTTGAAGTATGACCAACGTGCGAGTTTTGAGTTTGCGTCTGTGCAGCAACAACAGATCCCATGCTTGCAATAGATAGCGCGCCAGCTGTTAGAAAGGCAGTCAAGGAATAGAAGATGTTTTTCTTGGTTTTCATAATGTTTTTCCTTGTGTTTCATTCCAAATAATTTGGTTATTCCTGGGAAAGCATCCACGCTCAACCTTCAAAACGTGTGTCGGCAACACAATAGAACCCGTACACGGCTCCCTCATGCTTTGCAGGGCTTTATGGTCTGATACTGCTACGTGCATTGTACCGATCAGTCCGGTACATCTCTTGAGTTATGCCCTAAAAATTAACATACCCTTTAGAGTACCTCAACAGAAAAGCCTTATCATTCACTGAAGAACCGAAATTCCCCACTGGTTATACACCGACGAAACCACTTGCCCGGCACCGCGGGGGATGGCGCGGTCACATCCGAAAATAGATCAATATGCCACGAGAGTTCTAGGCTCAAAGTAACCGCATCACACGCGGCTTGCAATGACACTCCCTAGGCAAGAATGCGGTCTTCCACCAAACAAATCACACGGTCTTTCACTTCTTTATGAAACCTTTTTCGGCATAACCCAAATATTCCCATCTACTTAAACGGAAGAAAATGGGAACACTTCAATACCCCTGACCTCATTAACAATGAGGATCTAGCGGATGTCTAACCTACCTCCACCGTGACGGTACGGGCGCGTAAACACGATAAGGCAGTATAAAACCAGCGCCAACAACGCTACCGCACCGGCGGCCAGCATCATCCCACGAAAACCCAGTGGATCCACCAAAGCACCCAGCACAGCCGGCGAGATTCCAGTCCCCATATCCACAATCAGAAAGAACGAGGACACGGCCAGACCAGACCGCGCCACCCCCACTCGATCGACTGATATTGCCTGACCAGCTGAAACGATCGTGGCGTACCCCATGCCAAGAAATGCCGCGCCAACTAACAATACCAGCGGTGAATGCGCCAGTGCGGTTAAACAAATCCCAGCTATTGTGGAAATAATGAGGGGAATAACTACAATGTCGTCACCCTTACGATCTTGAATAATTCCCCCAAGTGGGCGGGCAACTAAAATCACCACACCGTACACTAAGAAATACCACTGGCCTGCAGACACCAACCCAATCTGACGTGAATACGCATCCATAAATGTCAACGCCGCACCGAACGCAAACGCACACATCGCAACAATCGTTGCGATCGGCACCGCTCTAAGATCAAAATAACTACCAAAATCTAGCCAGTGCGAACGCGCCACGCGCCGAGGACGTTTCCGCTCACGCCCCTCCTCAGCCTCAATAATGCGTGCCACGGCATGTGACGTGGTTTCCACAACCCCATCTTTCACATCTAAATGTCGGGCCGCTAACAGGCACATCACCCACGCTAAAACCGCC
Source organism: Gleimia hominis (assembly GCF_002871945.2). Taxonomy (NCBI): domain Bacteria; kingdom Bacillati; phylum Actinomycetota; class Actinomycetes; order Actinomycetales; family Actinomycetaceae; genus Gleimia; species Gleimia hominis. The sequence goes on along the minus strand of NZ_CP126963.1, from coordinate 1,810,157 downwards.
ATTGCGAACACGAAAATGAACACTAGAGTCTGCCCATGCTCAGAGTTATAAAACAGCATTCCCAAAAACGGTGCAAGCCCCGTAGCTAAAGACAAACCCGTGGTGAACCAGCCTGAACCTTCCGCCCTGCGCGACGCCGGCACCTTCATCATCACCGCGCCCGACAGCGCGGTCTGCACCATGCCGTACAAAAACCCGTGCGCAATCCGGATAAGCACCGTAACAGGTAGTGACACCGCCACAAAATACAAGCCGGCCGCCACCATATTCAACGACACCGACCACACAATAATGCGTTTAAACCCCACGGTTTGCGTAAGCTTACCCCCCACAATCCGTGATGCCATCGCCCCCAGCACGAACACGGAGTTCACCAGACCCGCACTCGTATTAGACGCCGCGAACTGCGAAATAGCGAACGAAGCCATCGTTGCCATGGTCATAAAGAACCCCATGGCCACCCCAAAGTTAGCGACGGTGAGCATCGTGAACACCGGGGTCCACAACTTGGGTTTAGATCTAGAGTTTTCAGGCATTAACGGCTCAGGCTCTCCCTTTCTCGCTCAAACTTGGACAACACTCACCTCAACACCGGCCTCGCGCAATTGTTCCACCACGGTGCTGGGCGTGTGCTGGTCGGTGATTATCGTGTCGAAGTCGGTAGTTGGCCCCACTTTGTACAGCGCAGATTTAGCGAACTTTGATGAGTCTACCACCAGCACTTTTTTACGCGCCGCCGCGATCATAGCGCGTTTCACCCGCGCCACATTCTGATTCGGGTGGTACACCCACTGGGCGGAAAGCGCGGTAGCGGACATTATGCACACGTCAATGCGTAACTGGTTCACCGCCGCTTCCGCTAAATCCCCAAAATAAGACTCCGCCCACGCCTCATACTCCCCACCCGTCAAAATCAGCCGCACACCCTGCATTGCCCGCACTTTGCTAGCAACGAATTCTGCGTTCGTCACCACGGTTATAGGCGCGTAGTCCGGTAAATATTTCAACAGGGGAATATTCGATGAGGAATCGTCCATAACCACGGAACAACCCGGGCTTAGGAACTGCCGAGCCTGTGCCGCTAAAGCCCCTTTCACCCGCGGGTTAATCGCCACCCGCACGTGCGCCGCCGCCTCTGTTAAAGACGTTTCTGCGGGCACCACTTCCCCCCGGTTCAGTGACACCAATTGGCTGCGTTCCAACTGCGCTACATCCCGGTACACCGTCATTGTGGACACGCCCAGCAAGCGAGCGAGCTGATCCACGTGAGTCGCCCCCGCCTGCACCACGTGATCCATAATTGCCCGGCGCCTAGACTTCGGGTCCTTCCCACCCGCATGACCATCTGCTGTGCTAGCGTGCAGCCCACCCGCATGACCATCTGCTGTGCTAGCGTGCAGCCCACCCGCATGAGTATCTGCCACCCTAGGGTCCACCTCACCAGTGCGCACAGAAGTGGGAGAGTCCTTCTTATTCTTACGCACGGGGCAGTACCGCCTGCGCCACCACGTCTTTAACGGGCTCAGTGGTTTCCTCATTGAGAATACTCACCACCGCGTTCAAAAGAGGCAGCTCATCTGCGATATCCGCCGCATGCTGACGCACAAACTTGATCGCCAGCCCCGCCGCCGGTACTCCCTCAACGGTCTGTTCCAAACGGTCCATTTCCGCAAGTGCCTGCGCTGGGTTCTCACCCCGCCCCAACCTCACGCCATAAACCTTATTGCGCCCAGACAGGCCCGTGACCTCCAAGTCACCCACGCCAGGCAAACCAAACGCGGTTTGCGGCTTCGCGCCCTGCGACTGGCCCAGCAGCGACATTTCCTTAACCGCCTGCGTAAACGTTGCGGCCTTCAAGTTGTGGTGCGGCACGCCCGTGGCTTCCTCCAGGCCATCTGCAATCCCAAGTGCGATCGCGTAAACATTCTTCATGGGCGCGCAAATCTCTACCCCCACCTCATCATCCGTATGCTCAATCGCATAGTTTTGGGTGGCAGCCGCCTGCGCATACTTCTTCGACACCGCACCATCAAGACAACCAAAAATAGTGGCCGTGGGTTTACGGCCCGCACACTCGTTCGCCTTCACTGGCCCTGCGATCGCCACAATCGGCGGGAGCTCGTTGTAACCGTTTTCTTGCGCAATCCTGCGAATCGCAACGGGAAGCTGCTCAACAGTTCCATCCGGGGCCTCACAGAACCCTTTCGACGTCATCCATAGCGCATCCGCTTTCGCAATTCCCGCGAGCGCCAGCTCCGTCACTTTCGGCACGCCCACTGACGCCACGGACATCACCACCACGTTCGCACCCTCCAGGGCCTCTTCCAACTGGTTCGAACGGTACAGGTGCACGCCCTGTGCAAGAGGTTCTTTGGTGCGCGGATGTGGTTTACCCTGCTCCACCGCGTCCAGGAGGTGATCGTCCAACCACGTTCCCCACAGACGCACTTCCCACCCGGCGTCCACCACCGGGGTGCAAAGCGCGGATCCCATAGCCCCAGCACCTAGTACGGTTATGACTGTCATTGTTCCTCCTTATAGTTCCGCAGCGGGCGATTCCGGCCGCGTAGACGGGTACTTCTCTGCCAGTTGATGTAAGTGTTCAAACGTGTCTTTTAGTTTCGGGTACAGTTCCCGCTGCACGCTCGCTATTTCTTGGTAGCGTTCATGCAGCTTGAGGTCCGGTTCCACGGTATCGCCGTAACGCGCCATCTGTTTAGCTGCGCGAGCCACATCGTCATCGCCAAAAGCATGCACTCCCGCCATCGCGAGCACGGCGGCGCCGAGCGCGGAAATCTCCTCTTCCGCACACACCCGCACGGGCAGGCCCGTGCAGTCCGCCATAATTTGGCGCCACAGCGCAGACTTGGTACCTCCACCCATTGCGCGCAGGCCCCGCAGTGTGACACCGGTTCCTGCTTCTACCGCGTCCAGGTTCAACCGCATCTCAAACCCGATGGATTCCAATATTGAGCGGTACATGTGTGCGCGCGAATGAGTGCCGCGCCACCCCACCACGGCGCCGCGCGCCACGGAATCCCAGTACGGGGATTGCACCGCATTCCAATACGGTAGCGTCACCAACCCTTCGGCCCCCGGGGGTATGTTTGCTGCCGCTCGGTCCAGAGCCGGATCGGGTTCGCCCAGTAGTTTCGGATCCCCAAGAGCCTGCCGGAACCAGCCGGCCAAGTACGATCCGGATGACTGCAGGACCTCAAACACGTAATTACCTGGAATGCCCGACACGTGGGTGCGGAACACGGAATCGTACTTATATTCTGGGCTTTCCACGCCCGCGTTCACCGCTGTGCCAAGGTTTAAGAATCCCACTTCCGGTTCGACTGCTGCCGCCCCTATTCCCGCGGCCTGCCCGTCGCCTAGACCCGCGATCACCGGGATTTCACCGATTCCCCATTCGTTTGCTAATTCCGGTTTCAGGCGCGCCATTTCATGCGACGGCTCCACCAGGTCTGCCATCTGCTCGCGATCCACCCCTGCAATTTCAAGCAGTTCGGGTGCCCAGTCGCGCCGTTTAATGTCGAATAGCCCGAGGGAATCTGCAGCTGCTTGCGAAGTTACCCACTGTCCGGTGAGGTTCCACGTGATGTAACCGTGTACTTCCACCACTTTGTGGGCTTTTTCGAAAACCTCCGGTTCGTTTTGTTTTACCCACGCCATCTTGTAAATCGCGGGCGTAACCCCAGCGGGTTTACCCGAAAGCTCGTGAATATGCGCGTTGCCGTACTGTCGGATCTGATTAGTGGCGCGGCCATCTAACCACAAGATCCCTTTCCGTAGGGGCCGACCATTCGCATCGAACGGAGCGAACGATTCGCGCTGGTGCGTGATCCCGATTGCAGCTACGCGCTGCCGGTTACGGCGAGAGAGTTTCGCAAGTACCTCACCAATAACCGCGTGCGTGGTTTCCCACCACCTAATTGGATTGTGTTCGTACTGGTCCATCGCGGGCGTGTGAAGCTGAATGTTCCGCCGCGCCGTGTACCAAACGTTGCCGCCCACGTCGACAATAATTGCTTTAGTGGACGTGGTGGATGAGTCGATAGCCACGACCAGTGGCCCGCTGCGCATCCGGTTAGTTGGGCTAGACATGTTGCCTCGCATTCTTCGTTGAATGGTGAACTCTGAACACGTACAACCATAACCCGATTCATAACAGAAAACAACATGTTTCCTGTTGTTTTTCACAGCTATTTGTTTCAGCTGGGTGGGTGAGAAGTTTTCAGCGACTTCATATGCGAATCTACACCTGAACCGAGCCCATCAGTATACGGTTCAGCAACAATTGAATTCATACAGTTCTCTCAATCTTTTACACATGCATATCTAGGCAGTTATTTTTTGCCTGGCGAACCTGCGTCAGTGTAGACATTTACGTAAGTATTAGCCGGAAACAACAGCAGTAACATCATTGTTACTACCATACTTAAACTTCTCATCACCGCGCAGGTTTCGAGCAGACGTTTGCACACTACCTCATGCACAATTTCTTAAATATTTGACCAAATTGCGTGAAATAAACCCGTATGGGCCAAAAGTCCCCTATAGTTCTTCTATAAGCGTGTGCGCTGAGGCACATGCAGTTACCCGTTGGTGCGTAACCTCTCTCCACGCACACTTCGATAGTTGTTCGTGTTGTCAATGCCCATCTCAATGAAAGGAGTTCCCCAATGAGTAGCCCTAAGATCCCTAAAGACTCACCGATCTCAGCTGGATCGCAATCAAATAAAGACGAAACAATAATGCCTCCTGGTCGCCCATGGATCCGTCACCTCGGTGGCCTCGTAGGTGGCGTAATCGCAGCAATAATCATCTACCTCATCTTCCCCAAACACCTGTCCCCCGAACTCGCGTCTACGCTCGCGGAAAATGACGTAGAAACCAGCGGCAACATAATCGCAATGACAGCCGCTGTTGCAGTGCTCATGGGGATTTGGTGGATGACAGAAGCAATCCCCCTCGCCGCAACCGCGCTGGTACCAGTCACCATCTTCCCCATCCTCGGGGTGGCAACCTTCAAAGAAGCCGGCTCCCCCTACGCCTCATCAACCATCTTCCTATTCATGGGTGGGTTCTTCCTCGCCCTCGCGATGCAACGATGGAACTTCCACCGGCGGCTCGCGCTAAACATCGTCCTCCTAGTCGGAACTAAACCCAAACGGTTAATCCTAGGATTCATGATCGCATCCGGATTCCTCACCATGTGGGTATCCAACACAGCTACAGCCGTCATGATGCTCCCAATCGGCATTTCCGTACTCACCACAGTGGGACACGTAAAAACTGACGGGGGTAAACCGATCGTCTCGAAGTTTGGGACCGCACTAATGCTCGGAATCGCCTACTCCTCCTCAATCGCGTCCCTATCGACCCTGATCGGTACACCACCGAACGCCCTGCTGCGCGGCTACATGATGGACACGCACCACGTGACCCTAAACTTCGGTAAATGGATGCTGTTCGCCGCCCCCATGGCCTGGATCTTCCTGATCGTCGCCTGGCAAGTACTGATCCGCCTATACAAACCCGAGATCGAAGAAATCCCCGGTGGGAAACAACTAATCCGCGGTGAGCTAGAAAAAATGGGGCCCATGAGTTCGCAAGAAAAAACCGTGTGCGCCATATTTATTTGCGCTGCACTCGCCTGGATCATCATTCCAACCATCTGGCCAGATGGGCCCATTAGCGACGCGACTATCGCGATGGTACTCGCCTTAGTTTTGTTCATCACTCCCGCAAAACCCAATGAGGGAGTAGCGATTCTGGATTGGAACACCGCTAAGAAAATCCCCTGGGACGTGCTCCTCCTGTTCGGCGGCGGCCTATCCCTATCCGCAGTATTTGGAATCTCCGGGCTCTCCCTATGGATCGGTAACCTAGCGAAAGACCTCTCTGGCCTACCGATCGTGGTGATCATTATCTGCGTGACAGTACTCGTGCTCGCCCTAACAGAAATGACGTCAAACACCGCTACCGCAGCGGCATTCCTACCGATCCTCGGGGCAGTTGCTGTGGGCATGGGCATCGACGTGCAACTACTCGTAATCCCCGTGGCCCTGGCTGCCACCACCGCGTTCATGCTTCCCGTAGCCACCCCGCCCAACGCGATTGCCTACGGATCCGGCTACATAACTATTGGGCAAATGGTTAAAGCCGGTATCTGGCTAAACATAATCGGCGTCATCTTCATAACCGTGTGGACCCTAACGTTCGGACCCATGATCCTCGGCATAACCATATAACCCAACCGTCCACAGACCTAACAGAACTCGGGGCCGCGCCACACCAGCGCGACCCCGAGATTTGTACTGAAATAAAAATCCTCGAGCAATTAGTTCTGAAGTTACGTTAAGTAAGTTACGTTAAGTACTAGCTGCCGCTGTGAAACCGCAGGTATGCTGGTTATATGACAGACCATAAGTGCGGCGAGAATCTCCTACGCCTTCAACTCGTACGGGAGAAGTTTATGACTGTGCTTAAAGATAATGGCATGTACGATCCAGCAGTGTTTGGGTCTTCCGCTCGACAAGAAGATTCAGACCAATCTGATCTGGATATTGTAGTGTCAACAGATAAGCCTTTAGGGTTTTTTTCCCTAGCCGTCGTACAAGAAAAATTATCCAACCTTGTTGGCGTACCCGTCGACCTGGTCTATAGACAATCTTTGCTCCCTGATGTTTCGAAACAAATTGAACAAGAATCTATTGCAATATGAAGAAAAACAATCTTGATCTTAATTGAGGAAGCAAGACAATTGGGCAGCGATACGGGGAATGCGAAATCGAATTGTTCACGCTTATACCGGTGTTGACCACACAATAGTTAAGGCTACCGTAAGTAATGATCTTCCAATTCTGGAGCAGTCATTGAAGAAAGCGAAAACCAGACTTGATGAAAGTCCGCAAGACTAACCTCGGGGCCGCGCCACACCAGCGCGGCCCCGAGAACCTAGAGGTTCCCAGCACCTCAAGAAGAAAAAACTACAGCATGCACGACACGCAATCATCCACCTGCGTGCCCTGCAACGCTAACTGGCGGATACGCATGTAATACATGGTCTTAATTCCCTTGCGCCACGCGTAAATGTAGTTCCGGTTCAAATCCCGAGTGGAAACCGTGTCCGGGTAGAACAAGGTTAGTGACAAGCCCTGATCAACATGCTGCGTCGCCACCGCGTACGTGTCAATGATCTTCTTCGGACCAATCTCGTACGCATCCTGGTAGTACTCCAAATTGTCGTTAGTCATGTACGGCGCCGGGTAGTAAACGCGCCCGATCTTACCTTCCTTACGGATCTCAATCTTCGACACAATCGGATGAATCGAAGACGTCGAATTATTAATGTAACTAATCGACCCAGTTGGGGGCACCGCCTGCAGATTCTGGTGATACATCCCGCCCTCACGAATATCAGCTGCTAACTGACGCCAATCCTCCTGCGTTGGAATGTAAATCGTGGACGCATCCAAAAGCTCCCGGACCTTATCCGTCTGCGGCTCCCACACCCCCTCAATGTACTTCTCGAAATACTCACCGGAATAGTACTTTGAATCCTCAAACCCAACAAACGACTCCCCACGCTCACGCGCAATCTTATTCGACGCCCGCAACGCCTGGTAAGCCACCGCGTAAAAATACATGTTCGTGAAGTCCAATGCCTCTTCACTACCGTAAAACACGCCTTCACGCGCCAAGTAACCATGCAGGTTCATCTGCCCCAACCCGATCGCGTGCGACATCGCGTTCCCCCGCTCAATCGACGGAACCGACGCGATATTCGACAAATCAGAAACAGATGTTAAACCCCGGATTGCCGTCTCAACCGTACCCGCGAAATCCGGTGAATCCATAGTCTTCGCAATATTGAGCGACCCCAAGTTACACGAAATGTCCTTACCCACATGCGAGTAAGTCAGATCCTCATTAAACTCCGAAGCCTCCGACACCTGCAAAATCTCAGAACACAAGTTAGACATCGTGATCCGACCCTTAATCGGATTCGCCCGATTCACCGTATCCTCAAACACAATGTACGGGTAACCAGACTCAAACTGGATCTCCGCGATCGTCTGGAAGAACTTCCGCGCATCCACCTTCTTCTTATGAATCCGCTTATCATCCACCATCTCCCGGTACTTCTCCGTAACCGAAATCTCCGTGAACGGCACCCCGTACACCCGCTCCACATCATAGGGGCTGAACAGGTACATCGGTTCCTTATTACGCGCCAACTCAAACGTAATATCCGGAATCACCACGCCAAGAGACAGCGATTTAATCCGAATCTTCTCGTCCGCATTCTCCCGCTTAGTATCCAAAAAACCCATGATGTCCGGGTGGTGCGCATTCAAATACACCGCACCCGCACCCTGGCGGGCACCCAACTGGTTCGCGTAACTGAACGAATCCTCCAGCAGCTTCATCACCGGAATAACCCCGGAAGACTGGTTCTCAATCTTCTTAATCGGCGCACCCGACTCACGCAAGTTAGACAGGTTCAATGCCACTCCACCGCCGCGTTTAGACAACTGCAAAGCCGAGTTAATTGCCCGGGCAATCGACTCCATATTGTCTTCAATCCGCAGCAAGAAACACGACACCAACTCGCCACGCGCCTTCTTACCCGCATTCAAAAAAGTAGGTGTCGCAGGTTGGAACCGCCCATCGATAATCTCATCCACCAAACGCTGCGCCAAGGCCTCATCACCCCGCGCTAAATACAGGGCCACAATCGTCACCCTGTCCTCGTAACGCTCCAGGTAACGCTTGCCATCAAACGTCTTCAACGTGTACGAAGTGTAATACTTGTAAGCCCCCAAGAACGTGGGGAACCGGAACTTCTTCCCATACGCCCGCTTGTAGAGGGACTTCACGAAGTCGAATGAGTACTGCTCCAAAACCTCAGGTTCGTAGTAGCCTTCTTCCACCAAATAATCTAGCTTTTCCTTCAAATTGTGGAAAAACACGGTGTTCTGGTTAACGTGCTGCAAAAAGTACTGACGTGCCGCCTTGCGGTCCGCGTCGAACTGAATGTTCCCATCCTTGTCATACAGGTTCAGCTGAGCGTTCAGCGAATGGTAATCCAACTCCGGCGGCAGTGACGTCTCTAGACCCGTATCCGTTAAATTGTTTGCCAAAACTCTTCCAATCCTTTGCGGACCACATCCACGTCCCGTGGTGTGCCCAGTAGTTCAAACCGATACATGTGCGGGACGTTCAACTTCTTAGCAATAATGTCCCCCGCCAGACAATACGCTTTACCAAAATTTGAATTCCCACCTGTGATCACGCCGCGGCACAAATCTCGGTTCTCTTTCACATTCAAGAACTTAATCACCTGCTTCGGCACAGCGCCCCCCACGTTGCCACCCCCATAGGTAGGTACGACCAGCACGTACGGTTCATCCACGTACAAGAACGGGTCGCGGGGACGCAGCGGAATTCGTTTCGCTTCAAAACCGAGCTTATCCACAAAACGTTTCGTGTTTTCCGTTACCGAAGAAAAATAAACGACATGCACCACTTTCGGGTTGACCTCACCTATAAAACTAAATGACTTCTGTGTATTCTGCGCGGCTGCACTATTCGCGTGGCCCGCCTTACCTGGCTGCCGTGGCTAGTGCGCTTAGTGGGTTTAGTTCGCTACCGCGAGTTCTTTCGCCATTTTCTTAATGAGGTCCGGCCGGTATCCCGCCCACTGCTGGTCGCCAGCCACCACCACGGGTGCCTGCGCAAACCCCAGGGAAGTCACGTACTCGTACGCCTGCTGGTCAACAGTGATGTCAACTGTTTTGTACTCCAGTTTTTGGCGGTTCAACGCCCGCTTCGTAGCATCGCACTGTACGCACATGGGTTTACTGTAAACCGTGATCATTCTGGCCCTTCCGGTTGGTCCGCATCCCTTTTTGGAATGCGTTCTTGAATCTCGCTTGGTGAAAAATCCTACGGTGTAAACACTACACTTAGTGGTTGAGTTTCGCACTACCCACTAAATAGCGTGTTTCTCACAGTTTTCCGCCCACACGTAGTTTTGCGCATTTTAACGCGCTTTCACACGCCTTCGCGCGCTATTAGCCTGAGGGAAAACCGTGGACACCCACTGCCTGCACTAGCATTCCACCACGTTTACCGCTAGCCCCCCGACCGAGGTTTCTTTGTACCGCGAATGCATGTCCTGCCCGGTTTGCCACATCGTTTCAATCGCCGCATCCAGTGGCACCGTGTGCCGACCGTCCCCCCACAGAGCCATGCGGGCCGCGTTAATCGCTTTCACCGCCGCTATAGCGTTGCGTTCAATACATGGGATCTGCACTAGGCCCCCAACCGGGTCGCACGTCATGCCCAGCGAATGCTCCATCGCGATCTCCGCCGCGTTCTCCACCTGCATCGGGGTACCACCCAGTGCCTGCGCAAGCCCAGCAGCGGCCATCGCGGAAGCCGAACCAACCTCGCCTTGACACCCCACTTCCGCGCCCGCGATCGACGCATTCGTCTTAATCAACCCGCCGATCGCGGTGGCTGCCAACAAGAAGTCACGCCTACCCCGCACCGGGTCGGCCTGTCCCTCAGGGCAAAAATGCAGCAAATACCCCAAAACCGCGGGAATCACCCCAGCCGCCCCATTCGTTGGCGCGGTAACCACTCGGTGACCGGCCGCGTTCTCTTCATTCACCGCGAGCGCATACAGGTTCACCCAATCCATTGCCCGCAGCGGATCCGCGTTCGTCCCCACCCACGCGCGTGCGTCGCAGGCAGCGGGCTGGTCACTGGTGCGGTCTTGCAGGTTCGCAAACAGTTTCGAAGCTCGGCGAGCCACGTTCAACCCACCCGGCAGCACCCCCTGGGTGGTGCAGCCCGCTTCTATGCACTGCGCCATTGCCGCCTCAACCGCGTCCAGGTAGTTGTCCAGTTCCGCGTGGGAGTGCGCTACCTCTTCGTTTGCCCGCACCAGCTGCGCGATCGACAGGCCCGCTTGTTCGCACCGGTCCAGTAGTTCACGCGCGGTTGCGAACGGGTAGGGCGCGGCAATTTCGTGGGTTAGTTTCGCGTCGTCAGTTACCAGCGCGGCCACATCCGGGTGGGTTGGGTCGTCTGATTCGTCAACCATCACGAACCCACCGCCGATTGAATAGTAGGTTTTAACTACGCTACCGCCTTCATACTCCGCCGTGAGGGTGAGGGCATTCGCGTGGTACGGCAGTGTCGTAAGGGGGCGGAACACAATGCTTTCCCTGGTGAACGGCACGTCCTGTCCGTTAACACGCAAGCGTTCTTGCTTCGCCACCCGCTCATCAATCCCAGCCACCACTTCGGCTGGCACTGTGGCGGGTTCATAACCTTCCAACCCCATCATTACCGCGCGGTCTGTGGAGTGACCACGACCCGTAGCACCCAGCGACCCAAACAGGTCGACCCTCAGGCGGGTAGGGTGGATGCGTTTTTTCTGGAGGTTCCGTGCAAACGCGGCTGCCGCCAACATGGGCCCCACGGTGTGTGAAGACGAAGGGCCGATTCCGATGGTGAACATGTCGAACACCGAAAGGGGTCTGGGCGTCGTTTTCGCCTCCATCTCACCAGCCATCATCGCGGCTGGGGATGCCCCGTGTGTTTTCTGGATTGAAACCATACTTTCCCCTTCAGGTTCCTCTTGCGAAGCAGCTCAGCACTCACGCACGTACAGTTATATGCCAAACGATACGCGTTTAGCCGCTGATTTACCCGCCGGATCTTACCCGCGCAGCACCAGCCGGATCTTACCCCGCCGCCCCGCTGGCCAACCGGTGTCTCCCACAGCACCCGCCGCCCCTGCCGCCAACAGGTGTCCCCAGTCGGCAACGCGTGTCCCACACCAGCAGTTGCAGTGAGCAAAAGAGGGGCTGTAACCTCAAGCAAATACTGTGGAACAATGTGAGCATGACGACTAGCCCGAATCTGAATCCTGACTCCACTTTTAACAACGATTTTGAAGCTACGTTTAAAACCGCTGGTTCTGATGCGGCCCGCCCGCAGATAGTGATTGCTACTGCCATGCCTATGGAAGCTGCTCCTTTTCTGGAGGTCCTTGCTGCCCAGGAGGGGTTTAAGCAAACTAGGGAGGCTGGGTTAGACATGGCGGTCGGCACCATCGCCGGCAAGCGGGTTGTGGTGGTGACGACGGGCATCGGGTTGGTTAACGCCGCGTATGCCGCCACGATTATGTGCACGCGTTACCGCCCGCAGTTTTACCTGTGTGCGGGCACTACCGGCGGGTTGGCGGCAAGCACGCGGGTGCGGGACGTCTGCGCGGGTACGGACTACACGTATTCGCGGGCAGACGCAACCATGTTCGACTACGAACCCGGGCAAGTACCCGGCATGCCCGCCACGTATCCGGCGGGTGAAACCCTGTTGGCAGCGGCGCATAGTTTGGAGGTACCCGGGTTAACGTTTGGGCAAGTGGCATCTTCTGACGCGTTTATAACCACAGAAACCGTGGAGAATATGCGCACCACCTTCCCCCGCGCCATCGGTGCGGACATGGAAAGCACCGCCGCCGCCCAAGTGTGCGCAAAAACAGGTGTGGAATTCTTATCCATACGCGGCGTATCGGACCTGTGCGGCCCACAAGCTGGGGAAGACTTCCACGTTGACGGGTCCGAAGCCGCCCAAGTGTCCGCGAACGCGGTTCAAGCCCTCCTGCGGGCTCTTCCGTAACCAAGCCTGCTGCAACGAGTAGGTTTAGTGGTTCATTTATGAGGTCTTGCGAGCCCGGTTATTGTGAGGCCTTGCATGCGCGGTTACTGACCCAAAGATGGGGTTTCAAAGCGGGTTTGGAACGCGCCGGCAGCGAGGTCGCGCAAGCCCGTCCAGTTGAACCCAGGCCAGCCGTGAATGCGTTCTAGCCACTCGGCGGGAATCGCAGCAAGTCCCCACGCGGCCCCAAGCACCGCGCCGGTTAATGCCGCCACAGTGGCACTATCCCCACCGGCACGCACCGCCGCTTCAACCCCCACTTGCACGGGGTTGAGCCGTGGGTTGCGTTCAGATTCTTCGACTGCAACCGCGAGCGCCGCATGCATCCCCGCAAGCGCATCCAACGCAGACAACCCGGCTCCCCGCACTCCCCCACCAATCGCCTCTTGAATCAAGGGCCGCTCCAGTTCCGACACCAGTGAACTCGCCAGATGCGGGCGGATCCGAGCCACCGGCTGGTCTTTCACCGAGTGGATTGCCTCAAAAATAAGGGCACTCAAATACCCCGCTGCCGCCACCGTGTGTGGATGCGCAGAAGTAAGACGAGCCACCGACTCCGCCGCGACCGCAGCCTGCCCCACGTTCGTGGCTGCCAACGCGGACAAACCCGAATGCAAAATCAGGTTGTCAGCAAACCGCTCCCGCACCCGCTGCCCTTCGAACCGCTTGTTCGCCAGCTGCGTCAACCCCCCGGTTTCTAAGGTTATTCCCCCGGTTTCGCCTACCCCACCGGTCTCGGCTGTTAGTTCCCCCGCGTCCACTGCGGCCGACAAGAGGGTTTGCACCCCCGAGGGTAAGTCTCGTTCGCCTGCCTTAAACCAAGCGAGCATACGGGTGGACAACTTGTGCAGCCCCGCGGGAGTGGAAAGGCCCGCGGGGGTGGCTTGCGCAGCTGGTGTATACGGAGCGGAAAAACCCGCCTCGTCTTGCGCAACCTCCAGCACTAAAACCGCTAGTTCAACCGGTTCACCCCAGCGGCCCGAACGCATGCGAACGGGCTCGTCATCACGCGGTGGCTGGCGCAGCGACCACGGACTTGCCAACGCGGAACCGCACGCCGCACCCACCGCGGCACCCACCGCCCTCATGAGCCGGTCAGAACTACCCCGCGGCACCAAAACCCCAGGCAAACTCACGATGCGAAAACTCCAAGTAAACTAACGGGATAAAACCCCAGGTGGATTAACGGCACAAAACCGCAGGCAGAACCAGTGGGGTTAAACCCAAGCTTGGGCAAGTACCTCGTAGGAACGCCGCCGCAAAGTCGGATCCCACACGTTCGTCACCACCATCAACTCATCCGCTTCCACATCGGCCGCGAACGCCTCCAACTGATCCACCACCTGCTCGGGCGCACCCGTAATATACGTCGGATCCACCCCGCCGGGCGCATCCTTTGGAACCGGACGGTCCTGCACCACCCAGTCCTCACGCGGGGGCGCCAACTTATCTAACCGCCCGTGAATCAACCCAGACTGCGCCTGCAGCTGCGTGGTCATCAAATAGTCCGCTTCCTGCTTCGTAGGCGCCACCACCACGTTAACCGCCGGCATCAAATACGGAGCAGCACCGGGCGTGCCCGCAGCCTGCGCGTCAAAATACGCCCGGTACGTCTGCGCCGCCGGCTTCAACAACTTCGGCGCAAAATGCGACGCAAACGAATACGGCAAACCAAGCGCCGCCGCGACCTGCGCCCCACCCAAAGACGAACCCAACATCCACAGCGGCACCTGCGTGCCCTCACCGGGAATCGCCCGCACCTTCCGGTGCACCACCCGCGGATTAGCCTGCACCCCCAGCACCGCGGCCTCCGCGCCAGACAACCCCTCATCGGAATCATCAGGAACCGGACCCAAATACGCACGCAACTGCGCAACCGAATCTGCAAAATCATTCAAATCCGCAGACGACCGGTGAAGCGCCCGCGCCGTCACCGGATCCGTCCCTGGCGCGCGCCCCAAACCCAAATCAATCCGATCACCATAAATAGTGGCAAGCGTCCCGTAGTACTCCGCCACCATGAGCGGCGTGTGATTCGGCAACATCACGCCCCCGGCACCCACCCGGATCGTGGACGTGTGCTCCGCCGCGCGCGTCAACAACAACGACGTCGCAGACGACATGAACGTGCGCGAACCGTGATGCTCCGCCATCCAGTAACGCCGGTACCCACACTGCTCCGCCAGCTGCACCAGCTCCAACGAATCATCCAGCGCGTTCTTGCGGGTACGCCCCTGCGACGTTGGTGACAAATCAAGTATTGAAATGGGGATCCGCGTTGACATTTACCATCACCTCACCGGCAATTCTAACCGAAAGCAAACCCGCGGGGCTATCGCGGCCCCACTACAACTACCCGGGGTTACACCCGCAAGCGCGCAGCAGCAACCATCGACAATTAACTGCAACTACCCGCAGCCGATTGCGCAAACCAATGGTTAGTTGCGGAAACCGTGGTTAGTTGCCCAAACCGTGGTTAGTTACGGAAACCGTGCACGGGCGCGGGAAGCCGCCCACCTCTTTCCACCAGGGTTTGCGAAGAAAACTTGGACACCGAGATAACCGGCGCGCGGCCCAGCAAGCCACCGAACTCCACAACGTCCCCCACCTGCGCACCCGGCACCGCAATCAGCCGCGCCGCCGTCGTCTTGTGGTTCATAATTCCAATCGCGGCCTCATCCGCAATCATGCCCGCGAGGGTCTGCCCCGAAGTGTCACCCGGCAGTGCGATCATGTCGAACCCAACCGAGCAGATCGACGTCATCGCCTCCAACTTATCTAAAGTAATAGCCCCCGCCTGGACCGCCTCAATCATCCCAATATCTTCCGACACGGGAATGAACGAGCCCGACAAACCACCCACGTGAGAGCACGCCATCAAACCACCCTTCTTAACCGCGTCGTTCAACAGTGCCAACGCGGCGGTAGTGCCGGGTGCCCCCACTCGCTGCACCCCAATTTCCTCAAGGATTCGGGCAACTGAATCCCCCACTTCCGCGGTGGGGGCAAGCGATAAGTCCACAATCCCAAACCGCACCCCCAAGCGCTGCGCAACCATGCGGCCCACCAGCTGGCCCACGCGCGTGATCTTAAACGCCGCCTTCTTAACTTCCGCGGCCACCACGTCAAAGGACTCACCACGCACTTTTTCGAGGGCACGCTTCACCACCCCGGGGCCAGAAACCCCAACGGAAATCACGGCATCAGGCTCCTCCACCCCGTGGAACGCACCTGCCATAAATGGGTTATCCCCCACCGCGTTCGCGAACACCACCAGTTTTGCCGCGCCTAAACCCGACTGGTCCGCCGTCTTAACCGCCGCCTGCTTCATCACCTCACCCATGCGAGCCACCGCCGACATGTTGATCCCCGCACGCGAAGACCCCACATTCACCGACCCGCACACCACCTGCGTTTGCGCCAACGCATCTGGCAAAGAGTCCATCAGTACCTCATCGGAATGGGAAGCGCCCTTTTCAACCAGTGCCGAAAACCCACCGATGAAATCCACTCCCACTTCCCGTGCCACAGCATCAAGCGTCTGCGCAAACGGAACGTAATCATCCACCCCGCTCGCGGCCGCTACCAGCGCAATTGGGGTAACCGAGATGCGTTTGTTAATAATCGGCACCCCGATCTCCGCTTCCACCTCCCGAGCGACACTCACCAGGTCTTTCGCCTGCGTAGTGATCCGTCCATAAATCCGCTCCCGCGCCCGCTGCGGGTCCGCATCCGCACAATCCAGCAGGTTAATGCCCATCGTGACAGTGCGGATATCCAGTTTGTCTTCCTCGATCATCTGGATAGTTTCGAGGATATTCTGTGCCGTATCCATATTTACAACCGGTGCATTTCGTCGAACAACTGCGCGGCCTGCAGGCGGATCTGCAGTTTCTGCTGCTGCGCCACCTCATTCATATCCGCTTGCAGCTGAGTGATTGGAACCTCATTATTATCGAACTCCAAATGCATGATCATCGTAAAGTAACCATCCATCAAAGTTTGCGAAACGTTCAGAATATTCGCCTGCCGCTTAGCAACCGCGCTGGCGACAGCCGCCACAATCCCCGTGTGGTCCACGCCCGTAACCGTCATAATCGCTTTCATACATCCAATACTGCCAGAAACTGCAAAATCGTCAGTAACCACATTCGGACCGTTTTCATGAGGGCAGTTGGTACAACTAAGCCGCCAGTAACCACGAAGGTGCCTGTGACCGTGAGCGTGGGGAACACCACGCTCGGGGTGATTTGCGTTTGCCCCCTGCGTTTCGATAGGCTTGCAAAGCCTTAAAGCTCGGGTGGCGGAATTGGTAGACGCGCACGGTTCAGGTCCGTGTGCCCTTACAGGCATGGGGGTTCGAGTCCCCCCTCGAGCACCAGTACTTGTGTTTCGAAATCCGTTTCCGTTTTCGGCGGATAACTCAGTTAGTTTAGAAACCCGCAGATAACTAGTTTGCTCTAAATGTCCGTGATTTAAGACGGTCTAAAAGCATTCATTCACATTATTTTCCCTCGAAGGCACACAACTATTCTAGGCACCTACGCGGTAGTAAAGTAAGGTGTATGTAATCGCAGGTCTGCTGCGTACAATGAATACGATTATTAAGGGGTGTGAATGGGACTGCTAGACCGGTTCGAATCCACGGTTGAGAAGGGTGTTAATGGTATTTTCTCCCGTGTTTTCCGCTCTGCCTTAAAACCCGTTGACATTACCTCTGCTGTCCGCAAGTCCATGGAAAGCCACGTTCAAGAGTACTCCCAAGATCACCAGGTGGTGCCCAACGAGTACCGGGTTAAGATTTCCCCTTCAGACATGCGGAACCTCGAAGACATGGGCCTGGACGTGCTCGCCCAAGAGATTCAAGACGGCGCCATGCAGTACGCGCAAGATAACGATTACGCTCTGGTCGGCCCCATTAAAGTATCGTTCGAACCCGGTTCCGAAGAGCTCACCGGCCAGTTACAGATTGACGCGTCCACCCGTCGGGGGGCGGTAGCGCCCGCAACCGGCCAGTCCGCTTCGACCCAGAATCCAATTATTGACATTGAGGGGGAACGGTGGATTTTAACTGAACCCGTGACCATTATCGGCCGGGGCCGCAGCGCGGACATCACGGTGAATGACTCCGGGGTCTCACGCGAACACTTAGAACTGCGGCAAACTCCCGGCGGGGTGATCGCCACTGATTTAGGTTCCACAAACGGCTTGTACGTGGAGGGTCACAAAGTGGATGCCGCCACCCTCGTGGACGGAAACCAGATTGTGATTGGCCGCACCCGCATACTCTTTTGGACTTCCGCAGCGGAGGATCAGTAAATGGCTAGCGACCTGGCATTCAACGTTTTCCGCCTCGCATACCTGCTGTTGCTGTGGGTACTGGTTTTAGGGTCCGTATCCGTGTTGCGACGCGACATTTTCGGTACCGTCATTACGCCGCGCGGTAAAGGCCGGTCGGTTAAAGGCCAGAAGCGGCGGCGCGAAGAAGCCCGTTCGAAACCCACCCAACCCACGTCACTACTCATCACAGGTGGGCCACTGGCTGGCACCACCATGAGGCTGGGGAGTGCGGATATTATTATCGGCCGCTCCCCCACTTCCACCCTCGTTATCGACGACGATTACGCGTCTTCAAGACACGCCAGGTTACATTCACAACAGGGACAATGGTGGATCGAGGACCTCGGTTCCACCAACGGAACATTTGTGGATGATGAACGACTCGCCCGCCCCCGGGCCCTGAACTTGGGTGACAATGTCCGCATCGGTCAAACCACCTTGGAGTTGGTGCACTAATGCCCGTTGATTTCCGTTTCGCTGCCCGTTCTGACGTTGGTTTAGTTCGCAAGAACAATCAAGACTCCGGTTACGCTGGCCCGCACCTACTAGTTTTAGCTGACGGGATGGGTGGCCCAGCCGGTGGGGACATCGCCTCCGCCGTAGCGATCGCGCACCTAGCGCCACTGGATTCCGACGATCACCGTGCAGAAGACATGCTGCACCTCTTACGCTCCGCCCTGCGCGATGCCCACGAGGACTTGATTGAACGATCTTCGAACGATTCGGACCTCAAGGGATTAGGGACCACGTGTATCGCTCTGCTGCGATCGGGAAACAAGATGGCGATGGTGCACGTGGGGGACTCGCGCGCGTACGTGCTGCGCGACGACCAGTTGACGCAGGTGACTACCGACCACTCGTTTGTGCAGTACCTGATTCAAACTGGGCAAATCACCCCTCAGGAGGCACAAAACCACCCACAACGTTCCGTAGTGCTGCGAATCCTGGGGGACACCGACGGAGATGTGGCAGCAGACGAATCCGTGCGCGAAGCCGTGGAGGGCGACCGGTGGCTCCTGTGTTCTGACGGCCTCTCTGGCGTGGTGTCCGCCGAAACCATTGCGCAAACCCTCGCGCAAGTAGACGACCCCGGTCAGTGCTGTGAAAAACTCATCCGCCTTGCGCTGCGCGCCGGTGGCCCAGACAACATCACGTGCGTTATCGCGGACATCGTGCCCGCCGGCCAAGAACCCGTGCAGGCACCACAAATTGTAGGTTCAATCGCAGTGGACCGGGCCGCACCCACCCGCGGAGGCTCCTCCGCAGCCGCCCGCGCCGCCACCCTAAACCCTCAAGCCCCAGAGGAAGATGAGGAAGACGAAGGGGAAGATACCGTACCAAAACGGAAACGGTGGATCACCCCATTTTTCACTCTGCTGCTAGTTGCCCTTCTCGCGCTCGGTGGGTGGGCCGGATACGTGTGGAGCCAAAACCAGTTCTTCGCCAAGGCTAACAACGGTTCCGTAGTGATCTACCGCGGTATCCCCCAGTCGCTCGGCCCGTGGAAACTATTCCACCCCGTAGAAGTCACCCCAATCAAAGTTGAAGACCTGAAACCAGTGGAACAATCAAGGCTTCAAGACCCGGTGCGCCGCTCCTCACGCGAACAAATCGACGCGTACATAAACTCTTTGAACAACGAAAAGAAAGCCTCATCCGCCGAAAAGAAAGACCCATCCGCCAACGCACCCGCGGACGGTGATCACTAAATGGCAACCGCGACAATCACGCCGGCGCGGCGACGCCCGTTCGTTGAACTACTCTTGTTAATCGGCGCGATAGCAGCTGGTTTAGGCGGGTACGTGCTGACCTACATTAACCGCACCGACACTTTACCGACGAACGTGGGATTGCACGCGGGCCTACTGGTAATTATCGCGATTGTCGCAGACCTGGGGGTACGCAAGTTTGCGCCCTACTCCGACCCCGTTATCCTCCCCATGGCGGTGGCCCTATCAGGCGTGGGGATGGCCATGATTTTCCGGCTCGACATGTCGTATAAGCTGCTCGACCAACCGCAAACGGGAATCAAACAGCTCCTCATGACGGCCGCCGGCCTGCTCGCCGCCGCCCTAGTACTCATTTTTGTTAAAGACCATCGGCTGCTGCGCCGCTACACGTTCACCGCGATGATCATCTCTTTGGTGCTGCTCCTGTCGCCCCTGGTGCCGGGTCTCGGAGTGGAACACTTCGGGTCGCGGATCTGGTTGAATCTCGGGTTCGCTTCCATCCAACCCGCGGAGTTCGTGAAAATCACCCTCGCCGTGTTTTTCGCTGGCTATCTGGTGGATAACCGCGACAAACTCTCAATCGGGGGGCCCAAAATACTGGGTTTACGTCTGCCGCGCGGGCGCGATCTCGGCCCCATTATCGTGGTGTGGCTAACGTCGTTAGCGATCCTCGTGTTCCAACGCGACCTGGGGACTTCCCTGCTGTTCTTCGGCCTGTTCGTAGCCATGCTGTACGTGGCCACCAACCGGGTGTCGTGGCTCGTGATCGGCGCGATCTCTTTCATTCCCGCCGCATGGGCAGCGATGCACACGTTCTCGCACGTTCGGCAGCGGATAAACATTTGGTTGCACGCGTTCGACCCGCAGGTATACAACGCGATCGGCGGTTCCGGCCAGGTGGTGCAAGGTCAGTTCGGTATGGCGTCCGGGGGGTTGCTTGGAACCGGGTGGGGGCGCGGCTACCCGCAGTTAGTTCCCTTCGCCCAGTCTGACTTCATCCTGTCTTCCCTCGCTGAGGAACTGGGGCTCACCGGGCTGCTTGCCATCCTCCTCATGTACCTGGTGTTAATCCAACGTGGGCTTCGCGCCGCAATCGGGGTGCGGGATGGCTTCGGTAAACTCTTAGCTTCCGGCATCTCATTTTCCCTAGCCTTGCAACTGTTCGTTGTTCTAGGTGGAATCACGCGCATAATCCCCCTGACGGGTCTGACGGCACCGTTCCTAGCACAAGGGGGCTCGTCGATGATCGCGTCGTGGATTCTGATTGCCTTGCTGCTGCGCATTTCTGACGCGTCCCGCCGGCCCACGCACACGCAGGAGGTGAAGTGAGTGAACGCTCAGATCCGCCGCCTTTACATCCTGGTTGTCGCCATGCTCGCCGCGCTGGCTTTAGCTGCCACTTATATTCAGTTCATCGCCGCGCCCCGGTTGAACGCGGATTCGCGTAACTCCCGCACTTTTTTGCATGCTTCTGAACGTGACCGCGGTCCAATTGTCGTGGCCGGGCGGGCGGTCGCGGAATCCACTCCGATTCCCAAGACTAAACGTTTTGAACGCACGTACCCCGGTAAGGCCCTCTACGCGCCCGTGACCGGGTGGTTTTCCGTTAACTTGGGTTCAGCAACTGGGTTAGAGCAGTATGCGGACACGATTTTGGAGGGCAACGCCCCTTCCCTGTGGACGCAGCGCGTGCAGAACCTCCTTACCGGTGCGGACCGGCAGGGCGGCGGTGTTTCCCTAACTCTCAACCCGCGTATGCAGCAGGCTGCTGCGAAAGGTTTGGGGGGTCGCAAGGGCGCCGCGGTGGCGTTGGAAGCGAAGACGGGCAAGATCCTCACGCTTTATTCTTCACCTTCATACGATCCAACGGAACTGTCTAGCTCTGACAACAATAAGGTCTTAAAACGCAGTGAAGAACTGAGTAAAGATCCGAATAAACCGCTGGTGAACCGCGCGATTGCAGGTAACCGCTACCCGCCCGGTTCGGCATTTAAGATCATCACTGCGGCCGCCATGTTGGAAAGCGGTAAGTTTAACCCCGATTCCACGGTTGAAGGTGGGGCTGCGATCACCCTGCCGGGAACGAACACGAAGCTGCCTAATATTACCGGAATGCAGTGCGGCGATGGGCATCCAACCATGGCGGAAGCGTTCGCACGTTCGTGTAACACGTCGTTTGGCCAGTCCGCCGTCACGGTTGGCGCGGAGGCGTTGCGCAAGCAGGCGCGCGCGTTCGGGTTTGACGAATCACTGCAGATTCCCATGCCTGTCACCGAGTCTGTTTTTCCAGATAATTTGGATGAGGCACAAGTCCCCCTGGCGGGTATTGGCCAGTCGGATGTGCAGGTTACCCCCATGCAGATGGCGATGGTGGGCGCGGCAGTAGCTAACCAAGGTACCCTCATGAAACCGTATTTAATTGACCAAGTACTCAGTTCGGATTTAGAAAAACTGAAAACCACAGATCCGGAGGAACTGGGCCAACCAATCAGTGCGGATACAGCTAAGAAACTGCAGGCAATGATGTTGGATGTGGTGTCTAAACCATACGGCACGGGGCAATCTATGCGCACGGATGCTGCGAAAATAGCGGCGAAAACCGGTACGGCAGAAACGGGAAGCGATCGCACTACCGCCTGGGTGGTTGCGTACAACACGGGGTCGGATAACCCGATGGTGGTGGCCGTGGCTGTGGAAGGTGACGAAACGAGCCCGCACCCCGGTGGTGGTTCGGATGCCGGGCCAATTGCCCGAGCGATGTTGGAAGCGGGGCTCAATGGCTAGTATTTACGCAGGTATGACCCTGGGGGGCCGCTACATGCTGATCCGCCAGATCGCGGTGGGTGGCATGGGTGAAGTGTGGTCCACGCGCGACCAGGTTACGGGCCGGATGCTGGCTGCGAAAGTGTTGAAAGCCGACCTGATGGGGAACCAAACGTTCCTCGCGCGCCTGCGGGTTGAGGCGCGTAATGCCATGGAGGTAACCCACCCCAATATCGCCGCGGTGCTTGATCACGGTGAGGACGACGGTATCGGGTGGATCATCATGGAGCTGGTGACGGGTCGGCCGTTTAATGACTACTTGAAGGGTGGGAATCGGATTGCGCCCGCGCAGCTGCTGCCCGTGTTGATTCAGACGGCGTACGCGCTGCAGGCTGCGAAAGATAAAGATATTGTGCATCGCGACATTAAGCCTTCGAACTTGTTGATTACGCCTGATGGGCAGGTGAAATTGACGGATTTCGGGATTTCTACCACGTCCACGCAGGCGACGATGACGGAGGCGGGGATGGTTATGGGTACCGCTCAGTATTTGCCGCCGGAACAGGCGATGGGTGAGGTTGCGAATCACGTTGGTGACTTGTATGCGTTGGGGGTTATTGCTTATGAGGCACTGGCGGGTCGGCGCCCATTTTCGGGTAAAACCCAAGTGGATGTGGCGTTTGCGCACGTGAACGACCCGGTTCCGCCTCTGCCAGAGGACGTGCCGCACGAGCTCGCGCAGATTGTGATGTCACTGCTTCGGAAGAAACCTCAAGATCGGCCGCAAGATGGCGCAGCTCTTGCGAAACAGTTGACGCAGGTGGCGCGCAAGCTTGGGATTTCCCCGGCTCCCACTGCGCTGACACTACCTGCTAGAACAGACAACTCTAATGCCTCTGGTCACCACAAAATGGGAGAAAGCCCAAACACACCAGTAGCTGTCAACTCCGCCAACTATGGTTCCGCTAATGCGCAACTAGTTGCGTCCCGCTCGAAAACTAGCCCTGCCTCCACGACGTCAAGCTCACCCGCGGAACCGAGTGCCACCAATAGGGCCACTCCCCAGCCGAGCACGCCTGGGTTGCACGATTCCTCATGGCGACATGCAACTAGCCCACCCACATACACTGTGGAACTAGTCGGATTAGCAATAGTTCTATTTGCCATCACTTTCGCAATCGTATTTTGGACCCGCAGCGCCACCGCGAGCGCCTCCCCACCTCAAACGCAGGCAGCGTTAGTGACCACCAGCTTTGACCAAAAACTAGACTCTCAATTAAACGCTACGACAACGGAGGTAATCCCATGGGTTCCGATCAGCCCCAGCTGCTAGCGGGCCGCTACGAGATTAGGGCCATGATAGGTCGCGGTGGTATGGCCCAGGTGCACCTTGGGTTCGACACGCGCCTGTCACGCATCGTGGCGATCAAGATGCTGCGCACCGACTTGGCGCGCGATTCAATCTTCCAAACCCGGTTCCGGCGTGAAGCTCAGGCGGCGGCGTCTTTGAACCATCCTAATATTGTGGCGGTATATGACACGGGGGAAGAGAGTATTACGACCCCGGACGGCAGCCAGGTTTCCATCCCCTACATTGTTATGGAGTACGTTGAGGGCCACACTGTGCGCGACCTTCTGTCGGGTGGGGCGCCTGTTCCTATTGATGAGGCCGTGGAGATCATTTCGGGGGTGCTCAGTGCACTAGAGTACTCGCATTCGATGGGTCTGGTTCACCGCGATATTAAACCCGCGAACATCATGCTAACGAACACCGGCAAGATCAAGGTGATGGACTTTGGGATTGCCCGGGCGATCACGGATTCGCAGGCCACGATGACGCAAACCAACGCGGTGGTAGGTACCGCCCAGTACTTGTCGCCAGAGCAGGCGCGGGGAGAAACCGTGGACGAGCGCTCCGACCTGTACTCAACCGGGTGTGTCCTGTTTGAACTGCTGACGGGTCAGCCGCCGTTTAAAGGTGATTCCGCGGTTGCGGTGGCGTACCAGCACGTGTCTGAGGTACCTCCCACTCCTTCGTCGATAACGGCGGATGTGCCCGAAGCGATTGACCGCGTGGTGTTGAAAGCGCTGGCGAAAGATAAAGCTAAGCGCTATGAGAGCGCGCAGGTTATGAACATGGACTTGCAGCACGCGCTGCGTGGCGGTGCGGTTACCGCCCCCATGGCGTCGGTTTGGCAGAATGAACCCACGCAGACGCGCATGATTAATGCGGCGCAGATGCCTGCTGTGGCACCGACTCGGGTGCAAAAACGTGAAGAGGACAGAGAACCTCAGGAGGAAGAAGAAAACAAGTCACGCAAAGGCTTGTGGATAACACTGGTGTTAGCGGCGCTGGTGATCGCGGGGCTCGTGGCCACATGGTTGTTTATTTCAAACCGGCCGGATCCGAAAGAAGAGATGGTCACAATCCCAACTGGAATCGTGGGGGTTACGCAAGATGAGGCGCGGGCCCAGTTGACGGACGCGGGTTTGAAGATGGTGGTTGGAGACCCGGTTGCGGACGAGACGATTCCGCAAGATTCCGTGGTTTCTGCCGATCCGAAACCGGGCAGTGAAGTGAAGAAAGGCAGCACTGTAACGGTCCGACTGTCTTCTGGCCCGGCGTCCGAGAAGGTCCCGGACCTGGGTGGGCTCACGCAGTCTGAGGCGCGCGACCAGTTAGAGAAACTGGGGTTGAAGATCGGGAACGTGAACTCGGTTGACGACCCATCTGTGGATAAGGACCGCGTGGTGTCTACCGACCCGAAAGCGGGTACGGACGTGAAGCGCGGCGACGTGGTTAACCTAAACATTGCGAGCGGTTACGTTACAGTGCCCGATGACCTCACGGGTAAATCGGAACAGGAAGTGACGGATATCCTTCAAAAACTGCGTCTGTCTACCCGGTCCACGCAGGTGGAAACGTCGGATGCGCAACCGGGAACGGTGATGGATGTGCAACCGGTGGGGTCGGTGAAGATTGGGGACACGATCACGATTACGGTGGCGAAGGCAGCGCCCACCCCGACGCCGACGGTTACGCAGCAACCGTCAGAGGAACCGCAAGAGGAACCGTCGGAAGACCCAAATAATAATGGGGAAAACCAGCAGAACTAGTTAAACAACCAGCAGAACTAGCCGAACAACGGATAGAACTAGTTAAACGGTGGGCTGAACTAGTTAAACGGTGGCGTCTCCTAGGTGGAAGTATTCTTGTGCCCACGGGAAACCCCACTCTAGGAGCGCGTACGCGACCGCGAGGATCAGTATTATCGATTCGATGACCTTCAGCCATTTCGGGCCGGGCAGGTGTTTGAAAATCCAACCGTACATTTACTTCGCTGCCTTTCCGAGTAGTTCCGCTGGTTTACCGGTGTCGCGTGGCACCCAGTGGTGGAGTTTTGAGTACAGAATGTAGCGTTCTGAGTTGCCGAATTCGGGGTGGCACGTTGTGAGGGTCATGAGCCGGTCTTTTGGCTGCACGTCCCACTGGTGGGGTACTGGGTTAAGCACTTCACCGGCGTCGGGGTCCACTATCTCGTGGTCTGTTACTTCGTAAACGAGCCATGCTTTTGGGGTTTCGAATACCATGCGGTCACCGGGTTTCATGATGTCGATGCGCCTGAAGGAGTTACCGTAGGTGCGTCGGTGCGCCGCCATCGCGAAGTTACCTAGTTCCCCGGGTTGTTGAGTGGTGTCGTAGTGGCCTGCGTAAGACAGGTCGAGCAGTCTTTGGTCCGTGCCTTCCACGACGGGGATCTGCATGTTCCATTTAGTGTTGTGTAGAACTCCCATGACTTCACCGTGTTTTACCCGGTCGAACTCGGGTGGGTCGTCGTAGCGTTCTTCCCCTGGTTTTTCACTTGCTGGCTTGAGGTTCTTTTCGAACTGTGCCACTGCCGCTGGATGGTTGTCGGAAACCTGCCAAGAGGTCCAGTACAGCTGCCAGAACACGTACAGGCCGAGGATCAGGCCGATTGTAATCAGAATCTCGCCGATCACACCGATGATACGCGACAACATGCTTGGTCCTGATTTTTCAGCAACTGCTGTGTGTCTGGGCATACCTACTCCATCGCTTTCGCATACTTTAGTTCCGCCATTTTTTCTGGCGTCTTAATCGTAATCTCACTATTGTCTTTAACGCTAAACCCTAGGCCGTATCGCACCACATATGCTTGAATGACTTGTATTTGAGGGTCGTTGTTAAGTGCGCGGTGTAGCTGCGCGTTGTTGCCGATTGCGCTGATCTCGTATGGGGGTGAGTACAGGTGCCCGTCGATGTTAATCACGTTGCCAACACACCGGATTGTGGACGTCATGGTCACATTGTTTCCCTGCACGCTCACAGCTTCTGCCCCTCCGGTCCAGAGTGCGTTCAGGGTCGCTTCAATGTCTTGTTGGTGTATTACGAGGTCGTCCACGTTCGTGTCTTTCGGCAGCGTATCGGGAACCACCGCGTCCGTTAGCGTCACGGTTATTCCGGATCCGGTTATTCCGCTGGGCACACTGGGTTCCGTTGCATTTGCCGGCCCTTGGTTTTCCAGCTGTTTGTTCAGCTGTGTTGTTAGTTCACCGCGTAGCTGCTGGTTTTCAGTTTTGATTTGGTTTACGACCTGCTGTTTTTTCATCACGAGGGCATGCACATCGGTGCCGGTGTACCGCGCGGTTCCATGGGGATCACCGTGGGGTAGCATGAACAACAGACCGGCGCATGCGGGAACGAGGAATCGTGCGAGCATGGCTGTTACTTTTTTTGACGCACCGCGTCGATCGTTGTTCGCCGCTGGCTGTTCCACCGTTCACCCCCTCATGTTCATAATGGTCCGTGGTTTACTTACAGGCCCTTACTTCTTGATACGCTATGCACGTTAAAGAATCTTGAGGCAGTTCAACTGTAGTGGGCTAACCTTAAAGGTTACGGAAGGGACACTCGTGGCACAGTCAGGTAAGCGCAAGAAGAAGCATAATGAGGATGATAATGAGATTAAGCATTGGACCGATGGGATCCCAATGTCACCCAGCTGGTGGGCTCCCGCGTTCTGCACCATCCTCGTTCTGGGTTTGATTTGGCTGGTTATCACCTACATGACCGGTGCCCGTTACCCGATTCCCGCGATTGGTAGTTGGAATACGGCGTGCGGAGTTGGCTTGTTACTAGTTGGGTTCCTAATGACCCTGAGGTGGCGTTAACTCGAAGCTGTTGTAACTTGGTTGCTGCTTTGTCGGATTGCCTATTTTACATTGTGGTTGGCTGACGGGGGTCGAGTGCTGATTATGATTGCGGGGATGAGGAAGAGTAGTCCAACTAGTCCAAGCGCCCAGCAGACCTCTCGGCTGGCCAGACCTACCCTAACGCTAGTTGCGGCAGGCCAATGTACCAGTAGAGTCCTGCGGCTAGTAATGTGAGCACTAATGTAATTCCCACGAGAGTGAGGATGTGCGCGCGGCGCAGCTGCCTCGGCCCGTTGTACTGTTTTTTGTTCCCCACTTTTACAAGTAGCCACGTGGTGATGGCGCCGGTAATCATACCGCCCAGGTGTGCTTGCCACGAAACGTTAGACACCATGAACCCGTAGATGAGGTTCACTGCGAGCAGCACGACGATGGCTCTGGTGTTCATTCCCGCGTGACGCTGCAGTATGTATATGGCGGTGAACAGGCCAAATAACGCGCCAGAAGCACCTACGTTCCACGTCAGTAGCGCTCCTGATCTGGAACTGGTGATTGCTTCTACAACGGCCCACAGAAGGACCGTGACTGAACCTCCTAGAGCAGAAATAAGGTACAGGGCGGTGAACCTCCAGCCACCCAACGCTTGTTCTACTGACGGACCAACCACGTAGAGCGTAAACATGTTTAACGCCAAGTGGATTATCCCACCGTGCACGAGCACTACGGTAAGCAGTGTCCAGGGCCTCAACCAACCCATTATTGGTAGGTAGGCGAGGTAGTTTAGAGTGCTGTTAGCCAGTTCCCCCAGCGCGCCAGTGGGGATGGGGAGGCGTGTGATTAGGGTGAATGCGGACACAACCACGGTCACAACGAGGATGGTTCGCGTGACCGTGGCTGCGCGTAGTCCGCTTAGATTGTTATAGGAACTCAAGTTTTTCAGCCTGAGGTTACTCGGTTATATCAATGGTGGAAATGGTAACGTCTTCGACGGGTTTGTCGTTCATCCCTGTGGATACGTTCGCGATTTCATCCACCACTGCTTTGGATTCTTCGTCCACTACTTTCCCGAAGATCGTGTGGTGACCTTGCAGGTGTGGTGTGGGTGCAACAGTGATGAAGAACTGTGATCCATTGGTGCCGTGTCCACCACGTTTACCCGCGTTTGCCATGGCAAGCACGTAGGGTTCGTTGAAGTTCAATTCGGGGTGGATCTCGTCGTCGAACTGGTATCCAGGGCCACCCACACCAACCCCTAGGGGGTCACCACCTTGAATCATGAAACCGGGGATTACGCGGTGAAAAATAACACCGTCGTAAAGAGGAGCAGTGGTTTTCTCTCCGGTTCCCGGGTGGGTCCATTCCCGTTTTCCTTCCGCGAGTTCCGCGAAGTTCTGCACGGTTATTGGCGCGTGGTTAGGAAATAGTTCGAGGCGAATGTCACCTTTGTTCGTATGAATAGTTGCTTTCATAGTGTCCAGTTTCCCAGATTTAACTGTCTATGTCTGCTTTGCCGTGAGGGTATCGCGCTAAGTGAAACAGAATTCCCGTGCATTCACGGCTTTTTCAAGGCACAATAGAGTTAGTGTCGCCATTTGTTATCGAGATGGCTTAGTACTCGTTCGATTGAGAGGATTGCACATGGGCAAGAAATTTGACCGTGACACTGAAGCTATTAAGGACGCTGCTCTGCGTCATGCAGAGGAATGGGCCGCTCGGGCACAAGATCTAGCTGAGCAGGGTTACGAGTGGGCAGCTCCGAAGGTAGAGGAAGCTGCGCAGAAGGCGCGTCCCTACTTGGATAATGTTCACGAGAAGGTGGTGGACGACTACCTGCCGCGCATTGAGGAAGCTTCGAAGGAAGCCCGGAAGGCAGCTGCTAAGGACGGCACTTTGATGGAGCGTGCGCAGCGCGCTGGGGATGCTACCCGCAAGTCGTTGTCGAAACCGGTTAAGAAGAACCACCGGTTCGCGAAGTGCCTGGGTTGGTCGCTGTTGGGCACCGCGGTTGCTGGTGCGGGGTATTTGCTGTGGCGTCGCAGCCAGCCGATTGAGGATCCGTGGGCAGAAGAGTACTGGGCGGACCTAGATGCGGATGCGCAGACCACTACGGAACCAGCTCACAAAGAGGAGGCTGGGAAAGACGCTTCTAACGCGGATAAAGCCGGTGAGAAAGCGGACGAAACCGCAGATAAGGTAAAGGGTGCAGCCACGCAAGCCAAACACAAGGCCAAGGAAGCTGGCGAGTCCGTTAAAGACACTGCTAAAGACGTGAAGGATTCTGTTAAGGATTCTTTTAACAACAAGTAGGATAAGCGCTAATAAGCCGATTGGCTACAGTGACTGTAATTGACAGTAACCGTAATAATTGAATGCAGTAATGGGGGCGGGTGTTTCACCCGCCCCCAAAGCTTCTTCTCCCCCTGAGAGTTTCCCCACCTTAGAGTTTTCCTCACCCCAAAGCTTTCACCCGCACCCAAAGCATTTCACGCCACATTCTGAAATTCTAATTTAGATAACTCGGTTTGTGGCTTCGGTGGTATTAATGAACTCAATCAAATTGTCTAGCGCGTGGTCCACCATTTCTTTTACCGCATTCGCCGTGTAAAACGCGATGTGCGGCGTGATCGTTACATTCGGGAAGGACCTCAGGCTGCGCATAATGTCATCCTGAATCGGTTCGTTGTTCCAGTTACTGTTGAACAGCGGCTGGTCACCTTCCACCACATCCAAGGCCGCGCTCATTATTTTTCCGCTTTTTAGCGCGTCTATTAGCGCATGTCCGTCGATTAGTTCTCCGCGCGCGCAGTTCACTAGGCATACCCCGTTTTTCATTAGGTTGAACTCGCTTTCGCCGAGCATGTGATAGTTTTCACCGGTGTACAGGGTGTGGAGTGTGATCACGTCGCTGCGTTGCAATAGTTCGTCTAGTTCCACGTATTCCACGAGGCTCTTGAGGGATTCGTTTGGATATGGGTCGTACGCAAGGATTTCACAGCCGAACCCGGACAGGCACCGAGCTACGGTGGCGCCAATGTTTCCCGCTCCAATGATCCCGACGGTGGAGTTCGATAGCTGATGCCCATCTAAACCGTTCAAAGAAAAATCCTGGATATCTGAATGCCGCGTTATCTGGCGGGCTTTACGCATCGTCATAAGGATCAGCATTACCGCGAACTCCGCTACCGAAGCGGGTGAATAAGAACTGTTAGAAACCTTTATACCCAGCTGTTTTGCCACGTTCTCATCGACGGAATCGTATCCCACTGAACGCAGCGCAAGATATTTTACACCGTTGGCGTGAATATCCGTTAGGAGTGCTTCATCGAAGATTGATTCGAGTACGCACGCCCCCTCATAACCTTTAAGTTCACCTACATTGTCGCGATTTAATGCCTGAGGGATGAGGCGAATCGTATGCCCGTGTTCTTTCCCATACTGTTCAAAGAACGCTTTCTCATCTGGGCGCACGCCAAAGGCGATCAGATCTGACATCTTTTTCCTTTCCAGGTCACAAGTTCGACAGATTATTCAGTTAACCAAGTGATTATTAGTCAAGTAATTAATAGCACGGAAAAAAGCCTTCCAAATCAGACTTTAGTTCGTTTTCTTGAGGTCCTAGCAACTCTTCAAATATGAGCTGACTGTATTGACAACATCCGACTCTTTAGGTGTGTGGGGGTACCTCAGGAGGAAACAAGTAAGCCTGTTTTAGAGCGGAAATCAGCTCTCATTGAGGTGAGAAAACATCGTTTTGAAGATACGAAAAACGCCCACCCGCTAAAAATGCGGTGGGCGTTTGTGCGTAAAACTGTTGTTTTACTTAACTACTGTTTTACTTATCGCTACCTGCGATTGAAACCATGTAGCCGATCATCGCTAGGTTCTTGAAGAAGTGGAGTTTCTGCGCGTTCGCCGCTTCCTCTGTTTCTTCTGACCAGAACTGGTGGCCTGCCACAGTAGTTAACGCTAGGGATGTTGCTAGCCCCGCTGCTGCGGTTCGTTTAAATATCCCCAGGCTCAAAGCCGCCGCACCAGCCATCTGTGCGTAAGCATTGAACTTAACCAGTGAGGACGCTTCCACCGGTAGATCACTCAAACCGACCTGTTCCATCTGCTTTTTAATCATCGGGGCTAATGCTTCCGCATTATCGAGCGCGCTCTTGGCACCCACGATCAAAATTGGAGCCACCGCTAAACGACCAGCAAAATCCGTTAGTTTACTTAACATAGTTTTCCTTTCTCCCCCTTCTAATTCTAACTGGAAACCAAGGGTTTAACCGCGTGAAATCCAGTATCGTTCCTCGATGAAGTCGACATTTGGAACCGGTTAGTACCACTGATTTATCACTTCACAAACAAAGAACCCGTCCGGTTTACTCTCGAACGGGTTCTAGCAAATTCCACTTGGTGGAGCTAAGGGGACTCGAACCCCTAACCCCCTGCTTGCAAAGCAGGTGCGCTACCAATTGCGCCATAGCCCCATTGGGAAAGTATTTTCCCGATGATGTGGTGTACGAACTTAGCTTGGTGGGCCCGGCTGGACTCGAACCAGCGACCTCTTCCTTATCAGGGAAGCGCTCTAACCAACTGAGCTACGGGCCCGCCTAGCGGCGTATCGCACGAATAAAGGTTACACAAGTTACCACACGCGAATCAAACCGATGACAGTGAGTTGCACCACCCAGTCATTTGGAGCGGTGAAACAACTGCACACACTGAAATCCACCGGCTGCTAGCCACGCTAATCACTCGTCCATCAAAGTGATCTTAATACCCCCCACCAACGCGGTAACGAGGTTATACACAAGCGATAATACCGTGGACAGGGCAGTTAACACCACGATATTAACCACCCCGATAAGGGTCGCCATAGACATAACTTGTGGCAGCCTCAAGTAATTCATCATGCCCATAAACGACTTCGCACCCAAAGACGCTAAGAACTTCTCAATCTCAGAAAACACGTGCATACCATCGAGCATCAACCACACAATCAATGTGGCCACCACGCCAGCGATCGCCACCGCAACGGACAGTAGAAAACTAACCTTCATAACCGTCCACGGGTCGATGCGCGTAACCGCCAGCTGAATCTGCCTGGGTGTGTGAGCCGCGTTCTCCACCTCAGCTACGGGCGGTTGGTTCTTCTGGCTCATTACGCCTCCTCATTTTGCGGGTCCGAACCCACAACGTCTTCCGATTGAGATTCCGTGTTAACAGTTTCTACTGATTCCGACTCATCTTCAACAGCCACGGGCTCCTGCGCGTCCTCATCATCTAGATCCGTATCCAAATTACGGGCAACCGCAATAATCCGATCATGATCCCCAGGACGAGCAAACGTAACTCCCTGCGTGTTCCGCCCCGTTCTTGGCACCTCCGAAACCGCAGAACGAACGATATTACCACTAGCCATAATCACCAGTACCTCATCGTCCTCACTGACTTTCAAAGCACCAACCAGGCCACCGCGGTCCTCAACCAGATTCGCAACCTTCACACCTAACCCACCACGGCCACGCGTTGGATACGTATCGATCGCGGAACGCTTCGCGAAACCAGCCTCGGTAACCACCAGCAGATCCGACCCCGGTTCCACCACCTGCATAGCCAGCAGATAATCACCATCGCGGAACTTCATGCCCCGCACACCAGACGTAGCACGCCCCATTGGCCGCACCTGCTCATCATCTGCGTGGAACCGTAAAGACTGACCATCGTGAGACACGAGGATCACATCATCCGTCGCGTTCACAAGGGCAGCCCCAACCAACTCATCCAGGTTTCCGTCCTCATCCTCACGCAAATTAATCGCAATCAAACCACCAGTGCGGGGCGAGTTATACTCCTCCAAACGCGTCTTCTTAACCAACCCAGACCGAGTGGAAAGCAACAAGTAATCTGCCTGCTCATAATCGTGAATCGCGAGCACGTTAGAGATCTGTTCACCAGGTTGGAATGCCAACAGGTTCGCAACATGCTGACCGCGCGAATCACGTCCACCTTCCGGCAGCTCATACCCCCTGATGCGGTACACCCGCCCCAAGTTAGTGAAGAAAAGAAGCCAGCGGTGTGTGGAAGTGACGAAGAAGTGTTCCACTAAATCATTCTCCCGCAGCTTAGCGCCCCGCACACCGCGCCCACCTCGGTGCTGCGACCGGTAGTTATCCACGCGGGTTCGTTTCGCGTACCCATCACGGGTTATGGTGACCACCACTTCCTCTTCAGGAATCAGGTCTTCATCATTCATTTCCCCACTGAAGGGCAAAATGTGGGTGCGGCGCTCATCCCCGTACTTATCCACAATCCCCGTTAGTTCTTCACGCACAATCAGGCGCTGCCGGTTTGGCTGAGCAATGATCTCACGCAAATCCTCCACGCGTTTAACTAACTCCGCATGCTCATCCAGAATCTTCTGCCGCTCCAGAGCAGCCAACCGACGCAGCTGCAAAGCAAGAATCGCGTCTGCCTGAACCTCATCAATATCCAACAGACCCATCAAACCGGTACGCGCTTCCTCAACCGTGGGGGAGCGGCGGATTAAGGCAATAACCTCATCGAGCGCATCCAATGCCTTCAAATAGGCCTGCAAAATATGCAGCCGCTCCAACGCTTTCGCCAGGCGGAACTTGGTGCGCCGCACAATCACGTCCATCTGGTGCTTAACCCAGTAGTGCACAAACCCATCTAGTGACAAAGTGCGCGGCACCCCGTCAACGAGCGCGAGCATATTCGCTGGGAACGAATCCTGCAGCTGCGTGCGCTTGTAAAGGTTGTTGAGAACCACCTTCGCAACCGCGTCACGCTTCAGCACAATCACGAGCCGCTGACCAGAACGCCCAGAAGACTCATCTCGAATGTCCGAAATCCCCTGGATCGTTCCTTCTTTAACGTGCTGCGCAATCCGCGCCGCGAGATTGTCTGGGTTGACCTGGAATGGGAGTTCAGTTACGACCAAACACTGCCGGTTGTGGATCTCCTCCACGTTCACTACCGCCCGCTGCACAATCGACCCGCGGCCCGTGCGGTACATTTTGTCTATCCCTGTGCGCCCCAGGATCGTAGCGCCCGTTGGGAAATCCGGGCCCTTAATAATCTTCAGTAAAGCCTCAAGCAGCTCTTCCCGAGTGGCCTCCGGGTGGTCGAGGTACCAGAACACCCCTTCTGCCACTTCCCGAAGGTTATGCGGCGGAATCCGCGTGGCCATACCAACCGCGATGCCTTCAGACCCATTTACCAACAGATTTGGAAAACGCGAAGGTAAAACTGTGGGTTCTTGGGCGCGCCCGTCGTAGTTATCCTGGAAATCCACAACATCTTCGTCGATGTCGCGCACCATTTCCATTGCCAGGGGCGCCATTTTACATTCGGTGTAACGCGGGGCAGCGGGCCCGAGGTTCCCGGCGGAACCAAAGTTACCTTGCCCAGCCACCAGTGGGTAACGCATGTTCCACGGTTGTACTAGGCGCGCGAGGGCACCGTAAACGGCTGCGTCACCGTGTGGGTGGAAGTGAGCGAGGACGTCCCCAACTACGCGCATACACTTGTAGAAACCGGCGTTCGGCCGGTACCCGCCGTCGTACATTGCATACAGGATCCGCCGGTGCACGGGTTTCAACCCATCTCGCACTTCCGGCAGTGCCCGCCCCACGATCACAGACATTGCGTAGTCGAGGTAGGAACGCTGCATTTCCGACTCAATGTCAACTACGGAAACTTTATGTGCTACCGGTCCTTCAATCTCGGTATTAGCGTCTGCCCCGTGGTTTATTTCGTTACCTTCACTCACTCTTAATCCATTCTCCAAGCTCTACCACAATTGACATTGTTGTCTAAATATCTAGGAAACGAACGTCTTGCGCATTGCGTTGAATGAACGCGCGGCGCATTTCTACGTCGTCCCCCATGAGTAGTGAGAACACCTCATCAGCCGAAGCCGCCTCAGACAATTCCACGAGTTTAACAGTGCGTTTTTCTGGGTCCATCGTGGTCTCCCACAGTTCTTGATCGTTCATTTCACCAAGACCCTTGTACCGCTGTACGCCACCTTCTTTTGGTAGCCGCCAACCGGCCTCGCTACCGTCCCGCAGGTGCTCGTCCCGTTCCCTATCGGAGTACACGAACTCGTGTGGAGCATTCGTCCACTTCAACCGGTACAGCGGCGGTTGTGCTAAGAACACGTGCCCCGCCTCAACAATTGGCCGCATGTATCGGAATAGTAGGGTAAGCAGCAGCGTCGTGATGTGCTGCCCGTCCACATCCGCATCCGCCATCAAAATAATCTTGCCGTAACGCAGTTTTGACAGGTCAAATTCTTCACCGATACCGGTACCTAGAGCGGCGATGAGAGCTTGAATTTCCTGCGAATCCAATGCGCGATCCACCCGGGCTTTTTCCACGTTGAGGATTTTCCCTCGCAGCGGAAGAATCGCTTGAATCCGCGGATCACGGCCCTGTACCGCGGAGCCACCGGCGGAGTCACCCTCAACAATAAAAATCTCACACTCAGCTGCGTTGCGCGACGAACAGTCCCGCAACTTACCCGGCATGGACGCCGACTCGAGCACTCCTTTGCGCCGAGTAGCCTCGCGCGCCTTCCGCGCTGCCAAACGCGCATCCTGAGCGGAAAGTGCTTTCAAAATAATTGCTTTCGCATCGGTGGGGTGTTGCTCCAGCCAATCTCCGAACCGCTGGTACACCTGCTGCTGCACGAACGTGCGCGCTTCCGTGTTCCCCAGCTTCGTCTTGGTCTGCCCTTCAAACTGGGGTTCGGTGAGCTTAATCGAGATGACGGCTGTGAGTCCTTCACGGATGTCGTCACCCGAAAGGTTCTCCCGCTTTTCTTTAATCAGGTTCTTCTCGCGCGCATACTTGTTAACCACAGTCGTCAGCGCGGTGCGGAACCCTTCTTCGTGGGTACCACCTTCCGTGGTGTTGATCGTGTTCGCGTAGGTGTGGATTGATTCCGAGTAGGCCGTGGTCCACTGCATGGCTACTTCGAGCGACATCGTGTCGGTGTCGTTTTCCACCTCAATGTCAATGATGTCGTCGTTGATTACATCCGACTTTTTTGACGCATTCAGGGTTTCTACGTAGTCGCGCAAGCCGTTTTCGTAGCAGTAGGAGACCTGACGGAAGCCTTTCGGTGTCTCCGGCTGGTCCTCACCCACC
Organism: Gleimia hominis; assembly: GCF_002871945.2. Lineage (NCBI taxonomy): Bacteria > Bacillati > Actinomycetota > Actinomycetes > Actinomycetales > Actinomycetaceae > Gleimia > Gleimia hominis. Next base: position 1,773,228 of record NZ_CP126963.1, on the reverse strand, counting down.
TCACCGGCTATTTCGTCACCTTCGTCAACCACGCCTTCGCGTTCATCCGTGAGGGTAATGCGCAGACCCTTGTTTAAGAAAGCCATCTGTTGGAAGCGCTGCCGCAAGGTTTCAAAAGAAAACTCTACGGTTTCAAAAATCTCTGGGTCCGGGTAGAACGTCTGGGATGTGCCCGTCTGGTCTGTTTCTTCACCGCGCTTCAGTTCGGTAACCGCGTGCCCGCCATTACCGAACGATTGCCGCCAAACATACCCTTGCCGGCGCACTTCCGTATCAACGCGTTTTGACAGGGCATTCACCACGGAGATACCAACGCCGTGCAAACCACCGGAAACCGCGTATCCACCGCCACCGAATTTACCGCCGGCGTGCAGCACAGTCATAATGACCTCAACGGTGGGCCGCCCCTCGGTCGGGTGCATGTCAACGGGAATACCGCGTCCATTATCTTGAACCCTTAGGCCCCCATCATTTTGGATCGTCACCTCAATGTGATCGCAGTAGCCCGCTAGAGCCTCGTCTACAGAGTTATCGACAACCTCGTAAACCAGGTGGTGTAAGCCGCGTTCACCGGTGGACCCGATGTACATACCGGGGCGTTTACGAACGGCCTCCAAACCTTCGAGTACCGTGATATCAGCCGCCTCATACGTATGTTCCTGCGCGGCGTGTATTGTCTGGTCAGACAAACTGACCTCCCTCACAATCCTTTTAGCCCAAGCCGGGCTGCTAACTAGTTTGTAAACAGCCTTCGAAACCCACTGCTGCCCACCGGTTCACCTGCGCTAGAAACCGTGCAGCCGATTCGATTCTCAAGGGTGTTGAAACTGAATATTACAGCTGTCTTTTCTATTATTTTTCCGCTATTATTTTACCATTTTTGCGGGCCTTTCCCGCGTTCCAAAGCGCTCTTAACGCAGGCAAAAATGTGATGTAGATCCACCCATAAAACCGTGCTCAAACCAGCTAGCCATAAGTGTCTCGCGGCCCTCTGCCAGGTACGCGCCAACCACCTTTTTTCACCCATTTAGGGTTCGCTGGGCCGCGGATAATCACCTGTTTTACAATGCCGCTGCCCAGTTCCTCATCAATCCGTCTTTGCACGGTAGGAAGCAGAATCCGCATTTGGTTCGCCCACGCAGTTGAGGTGGCGCGGACAACGAGGACGGATTCATTAAAACTCTCTACTTTTAAGTGCTGCGAATTCTTAGGCCCAACAATCCGCGTCCAATGCGCAGCAATGGAGGCCACCGACAGCATCCGCGTCCAACCCAAGTGGCTACTCATATTCCCCAGTACGTTGGCTAGTGGCTGGGGGTCAAATCGTGATCGCCCGGTACCTAGTTTTGAAGATGCCATGCCTGGGCGCGTTACCCAACCTTTGTTTTCCGCGTTTGGACCCGCACCAGCGCTGGGGCCATGCTGTTTAGACTGGGAGTTAGATTTGCTGCGTGCCAGCGCAGATGCAGAGCGCGGAAACTGCCCCTTGCTACGCGCCAGTTCCCGTTGCTTTTGTAATGCGCTTGCAGCAAGGTTTTCCGGCTTTTGCTCCGCCCCCTCCTCAGTCTTCTGTTCTATCGTCGGCTCCTTCTTTGGCTCCGTCCGATTTGCGCTGCTAATGCCCAGGTCAGATACTTCCGATTCTTTCTGCGCTTTTTCACTGGACCGGTGGTGTTTATTCATCGCGGTCACCACTACCCGCATCCGCGCTATCTACGTGGGCGCCGCTATCTACATGGGCACCAGCGTTATCCGCCGGCCCAGTGTCAACCCTGTCTACGGTTTGTAACTGTGTTCCCTGGTTTTTATCCCAGACCACGCTAACTGTGTGTGCTTGGATCTGTTCGGGTAGATCGGTACCCACGGCCGCGGTAATAATGGTTTGTTCCGCGCGTTCTATGACTTCCAGTAAGGCACTTCTGCGAGCCGCATCAAGTTCAGAGAACACGTCATCCAAGATCAGCACCGGCGGGTCCACTTCACCAGTGCGCCGATCTTTACTGAGGACTTCAAATGCGCCCAAGCGCAGCGCTAACGCCACCGACCAGCACTCCCCGTGCGACGCGTACCCTTTCACCGGCAAATGATCCAGGTGCAGCTGCAGATCGTCGCGATGCGGTCCAACTAGATTAACCCCACGCGCAATCTCGCGTTTTGCTACATTCGCTAGTGCGCTCGCCAGTCGATCCTCATATCCTTCTATTCCGTCAACTCCGTCTACCGCACTCAATGAGCTTTCATACGATAGGTACAGTTCTCTCGCAGCTTCAGATACCGTTTCGTGTGCCTTGTGAGCCGGGTCTTTTAGCAGCTCGACCAGTTGGGTTCGATACTTCACAACAGCGCTGGCGGATTCTATGAAAGGTTTGTTCCACACTTCTAACGTCGCCGGGTCCACTGGTTGCCCTCGACGTTTTTGCTTTCCAAGCTGTTTTAGTAGCGCCCCGCGTTGACGCGCCACCTTGTCGTAGTCAGATTTGTATGAGGAATAAGCGGGCCAAAGCTGCACCGCCAGATCATCTAGGAAGCGTCGGCGCGCTCCCGGGTCACCGGTCACCAGTTCCATGTCCTCAGGTGCAAATACGACGGTGCGAACCAGACCCAGCAGGTCCCGGGGGCGAACGGAGTTGCGGTTCACTCTCCCGCGGTTAGCTTTACCGCGAATAATCTCTAGCTCAATTACCCGCTCGCGCCCCAAGCTGTGGGATTTCGCTCTAACTACAGCTCCGGGCACTGGATTCTCGCCGGGCATGGGAGCGCGCACAAGTGCAGTGTCGGCTGCGACGCGGTGGGAAGAAAAGCTAGACAGGTATGCGAGTGCTTCCACCAGATTCGTTTTTCCCTGCCCGTTTGCGCCCAACAGTACTGTTGTTCCTGGTTGGAATTCCAGTACTGCGTGGCGGTAAGAGCGGAAATCGTCGAGTGCTATGTGAGAAACAAACACTGAGAATTATTCTTGCAAACTAGGCGGTTGGGTACAGTTAAATTCCAAACCGGATTGGCATCAGTAGGTACCGGTACGTGAGGTCATCTTCCCCGTCTTGTTCGTTTTGCCCCGTAATCACAGCTGGCTTCATGGGTTCGGTGAAAGAGAACCGAACGTAGTCGGTATCTAATGCAGATAGTCCGGCTTGTAGGAAACTGGGGTTGAATGCCGTTTGGAGTGCTTCCCCATGCAGCGCCACGGGTACTTGTTCGGAGGCTTGTGACGAGTCATCTTGCCCGGCCCGCAACGTTAGTTCTTCTCCCTCAAATATCAGCCTCACCGAGGTTTTTTGTTCGGCCACCAAGGATACGCGTTTCACCGCTTCTAGGAGTACGTCGCGTTTCACTACGGCGTGGACATTGGTTTCTTCTGGGAAGAGGCGTCGCACAGGTGGGTATTCCCCATCCATTAGCGTTGAGGTGGATTGGCGCGCTCCGGCGGTAAAGCCTACCAGGGAGTTAGGCCCGGTTTGTTCTATGTCAAAGGCAAAGTCCACGCTTCCAGCAGAAGTCATAGATTTAGCGACTTCTGACAGCGTTGAGGCTTTCACTAGCAATGAGGTGGAGACACCTGCTTCGGAGGGGTTCCATTTGAACTCTTTCATCGCTAGTCGGTACCTGTCTGTACCTAGGAAGGTGATGGTGTCGTCGTCAATTTCGATGCGTACCCCGGTGAGAAGTGGGATTGTGTCGTCGCGCGATGCCGCGATGGATACTTGGCTAATGGCTTCTGAAAGCACTTTGGAGTCGAAACTACCGCGGGTTTGTGGCATTACCGGCATAGTTGGGTATTCATCCACGGACATTGTGGCGAGGACGAAGTGGGCTGCCCCGCATTCGAGTTTCATCCGGGTATCCTCGAGTTTGCAGCGCACTGGTGCGTTCGGCAGGCTCTGGGTGATTGATGCTAGGAGTTTACCGGGAACCAGGATGTCACCTGGCACATCTACTTCCGCTGGGATTTGAGAGCGAGTAGAAGTTTCATAGTCGTATGAGGAGAGTTCAAGTACTCCATCCTCAGCAGTTAAACGGATTCCAGCTAGAATGGGCACAGATGGACGTTTAGGCACTGTCTGTGCTGTCCACTTAACGGCTTCTTTAAGGATATCCCGGGGAACGGTGAAATCCATGGTGCCTACCTTTCAGTGCGAGGATGACAAGAACTCTGCTGTACAACTTTACGCGATTTGTGATCTAAGTTCATATCTGTGAGAGAACTGTTCATTTGGTTTTCAAGGCGACATGCCGAGTTCGCGTTTCTCCACATGCGGGGAAATGAGATTTTTTGTAATTAGTTAGTTCGTAGTAGTTATAGGGGCTGTGAATTGTGTGCAAATGTTGTAATTCACGCGTCTTGCTGCGGATTAAATGGTGGATAACAATTGGGCACAACCTGTGGATAAGTGGATGGAACTGTGGAAATCTGTATGTATCCCTCAAAGTTATCCACAGATTTTGGTCTGAAAAACCAATTTTTCCCCACTTATCCACAGCTTTCCACAGGCTGTCTGTGGATAACACTAGTGTTGGCGGGCTTTTTGTTAATTCTTCCGGTTAGTTCGGTGACGTGGTTGTAAATTTCGCGCTTCATAGTCATCTCTTTAGAGATCTTCCGATTGGCATACATAACCGTGGTGTGATCGCGCCCACCGAAGGCTTGACCGATTTTAGGTAAAGACAAGTCGGTGAGCTCGCGGCACAGATACATCGCTATTTGACGTGCTTGCACGAGTTCGCGAGAGCGGTCGGCAGAGCACAGTTGTTCCACAGTGATGTTGAAGTACCCGGTTATCTCGCCCATAATCAGCGAAACCGTGATTTCGGTTTCGTCACTGTCCGAGAGAATATCTTTCAGCACCAGTTCCGCGAGCTCTCGGTTAATGCGTTGGTCCGTGAGGTTTGCGTACGCGGTTACGCGAATTAGGGATCCTTCTAGTTCGCGAATGTTAGAGGCGATGCGTGACGCAATGTACTCAAGTACCTCAGGGTCAACATCCAGGTTCTCCGCAGTGGCTTTCTTACGTAGAATCGCGATGCGTGTCTCCAGGTCTGGTGGTTGAATGTCAGTGAGTAGCCCCATTTCGAAACGTGAACGCATCCGGTCTTCGAATCCAGACAGTTGTTTCGGTGGAACATCGGAGGTAATCACCACCTGCTTATCCGCGTTATGCAAGGTGTTGAAGGTGTGGAAGAACTCTTCCACTGTCTGTTCTTTACCTTGAATGAACTGGATGTCGTCGACGAGGAGGATGTCGATTTCGCGGTAGCGGCGTTGGAAATCTTCTGCTCGATCGTCGCGGATTGAGTTAATGAAGTCGTTCGTAAACTCTTCAGAGCTGACGTACCGCACCCGCAAATGTGGGTATAGAGACAGTGAGTAATTACCGATGGCGTGCAGTAAGTGCGTTTTCCCCAGCCCTGACCCACCGTAGATAAATAGTGGGTTGTAGGCTTTTGCTGGCATTTCACTAACCGCGGTGGCGGCGGCGTTGGCAAATCGGTTGGATGAGCCGATTACGAACGTGTCGAAAGTGTATTTGGGGTTGAGTCGCGTATCCACATCGGTCCCGGTGGGCACATTGGCACTGGTGGGCGCACTGGGTTGGGTGGGGGCGTTTGGTTTTTCTTGAGGTTCATCTGCCTCACCGGTGGAAGGTGACTGCTTAGTTTCGCTGTCAGTTTCCGCGTCGGTGGCCACGGCTTGTTCTTCGATGTAGCGGTTTTCGAGGCTGGTGTCGACTGAGAAGGCGATGCGCACGCTTTGGCCCATTACTTGCGCGAGGTTTTCGGTGAGGGTTTCGTATACGCGTGACTCGAGGTAGTTCTTAGTGAAGTCGTTGGGCACGGCAACGAGGATGGTGCCTTCAATAATGCCTAGGCATTGGGTCATTTGGATAAACGCGTATGCGGCGGGGCCAATTTCTTGAGCGTCGAGCTGTGAGATCGTCTGGTCCCACGCTTGCTGCAGGGATGGACCTTCCAATTGGGCTCCTCACCTTCTCGTGATGTTTAACACTGTCTAATATCTGAGCGTATCCCCTAGTGTGTCACTTTTGCACAGAAATCAAAAAGTTATCCCCAACATGGGGACAAGCTTGTGGATAAACACTAGTGAGATTACATGAATGTGATTATCTTGCGCTTTCTGGGAATTGTCCGAATTGCACAGCCTGTGGATAAATAGTTTTCAACAGTTTCACGCGTGTAGTTATCCCCACCTCTATCCACAGGTGTGGAGAACTTTGTGTGAGGGGAACTAAACGTGGCTGCATTGACGGAACTATAGGCTTTTATTAGGCTGTGATAGTTGCATAAGTGCGCCCTTTTGGGCGTGAAACATGGCGCGAGGGGTTTGCGAGGGTGTTAGCTCGATTTCTTTCGTGTCACCGAGGTAGCTTCGAAGGCTGTGGCCTTCAAGAACGAGTAACGAGGAGAATATCGTGACTAAGCGAACTTTCCAGCCGAACAACCGTCGCCGCTCACGCAAACACGGTTTCCGTCTGCGTATGCGCACTCGCGCGGGTCGTGCGATTCTTTCAAACCGCCGCCGCAAGGGTCGCGCTAAGCTGTCTGCTTAAGTGTTACCGGCCGAACATCGTTTGCGGGAACCGGAACTTTTTCGGCTAGCGACGCGCCGTGGACGGCGGAGCGGTAATAGCGAACTAGTTGTTCACGCAGTAACCGGCGAGGAAATACAAGGAACCCTCGTCGGTTTCGTCGTACCTAAGCGGGTGTATCCGCGGGCGGTGGATCGGAATCGGACGAAGCGGCAACTGCGCCACCTCATGCGCGAAAGATTAGTGATTATCCCAGATCAGACGCTGGTTGTGGTGCGTGCCTTACCGGGAATCAGGGGAAGGTCTTTCGCTGAGATTGAAACTTCATTAGACAGTGCTTTGACGCGCACATTAGCGAAGTTAAAACGGTTTGAACGCGAGCGATTGCAGCAGATGAAACGGAACCGAGGGAAACTATGCGAAGCATTTTAGCGCGCGTACTGATGGTTCCAATTCGGTTCTATCAGCGCTTCATTTCCCCTGGTTTGCCGCCTACTTGCCGGTATTATCCGTCGTGTTCAGCGTATGCAGTTAAAGCGCTTGAGGTGCACGGTCCGGTAAAGGGTTTGATTTTAGCTGTGTGGCGTTTACTGCGGTGTAACCCGTGGTCGTTAGGCGGTGTGGATCATGTGCCGAAGGTGGGCAGGTGGAAACCGGAACCTTACGTGCGTCTCCCGTTGGACGAGTTCGAGTGCGAGTCTAATGAGGCTCCCAGCTGCGAGTTGGAAGGGGACCGCAGTAGTGAGTCTGATGAGGATTTTGGGGATAAACCCTCTAAGGTTCTAGGGGAGAAATCCTCTAAGGTTTTACAGGAACAGCCGGGTAGCCTGGCTAACAACAGCGGTGGCGAATGCGCCATCAGGAATCATTAAAGGAGCTTAAACCGTGTGGTTTGACAAACTTCTCTACCCGTTCAAGGTAGTGGTGGCTTGGATTATGGTGCGCCTGCACGACCTGTTGGTGTTCCTCGGGATGGATGACGGGCCGGGTATCGCATGGATTTTGTCCATCGTGGGCCTGACTGTGCTGGTGCGCATTATTTTGATTCCTCTGTTCTTTAGGCAGATTCGTGCCTCACGCAATATGCAGCTGGTGCAGCCGGAGCTGAAGAAGCTGCAGGAGAAGTACAAGGGAAAAACGGACCAGGCGAGTAGGCAGCGTCAGAGTGAGGAAATGATGGCGCTCTACCGGGAGAATGGGACGAGCCCGTTCTCTTCGTGCCTGCCGATTTTGGCGCAGATGCCGATTTTCTTTGCTCTGTTCCGCGTGTTGGCATCCACTTCCCAGATTGCGGCCGGTACGTACGCGGGGGGTGCGAATATTGGGCCGTTGAACTCGCGGTTGGCATCCGATATTGAAAACTCCACGCTGTTTGGGGCTCCGCTTTCAGCGAGCTTTACGACGACTAACCTGTTCTCGTCGAAAGTCGTGATTGTGGTGATGATTCTTCTGATGGTGTTCACGCAGTTCATCACTATGCGGCAGTTGACGATGAAGAACATGCCGGCGTCGGCAACCAGTTCGGATAACCCGATGATGCGTAGCCAACGCATGATGATGTACATGATGCCGGCAGTTATCGGTGTTTCTGGGTTCTTCTTCCAGGTGGGTGTGCTGATTTACTGGTTCACCACGAACTTGTGGACGATGGGCCAGCAGTTCTGGACTATCGCGCGGATGCCCACGCCGGGTTCGGATGCATACAATAAGCTGACGGTGCGGCGTCGGAAAGAGTATGTGGAGTGGGCGCGCCCGGAGTTTGAGAAATATGATGAGCAGTACCGTTCACTTTCGGATGATGATTCACAGGAGCGGGAGCAGCTTTTAGCGCGCACCCTCAAGAGCATTAAATCGCAGGCACGTAAGCAGAAGGTGCCAACGAAATTTCCTGATGATGTGACGCCTGAGGTACAGTTGTCGGCCTATCGGGAATTGGCGTTTAACGAGTGGGATGGTTTGCCCGATGAGCGGTGGGCGAAACGGTTTAAACCCCGCGCTGCGACGAAGCAAAGGCGTGGTGAACAGCCGAAACGTTTAACGAAGCGGGAGCGTGATCAGAAGGCAGCTGCGGCTAGGCGGCGTGCTGAACGTGAAGCGCAGATGAAGAAGCGGAAGAAAGCGAAAACTAAGTTGTCTGCGCAGGAGTTGGAGCAGCGTAGGCAGGAACGTCGGAAGCAACGCCGGGAAGCCGGTAAGAAAAAGAAGAAGGATAAGTAATGTCTGAGGAATCTAAAGAGCGCGTGGCCGACCTCGTTAAAGAGGGCGATATTGCTGCGGATTTTCTAGAGGAACTGTTGGATATCGCTGATTTTGATGGGGATATCGAACTGGATGTTGAGAACGACCGTGCGATTGTGGACATTGTGTCTGATGAGGCGGATTCGGATTTGGAACGCCTGGTGGGTGCGGATGGGCGCGTGCTAGACGCGTTGCAGGAGTTGACACGGCTTGCGGTGCAGACGCAAACCGGTGAGCGGTCACGGTTAATGTTGGATATCGCGGGATTCCGTGAGGATCGCCGGCAGGAGCTGCGCGAGATTGCCGGGGAGGCGGTTGCGCGTGTACGGATGCACGATGAGCCGGTTAAGTTGGACCCGATGAATCCGTTTGAACGCAAGATTTGTCATGATGTTGCAGCGGAGGCGCAGCTGCATTCGGAGTCTGAGGGCGTTAACCCTAACCGGTGCGTGGTGATTTACCCCGCTGATTATGAGGTTGCGCAGGCCGATGATGATCAGGATTATTCTGAGTCCGATACCTATGAGGGTAACAATGGTTCCGCGGTGGAGTCTGAGTTGGCTGACGGCTCCGACCAGGATTCCAATCAGACTGCTGATCAGATTGCTGATGAGGACTAATCGTTAGCTGTGGAAAACGATCTGGGTTTCGGTAATGCGCAGGAGCGGGGCCAAGAACCGGCAGAATCGAGTGATTTCGGCAAATTGGGCGATTTAGACCAGACGCCTGAGGCTGCGGGTTCGTCTACGCAGCCGGGGCGCGGCTGGGAAGGTGTGGTGCCTGCGCGTGGGGTGGACTTGGCTGAGTTTGATTCTTTGGAGCGTCCTAATGACACTTTGGGGCATCCAAATGATGTTTCGGAGCAGCCCAATGATGCTTTGGAGAAGCCCAATGAGGCCGTGAAGAAGTTTTTTGGACCCGCGTTTAGTGCGATTGAGCATTTTGCCGCCATGCTTGAAGACGAGGGGGAGTTGCGCGGATTGATTGGCCCGCGTGAGCTTCCACGGCTGTGGTCGCGACACTTGGTGAATTCCGCAGCGATTGTTGATTTTATTGGTGCGCGCAAGCAGGTTATGGATATTGGATCTGGAGCAGGCTTTCCCGGTATAGTCCTTGCTACAATGCGCCCTGATTTGGATGTTCACCTTACCGAACCTATGGAGAGACGCGTCGAGTGGCTTGAAGACGTGGTCTATGAACTGGGTTTGGATAATGTGACGATTCATCGGGCGCGAGCAGAAGATCTGCATGGTGTGGGTGTAGCGGATGTGGTTACTGCGCGCGCGGTGGCTGCGCTACGAAAGCTGGTGCCCATGACGCTGCCGTTGGTTGCCTCTGGTGGTTCATTAGTGGCTTTAAAAGGCCGGCAGGTGGACGCGGAGATTAATAATTCGCAGAAAGTGCTGCAAAAGTTTCACGTGAAACATGTTGAGGTGCATGAAGTGCCGTCGATCATGGAAGAGGAATCCACACGGGTGCTGGTAGCAACGAAAGCGAAACGCCACCCCAGTAATCGAAGCAGAACTAAACGCGGTGGGCGCGATAGTAGAAAGTCAAGTAGACAACGGCGCGCTCGATAGGACTTCTTTACCCTCTGGGCTAGCAAACCTCTACAGTCGGCATTTAGCAGAGCTTTGTTAGCTTGGCACCACTATTTAAGTGACCCTGCCGATTTTAACCGGTTGGTTTTTACGCTGCCGATTATTGCTCGCGTTCACTTGTTCTCTTAGATTCTTACTATGCTTCATAGTTCCTCTAAGTTTGTTGCGATTGCTCATCTCTTCCTTTGTAGTTGTTACTGTCCGTCAAGGCCTGCCCGACAGGCGTTTCCCTTCAAAAATCCTACTTGCCAATCGCGAGGAACGTTGATATTCATGGGTTCTGCTTGCTAATTGCCTACGGGTGTTGCTCTTCATGGGTTCTGCTCGCTACTGGCTTACGGACGTTACTCTAGGGGGTTTTACTTGCTAATCACTTACAGGCGTCGCCCCTAAGGAATTGTGCTTTCTATTCGCTTATAGGAATTTCGTTTTCATAGGTAGATTTATGGTGCGAACCGCGGGTCATTAGGTTTTAGCCCTCCCACGCTACTACCTTCATTTCACCAACCATCAAGCCGCGTGTTTCACCTAGGTGGCGTAGGTACCTCAACGGAATGAAAATGTGGATAAATAGCGGAAATACGCCGCAAATGCACAAGTAAAACCAGGGGTAATAATGCACTATACACAGGTTGCGGGTTGAGTGTCTTTTATGTGGGTTCACCGATTAGACTTAGTGGGTAAGAAAGGAGATCCGGTGGCCCTAGAGTCGAAGGAATCATTCGCGGACGAGCTAGCACGCTTAGCCCAAGAACGCGCGGAATTAGAGGGAATTAGTTTTCAGCACCCATCCCGCACACAGGTGATTACCGTTGCGAACCAAAAAGGTGGCGTAGGTAAAACCACCTCCGCAGTGAATCTTGCGGTTGCTTTAGCACAGGGTGGGTTAAAGGTTATTGTTATTGACTCTGATCCACAGGGGAATGCTTCCACAGCTCTTGGTATTGATCATCAACCCGAAGTGCCTTCTACTTACGACGTACTGCGCGGTGATAAAGAACTAGCGGACTGCCTATATCCAAGTGAAGAGTCAGAGAACTTACTGGTTTGCCCCGCTACGATCGATCTCTCGGGTGCTGAGCTGGAGTTATCTTCCGCTGCCCAACGTGAGTACATTCTCCGTCGCGCCCTGGAGATTTTCCTTTCCGTCCACCGGGATGTGGATACAATTATTGTAGATTGCCCACCATCTTTGGGGCTGCTAACTTTGAACGCATTTGTTGCGGCAGATCAGGTGCTTGTTCCGATTCAGGCAGAGTATTACGCACTTGAGGGTCTCTCAATGCTGTTGGGAACGATAGAGAGAATAAAGGAGTATCTGCATCCGAAGCTCGACATTGGTGGGATTTTGATTACTATGTTTGACCGTCGCACTAATCTTTCTTCGGAAGTAGCTGAAGAAATTCGCCGATACTTCCCTGAACAGGTTTTCAAATCAGTTGTCCCGCGGTCAGTGAAATTATCTGAAGCACCTAGTTTCGGAACGAGTATATTTGGCCATGATCCACGAGGCGCAGCTGCTCTGGCATATAAGAAAGTGGCGTTGGAATTAGCAAATAGAATGGCAGGAAAGTGAAGATGGCGGAGAAATCGAGACGTGCACTAGGGCGAGGTTTGGGATCGTTGATTCCGACGCGAGAAGAGAATGTTTCACGTGAAACAATTTCGCACGCTGACAAACCCCGCGATGTGTTCTTCCCTGCATCGGACAGTACTGCCAATAGGCAAGATAGTATTCGGCGTACTTCTACCTTGGCTCAGGAACTGCTTAAGCCTTCAGATCGGAGGAGGAAAAAAGCGAGCAAGACGAACGAGAAAGAACCTACTCGAAGCTTCACCAGTTCCGCAAAGAAGACTCCGAAGCTAAAGGATGCTGATGGAGTACCTCCGAATAAAGGTGCCGATAGCAAGACCAAGCAAGCACAAGAGCCAAAAGTGTCCAGCGAAGCATCCACTAACGTGAAAACTGGAAACAAGGAAGCACAGCTGGAAAAAAGGGATACTAAAAGTCGCGCCAAAGGTAAGGTCAAGCGCGATAGCTATGCGCGCAAAGACGGTAGCACAGTGAAAGCGAATGACACGACTACGACAATGAAGCTTTCCGGTAATGGAGTCAATGAACAGTCGTTGCAGTCCGCTACAGATGATTCCGGGCTTGTTCCAGTTCCAGGTGCTTCTTTTGCCCAGTTGGATGTGGATGTCATAATTCCGAACGTGCGGCAACCCAGGCAGGTATTCGATGAGGATGAACTGGCTGAGTTGGCAGAGTCGATTGCACAAATGGGGGTTTTACAACCAGTTGTTGTGCGTCCTATAGCGGACTTGGATGATCCGCTATATGAGGATGTTATTGGGAAACGAAAAGAAATTGGACTTGATCGTGCTCCTCAATATGAACTGATTATGGGCGAGCGGCGGTTGCGGGCTTCAAAAGACGCTGGTTTAGAAAGCATTCCAGCGATTGTTAGGGATACCGATGATACACAGATGCTGCGCGAAGCACTGCTGGAGAACTTGCACCGGTCTCAGTTGAATCCAGTGGAGGAAGCTAGTGCTTACCGACAGCTTTTAGATGATTTTGGTTGTACCCAAGCGGAACTCTCAGCAAAGATTGCGCGCTCACGCTCTCAGATAGCCAACACTTTGCGGCTACTGAAGCTACCGGCGAGTGTTCAAATGAAACTTGCTTCGGGTGTACTTTCAGCTGGGCATGCGCGGGCACTTCTCGGACTCGACTCTAAACAGGAGATGGAGACGCTTGCCGACCGGATTATTTCCGAAGGACTGTCCGTTCGCACAACAGAAGAGATTGTGGCTCTAGGTGAAGTTAGTTCGAAAGCGCGGCCTAAACGCAAAACGCGGATATCAACTAAGCCTTTATCTGCAAATGCTTCAGCAGTTGTAGATCGGCTTACCGACATTTTTGACACAAGGGTAAGTGTAGTAGAGGGTAAAAAGAAGGGACGTATTGTCGTTGAGTTTGCCGGGGAAGAGGACTTGGCACGCTTAAAAGAGCTTATTGGAAAGCTAGCAGCACGCGATTAGAAGGTGCTGGGAAATTCCGGTTTACGCTAACTATGCTTTGCATATCGCGTAGACGGTGATTTAGTTAGCACGGTCTTTCTCAGCCTGCGGCTGACCAACAGCATATGAAAGTACATACCGTTAATAACTGTTTGTTTATCGGGAACGTTTGTGTCCTTGATGAGTCCGGGAAATATGGGTTCACTCGAGAATATGGTGTTTGGAGTACCAAGAGGGGCGGATTGTTTCACGTGAAACAATCCGCCCCTTGCCTACATCCTTCGATTTCTATTGTCTGAAGTATCGGCATTTAAAAATGGAATTCAGTTTTAGGATTCGAAAAGGGCTCTGGAGACCCGAGCAATTGGGTCTAAGCAACGCGAGTGCGGTGCTCTGCAAATAGGGGTTAGAATCCTGTGTTAAGTGTGTTAGTTTCAGTGTCTATAGGTCCACCTTCATATTTAGGTAGGTCACGAAGAATCCTGCAGGGGTTACCCACTGCGATAACATCAGCGGGTATATCTTTGACAACAACTGATCCAGCTCCGATAACGGAGTTATCACCGATGGTAACCCCTGGGCAGACAATAACCCCGCCACCGAGCCAGACGTTATCACCTATGGTTATTGGATCTGCAGCTTCCCAACGCGCTTTTCTTGGTTCAACTTCAAGCGGGTGCAGTGCGGTAAGCAATTGAACGTTGGTTGCGATCTGACAGTTCTTGCCAATGGTTACTCGCGCGACGTCGAGGCATGCGAGGCCATAGTTAACAAATGTGCCTTCGCCAATGTAAGTATTGCTTCCGTAATCGAAGCGAGCTGGTGGGCGAATGTGTACATCTTCGCCGATACCGCCTAGCAGAGCTTTGTATTCTTCTTGGGCTCCGGCGGGGTCGTAAGGGTAGCGATCTTCTGCGCGCCGCATTGCGAGGAGAGCTTTTTTGTATTGTGCGGCGAGTTCTGGGTCTTCTGCAATGTACCAGTCTCCAGAGTCCATGCGTTGTTTATTGCTGCGTTCGTCGTGCCGAAAATTATTAGTCCTCATAGTAACTAGCCTACTGTAGCGCGCTGATGTAGGACACATGAACATAAGCAAGGAGCTCTGTAGTTAGCGTGCAGGTGCGGTTTTGATAAGGATGTTATCCCGGACGATTGAATCGGAACATTTACCTCGTATAGAAGTGTTGCCTAGTGGGAGAATATTTAGTGGAAGTGGAATACCTGGTGGAAGTACAACATCTAGTGAGTGGCAACGTCTACATAGAGGCACTATTTGGTAGAAGAGCAATGTCCAGTAAGAGAGTGTTAACTGGTATAGAAACGCTATGTGGAACATAGGAGTTTCGTATCCGCCAGTTGACCGTCGAGTTCGTGAAATAGTGCGGTTGGGAATAGGGTGCGCGTAAGTCGAAGAGACTATGGATTTCGGGATAGTAAATGCGTCATAGAGCGGTAGTCAACAATGGCAAGAAATCCATTGGATAGTGCTAGTAGGAATTATCAGCTAGTGTAGCGCAGAGCACTTCAAGACGGTAGAGAGAGGTATCAACAACTGCTCGCAACTCTTCTGTCGCATACACTTGCATCCTTCTATTGATTCTTCATGCAGCTCCGTAATAGATTCCCTCAGGACAATTTAGGTGTTGTTAGTTTGCTTTGTGATCAGTAGTTGTTCCGGTGTAGGAACTCTTCTGGAACGTAGCTCCAAGGGTACGGAGATCATCTGCACGCCTGAGAGTTAATAGAATAAGAACCAATGTGTTTCACGTGAAACAATTCTGATCAAGACCCATGCTGTACTGTTACGGATTCTGCGCAGAACTCAATCGTGATGAGCAAGGACTTACTTAACATGAGTCGCTTACGCAAGAGCCGCTTTTAGCCTCGTACAGAAGCGCTAAAGGCGAAAGCGTGTACAAGAACTCTACGCAGTGTCTAAAGTAAAAACTTCACTGGGTATCTGACACAAACGCAGCCAGTTGCTCGCTTATGAACCTGAATTACCTGCATAAAGAAAAACCAACACTAGTTGATAAAAGAGTCAAAAGAACAAATACGTCATTTGTTGGTAATTCTGAGAGAGCATTGCACTTTTACAAACTGAGCTCTCCGAGCTGAGATCGGTTACCGCCTGCTCTTTTTGGGAAGTGAGTAGTTTTGGGAAGTGGGCAGTTTGGAAAGTGGATAGTATGAGGTGACGTTCCTTGGCAGTATCCATTACAGAGCTAGCGCATTGGGAGACATGTATTCGCGGGCCTTGCGTCCGTGGAGTCTGGTAGTTCTGATGAGAAGGGGACATTCCGATCGGGTCGAGGCTTTGAGTATTCGAGTGTCTTAGAGAAGCAATCTCTAGGGGTAGTTTTCTTGAGAAATGATGATTATGAGTATTGTCCTTCCTAAGAGCTGCCATCCAATTCACTATTGGGATCTGCCAACCAATTTGTTAATAGGATTTGCCAACCAATTTACTTCTAGGACCTGAAAACCAATTCGCTTTTAGGACCAACTCACTTATTTCCCCTCATGACCTTACAACTCATTCGCTAAAAATTAACGGGCAGCTTTGAAACGTTCGTTCAAGACTCACTGGGACAAAACTGGCAAAACAAAATATAGGTAACTGGACACAGTCAAATGAAAACGCGCCCCAAGAAGACTGTTAGTACAATTGCAGTACTAGTGCATCAGTGTTAGTGTAATTACACGCAGTGCGGTTTGGTAGTCAAAGTGTTGGTGACGTAGCTAGCACACCAAGACGCAGGAACAGGAAAAGAATGTCAGCATTTCTTGCAGTATTAGCGATCATTCTTACGATCCTGGCAGGATTCCTCATGGTAAAAGGATATAAACCGGTGATAGTCCTTTTAGGCACCGGGTTTGTTCTGCTCGCTGTATCGCTAATAGTAAACCCCTCTGTTTACCTACTTGAAAAAGACATCACCTCGGGATCGCGATGGTTCGACATTCTCGGGCTGTTCGAGAGAATTGCAGGAAGCCAACTGACCGGTGTCGGGCTCATAATTATGGCAGCCGGTGGTTTCTCCGCATACATGAACAAGATCGGTGCTGCCCGCGCGCTAGTAGAAGTCGCCTCGGGTGTAGTGTCGCGAATCCGACGCCCGTACCTACTCCTAATTATCGCGTACTTTCTGGGGCAACTACTAATGATGGTCATTCCATCGGCAGCTGGCCTGGCGATCCTACTACTCGTAGTGCTACTACCAATCCTGAAAAACGCGGGCGTTAACCCCGCCGCAGCAGGTGCCGTGATCGCCACATCCAGTGCCTTACCGATGGGGCCAGCAACCGGCACCACTGTTCTTGCAGCCGACATCGTCGAAATGTCCCCAGCAGTTTACTTCGTCCAAAACCAACTGATCGTAGCGGTACCCACAATTATCGCAATCGCCATTACTCACGTATTCACACAAAAGTACTTCGATAAGCGTTCAAAGGCCACCACTGTAGATAAAATGGATGAAAAAGATGAGGGTTTAAAAGCCCCTAAATGGTACTCAATACTCGTGGTGTTACCCATCATCCTCCTGGTTATCTTCAGCCCGATTATCAACGACTCGATAGAACTATCAACCGTGTCCGCGTTCGTACTGGTATGGGCCATCGCAAGCGTAATCGAAGCAATCCGTGGTCGCGGCGGAAAACAAATAGTCAACGGCTCTACTGAGTTTTTCCAAGGAATGGGAAAAATGTTCGGATCAGTAGTGGCCCTAATTATCGCCGCGCAATTCTTCGCGGAAGGCCTCAAAACAACTGGCCTAATAGACCTGCTCATCAACTCCGCAGAAAAAACTGGGTACGGAGTAACACTCATGATTGTCATCTTCGCGTTAACCGTTGGGTTAGTAACCTTCCTAACTGGCTCCGGTGTGGGTGCATTCTCTGCATTTGCCAAACTCGCCCCACAAATCGCCACAGGGTTAAACTCGTCGGCCACACAACTAGTAACCCCAATGCAGTTTGCTTCCGGTCTATTCCGATCCATGTCGCCGGTTTCCGGAGTGGTGATTGCCGTCGCAGGTGGTCTCGGAGTGTCCCCCCTTGAAATAGTTAAACGAACCGCAGTGCCGATGATTGTCGGCAGCATAGTGATGACCGTCCTCTCAATGACACTCATCTAAAATCGCTTGTTCCGCTCAAACCAAAAACAGAAAGGTCAAAATGGGATTCGGTGCACTCAACTCATCCTTAAGTAAGAAAGGCTATGTAACCTCAGAATTTGCCCAAATATGGGACGAAGTAGCGGTACTAAAAGCAATCGTAAACGTGGAAGTGGCGCTCGCGAAAGTTCAGGGTGACAACGGGATGATCCCAAAAAACGCTTCCCAACTAATCAGTGAGCACGCGAAAATAAGCGACGCCCTGGTAGAAAAAGCGCGTGCCGGCAAAGTCGGTAACCCCCTCATAGCAGCGTTAGACGCAATCAGATCACAAGTGCCAAACGAAGTTCGCGGATGGGTGCATTTCGGTGCAACCAGCCAAGATATTCTCGACACCGGGCGAGCACTACAGATCAAACAAAGCTACAACTGGTTGTTCCACCAGCTCGATGAACTGAAGCAAAAAATGGCGACGCTAGCGGAGGAACACGCTGATACTTTAATGGTGGCGCGGACAAACGGTCAACATGCTCTACCCACCACCCTCGGAACCCGTTTTGCCCGCTGGCTAGCAGAAATAGAACGTTCACAACAACGTCTGCATGACGGATACGAGCGGGCAACATTAGTTCAATTCTCCGGTGCCGCGGGCACATACGCTTCCATGGGGAAAGAAGGAATGTCTGTGGCCCAGTCAATCGCGGCAAAGCTTGAGTTGTCGTTTGAACCCGTGCCATGGCATGCTTCACGTGACGCAATCACGGAGCTTTGCTGCACCTTGGCGATCTATGGGCAAAGCCTGGCGAAGATAGCTGAAGACCTATTCGACATGCAACGCACTGACTTGGCGGAAGCGCGGGAGCAAATGGATGCACACGCATCAGGCTCATCCACGATGCCTCAAAAACTGAACCCGTTCACAACAATGAAGATTTCTGTGGGCGCTCGGCTGGCAGCGGGGTTAGCGGCCACAGTCTTAACTCAACCACCAGCGTCGTTCGAACGTGACCACCGGAGTTTAGAGGTCGAACGAGACGCGCTACCACAGATTTTTATTGCTGTAGAGCACGCGGCCGCGAAACTTTTGCGGTTACTAGACCAACTAGCTTTTAACGAAACCCAGCTGGTTAACAACACGTTGCTTGAATCGCCGCTGCTCATGACGGAGGGAATCATGATGGTGCTGGCGAAACATATTGGCCAAGAAGCAGCGCACGATTTACTACAGGACTTCGCTAAAGAATACCGGGTTAACCGCACGCCGCTGAAGGAGTTTATGCTTGCCAGCGAGTACGCGAATGAAGTTGAAGATATTGATTTTGAGGCACTAGAGGACCCGAGGGGATATTTAGGGATGTCAAGTGAAATCTCACGCGATGCAGCTAAGCGGTTTCAAAATCAGTTGGGTGAATAAAAAGATCTAACTCGTCGTTAACGGATTCTAGAAGCTGTGTTCTTTCGGTCGAAGTGTCACTGTTCAGTGTTTCAACTGCGTATAGGAGGGACTCGAGGGTGAGCAGCAAGGTGGCTCTACTTTTGAATCGCGCACTTGCCGAACTGTTAATCAGCAGAAAGTGATCCGCGTAGCGGCGCAAAGGCGTGGTGGGACGATTGCTCAGCAAAATAGTTGTGCCACCACGTTTCTTTGTGAACTGTAGAATCCGGTAGGTGAGTTTTGGATGCCGGTCAAACGAAGTCGCTAGTAGCAACGAATTGTCCGTAATATCAACCAGGTCATGCGCTGTCATATCTGGCGCACTAATTAGGTTCACATCGGGACGCTGGTATTTAAGCATTAATGCGAAGTAGTTGATGAGAGTCCGCCCGGTTGCGAAAGACGCCAAATATACTGGTCGGGATTGGTCAGCTAAAAGTTTACTTATGGCAATGAAATCCTCACGTGAATACAACGCTAGTGTTTGCTGAATGTCTTCGAGAGCTAGTGAGAATTGTTGTTCTAGTTCAAATCCAGGTTCCTGAGGTATTTGCGCCGTGGAGGAGCGCTGCAAAGGCCGGTCGAAACTCGTGGCAACCTCGGTGCGAAGTGCATTAGAGAAATCCCGGAAGTTCTCGTAACCAAGTTTTCGAACAAACCGGGTGATACTCGCCGTGGAAACTCCGGCGCCTTCACACATGGATGCTAAATCTCGGAATGCCAAATTTGGGTAATCGGAGGCAAAAAAGTCTGCGATCTGCTGATCCGCAGGCGTAGGGTTGTCCAGCAGTGCTATGCGTTCAAAAAGCCCTTTATCGCTCGGTTTAGTGTCAGTCATTACGCCTCCTGGTGAGTATTTTAGTCTAGCAACGCCCGCAGTAATAGAACGGTTGCTCGTATAAGGGTCGGTTATATAACTGTCGGTATAACAGCGAAATGCGCCTCGCAAACGTTGCCGTAGGTTTCCAGTTAATTTAAGAGTTAATCTATGAGACGAGTATTTTAAGCCGAATAACCTCAAGTGGGCATTCCGATATTCACCGAAATAGGGAAATAGTTCGGTTTGATCTGCATAAACATACAGGACTTTCAGCACAAGGAAAATGTGATGCAGATTATATACTGAAAGTGCCTGGGAACAAAACCTGTTCACTTGGGTAACATAGCGAGGTAAATTTCATGAAACGGGAAGCTGAAACGAACGTAGCGTTCACACATGGAAAACTCATTGACGGTACCGGGGCAGATCCAACGGAGGACAGCCTCGTGCTGATTAAAGGCCAGAAAATCGAATACGCTGGCCCCTACAAAAAAGTACCCCAAGAATACGTGGAAAGAAACATCAGTGAGAAAACAATAATGCCCGGGCTGATTGACTCCCACGTGCACTTCACAGGTAACGAAAGTGACGACGACACCCAGTGGGTGCTGGACGACCCAACCGAAAAAACAGTTATCGCAGTGCAGCAAGCGCGCGATGCCGTAGAAAGTGGTTTGACCACGGTGGGGGAAATCTCGCGCTCTGGCGTAGCTATCCGCAACACCATCAACGCCGGCATAATCCGCGGGCCACGCATGGTGTGCACGGGCCTGGGATTCTGTAGAACCTCCGGCCACGGAGACTCGCACAAACTCCCCCTCGACTACAACAATGCATCCCACCCCTGGGCGCAGCGCGTAGACGGACCCTGGAACCTCAGGCACGCAGTAAGAAACCGGCTACGTGAAAACGTGGACGCCATCAAAATCTGGGCGACCGGCGGGGGTATTTGGCGGCACGACGACAAACTGCTGCAGCACTACACGCAAGAAGAAATTAACGCGGTAGTTGACGAATGCCGCATGGTGCACATTCCCGTGTGGTCGCACGCAGAAGGGTACGAAGGGGCGCTCGCGAGCGCGAAAGCGGGGGTGCACCTGATTATCCACGGGCAGACCCTCAACGAAGAATGCCTCGACATTATGGCGGAAAAAGGAATCTACTTCTGCCCAACCATTCAGTTCTTGGAACAGTGGTTCAAGACATATCCTCCGGAGTACAACCCGGAACAAGACAAGTACCCCGGTGAAACTCGGGAGGAACGCGAACTGGCGCGCGTGTACGACAACTTGCGGAAAGCGGACGCAAAAGGAATCACCCTGGTTACTGGTTCGGACTCGTTCTGCTCCTCACTCACTCCGTACGGGACGACGCTGATTGGTGAAGTGTACGCATTCGTGGAGAAAGCGAAGTTCTCCCCCGTTTACGCAATTCGCTGCGCGTCTTCAAATGGCGCGAAAATGCTGGGTGTTGATGAGGTAACCGGCTCGCTCGAAAATGGGAAAGCCGCAGACCTGCTGGTAATCAACGGGGATCCAGCTACAAATATTCGTGACCTGAAGCGCGAAAACATGGACGTGATCATGAAAGAAGGTGAGTTTATCTACGGGTAGTGCATCGCTCCACCAACGCGGACTAGCTCGTTAAAAACGCAGGCTGACCCGCAGAGCAGGCGGGTTAGTTTCATCGCGAACACGGGTTAGTCCGCAAAACAGGCGGGTTAGCTGACAACTCCTCGGTTAGCCCGCAGCAAAAGCGAGTTAGCTGACAACTCCTATTAACAGTGAGGCAATCATGAGTGAGACACAAACTACAGGGATGAAGAAGTCGCTCAGCCTGTGGAACTACTTCACCATGGGTTTTGGTGCGATCGTTGGTACCGGCTGGGTACTACTCGTTGGGGACTGGATGATCATGGGTGGCGGCCCCATCTCCGCGATGCTGGCATTCGCCGCTGGCGCCCTGTTCTTACTACCCATCGGCGCGGTCTTTGGGGAACTCACCGCCGCTATCCCCATTTCCGGTGGCATCGTAGAATACGCCGAACGGACCTTCGGTAAAACCGCGGGGCACATGACCGGCTGGTTCCTCGCCCTGGGTAACGCCATCTTGTGCCCGTGGGAAGCCATCGCAATCAGCGCGCTGCTGTCGAGCATGTGGGCGGACCTACCGGGCTTAGAGTGGATCACCAGCATCAAACTCTACGAAATCGCAGGGTCACCCATCTACCTGATCCCCACTTTGGTTGCCGAAGCGGTATGCCTGCTAGTGATCTACCTGAACTTCCGCGGAGCCAGCGCCGCCGCGAAACTCGGCAGCTTCCTCGCCAAAGCCCTATTGGCTGGCATGCTGCTCGCCATGGTTACCTCACTGTTCATCGGATCCCCATCCAACTTACTGCCCACATTTGCGCGCGTGTCCGCACAAAACTCCGGTTCAGTTGCGGGGGTAACCACCACCGCCGGCACGTTCCTAACCGCGTTCCTCGCTGTCCTCGTAATCACCCCGTTCTTCTACACCGGGTTCGACACGATCCCTCAAAGTGCAGAAGAAGCGGGCCCAAACTTGAACTGGAAAAAATTCGGCCGAATCATCGGTCTAGTCTTACTCGCATCCGGCCTGTTCTACGTGATCTGCATCTACGCGTTCGGAACCATATTCCCCTGGCAAGAATCCGTTGCCGACCCCGTCCCAGCCCTGTCATCAATCCTGAAAATCTCCATATACCTATACATCCCCATGCTGGTGATCGGCACAATCGGCCCAATCGGGCCCATGAACGCGTTCTACGGTGCCACCGCGCGAATCCTGCTGGCGATGGGACGCAAAGGACACCTCCCGCGCTCGTTCGCAAAAATCCACCCCAAAACCGGCACCCCCGTGGTGCCGAACATAATCCTGGCGGTAGCCACCGTTGTCGGACCGTTCCTAGGTGGGAACCTGCTGATCCCACTCACCAAAGTAGACGCACTCGCCTTCGTAGTGGCCTGCACCGTAGCGGCCGCCGCTTGCCTGAAGATGCGGTTCACCGAACCCGACCTACCACGACCCTACAAAGTACCCGGAGGCAAAATTGGAATCGGAATCGCAGTGCTAGCAGGCCTAATTTTAGTTGGCTTACAAGTAATCCCCGGTTCCCCCGCAGTTCTGGATCCAGTCTCGTGGTGCATCGTAATCGTGTGGTTAATCGCCGGCGTGGCACTACGTTGGGTGGCTTCACGTAATTCAAGTAAACCAACGCTCGCGGCGTAATGCGGCTAGACAGTATGCCAAAACGCTTGCGTAAGCTCTTTGCGATCCGCCGTAGTAGTCTTCTTCAAAATATTGTGCACGTGCACCTTAACCGTGGATTCAGACAAAAATAGTTCGTTTGCGATTTCCCGGTTCGTGCGGCCCGCGAGGATATGGGTAAACACTTCCACTTCCCGTTCCGTCAAATTGCTTGAGGCCCCAAAAACCCGAACGGCCGACAGCAAGAACACTTCGTCGGGCCCCACCGACTTCTCCGGTGGTTCCTCAAAGTGAGCGTGCAGAATCCGCGCGCCACTACCCAAAATGAACACCATCCACGTGAGGTACAAAAGATTCTCCACAAAATTGCGCTCAGGTAAAAATGGGCGCTCATTAGCCACCCCACTGTGCCCGGGGAGAATTAAAATAAACACCACATTCCACACAATCGTACCCACCGCTAACAACGCTGTTAACACGTACAATAAGCGGTGGCGTTTAAGCCTAAAGCGCTGCACCCTCCCAGATTCTCGGAAGTACCTCACCGCTAAAAAGACCAATAGGGCAATTAGCGCTAACCCACGCACAGTGAAAAAACAAAACTCCGCGTACTTCTGCTCCTCAATTAACAGTAAAGCAGCGGTCGAAAGAACCAGCACGGAAACTACGGGCACCACCGCCCAACGCAAATCCACTTCAATAAAAGCCAAACAAACAAGCCACATACAGCCCGTTAATATAGCCGCAAGAATCATAGATTCCACAGGGCTTGTAATCGAATAGATAGTGCGGGGCTTGTGTCCCATCACGAACGAAGAACGCAGCACCAATGCTACGTCGAAGAAGTAAGTGAAAAAGCAAAGAGCGGCGAATAGGTACGTGTTACGGCGTGAAAGTAAGAATATTGAAACGCAAATAGCTGACGTCAAACCCGAGGTTAGTAGTACTACAAGAGTGTAGTAAAACAATGGAAATGACATCTCTCAACTTTCGGCTATATGAATGCGGACGCACTGGTATATTACCAAGATGCGTCCGCAATCAATATAGGTTTAGTTGAGTTACGAGTAGATCATAACCTGAGCTACCAAACAGACTCCACCGAATCCAAAGACAAATACCACCATTGGCCAGACGAACTTCAACCAGTGCTGATATTTCATATCTAACATCTGTAGCGTTGCCATCACCAAACCGGTTGGTGCCAAGAACAGCATTGCGTACTGGCCCCACTGGTAAGCACACACGATGATCCACCGTGGGATCCCAACCGCGTCGGCTAGCGGCGCCATAATCGGCATGGACAACACCGCCAAACCAGATGAAGACGGAACCACGAATCCGAGCAGGAAGAAGATCACCAGCATCATAATCGCGAACAGCGGACCACTCATCCCAGAGACCATCTGCGTTGCGCCGTGCAGCAGCGTGTCAGAAATCAACCCCTCGTTCATCAACAGGTTGATACCGCGAGCCAGACCAATAATCAGCGACACCCCAACCAGTGAAGAAGCGCCCTCAATGAACGCGTCGTTCAGCTGCTTCTCACTCAACTTGTCTTCACCAAACACGGACAGGAACATCACGATCACAGCGATCGTTAGGAACGAAGCGGCCATGGTGGGGAACCACCAGCCCTTAGCCA
Source organism: Gleimia hominis (assembly GCF_002871945.2). Taxonomy (NCBI): domain Bacteria; kingdom Bacillati; phylum Actinomycetota; class Actinomycetes; order Actinomycetales; family Actinomycetaceae; genus Gleimia; species Gleimia hominis. The sequence continues at coordinate 1,748,574 of NZ_CP126963.1, read as the reverse complement.
TAACGCCCCAAACCATAATCGGGAACGCAGCCACAAACAGGCACAAGCTAAGTTTCTTCTGCCAGTTGAAGTTCTTCGCTTCACTACCACCCATAGACCACTGCTTCTGGAACTTCTCGTGATCCTCATAGGTAAGGCTCGACGTCGGATCTTTCTTAACCCGGTTGCAGTACCGCCACAGGTAAGCGATAACCACCGCGCCACCAACTACGCAGCCAGCGGCCCTCCAGATAATCCCCTCCGTAAATGGAATACCAGCAGCAGACGAAGCGATAACTACCGAGAACGGGTTAATGGTAGAGAACGTGGTGCCCATTGAACCAGCGAGGAAGATGGCGCCCACGCACACGATCGAGTCGTATCCCATCGCTAAGAATATGGGCACCAAGATCGGGTAGAACGCAACCGCCTCTTCTTCCAAACCACACAGGGAACCACCCACGACCATGAATAGCGAAACGAAGAACACCAATAGGAACTCGTGTCCCTTAGTTTTACGCGTCAACGCTATCAGGCCGGATTCGAATGCCCCCGTGGCTCTCACCACCCCGATGAGTCCGCCCAGCACAAAGATGAACACCATGATGTCCACCGCTTCAATTGTGCCGCGCACCATCGCGTTCGGAATGTCAGTGATACCAGCTGGGTTAGATTCCAACCGCTCATACGAGTTCGGAACCGAGATCGGTTTATCCAGAGCACCCGAGGTGAACTGTTTAATATCGATCTTTACACCCAGGTCATCCAAAGTTTCTTGCGTCGCTGGAAGATCTTTAGTATCACCCTTAGGTTCCAACACCTGTAGTTGAGAAGTGTCAGTGTTATAACTTAGTTTTGCGTACGCACCGGCAGGCACAACCCATGTGGCGATCGCAGCTGCGACCGTCAAGATGAACAGGATCGTAAACGCGGTGGGAACATTAAAACGCCAATGATGCTTCTTACCCCGGCGCTTAGTTTGCTTATCTTCGACCGCAGTGTTTTCACCGGCAGTCGCACTGTGTTCACTCATCGCAGTTACCTAACTTTCTAGCCGACGATCGACGTGCCGGCGCGGTGGTTCAAACCATCCTTAGCTTTCGCCAAAGACGTGATGATCGCTTCTGCCCCCGGGTTGTTCTTAGCGAACTGAACACAAGCCTCTACCTTTGGCAGCATGGAACCTTTAGCGAACTGGCCGTCAGCCATGAAGCCCTCCATAGCCTCAACACTTTCCTTGCGTAGCTCACGCTGGTCAGGCTGGTTGAAGTTTACGTACACGCTGTCCACAGCCGTCAAAATCAGCAGGGTGTCCGCACCCAGCTCCGAAGCCAGGAGGGCGGCGGAACGGTCCTTATCGATAACCGCTGGTACACCGCGGAACCCATCGCCCTCAGCGACAACTGGAATGCCACCACCGCCGGAGGCAACCACCACAGTATCGGTCTCTGCGAGAGTCTTAATGGTCGGCATCTGCACGATCGCCTTCGGCAGCGGAGAAGCAACTACCCAGCGCCACCCACGGCCTGAATCCTCCACGTAGGTGTTACCCGTTTCTTCCATCAGCTTCTTCGCTTCGTCCTCAGTGAAGAACGCGCCAACGGGTTTCGACGGAGCTTCGAACGCTGGGTCGTTCTCATCAACCTCAGTTTCCGTCACCAAAGACACGGCCTGGCCAGGAAGGTTACGACGCGTAATCTCCGCGTCGATTGCCTGCTGCAAGTGGTATCCAATGTAGCCCTGGGACATTGCGCCGCACTCCGCAAACGGAATAACCGGGGTGCCAGCACCCGCTTTAGCGGCCTCATCCGTAGCCACCTTAATCATGCCTACCTGAGGACCATTACCGTGAGTGACGATAACGTGCGCACCCTCTTGAACAATGTCCACAATAGATGTGGCGGTCTGCTTGATTAGCTCTAGTTGCTCCTCAGGTGTTTTCCCAAGAGCATTTCCCCCCAAAGCAATAACAATTGTTTTACCCATTAAAAGACCTCAATATCTTTCTAAAAGTCGGCATAGAGCCCGTAGCTTAAGTGCCGAACCCCTGGCGTTACCCACCGCGTGCACCACCACTCGGGGCAGCGCACATAGTGGAATCGAATTTGTAAAATTTGCTGTGAAGGGGACTTGCCGGATCGTGTGAGGCAAGTCCCCTGCGCGTCCAAAAGACGCTACCTAGCAGACCAAAACCCAACCGGCTTAAGTGCGCCGGCAACGGTTTTAGCCTTCAGGTTCGAATGCTTACCGCAGTGACGCCACCATTACAGCTTTGATGGTGTGCATACGGTTCTCGGCCTCGTCGAACGCAATGTTAGCGCTGGACTCGAACACATCCTCCGTTACCTCAATGCCGTTGGCCAGATCCGGGTACTGCTCCGCAATCTGCTCGCCAACCTTGGTTTCAGAGTTGTGGAACGAAGGCAGGCAGTGCAGGAACTTCACGTTCGGGTTCCCAACCTTCTTCAGCATCTCTTTGTTTACCTGGTACGGCATGAGCATGTCGATACGCTCACCCCACGACTCGATTGGCTCACCCATGGATACCCAAATGTCGGTGTACAGGAAGTCCACATCTTTAACACCGGCTTCCACATCTTCGGTTACCGTGATGCGTGCGCCCGACTCTTCTGCGAACTTACCGCACATGTCCTGCAGTTCCTTGGTGGGCTGCAAAGACTTAGGCGCTACGATCCGCACGTCCATCCCCAGTTTTGCACCAATGAGGAGCAGGGAGTTCGACACGTTGTTGCGGCCATCGCCCACGAAGGCGAACGAGATCTTGTTGATCGGCTTGTCGGTGTGCTCACGCATCGTCATGACGTCAGCGAGCATCTGGGTGGGGTGGAACTCGTCGGTCAGGCCGTTCCATACCGGTACGCCGGCGTAGTCAGCGAGTTCCTGAACCAGTTCCTGTTTGAATCCGCGATACTCGATGCCGTCGTACATGCGGCCCAGTACCCGAGCCGTGTCTTTCATGGATTCCTTGTGGCCAATCTGTGAACCCGTCGGATCCAGGTAGGTGACCTGCGCACCCTGGTCGTGTGCAGCAACCTCGAAGGAGCAACGCGTACGTGTCGAGGTCTTCTCGAAGATCAGGGCGATGTTCATGCCCTTCAGCAGCTGCTGTTCCACACCCGCGTACTTAGCGCGTTTGAGGTCCCGCGCCAGGTCGAGCAAGTACATGATCTCTTGCGGTGTGTGGTGTACCAACGACAGTAGGTTACGGTTCTTCAGGTTTACAGCCATGAAAAATTCCTTTCCTCGTCGACGCATCTTCGCATCTTCGCAGTGAGGACGATTCAGCGCCGAAATGTTTTTCTTGCGGCACAGCTCACACTTCCACACTGGCTCAGGAACCGAAACGTTTAAACCAGGTTGAATCGAGGATAGATCCGGGTTTAGATCACCCTAATTAGTATCTAGAATCCGCTACACCCTAACTAAACCCGCAGTTTTAAAACCGATCTGAGTTGTCAAAGAGTACGCGAGGAAAGCGCGTGCACCCCCGATTACTTCGCTATGCGCGCCTTCTAAACCACGCGTTCGGGGCTAGGCTCGCGAACTTAGCACTGCGCGGAAGCTATTCTTTCGTATTCTCCAGGTCGGCTGGGTCAGTTCCCTCTTCCGCACCGTCGGTATCATCCACCGCCGTGTAAGCCAACTGGTTCAGAATCTGCGTGAACGAACTATCCGCCTGCGCAGCTTGAGGGAAAAGCGACGTATCCGTCATTCCGGGCACCACGTTCGCGTCAATAAACCACGGCGCACCCTCATGGTCAACAATCAAATCAATGCGCGACAGGTGGCGCATACCGAGCGCCTCATGCACCCGCACAGCCACGTCCTTAACTGAATCTGCTTCATCGTCACTCAAACGTGCGGGCACAAAAAACCGTGACCGCCCCGGGTTGTAACGCGCGTCATAATCATAACGCCCATCCTCAGCAACAATCTCCACCGGGGGAAGTGCACGCGCAGTATCCGTCACATCCAACACAGAAACCGCGACCTCACGGCCCTCAACAAAATCCTCCACCATAACTGCATCCCCATACGAAAACGCATCTACCAACGCGGCACGCAACTGGTCTTCGGAAGTGGCCAGCGAAATCCCCAGGGCCGAACCCCCATCTGCGGGCTTCACCATAACTGGAAAGCGGAACGAATCATCAATCGCGCGGATAATCCCCTCCGCACCCACCTGGCGGAACAATGACTGCGACAAACTAACCGAAGCTGGCGTCAACACCCCATACTGCGACACCAACGCCTTCGCCGACGGTTTCGACGACGCCAACACACACGCATCCGGCGTGGAACCCACATACGGGTACCCAAGCAAGTACAACAAGTCCTGCAAAGACCCATCTTCACCCACAGAACCGTGAATCATCGGCCACACCAAATCTGGGTCAAACTCCGACAACGTGGTAAACAGCTGCGCGTTCAAATCACACACCTTAACCGCGTGACCCTCCCGGCGCAGCAGCGTCGCCACCCGCCGGCCAGACCGCAAAGACACGTCCCGCTCATGCGTTAAACCACCAGCAACAATCAGAATCCGCAACGTCACACCCGTCTCCTAAACACTAAACCCATCAACGCTGATCTGGTGCGGGCGCACTCACCGAATCATCCGACACGCGTGCCCGCACATTAGTACCAAACATCTCAACCAACTCCTGCTCCGCCGAAATCACCCGCGAAAGGCGGCGCACCCCCTCACGAATCTCCTGCGGAGTCGGATAACAAAACGAAAGCCGCATATGGTCACCACCCCGACCATCCGCATAAAACGCCGTGCCCGACACGTACGCAACCAAACCGGTCACCGCGCGCGGCAACATCGCCTTCGCATCCAACCCATCCGGCAGCGTCACCCACGTGTAAAAACCACCATCCGGCTTAGTCCACGAACACGACGGCAAATAATCCTCCAACGCCTTCATCATCGCCTGGCACCGCTCCTCATACATCCCGCGGTACACCTTCACCTGCGAATACCAATCGTAGTTAGACAAATAATCCTCGATCGCCATCTGCCCAACCATCGACGGCGAAAGAATCGCGGACTCCGACGCCAATACCAACTTATCGCGCACCGCATGCGGCGCCAACGCCCACCCAATGCGGAAACCCGGGGCGAACATCTTCGAAAACGAACCCAAATACACCACGCCCTCAGGATTCAAAGACTGCAATGCCGGCAGTGGATCCGCCCCAAACCCCAGCAGGCCATACGGATTATCCTCCACAATCAACACGCGTTCACGCCGGCAAATTTCCACCACCTGCGCACGCCGCTCCTGCGACATCGTCACTCCCGCCGGGTTGTGGAAATTCGGGATCGTGTACAAAAACTTAATTTTCCGCCCCGAGGCACGCACTTGCTTAATCGTCTGCTCCAACGCATCCGGCACTAAACCGTCATCATCCATCTCAATGTGGACAATATCGCCCTCATACGCCCGGAACGTGCCCAACGCCCCCACGTAAGACGGGGCTTCTGCCAACACCACGTCACCGCGCTCAAGGAACAGTTCCGACACCAAATCTAACGCCTGCTGCGACCCCGTCGTCACCACCACGTCATCGGGATCCGCGGTAATCCCGTCGTACGTCATCACTTCTGTAATGCGTTCCCGCAACGGTTCCCAACCCTGCCCAGAACCGTACTGCATCGCCTGCGTCCCATCACGGCGAATCAACTCCGCCGCCGACTGCGCCAAACGGTCTAACGGCAAATCCTTAATATTCGGCATGCCACCCGCCAAAGACACAACCTCGGGGCGCGACACGACCGCGAACAACGCGCGGATCTCAGACGAACGCAACCCGTGCGCTCGGGCGGCGTAAGCATCGAACCAGGGGTCAAGCCTCGTACCCTCATTCACACTCCGCGCATCGCGATCAGTCACGTTGTCCTCAATTCATAGAAGTAAACACACTAACCCTGTCCATTGTGCCACCCGTTACACAGAAGAGAAAAGAAAACGCGCATCCGTGGACAAAACCCACGCATGCGCGCTTTCTAAAACCGAAACCTAACCCGGCGGGAAGTCATCCCGGCAACTTAACTTAGCCCGGGGGAACCTGTTGCCCCGCTCCGGGGAAAACTGCTATCCCAGCTCGGGGGCCAGCTGTTATCCCAGTAGCGGCTCAATTTCGGACTTCAACTGTACTTTTGGCCGACCCCCAACGATCGTTTTCACAGCCTCCCCATCTTTGAACAGGATCATGGTGGGGATAGAAACAATCCCGAACTTCATCGCGGTATTTGGATTGTCATCCACGTTCAACTTCATGACCTTCAACTTACCGTCCAGATCTGCAGCTACCTCATCGATAATCGGTGCCATCTGCCGGCACGGGCCACACCACGGCGCCCAAAAATCAACCAAAACCGGGGTAGTGGAATCCACAACCTCCGCCTGGAACTTAGCATCTGTTACATCAAGAACCTCAGACATAAAAACTCCTTAACCCAAATAGTGCTGTGCATCCAACGCTGCCCGGCAACCCGTGCCCGCAGCAGTAACTGCCTGCCGATACGTGGAATCCACCACGTCACCGCACGCAAACACCCCCGGAATCGGGGTGCGGGTAGACGGTTCATCCACCTTAATGTAACCGCCCTCCAGCGGTAACTGATCTTTCACCAAGTCCGTGCGAGGCTCGTGGCCGATCGCCACAAACAAACCGGACGCGGGTACATCGCGGCGTTCACCCGTGACCGTGTCCTCCAATGTTACGGACTCCAGGGTCTGCGTTCCCTTCATGTCCACAACCACGGAATTCCACGCGAACTCAATCTTCGGATCCGCCATCGCCCGATCTGCCATGACCTTCGAGGCACGCAACTCGTCGCGGCGGTGCACCACCAGCACAGATGATCCAAAACGGGACAAGAACGTCGCTTCCTCCATTGCGGAATCCCCACCGCCAACCACGACAATCGGTTTGTCGCGGAAGAAGAACCCGTCACAGGTAGCGCAGTAGCTTACGCCACGGCCCGCAAACGTTTTCTCACCCTCCAAACCCAGCTCGCGGTAGGCGGAACCGGTGGCGATAATCACGGCGCGTGCCCGGTACGTATCCTCGTCGGTCTCCACCTCTTTAACCTCGCCCTGTAGGCGCAAAGCAGTGGCGTCTTCCATGCGGATGTCCGCGCCAAAACGTTCAGCTTGGCCCCGCATATTCTCCATCAGCTCCGGCCCCAAAATCCCTTCTGGGAAACCCGGGAAGTTCTCCACATCCGTGGTGTTCATCAGCGCACCCCCGGCGGTAACCGCGCCCGCTAACACCAAAGGCGCCAAGCCCGCGCGGGCTGCGTAGACCGCGGCCGTGTACCCGGCTGGGCCCGAACCTACGATGATCAAATCGTGTACGTTCTGTTCAGTCATAAAACTCCACTGGTCAATCACAAAGAGTTACAGCACTAATCGTTACAGTACTCATCCAACAACTAACACAACTCTACAGGCACCCACTTTATTCCCGCGCCCCAAGCCGCATGCGCTTCCAGCGAAACACAGGGTCGCGAGCCCCGAAATCTGCGCCCCATCCGCGCGCGCCAGGAGCGCCCCCAGAGCACACCCTACGGCCTATTTGACACGCAGTTCGTTTATTTTCACGCGGTAATGCGATTCGTCATCCACGGGTAGGGACACGAAGTCGAGTGTCACCACTTTCCCTTTCGTCACCTCAGAAGGCTTCAAGGTGGTCGTCCCCTTCATTGCCGCGGACGTCAACACTTTCGTTTCGAACGGCTTGGACCCATCGCCTACCCGCAGGTCCACTTGCCCACCTTCAATCGGCCCGTCGAATGAAACTTCCTTCACGTCCGCATCCGCTTTCAGGTGCACGATCAGGCGGATCGTGTTCTCCGGGGGCAGGTCCGGGTTCATAAAGTACCGGCTTTGCCACCCCGTATCTGGGTTCCCGTCAAACATTTGCGCGGCCTGATCCGGGTGGTCGCCACCGTCATTTTGGAACGAAACCACTTCTATAGAATCCACTTGCGGCGCACTAGTTTGCGGTTTATTCGCTTGAGGCTCCTTCTTCTCCTGAGGTTCTTGCGTCTCTTTCTGCGGTGCTGCCGCCGCGGGTTTGGGTGAGTCTGACTTGGTGAAAACACTCGGCAGAGAAGTGTTGAACAACGTCAGTGTGGCAATCAGCGCAGCCACCACGGTGAGGGAGGCAAACAGGATAATCGTTGGCCGCGTCGGGTCCACGCTCGCGCCCTCGTTGAACTCGTCGAACGAAGTGCGCACGCTATGCAAAGAATGCGACAGTGCCCGCGTCCCAGACGGTAGAGACAGGACGCGTCCCCGCCCCCGCTTCAAGGTCTGCAACCACGGTTGCCCCTCTTTTTCCGCTGTATCCGCGGTATCAGCGCCAGGTTCCCCATCGGTAGAGCCAGCCGACTCCGCCTCACCGTCCTCGTGGGCTCCACTTGTGGGCACCACCTGGGGAATACCCGTGGTCCGCAGCTGCGTTTCTTCCGCGTGGTCAGCGTCCGTATCCACCGGTGCCTGAGGTTCAGTTTCAGACTCCTTCGGCACGGGTAGCGCCCGCCACTTCGGCAACTGCGACAACGCTCCTTCCCCATCGAGTGGCTGCGCGTTAACCACCTCATTCACAAACGCCTTAGTCGTGTCTTCCGGTTCCGCTGCACTTTCACCCGGTTCCGCCGTTTCAGACACCTGAGGGGCTGGCGCACCTTTCGGTTCTCCTGCCGACGTGGGTGTCTTATCCGACGCCCGCATCTGATCTAGCACGTCACCACGCGAATGCCGAGGCTCATGCTGATCGACCTGCGGGTCAACCAACAGGTCCTCAAAATCTGGTAAAGACGCGCGCTCCCCAAGATTACGCCGCGCCTGCTTACCCAACCGCTCTCGCAGCTTCTTCTGCAACGCCTGGGTAGACATCGACTGGTTAATCCGCTTTAGCGCCCCGGTAACAGCTTGAGTGAACGAACCGGTGGACTCATCCGGGGTGTCCGGCTTCGGCGTAGACTGATCTTCACGCTCAGCATCAGACATGCGCAACCCCCTCAAAAAACACGGTAAAAACCAACAAAATATTCACACTCAGCTTAACGCAACGCGTATCCCACCGGCGCATACGCACCGTTTAACAACACACACGCGGTGCAAATCACTACAAGAACCGGCGCAGCGGCGGAATCCGGCGCGACAACACCACCAGCGCCCGCTGCGAATTCGCCCTATCGAACGCAATCAAGAAACCGAAGAAAACACCCGTCACAATCACGCCGGTAAACAAGCCCCGCCAGAGGGCACCCAGCAGACACACCAGGGCCGAACCCGTCGCAAACGGGCCCACCACGTGCAAAAACGCGGCCCCCACCAAAGCGGCGGAAATAGCAAAAAAACCGTAGCGCAGCGCGTCGTTAATAACCCGCAGCGGATCCGCGTCCGGCAGCTTGTGTTTCACGTAGAACGCGGCAATCACCCCCTGCGCAATCCGCGACAGCGAATCCGCAACCGAAGCTCCGAGCAGCCAGAAAGTCGGGTGGATAAACGCCTTCAACGTCCACGCCAGCGCAATCCCACACAGCGTAGGCACCAGCACCGTGAAGAACACCGGGCGCCCATCCTCAAGGGAATAAAACACGCGTTGCGAAAACAAAATTACCGCCGCCCCAGCCAAACCCGGCAGCAAAGCAATCAACACGTCCACGAAACCCGACAGGATCTCAACCGAATTGTTAGGCCCCAACGCCTGAAAAACCGGGGCTGCTGCCGCCCCCACGCACGCCGCTAACCACAGCGTCAACATAGACGTGATACGAACCCCAAAATGGTACTGCTGCGCCATCATCAAATGATCATGATCCGCCGCAGACGCCGCCAGGCGCGTGAACAACGCCGTCGCAATCGAAACCGAAATAATCGACTGCGGCAACATATACACCATAAACGTGTACGACATTGCGGCGTTAGCGGGCGCAAACGTGTCGTGCGCAACCCCCCAACTGTTCGCCGCCGCCGCAATATTCGAAGTCGACAAGTACCCCAACTGACCCACCGTCAACGTGGCGAACACCCACGCCGTCAGTTTGGACGCCGAACGCAAGTTCGCGCCTCGGAAATGAAAATCAAGCCGCAACCGCACGCCCGCGGAACGTAAAAACGGGATCAACATAACCGCCTGCACCACTACCCCCAGCGTGGTGGGGGCTGCTAACAGGGCGGTGCGACTCCAATCCCACGTGGCGGCGTCCAACAGGTCCCCGCCGGTGCCGTACACCATCATGAAAACCAGCAGACCCACAATGGCGACCACGTTATTAACCACCGGTGTCCACATGTACGGGCCGAACACGCCGCGCGCGTTCAACGTTTCTCCCAACAGGGAATACAGGCCGTAGAAGAAGATTTGTGGCAAGCACCAGACCGCAAAAATAATCGCCAAATGCTTCCACTGCGGATCCATCTGCGCCGCAGAAATCTCCACCAGCACACCCGCCCCAATCACCATCAGCGTGGTGAGCCCCAGCAGAATCAACCCCGCTAACGTGAGCAACCGGTTCACGTACGCGGACCCACCGCGGGTTTTGAACGCCCGCACAATTTGAGGCACCAAAATCGCGTCTAAAAGCCCCGCAGCCAGCATGTTGAACACGGTGTTAGGGAGGGTATTCGCCACTTGGAACGCATCGTTAGCACCCGTGCCCCCAACCGCGACCAGCAGCAGGCCCCAGCGGACGAACCCGAGTAGGCGCGACACGATTGTGCCCGCCGCCATAATCGCCGTGGAACGAGCAATAGACGTCTGCTTCGGATCCCCCACCAGCTCTTCGTTATCTGGGGACATTAAACCTCCTTGGATGTAGAGGCACGTCTACCACCTCGAATACTACGCACAACACCTATCACTAAAAGCACTGCCAGCGCAGCACCGATAGCGAACGTTCCTTTTGACTCCCACCCGGCACGCACCCGCACCACGATTTCACGTGGTGGGTGTAACGCTTTACCCTGCGGATTCGTTAAGGATACGCGAACTTTTACGTTACCGGAACCAATGCCTTCGGTGGGAATCCGCACCAGTTTTGCGGTCCGCCCCGCCACCTGTGTTTTCTGCGCACCCCCGAGGCGCAAACGGGGGTCCAACGTGGTGGCAGTGACGGTTACGTTCGCGGTGTCCGCCAGTTTGTTACTCACCGTTATCGGCAGGTTCGCTTTGGAATCCAGCAGGTTAATGGGCGCGGACCGGGCGACCACCAGCGCTGTTGAGATTGCCTGAGCCCGCTTCTTCAGATCCGTTAAAATCTGCTCTCTTTGCTTCGCCGTTTTGACACTGCGGGCCACCAGCAGGGCATCTTGACGCAGCCGTGCCGGTTGCGTATCCGTGTCCGCCACCGCGGCGGCAACCGCGTTCGTGCTGGCGAGCGCCGACATGGTTGCTTCCGCTTGGCTCGCGTTAATCCCACTGGTGGGGCGGTGTTCCACCAGTGTTTCCCGCACTCGCGCTTGCGTTATGTCCGCGTTCAAAAGCGCGTTTAGGGGGGTCGGTTTCACCCACGAATTATTCATGAGGGCCCGCAGCCGCTCTACGGTATTACTGGTGAGCTCCGTGGGCGCTGCAACCGCGATCGACCGGGGTTCGTATGGCAGTTCGCGGGTGATTATCGCGGTGCTGGCGCGCAACAGTTGACGCACGTTGAACTCTTCCGCAGGGGTTTTCGCCGGCTGGGCAATTAGATTGTCGATACTCTGCTTGGTGGCAATGATGCGCGTACCCGCGTTCGCCGCATCCCCCTGCAGCGTGACGCCCGAGCGGGGGTCAACACTGAACACGGCACTGGGCGTGTAACTGGGGTAGTAAACCGGTGCGAGCGCCTCGTCAGATGTGATGATCACCCGGTCTGCCCACGCGCGCACGGTAACGCGATCCAAAGCGGTACCCCGCGCCCACACGACGTTATCAACGGTCGGTAACTGCGCCTCATCAGCAGCTTTATGCACCCCAATAGATGCTTTCGCCAGCTTAATGAACGCCTTGTTTTTGGTATGCGCCAAATCTGCCAGGTTCGCGCCCAACGCCGGTAGCGTAACCGGGGTTTGCCGCGCCGAAACCAAGTCTTGCACCAGCTGCTTATCCGTATTTAGTAACTGCGATTCCACCGCAACCGCCACCCCCGGGACCGTGGTCAGCCGCGGCACCAGGGGACCGGCCGGGAACTGCGGCTTAAGGTTCTTATCCAACTGCGTCCCAACCGGCACCAGCGCCGTTACTCCAACTGGCTGCAGGTCCGTTTGCGAATCCCAAATAATCACCGACCGCGCCGCCGCCTGCACGGCCTCACCCTCGTCGTTTCCGGCAGTTGCCTGCTTGTCCGCTCCCTCGCCGGCAGTTGCCTGCGTACCCGCTCCTTCGTTAGGAGTTACCTGCGTACCCTCATCCGCATCTGTATCTTGCGCGGATTTCTCCTGCGTGGCCTGCACGGACACCTCCACCCCCCGCGGCCCCCAGTTGAACGCGTCATATATAGGGAGCGAATGCGTCGGCACCGTGAACTTCACCGTCCGCGTCTGCTCCGCCTGCAGGCTGGGTAGTTCCTCTTGCCCAACCGCTAAACCACCGCCCCCTTTTCCGCGCAAATAATCCGTTAACGCAGCCATCGTCGCGGCAGAATCCTCCCGCACACTCAAGGTCGCTAACGCGCGTTCAAAACCTTTTGAATGCGCCGTCACGGTCGCCGTCACCGTAACTTCCGTCTGGTCCGTTAACACCTGAGGGGATATCGACTCAACCGTAACCTCCAACGGCGGCGCTTTAGCGGGCTCTGTTCTTAACCCCTCCAGCCGGCCCACACCTGCTGGTTTCGCATGGGTCCGCACAACCTGAGGGTATCTAGTTAGCGGTTGAAGCTCGGCGCGGGACACCTCGGGGGTACTAGTCGAAACCCGTGCAGTGGCGCTCGCGGAAGGGGTTGCTAACCCGCTCCACACCAAGGTAAACAAGGCGGTCAGTACCCAGCAGACCACCAAAACCGGGCGGGCCGCGTGCCCGCGGCTGCGCCGCCTCACAGGCGCACCACCTCAGGGGGGTAAAGTAAGTCAATCGCTAACGCAACGATACGACGCTCATTCGGATACACAAGGCGTGCAGAAACGCGGTCTAAACGAACCCACGCGGCATCCTCCGCCTCGTGATCCGGATCGTTCTCAACCGTTATCGAACCCGACTCGTACTCCAACAAATAATGGTGCACCACCTTGTGAATCCGCTTGTCAAAAGAAGAAAACCAGTAGTCAATAGACGCCAGCGGTGCCACCACCTGGCCCGTGATCCCAGTTTCCTCCGCGATCTCCCGCACCGCAGCCACCGGGGCGGACTCACCCGGTTCCAAATGTCCCTTCGGTAAACACCACTCAATCTTGCCCGCCCGGTTCCGCCGCGCAATCACCGCCACGTACGGGTGACCCTTCTCAATGCGCACTACCAAGCCGCCCGCACTAGTTTCATCCACCACCAGCGTTGGGGTTTTACGAGCTCGAAAACGCCGCTTCCGCGGAGGGCGCGGTACCCCCAGCGGGTGGCGACGATTACGTGAAGACATACCCCTACTCTATTAGGCGAGCGCAAAAAAGTGTCTATTCACCAACGTTAGCGCCTAGCGTTCTAGCGCCGCCGCTGCATTTCTGGCACTCTTATAGGGATGGATACGACGAACTATGTGGGTTGTGGGTCGCAAACCACGCTACTGGCGAACGCTCACGCGGCATTCAAACACCTGCCGAAACAAATCGTGGAACTCGGACACGTGTTTACCGACGCCGGGTTCGAACTCGCCCTCGTGGGCGGCCCTGTGCGCGACGCGTTCCTAGCGAAAACCCCCCATGACTTCGACCTCACCACCAACGCTCGCCCCGACGACACGCAAGAACTACTGCGCAAATGGGGAGCGAACACGTGGACGGTAGGGAAAGCATTCGGCACCATCGGCGGGCAAAAAGCGGGTCTCACCGTTGAAGTCACCACCTACCGCACCGAAGAGTACGACAGTACCTCACGCAAACCCACCGTGCAGTACGGCGACCACCTGGAAGGTGACCTTTCGCGCCGCGACTTCACCATCAACGCGTGCGCAATGCTGCTGCCACAGCTGAAACTCGTGGACCCCCACGGTGGGTTAGAAGACCTGGCGGAAGGCGTGTTAAAAACCCCGGTTTCCGCCCAGCAGTCTTTTGACGACGACCCGCTGCGGATAATGCGGGCCGCCCGGTTCACCGCCCAACTGGGCATTGACGTGTCCGAAGACGTGATGGCCGCAATGTCCGCGCAAGCTCCGCGCCTGCAGATCGTGTCCGCAGAACGCATCCAAGCGGAACTGCACCGGCTCATGATCAGCCCGTATCCGCGCCGCGGTTTAGAACTCATGGTGTACACCGGGGTGTGCGACGAAGTGCTCCCGGAGTTCTCCGCGTTACGCGACACTGTCGACGAACACAACCGTCACAAAGACGTGTTTGAGCACACCCTCACGGTATTAGACAACGCGATGTCCATGGAAACTGACGAAACCGGCCCGGTTCCCGCCCCCGACTTCATCCTCCGTTTCGCCGCGATCATGCACGACGTGGGCAAGCCCGACACCCGCAAATTTGAACCCGATGGAACGGTTTCTTTTCACCATCATGAGGTCGTGGGGGCAAAGCTTACGCGGGCGCGCATGCGAGCTCTGAAGTTCGACAAAGCCACCACCAAAGCCGTGACCAAACTGGTGCGCCTACACCTGCGGTTCCACGGTTACGGTGAGCAGGGGTGGACGGACTCGGCGGTGCGTCGCTACGTGGCTGACGCCGGTGACCTACTGCAACGCCTCCACCGCCTGACCCGTGCGGACTGCACTACCCGCAACCGACGCAAAGCCAACTACCTGCGGGCCGCGTACGACGACTTAGAGGCGCGGATCGACCAGCTTGCCAAACAGGAAAAACTCGATGCGGTACGCCCGGACCTCAATGGAGATCAGATTATGAGCATCCTCGGATTAGAACCGGGTCCACAGGTGGGACAGGCCTACCAGTTCCTCCTCAAACTCCGCATGGAAGAAGGACCTCTGGGGCAAGAACGGGCCGAAGAAGAGCTTGTGCAATGGTGGAAAACGCACAATAAGTAACATTTACGTAAAAACGTATTACCCTTATTTAAGACAAGCGATTATTTAAGGAGCAGTATGACAATCGAAACTCCAGCTCCAGCGTCAGCCGACATCGGCGTGTGGGGAATGGGCGTGATGGGATCGAACCTGGCTCGAAACCTCGCGCGCAACGGCTACGACACCGCGGTGGGCAACCGGACGGAACCGAGAACAGAACAGTTCATCCAAAAGCACGGTAGTGAAGCCGATTTCGTGCCCGCCCCAACGATGGAAGACTTTATCGCAAGTCTGCGCCCACCCCGCGTGGGAATCATCATGGTTAAAGCCGGTGCCCCCACCGACGCCGTGATGGAACAAATGGCCAACCTGATGGACGAGGGTGACATCATTGTTGACTGCGGTAACTCCCTGTTCACAGACACGATTCGGCGTGAAAAATGGTGCCGAGACCGCGGCCTTCATTTCGTTGGCGCAGGTGTTTCTGGGGGTGAGGAAGGTGCCCTGTGGGGCCCATCGATCATGCCTGGGGGCACCGCGCAATCTTACAAGCGTCTTGGCCCCATGTTCGAAAAAATCTCGGCGCACGTAGACGGCAAACCGTGCTGCATGCACATCGGTGCGGACGGTGCTGGCCACTTCGTGAAAATGGTGCACAACGGGATTGAATACGCAGACATGCAGGTGATCGCCGAAGCCTACGACCTGCTCCGCGCCGGCCTGGACCTATCCCCCCTGCAGATAGCAGACATATTTGACCGGTGGAATGAGGGGGAGCTGAACTCGTACCTCATTGAAATAACTGCGCAAGTACTGCGGCAAGTAGATGAAGAAACCGGTAAACCCCTAGTTGATTTGATTGTGGATGCGGCGTCGCAAAAAGGGACGGGTAAGTGGACGGTGCAGAACGCGCTGGACCTCGCAGTACCCGTAACCGGGATCGCCGAAGCCACGATGGCGCGTGGCGCCTCTTCCTCACAAGAATCTCGTTCTCTAGCGCAAGCGCGCTTCAAAGGCCAGGTGAGCGAGTGGAACATCACGGACCCAGACGCGTTCATTGAGGACGTGCGCCAAGCCCTGCTGGCATCAAAAATCGTGGCGTACTCGCAAGGTTTCGACCAGATTACCCGCGCCGCCACGGAATACGGATGGGACATTGACCGAGCCGGGTTGGCGCAAATCTGGCGGGGCGGCTGCATTATCCGCGCCCAGTTCCTAACTGACATCACGCGCGCTTACGAAGCCGACCCCACCCTGGCTCTGCTGATGGCCGGAGACTACTTTGCGGAACGGATCGAAGATGTGGAACCCGCGTGGCGACGCATCGCCTCCGCCGGCGTGCAACACGGCATTCCCACCCCCGTGTTCTGCTCCACGCTGGCTTACTTCGACCAGATCCGGGCGCAACGCCTGCCGGCAAGCTTAATCCAGGGGCAGCGGGACTTCTTCGGTGCCCACACGTACCAGCGGGTAGATAAACCCGGTGTGTACCACACGCTGTGGGCCCAGGAGGGGCGCCCTGAAGAAAGGCAATAAAACTTGAGTGACACCCACGGTCGTAAACCCAAACGTTCCGGCCTGCCGAAACGCCAAGACCTGAAACGCAAACGCGCAGAAGAAGACTACGCGGCCAACCAGGCGCGCCGGAACTCGGATTCCACCGGCCCGAACCGCTCCCACTCCAACCGTGACACCACGCACCACAGCAGTGGTGGACGCGGGGGAGCCACTGGGAGTACTGCCCGCGGTGAAACCGGGCGCGGTTCACAACCAAGGTGGAAACCACGCGGCGGCAGCGCGAGCGAATCGCAGCGCAAGACGGGAACGAAACTGGTGGGTGCCTCAAGCGGGAAAAAAGCGAGTGCTAAAGGCGCGAGCCAAACCGTTAGAAGCGGGAAAAACAGGAAAACCGCAAGCGAGAACGGGCGCAAACCCCAGCGGAAATGGCCCAAACGGTTAGGCGTGGGCCTGCTGTGCACATTCCTGGGGTTAATTATCGTTGGGGTGGCGGGATTCGCAATCGCATACGCCACAATCCGCGTGCCAGAACCTGGGGAGTTCGCGCTCGCGCAAAAAACCACGGTGTACTACGCGGACGGGAAAACCGAAATGGGCACGTTCGCTGAGATGAACCGCACCATCATCGACACCTCCCAGATTCCCGACTACGTCGGGCAAGCAGTGGTGTCTTCCGAAGACCGCACCTTCTTCACAAACTCCGGGATCGACCTGAAAGGTATCGCCCGCGCCTTCATTAACAACATTACCGGCGGGGACCTGCAGGGGGCCTCCACACTGTCACAACAATACGTGGAGCGCTACTACCTGGACACCACCACCGGGTACCTGGGGAAAGCTAAAGAGGCGATCTTGGCCCTCAAGATCAATAAGCAGCAAAGTAAAGCCGAGATCCTCGACAACTACCTGAACACCATCTATTTCGGACGCGGCTCATACGGCATTGAAGAGGCCGCAAAGAATTATTTTGGAATCCACGCGAAACAACTGAACGTGTCGCAGGCGGCAATGCTCGCGGGAATCATCCCGGCACCATCCGCGTGGGACCCGGCGCAGAACATGAATATGGCGCAGCAGCGGTGGGAACGCGTGCGTAAACGCATGGTGGAAGACGGGTGGATTTCCAGTGACGACGCCAAAAAAATGAAGTTCCCCGACACCATCAAAGGCGTCAAAAACGAATCCATGAAAGGTACCAACGGGTACCTGATGCAGCAGGTGCGCAGTGAACTGGCTTCGCAAGCTGGTATCAGTGCGGAACAGGTGGATTCGGGTGGCTACAAAATAATCTCCACGATCGACCAGAATAAACAAAAAGCCGCGGTCGATGCCGTGAACGCGCTGCCGGAAGGGGCGAGCCCAAACCTGCACGTCGCCCTGTCGTCCGTCAACCCAGAAAACGGGGAGACTTACGCGCTGTACGGCGGTAAGGACTACCAGAAGATCCAACGGAACGCAGCCACGCAAGATATTGCGATGGCCGGGTCTACTTTTAAACCCTTCGGGTTGGTTGCTTATGCCGCTGAGGGAGGTTCGTTGCACGATCGCTACAGTGGCAACTCCCCGCTGACGCTACCCGATGGCACCACGGTGCATAACTACGCGAACCAGTCTTACGGCACGGTGGACATGGTGCGCGCTACCGCCCTGTCGATCAACACCGCGTTCATTCAAATGAACCAGAGCATGGGGGCGGCAAAAACCCGCGATGCGGCAATCAAACTGGGGATCCCAGAAAAAACCCAAGACTTGGACGAGAACCTAGGTAATATTCTGGGTTCATCCGCGCCCCACAACATTGACCTAACCCGCGCGTATTCCACGATTGCTGCGGGTGGGCAGCGGACCACCCCGCACATTGTCCGCGAGGTCACGGACACGGCCGGCAACACACTTTACCGCGGTTCCACAGCGAAAGAGGAAGTGTTTAAAGCCGAAGACATGTCGAAAGTACTGCCGGGGTTGAAGGCAGCAGCCCAGTGGGGGTCAGCGGACAAAGCGCGGAACTTGGGGCGGCCGGTAGCTGGTAAAACCGGTTCGTCAGAAGAAAACAAGTCCGCCCAGTTCGCGGGGTTCATTCCGCAAATGGCCACGGTAGTCACCATGTACCAGGAGGGGGATAACGGGTCGGTCCAGTCGATCACCCCGTTCGGTGGTTACGGTGAAATCACGGGTGCCACCATCCCGGGCGACCTTTGGCTCAAGTACATGGCTGCGGCCACGGACGGGATGGAAGTGAAAGACTTCGACTGGGTCACCACACCATCAGGTGGGTCGAGTTTCCAACAGGCACCCCCGCCGCCCGCGCAGCCGCAGCAGGAGGAACCTAGTGAGGAACCTTCCGAACAGGTGCAAGAAGAGGAAGAGCAGCCGCAAGAACCTCAGCGGCCCCAGCCAGAACCTTCCCAAGAGCCTGCGGAACCAGAACAACCGGAAGCACCCTCCCCAACGGAAGAACCAGACCAGTAACTGGCGGGTAACTGGCGAATAGCTGGCGGACCGGGTTTGAAGGTCTGTGCCGGAAGTCTGCTTTCAGTCGCATCCCTGGCGCGCAAGCTGCAGGTCTTGGTTATACATACCGGTTCAGCGCAGCAAAAAGGCCGCCTCGGAAAGAAAATAACCGGGGCGGCCTCTAATAGAATCCGGGCTTAACCAGAATCTAGTTAGTACTCACGCAAAATCAGTATTAAAGCTAAAACGCGTGGGTTACTTAACGGCGATTACGCGGACCTTGATTTTTGCGTGAACATCCGCGTGCAAGTTAACCTGCACGTCGTAGTCACCGACATACTTGATCGCGTTCTCAACCACGATGCGACGGTTGTCTACTTTAATCCCGGTCGCAGCCTCAATGGACTGAGCGATCTCTTTGGTGGAAACCGCGCCATACAGAGCGTCTGTCGCGGACGCGCGTTTCTCAACCTCGTAGAACTTAACTTCCTCAAGCTTGTCGCGGGCCTCGCGGGCATCATCGATGCTGTCGTAAGCCTGCTTGCGGCGACGTTCGTTCAGTTCGTCAATTACCCGCTGTTGCCCGGGTGTCCACCGCGCAGCGAGGTTGCGGGGAACCAGGTAGTTACGAGCGTAACCGTCTTTAACAACAACGACATCACCGGCGAAACCGAGGTTAGGGACGTCGTGGGTCAAAATGAGTTTTGCCATTGTGAGTCTCCTTCCTTCGGTTTAGCGGCCAGAGCTTGAGTAGGGCAGCAGAGCCATTTCGCGCGCGTTCTTAACGGCCTTAGCGATCAGACGCTGCTCTTGCACGGACACGCCGGTTACGCGACGAGCCCGGATTTTACCGCGGTCCGACACAAACTTGCGTAGCAGTGCGGTGTCTTTGTAATCGATTTTCCCGATCTTAGGTGCCCGTGGAACGGTCATCTTCTTCTGGATCGGCTTGCGAAGTTTAGGCTTCGCCATAGTTGATCTCCTTGAAAATACGTTGACTTTAGAAAGGTGGGTCCTCGTTGTAAGCGGGCGCCCCATCAGTTGCCCACGGGTCGTCCGACGACCCACCGGGGGCCGCGTTGTAATTACCCGTGTTCTGCTGCTGGTAGCCGCCCCCGAACGAGCTTTGACCACCGGAGTTGTTCATACCACCCTGGTTGTAACCGCCACTACCGCCGTAGTTCGACTGGTTGCGGGTAACCTGTGCGCGCGCAAACCGCAGCGCGGGGCCTACCTCGTCAACCTGCATTTCAACTACGGTCCGCTGGCCGCCGTCACGCGCTTCGAAACTGCGTTGCGTCAACCGCCCCTGCACAATTACGCGCATGCCTTTCGACAGGGAATCCGCTACGTTCTCGGCTGTTTCACGCCACACGGAGCAGCGCATAAATAACGTGTCGCCGTCTTTCCAACCACCGGACTGGCGGTCGAAGGTGCGTGGTGTGGAAGCTACCGTGAAGTTAGCTACTGGCGCACCAGAATTGGTGTACCGAATCTCCGGGTCGGCAGTTAAGTTACCGACAATCGTGATGATTGTGTCTCCGGCCATTGTGGACTCCTAAGGTGCTGGTAGTGGTTACAAAAAGTGGTTAAGAACAGTGCTACTTCGCGTTGGGGCGCAGTAGTTTAGTGCGCATCACTGTTTCGTTGAGGTTCAGAACACGGTCCACTTCTTTCGCCATGTCAGGCGTGGTGGTCATGTTCACGACCACGTAGATGCCGTCAGAGAAGTTCTGGATCTCGTACGCCAGCCGACGCTTACCCCAAATATCGACGTTCTCGATGGTGCCGTCCGCTTCAGTTACCTTAGCGAGGACCTTATCCATCGAGGGGCCGATCGTGCGTTCGTCAACGGTGGGATTGAAGATCACCATCAGTTCGTATGCACGCATTACTCCCCACCTCCTTTGGACTCAATCGGTCACGGTCGTTCCGTGACAGGAGGGATTATGCGGTTGGTTCCCACAGCCTCACGCGAAAACCCGTAAGAATATGCGAACCAACAAACAATGTTACCGGGAAAGCGGTGTAAAAACTAGAGGAAGAAGTGTGTTCTTCATCGGCACCCCGCGGTTTCGTTTAGGCTGGAAGTACGCGGGCAAGGAGGCGACACGTGGACCAGCAGGCGATATGGCTAGACCGCCAGCACGTGGCGGTACCGAAGTGGGTTGGTGGCGGCGTGCACATGCTCATCAGCGGCCCCGAATGGGCACACCCGGGGGATGCGTACACGCAGCGGGTCGTCCTCGAAAACGCAGGTGGGCAAATCCCTCCCGGTGGGGTCGACTGGCAGACAGGTGGGCCGCACGGGGAAACGCGCGGGTGGCGCGGCCTGGTTAAAAGCGAAGACTACCGGGTGATGCACCTACCCACGTCCGTGACGGACGAGGTGCTGCGCCAGTGGCTCACGTGCCAACTATTGGTGGAAGGTGAACGGGGAGAAACTGGGATCCAACTCGCGGGTGTGCTCGACGACGTGTACGCACCGGCGCGCCATGCCCGGCTCGGAGCGTACGTAGCCGGGATGGGATGGCGGTTCGCCCTTTGGGCCCCCACGGCACGCAACGTTTCGCTCAAAATATGGCACGGCGACAAACCCCAAACGATTCCTGCTCGGCGCGACGACCTGACCGGGGTGTGGGACGCGTATCTGAACGCGGAAGAAGACGATGAATACCTGTGGATAGTGGACGTTTACTCCCCGGCGGTGGGCCGGTGGGTGGTGAACGAAGTTACCGACCCCTACGCCGTGGGTCTAACCGTGGACTCGCGCCGATGCGTGCTAGTGGACATGGAAAACCCCGCGCTCTTTCCAAAACATTGGCCCACCCCCGAGCCCATCACCAACCCGTGTGAACGCGTTATCTACGAACTCCACGTGCGCGACTTCTCCGCCGCTGACACGTCAATCCCCCTGGCGGACCGGGGGACCTACCGGGCGTTCACCCACCCCGACTCCGATGGGATGAAACATCTGGCGAAACTGCGGGAAGCCGGGGTGAACACCATCCACCTGCTTCCCGTATTCGACTTCGCTACCGTACCCGAAAACCCCGATCAGCAACACAACCCCGTGATTGAACGGGCACGTGGGGCGGCGCTGGAACCTCAGGAAGAAATTGGGCGGGTGCGTAAAAAAGACGCGTACAACTGGGGGTATGACCCGCTGCACTATATGACTCCGGAAGGGTCGTATGCCACGCAGGGGCATCAGCGTGGGGGTGCGCGCGTACTGCAGTGCCGGCAAATGATCGCTGCGCTAAACGCGACAGGGTTTGACGTGGTGGTCGACCAGGTATTTAACCACACGTACGCGGCGGGGCAGGATCCGCATTCGATTCTGGATCGGATTGTGCCCGGCTACTACCATCGCCTGTGCGGAAACGGCCGGGCGTATTCCACCACGTGCTGTCCGAATGTGGCGACGGAACACATGATGGCGGAAAAACTCATGGTGGAAGCCGTGGCGTTTTGGATCCGCAACTACCGGGTTGGCGGTTTGCGGTTCGACCTGATGGGGTTCCATTCGCGCCAGAACATGGAGAAAGTGGTGGCGCAGCTACCGGCCTCCGCCTACGTTTACGGGGAGGGGTGGGATTTCGGTGAGGTTCAAGACAACGCGGTGTTCTACCAGGCGAAACAGGGGCAGTTGGACGGCACCGGGATCGGTTGTTTTAACGACCGAGTGCGCGACGCGCTGCGCGGGGGAAGTCCGGTGGACGCGTCCATGCGGTCACGGCAGGGGTTCGCATCCGGATTACTTTCGGCACCTAACGGGGTCAGTACCCTGGGTTGGGACGCGCAGCATGAGGCCCTGGCGCGCGCTACCGACAGAGTGAAACTGGCGCTGGTGGGGAACCTGCGTGATTACCCACTGGAGCCCACGGCCGAGTCCGCGCCGGATCCTTCAACTACGCCAGGAGTGAGCGCGAAGGCGTCCTCAACGCCAAATGATGTCTTCGCGGCCGCGGCGGCGGGCGCGTTTGCGACACAACCGGCCGAGAGCGTGAACTACGTGGAAGCCCACGACGACGAAACCCTGTACGACGTGATGGCGTATAAACTACCGACCCACACGTCTACGCGGGAGCGGGCACGGGCCTGCATGCTGGCGCTCGCGGTGGTGACGTGGGGGCAGTCACCGGTGTTTTGGGCGGCGGGCATCGAGATTTTGCGGTCCAAATCTATGGACCGCGATTCGTTTGATTCGGGGGACTACTTCAACGCGATCGATTGGACGCTGCACACGCATAACTTTGGGATTGGCTTGCCGCCGCGCTGGTCTAATGCGCAGAACTGGGGCCTGATGGCACCGCTGCTTGAGGACGCGCGGCTGCGCCCCACCACCGCGGACATGCGCTGGTCGTTCGCTGTTGCCCGCGAGTTCTTACGAGTCCGCACGCGCTACCGGGCACTCACCCTCGGGGACACGCAGCAAATTATCCGCCGCGTCTTTTTCTTGCCCGCCCCCGCCGGGGTGGTGGTGATGCATATTAATAATGAGGGTGGCTGCGGGCGCGAACCCCACCTGCTCGTGTGCATCAACGGGTGGGCGCAGCAACAAACCGTGGCCTGCCCCCAGCTGGCTGGCACGCGCTTGCGTGTAAACCCGGTGCAACGCGACGGCGCAGACCACGCCGTCATGGCCACCGTGCAGTGGGACCAGGCCGCGGGAAAATTAACCCTCCCCGCCCGCACCGCCGTGGTGCTCACCGACTAGTGTTTTAGATGCATCCACGCGCCGCCGCGTACCCTCAGGCCCGTGGTAAGGGCGCGCATGCCGGTGAACACGACTGCGAAAGCGGCCCACACGAACACCACCACCCAGGTTTGCCCCGCGGTATCTAGTGGCCGTGCTCGCGTGGAAAGATGGGCAATGAACCACAGTAATGGCAGGTAGGGAACCAGGTTGATTACGCCCGCGAGCGCGAGATACCGGTTGTCGCCAGCGCCGATCAGGATGCCGTCCATCATGAACACGAATCCGGCGAGGAACTGGAACAGGCCCGCCACCAGTAGGCCCGCGGTGGCGGCGCGGCGCATCGCGGGGTCGGTGCCGAATATCCAGGGCAGCAGTGGGGAAACCACCATGAGGGCCACGCCAATCACCGTGCCCGCCGCGATTCCCCAGATGACGATTTTGCGCACTACCATGCGGATTTGGTTGGGGTTGGCGGTACCGCTGTCTTCTTTCCCGAGGGCGTGGCCAACCAGTGCTTGCGCGGCAATCGCGAGGGCGTCTAGGGCGAATGCGGCGAAATTCCACACGGTGTTCACCACCTGGTGGGCGGCGAGGGCGACGGTGCCGGCACTGGCGATGGTCCACACGGTCGCGAGGATCGCTAGGCGCAGCGTGAGGGAGCGCAGCAGGAGCGGGAAGCCGGCCACGGTGGATTCCCACACGGCCCGCAGGTTGAATCCGAACCGCGCGTGGTGTTGGCGGGCGCTGCTAACTACCACGGAGCTGAGCACGATCGCCATCAGGGTTTGCGTCAGAGCGGTACCGATGGCACTGCCCTTTACCCCCAGGTTCAGTCCGTAGATGAGGATCGCGTTCAAGATCGCGTTCACCACCGCCCCACCGGTCGCTACGTAGAGCGGGGTTTTTGTATCCAGCGCGCCCCGCAGCGTTCCTGTGGCAGCGAGTACCACCAGCATGCCCACCAACCCGGGGGAGCAGTAATGCAGGTAGTCAAGTGCGTGTGGGAGTACCTGCGGGTCCGCTCCGAAGAATATGAGGAGGGGGCGGGCGAAAATCATGAACCCGGCTGCTAGTGCGGCGCCGAGCACGGCAGCTAACCACATTGCGTTGATGCCCGCCTGCATGCCTTCACCAACTTTGCCGGCACCGAGGGCGCGTGAGGTGATGGCGGTGGTGGAGTACGCCAAGAACACGCATATACCCACCGCGGTCATCAGCACTGTGGAAGCGAGGGATAGGCCTGCCAGTTGCGCGGTACCCAGGTGGCCAACCATCGCGGAGTCAATGGTGGTTAGCAGTGGTTCGGCAATTAGTGCGCCCAGGGCGGGGAGGGCGAGGGTGATGATTTGCCGGTTCAACGACTGGCCAGAAGTGGGGTCGTTTGTGGGTGGGGTGTCGTTTTTATCCACCAATTTCGCTACCAATCTTTTTACACAGGGTGTGGACAACTCTGTGGACAACTTACCGCAGTTTCGCGGCGTTTGCCCGCTTCGTGACGTGCGAAACATCCACCCGTTTTCCACAACTTATCCACAGGTTTGGGTATTAATTCACTATTTATCCACAGATTTGCGTGGTTTATTCACAGCCTGAGGTTGAGTTAACGCCTTCGTGTGGGTATCCTCAGCGTGCAAACCACACGGGTTTGCCACACAAAGTTTTCCACGGGGTCGGAGGTAGTAGGCGTTGGCGTCTGTTGAGTTTGACCGCGTCCCCCCTCAAAATATTGAGGCTGAACAAGCGGTCCTAGGGTCCATGATGCTGGACAAGGATGCGATCACAGACGTCGCGGAAATCCTGGTGCCAGAAGATTACTACCGGCCCGCTCACGAAACTGTGCACCTAGCGATCATTGAACTGTACTCGCGGGGCGAACCGGTGGACGCACTAACCTTGTCGGCAGAACTGAAACGCAACGGAGACTTGGAACGCATTGGTGGGGGCGAGTATCTACACACCCTCATGGCGTCCGTGATTACGCCGGCGAACGCGGATTACTACGCGCGGATTGTGCGGGAACGCTCCCAACTGCGTTCCCTGGTGGAAGCGGGTACGCGCATCGTCCAGCTTGGTTACGCCGAAGCCGGTGGGGACGTTGATGACATTGTTGACGCGGCCCAGTCAGAGATTTTCGCGGTTTCAGAACGCCGCCACTCCACGGACTATGTGGCGCTGTCCGAACTGTCGGACCCGCTGCTAGCGGAACTAGAGAAGATTGAGAAGAACAAAGACGTCTCCCTGGGTGTTCCTACGGGGATTCACGATTTGGATTCGCTCACCACGGGGTTGCAACCGGGGCAGATGGTGATTGTGGCGGCGCGCCCCGCGATGGGTAAGTCCACGCTCGCCCTGAACTTTTTACGGTCCGCCGCGATCCACAACGACATGGCGTCAGTTGTGTTCTCACTAGAAATGTCGCGCGCAGAAATTGGGATGCGCCTGGTGGCCGCTGAATCCCAGGTGCGGTTTGGGAAAATGCGGCGCGGTGACATGAATGCGGACGAGTGGCGCAAAATCACCCAAACCATCGCGGAGATTTCCGAAAAACCCCTGTTTATTGACGATTCCCCGAACATGGCGATGAACGAGATCCGCAGTAAATGCCGGCGCCTGAAGCAGCAGAACAACTTGAAGCTCGTGGTGATCGACTACTTGCAGCTGATGACGTCGGGCCGCCTGGTGGAGTCGCGCCAGCAGGAAGTGTCGGAGTTCTCGAGGTCCTTGAAACTGTTAGCGAAAGAACTGGAAGTGCCGGTGGTGGCGGTTGCGCAGCTGAACCGTGGGCCGGAGCAGCGGACGGATAAGAAACCCATGCTCGCGGACCTGCGTGAATCCGGTTCGCTAGAACAGGATGCGGACGTGGTGATGCTGCTGCACCGCCCCGACTATTATTCTGAGGACGAACGGCCCGGGGAAGCGGACATTATTGTGGCGAAGCACCGCAATGGGGAAACCCGCACTATTCCAGTGGCTTTCCAAGGTCACTACGCGCGGTTCACCGACCTGGCTCGTGACATGGGGTAAACGCGGGCTGCGTGGTATGAATTAATTGATGATTACTAAGGGAAACTCCAGTACTGGCACTGGGTCTAAGAGGCGTTCCCGCTCCAGTAAGCCGGCTCCACTGTGCC
Organism: Gleimia hominis; assembly: GCF_002871945.2. Taxonomy (NCBI): domain Bacteria; kingdom Bacillati; phylum Actinomycetota; class Actinomycetes; order Actinomycetales; family Actinomycetaceae; genus Gleimia; species Gleimia hominis. The sequence goes on along the minus strand of NZ_CP126963.1, from coordinate 1,721,651 downwards.
CGCTTCGCCCCGGGGAACCGTGCACCCTGTGCCAAGCGTTCGTCACCGGACCTCAAGACTGTCAGACGGTGCGGCTGGTAATGGAAGATCCAGAACTAAGGGCGATCCTGGCGGAAAAACGTCGGGCCTATAATGAGCAGCAGAAGAAGTTGAAGCTGAGGAGTTAAGATGTCACAAAAACCACCGGTCGCAATGATCGTCGCAGGGTCGGAGGCCACGGGGGCAGCAGGAATCCAGGTGGATTGGAAGACGCTGCACCAGTTGGGCGTGTATGGCATGGGTGCCATCACCTGCATCGTTTCGATGGATCCGAAGAACAATTGGGATCACCGGTTTGAACCGGTTCCACCGCACATTATTGCCGACCAGATGGAAGCGTGCATTAACGCGTTTGAACCCGACACCGTGAAGCTCGGGATGATGGGTACCGTTCCTACAATTGACACGGTTTCGAAAGCGTTGAGTGAGCGCGAATGGAAGAACGTTGTAGTTGACCCCGTTTTGATTTGTAAAGGCCAGTTTGAGGGCCCGGGGGCTGAGGTGGATGAGGCGTTGCGCGACAAGCTGCTACCGCTGGCAACCGTGGTTACCCCGAACGTGTTTGAGGCCTCCACCCTGTCGGGCATTGAGGTGACGGACGAGAAAACGTTGGCGCAGGCCGCGCAGCGAATCGGCGAGATGGGGCCGCGTTACGTGCTCGCTAAAGGCGGGATGGAACTACCTGGTGAGGAAGCGGTGGACCTGCTTTGGGACGGTCAGAAGATCACCCGTTACGCCGTTAAGAAAGTTGGGGATAAGCGCGTTAACGGTGCTGGTTGCACGATGGCCGCTTCGATTACCGCGTACTTGGCGCGGGGGGAAGATGTGCATGAGGCCGTGCGGCGCGCTAAGCAACTGGTGACCGCCGGGATTGAAGCTCAGATCAGCTCGAACGTGCCTGTGCCGGCACTGTGGCAAGGTGGTGGCGTGAACCGCGGGTAGTGGCGCGGCATAGACGCGGGTTGATTTATTACAGCCTGACTTAGACCACCTACGTGCCTTGCATAGGGCGAGACTCCTCGAATGGGGAACCGGTAACTCGGTTTTCTTTTCGGGGAGTTTTTGCATGCGCAACGCACCTGGCGGTGGAGTGCGCTTAGTTACGTGTAGAACCTCGTGATGTAATGCACCTCATGTCAAAAATGTATCCCAGGGAACGCGTAGGTTAACAAACCGAAACAGGAGCTAAAAGCTTAGAAAATACGCTACAAGTAGCAGAAACTTCTGTTTACACTCGAATTTGTGCCAGGTAAAAACTGTTTTGAACAGGTTGTATCCCAACTGGTCACACCTCTTGTTTTCGAAAGCACACCACACGTTTCGTAAGAAAGTAAACAGGAATGCTTGAACTGACCGAGATTAAAAAATCGTTCGGCGACAACCGCGTGCTCGACGGCATTAGCCTCACTTTGGGAAGCGGCGAAATCATGTCGATTCTAGGCCCCTCAGGCTGCGGTAAAACCACTTTGTTGAACATAGTTCTAGGCATCACTGAACTCACGGGCGGGCAGATTGTGTACAACGGGGAAAACCTGACGGACACGCCCATGGAAAAACGTGGGTTCAACATCGTGTTCCAAGACTACGCACTGTTCCCCAACCTCACGGCATACGAAAACATTACGTACGGTCTGCGGAACAACCCCGATCTGTGCACGGAAGACGAGATCAAAGATATGATCAGCCTGCTGGGCCTTGAAGATCACTTGAACAAGAAAATCGACGAACTGTCTGGCGGACAAAAGCAGCGCGTTGCCCTAGCCCGAACGCTCGTGATGAAACCGCGACTCCTGCTGCTAGACGAACCCCTGTCCGCCCTCGATGGGGTAATCAAAGAATCCATTAAGACAAAAATCCGTCAGATCGTGGACCAGTACAATCTGACCACCATCATGGTTACGCACGACCCCGAAGAAGCGTGCACAATGAGCGACCGGGTGCTGATCTTAAACGACGGTGGAATCGCCCAATACGACACACCTGAGAACATCATTGAACACCCCGCCAGCGACTTCGTTCGCCAGTTCATCTTGCGCCAGCTGGAAGTTAAGCGCGACAACATTTTCTCGCTGTTCCAAGAGGGACTCCCCACCTCAAACAGTGACCTCGACTCACAAAATGCAGCGCAGACCGGGGCAAAAGAAGTGCGCGAACCCGTACTGTCTGGCAAGGTTGAAGGCTAAGACACATGTCCATTACCGCAGTGAAAAACCGCTCCCGCATGCCCAAAAACGAAGCTCTCCAAGCGCGCAAAAGCCGGCATCGACAACCGGAACTGTGGACGCTGTTGACAGTGGTCAGTGCCGCGTTCTTACTGTTCTTATTCATCCCCCTCGCGCTCGTCATCTGGAACTCGTTCAACACGGGTACCGGGCAGATAACGCTGTCGAACTACGCGGCGGTGCTACACCGCCCAGACTTCATCCAGTCGGTCATAAACTCCCTGATTGTCTCTGCCCTCGCAGCTGGCATCGCAGTTGGGATCGCGTTCTTACTCGCGTACACGGTGAACGCCACGAACGTTCCGCGCGGCCTCAAGCGAATAATAAAACTGTTTACGCAACTCCCCATGCTGCTGCCCACCATCACGTACGGGTTCGCGATCATCTACTCATTTGGTAAACACGGGCTGATCACCCGCATTTTCGGGTTCCAACTGTTCAACATCTACGGGTTCAACGGGCTGCTGATCGGCTACGTGGTGTACACGCTTCCCACGTGCTTTTTGCTGATCCACAACAGTTTCCAGTTCGTAGACAAGAAGTTCATTATCGTGTCGCACATCATGGGGGACCGGCCGCTGAAAACCTTCTTGAACACGGTGGTGCGGCCCCTGGTGGGCACGATGTGCGTGGCGTTCATCCAATCTTTCTTCCTGGCGTTCACCGACTACGGTATTCCCACGTCGGTGGGCGGTGAATACGACGTGCTCGCGATGACGCTGTACAACCAGATGCTGGGGTCGATCCCGAACTTCCACCGCGGCGCCGTGATCGCCGTGTTCATGCTGATTCCATCTATCATTTCGATCATCCTCATGACGATCCTGGAGCGGTACTCCATTCGGTATGCGAAAATCTCCCAGGTGGATCTGCCGCGCGGGGTGCGGCGCGACTTCTTCTGCGGCACCGCGTCAATCTTGTCGCTCGGCGCGGTGCTGAGCTTGTTCCTGGTGATCATCATCATCCCGTTCGTGTCCGAATGGCCGTTCAACCCCGCGCCCACGCTGCGCCACATCACCGCCCTGTTCACCGACCCGAGTTTGAACATGGTTTACACGAACTCGTTGTACGTGGCGGTGATGACCGCGATCGTCGGCTGCCTATTCGCCTACGCCACGGGCCTGGTCACGTCCCGCTCCCGGTTGCCCCGCGGGGTCCGCCGGGTGGTTGATTCCATTTCTGCAATAGTGAACACCGTTCCCGGCATGGTGCTCGGTATCGCATTCCTTCTCACGTTTTCGGGCACCAGTTTGCAGAACACGTTTTGGATTCTGATTGTCGCGAACGTCGTCCACTATTTCGCCACGCCCTACCAGATGATTAAAGATTCGCTCACTAAGATGAACGCGTCTTGGGAAACCACTGCCCGTCTGATGGGGGATAGTTGGTTTAAGACAATCTTGAGGGTCATCACACCTAACGCTTGGCCCACTATTTTGCAGGTATTTGGGTACTATTTTGTGAACGCGATGGTCACGATCTCTGCGGTCGTGTTCCTCACGGGAGCGCGCACGCAGGTGGTGACCACTGAGATTTCTGCGTTACAGCACATCGCGAAGTTCGATTCCGTGTTTGCCCTGTCCCTACTGATTCTGGTTACGAACCTGCTGGTCAAAGGTGGGATTGCGCTCGCTACTCGCAACCGCCGGGCGGTTAAAGCAAAGAAGCGGGCGAAGTCTAATATTCCCGTTAACCCCGCGCAGGTGGCGGATACGCGGACAACGGTGCGCCGGGACAGCCGGGTTACCGCCGGGAAGCAGTTGGAAGCGTCGGGGTCGCGCAACTTCCCACTGCCCACAACCGGGAACCGGAAGGCCCGCAATATCCTCACGGGCGTGTTCGCCGCGTTGCTAACCAGTTTCCTGATCCTGTTTGGCACGGGCGCGCTCTCGTCTGCGTCCGCTACGCGCGGGCAGGTGGTGATTTACACGAATGCGGACGATGAGGCCGTGGTCGCCTTCCAAAACGCGCTCGACAAGCATGGGATGAAGGGCCAGTACATTGTGCAAAACTTCGGTACCTCAGAGCTCGGCGGCAAGATCCTCGCGGAAGGCAAAGCCCTAGAGGCGGACGTGATTACGATGAGTTCTTACTACATTGATTCCGCGCAGCATCGCAACAGCATGTTCTTACCACTAACAGATATTGAGTCTCGCCTTTTGGGGGATTCTGGGATTGCGCAGGCTCCGAAGTACCGCCGGCCCGCCACCGCACAAGAAGGTGCGTTGATTATCAACAAACCCGCTCTTAAAGCCGCGGGCGTGCCCGCACCGAAGAGTTTGAAAGATTTGGCGGACCCCAAGTACGAGGGGTTGATTGCAGTTCCGGACATGGAGGGTTCGTCCACCGGTTGGCTGATGGTGCAGGCGATTGTGGATGCCTACGGGTTAGATGGGGAAGGTAAGCAGGTGATGACCGGCATTGCCCGTAACGCTGGCCCGCACATGGAACAGTCTGGCTCCGGCCCGCTCAAGGCGGTGCGTTCGGGTGAGGTTGCGATTGGGTTTGGGTTGCGCCACCAGGCGGTTGCGGATAAAGCCCAGGGCCTCCCGATTGATTACGTGGATCCGATGGAAGGTAACTATTCGTTAACCGAGTCCGTGGCGGTTCTCGATAAGGGCGAGTCGGCTAATCCGAAGGCGCAGAAAGTGGCTGCTATTTTGATTGATGAGGGGCGGGAGGAGATTCTGTCGACCTACCCAACACCACTGTACGAAGGTGAGCATAAGGCGAAGAACGCGTCCGTGCGGTCGAAGTTCTTCCCGCAGTCACTCACCGTGGATTTGTTGCAAAAGCACCAAGATTTTTCGTCTGCTTGTAAACGCGCAGCTGGAAGGAAGTAGGAATAATGCAGAAAAACTACAAGTTGCTCACCCCCGGTCCGCTCACAACTACGGATTCGGTGAAGCAGCAGATGCTGTTTGACCACTGCACGTGGGATTCAGACTACATGCAGATTACCGAGGGGATTCGCGCTCGGCTGCTGGAGTTGGGGCACTGTGATCCAGCTGAGTACACGGTGGTGCTCATGCAGGGTTCGGGCACGTTCGGGGTGGAGAGCGTTTTGACGTCCGTGGTGGGTATGGACGACAAGGTGCTGCTGTGCACGAACGGGGCGTATGGCGACCGGCAGGTGCAGATGTGTGACCACGCGGGCGTCAACTACGTGCGCTATAACGTGGAGTACGACCAGGTGCCGGACCCGCAACGGATCGAGCAGATTCTTGACGCTGACCCGTCCATAACCCACGTGTCGATGGTGCATTCGGAAACCACGTCGGGGTTGCTGAACGACATCCAGCCGGTCGGTGAGTTAACGGCTGAGCGGGACATCACGTTTATTGTGGACGCGATGAGTTCGTTTGGGGGAATGGAAATCCCAGTGCAGCAGTGGCACATTGACTTCCTAGTTTCTAGCGCTAATAAGTGCATTCAGGGAGTGCCGGGGTTCAGTTTTATTATTGCGCGACGCCAACCGTTGGAAGCTTCGAAGGGGCAGGCGCGGTCTTTGTCATTAGACCTGTGGGATCAGTGGCACACGTTGGAGCAGGCCGGTGGGAAGTGGCGGTACACGTCCCCAACGCACGTGGTGCTTGCGTTCGCACAGGCGCTTGAGGAGCTGGCGGCAGAAGGTGGGATTCCTGCCCGCGCCGCCCGGTATGCGCACAATAACCACCGGCTCATCACCCGCATGTGCGCCCTCGGATTCCGCACTTATCTAGAGGACCACCAGGGCCCGTTCATCACCACGTTCTATTACCCGGATGCGGTGCAGGTAGATTTTGCCGACATGTACGCGTTCATTAAGGAACGTGGGTACGCTATTTACCCCGGTAAGCTCACAAACGAAGAGACATTCCGGGTGGCGAACATGGGGGAGATCTACACGTCTGACATTGACCAAGTTACCGACCTGTTCGCCCAGTACCTGGATGCGCGTGGCCTGTTGGGAAAGATTGGGTTTGATTCGCTTGAGGACGCGCGCCACGCCATGGAACAGGCAAGTGCTTAGCCTGGGCCAGGCACCTGCGGAGCACAGGGATTTAGCGAGGTTCAGCAAGAGCCTTAGGTGGGGAAGAATTCACCGAAGCTGGGCAAGGACCTCGGGCGGACAAGAACCTCAGGCGTGCAAGAACCTCAGGCGAGAAAGAAAATAGAACTAGAAAAGTGAGGGAGTTTTGATGGCTAGTAAACGGTTTGACGCAGTGGTGTTCGACTGGGCGGGCACGACGGTGGACTACGGGTGTTTTGCGCCCGTGCAAGCGTTTATGGACGCGTTCAAAGAGTTCGGGGTGGAACCCACGGTAGCGCAAACGCGTGAACCCATGGGGATGAGTAAACGCGACCACGTGGCTACCATGCTGAAAATGGAGGGGATCGCAAACGCGTGGCAGCAAACGCATGGGAGCGCCGCGAGTGAGGCGGACGTGGACGCGGTTTACGCGAGATTTGAACCGAACCTGTTCGCGATTTTGGAGCAGTTCGCGGCCCCGAAGCCGCACGTGTTAGACGCGGTAGCTAGCTTGCGGGACATGGGTGTGAAAATCGGTTCCACCACGGGGTACACGGATCAGATGATGCACGTGGTGGCGCCAAAAGCCGCGGAGTTGGGATACGAGCCGGACTGCTGGTTCTCCGCTGATTCTACAAACGGTTTTGGCCGCCCGTACCCGTACATGGTGTTCCGGAACCTGGAGGCACTGCACTGCCAGGATGTGCGCCGCGTAGTCAAGGTGGGGGACACGGTGTCGGACATTCAAGAGGGCAAGAACGCGGGGGTGTTCACCGTAGGAGTAGTTGAGGGAAGTTCCGCGATGGCGCTGTCGGCAACTGACTTCAACGCGCTGAGTGAAACCGAGCAGGAAGCCGCGCGTCAGCAGGTGCGTTCCGTGTTCGTGCAAGCGGGAGCGGACGCTGTCATCGACAACATGGCGCAGCTTCCCGGGCTGGTGGCGGACCAAAGGTAGCCCCGAACTAGCTGTCCGCATCACCTAGGTTTCGAACTGCTGCCGGCCCCAACGCTACTGGAAGTTCTTGAGGACCTGTTCGGCCACTTCCGTGAGCCCGTCGATGGTAGCGTTATCCGAACCGGAACTGACGGTGAGGAACGCGTTGCCCACCACAGCGTGCACCGCTTTTTCATTCTGCCCACTGAACGTGCCTTCCACGGATTTTTCTACCCCGAAGGCAGGTTCCGTGCCGGGCAGGTCCACGTCCGTCACCTTTGTACTAACTTTAGTTGGGGGTGTACCCGGTTTGTTCACGGTCTTCGTGGGGCACTGTTTAGACACGTCCTCATACTTCTTAGCGGCCTTGTCTAACCCGCCGTTGTCGAAACGGAACACGGACACGATAATCGAGTTGTCATCCGTTGCCGCGGAAGCCGCTAGCGTAATCGTGTTTGTGAAGTCAATATCGAGCCAGCGTTCCGTGTCCGGCGCGCAGTTATCCGGGTCCACGCTCACGTCCCGCAGGTAGTACGACTGCCCAGAATCCGTTTCGCTCTTAATCGATTCCGTTAACGAGGCACTATCCTGATCTACGTGCAGCGGGTACCCCCCAACGGAGATGCCCGCGAGTTTCTGGTCGATCTGCGCCCCGGTCAGGTCGTTCAACTTGTATTGAGGCTGTGGGGATGCCGGCGCGGTCGCCGACGCGCTCGCGGAAGCAGTTGACGGCGCCTCAGATTGCGGGGCAGTGCTGCTAGAGCACGCCGCCAGACCCAAAGAGAGGAACGCGGCTGCCGATACCGCCACCGCCGTGCGAGCCAGCGAGCCCATTGATTCAGTATTTTTACGTGCAGTACGCCGACGCGGATGTCGTAACATTACTTCCCCTTGGATCCACTGAGCATTTTCTTCTTAGATGTTAACAGCAACCCGAATCACTAACCCTAGGCCCCAAGGAATCTCCCACCCCGGCTTGCGCGCAGATCCCCACCCGGGTTTACGCAGAAACCCCCACCCCGGGTTTACGCAGAAACCCTCTACCCACTGGAATATGGGGTTTAATCCAGTGGGCAGAGGGCAGTTCTAAGGCAGCCCGCGCTGTTACGCCAGTGCCTGCAGGGCCTTAAATGACTTCTCCGCGCTCTTCTTCGGACCTCCGTCCGCCGGGGGTTCCTCATCAATCATGATGTCTTGTTCCAGCACGTAGTACCCGTCAAACCCGGCTTTGTTAAGTGCCTCAACGACGGCTTTGAAGTCGATATCCCCATCGCCAATCGGGGCGAACATACCGTCTTTAACGCCTTGCGACCACGTGAGTTCCCCGGGCAGTAACTTATCCGTCATCTCTTTGTGCACATCTTTTGCGTGCACAATGTCCACACGGTCCGCGTACTTTTGCGCGAGCGCCACCACGTCCGCACCACCGGCTGCCAAGTGTCCGGTGTCCAAGCACAACCCCACCTTGGAGTTATCCAGCACCTTCTCTACCTCATCCACGTTCTGCACCATCGTGCCCCAGTGCGGGTGAATGCACGCGGTCACCCCCGCTTCCTTACACACATCCGTGATGCGAGAAAGGTTCGTGAACAGAGTCTGCCACCCCTTTTCATCTAGCACGGGGCGGTTGTCGTAGCCTTCCTGCCCAGAATCGGCAGCGAGAATCAAATACTCACCACCGGCCACTTTGAACGCCTCCAACTCTTTTTTCACCATCGGAATCGGGTCAAAATCCGGGTCGTGCATTACCGCTAAGAAAAACGCACCCACCGGTTTCAGTCCGTACTTATTCACCACTTCTGCACGCGCCTGAGGTTCTAGCGGCAACCATCCCTGAGGGCCAAACTCCGTGGCCGTCAACCCCATTTCTTTCATTTCCGTCAGTACGCGGTCTGGGGACATCTGGTACCCCCAACCGGGAACCTCACATACGCCCCAAGAAATAGGTGCTCCAGCAATCTTCATTTTGTTCTCCTTACGATTTTTATTCGTGAGGACATGTGGTCCTCACCAGGTAACTCTTCATGTTTCCCACAAGCACGAGTGTGGGTGCTCTGCTATTTACAGTTCGACAACCTTGCCTGACCGCGCGGACTCGTCCGCCGCCTGGGCGATCTTTAGGGCGACGATTCCATCCTCGATCCCAGGGGTGAAGTCGCGCTGGCCGTTAACTGCCTCAATAAACGCATCCAACTCGTTGTAGTACGCAGCTTCGTAGCGTTCTAAGAAGAAATCCAAGTACGGGTCCAACGCGTCAGAATGCTCCCGCTTAGACACGCGCACCGTGGTGGGCCGCACGTTCTCTGCGAACGCCGAGCCTTCCGGGCCGGACACCTCAAGCCGCTGGTCGTAACCCGTGGCGCAGTGCCGGTTGTTAATAATGGTCGCCACCTTCCCATCCCTATTGGTAAGAACAATAACGGCGGCGTCAAAATCACCGGTGTCCTTCAGGTCCTCTTCCAGGTTCTGCCCGGTTGCAGACACCGTAGCAATGTCCCCTAGGAAGAAGCGGGCCATGTCGAAATCGTGGATTGTCATGTCTTTGAAAATCCCGCCGGAAACCTTAATGTAATCTTTCGACGGTGCTGCGGGGTCGCGCGAAATAATGGTCACCTGCTCAACCGGGCCCAGTTCCCCCGCCTGTGCAACGGTGTGAATCTTCGCGAAATTCGGGTCGAACCGGCGGTTGAAGCCCAGCATAACCCGCGCATCCTCGCCCTCTAGCTGAGCGCGGATACCTTCCGCAGCTTCCACTTCCATCGCAATCGGCTTCTCACACAACACCGCTTTACCAGCTTTCACCCCCGCCACAATGTGCTCAATGTGCAAAGGAGTGGGGGAGCAGACTATAACCGCGTCTATCTCGGGGTCGTTAAAAATGTCCGCTGCGTCGGCTACGGCTTTCACACCGTATTCTTGCGCAAGGGCTTCGCGGGCCTCCTCAACCGGATCTGAAATGGCCACCAGCTGCGCGTGCGGGTGCTGACTAGTCGACCGGGCATGCACCTTCGCGATGCGGCCGGCCCCGATAATTCCAAAGCGAATCATTAAGCTCTCCTTTGAGTGCGATTAGGGTAAATATTAGATGTTGTTGGGGTGAATATTAAGCGATATTCGAATCCGTATTATGAGGTTTTGGCACGGCAGGTGGGGCTAGCCACCCCACCCACCGCACCGACCACCTGGCTTTAGCATCCGCATTACCTGCTGGTTTTCACAAGTACTTGGCTTCTCAGTTAGCTAAGTGTGTATTCAGGTAGCTGCGTAGCGTTCGACAGCTGCGTTTGCTGGGTTTAAGGCGCGGGAACAATCACGTCTCGTACCAGCGCGTCCAAATCTGAGTCCGCATTCAAGAACTGGCGCAGGGTCTTGCGGGTGGCCCCGAAGTCCTCAAACTCTTCCGGCGTCATACCATCTTCCTCATAACTGCGGATGAACTCCGGGATTCGCCGCAACTGCTCCAGGTAGTACTCATCGACCGGAATGTCCATGCGCGGACCCTCAAACTTGTAATCCGAATCGTTAATCAGCTTCTGCCACTTGAACGGTGGGGAAACCACCACGTCACCACCTTGGAACTCGCTCCACTGCAACACGTTGCGGAATGCAGCGGCAAGCAGGCGGGCGCGGAAACCACGTTCTTTGAAGATCTTGTACGCGTGCTTGAACGCTGCAATACCAGCCCATTCTAAAGCGGAAGGATCAATAAAAATGCCCTCGCGCTTGACGCAGTCCTTCAACCAGTCATCGAGGCGACCCACCATGATCGTCACCACGGGCCCCATGTTCTTAGTTTCCAAACCCTCGGCATCACGTTTCTTTAGGCCCCGTTCAATCGCCTCGGCGGCTTTCACAGCCTGTGCAACGGTGAACGAAACCGTCACGTTAACGGACACGCCCCGGTAGGTGGCGTCTTCAATCGCTTCTAACCCCGTCTTAGTGGCGGGAATCTTCACCACAATGTTGTCCGCCATCTTGTGGAACTCTTCCGCCTGGTCAGCGAGCTTTTTCGCATCCCGATGGAAACGCGGGTCGGTCTGTACCGATAGGCGGCCGTCGCGCCCATTCGTTTCTTTGAACGCCGGTTCCAGCAGCTTGGCCGCTTCAATTGACATGTCTTTTACTGCCCGCCAACCAATCTCGGACTCGCCCCACGTGGGGTTGTCTGCGGCAATCTTGCGGATCCGATCGGTCCAGATCTCTGGATATTTTGAGATCGTGGTGTAAGCAATGACGGGGTTGCAGGTGGCGCCCACACCGCCGTAAGAAATTGATTGTTTCAGTTCGTTCAGATCAGACGAGTCATTCCACAGGGCCGTGGGCGTGGCTTCAACCGCGTCACGCAGTGGGCCGGGGGTGGGCTTGATCTGTGCCATCGAGCATCTCCTTTGTTTGCTTTCTTGGCGCGTGGCAGGCCACTTTGCCCGCCGTTGGCGCTTGTGTGTACATACTCATTTAATGACAGTTGTCACCGGCTTGTCAAGCGATTGTCATAACAAAGTGTGGGGCGGGGTGTGTCACTGTGCAAACAGTGTAAAGCGGAATGAGTACAGGGATGGGCGGTACACGTGGCGACCCACCTCAACTACCCGGCCTTCCGCGGTATAGGCAGTGCGTTCCATGGTTAGCAATGCCGCTTTCGGCTCGTCGCCCAGGATCTTGGATTCTTCTGCAGTGGCCGCGCGTGCACCCACTACCTGCGTGGCAGAGGCAATGTGGATGCCTTTTTGTTCGAACGAATCGTACAGGCCGGTTTCTTGCAGCTGAGACCATTCGGGCGCTAACTCTAGTGGCATGTGGTTCGTCAGTATCGCCAGAGGCTGTCCATCCACGCTGCGCAAGCGCGATATTTTCAGCACCCCATCGCCTTCAGAAAGCCCAAGCATCTGGGCTTCGTCCGCGCTGGCCTCAATAATCTCGTAGCTGAGGACCTTCGTGGTGGGGGTAAACCCGGCTTTAATGAGGTCTGCGTTCAAAGACGACAGGGCCAGCGGGCGATGCACTTGCGAAGGGGTCACCCGGGTACCCACGCCGCGGCGGCGGGTTAATAGCCCGCGATTCACCAGCTCTTGCAACGCCCGCCGTGCGGTGGGGCGCGATACGTCCAGACGTTTCGCCATTGAGATCTCGTCTTCAACCAGTTCGCCAGGGGGAACAATACCGCTAACAATTGCTTGTTCAAGCGGTTCTGCGATTTGCTGGTAAAGAGGCTTCGCACCGTTGCGATCTATTGTCACCTGTACCTCAAAGGGCTGATTCATAGTTTTCACCTGTTTACTGCGCCTACTCATAGGTCGTTGTCCAAATCCTTGCACGTGCCGGGTTCGTGCAGCAGCTGCACGACATCTCGATAGTCAATAATATGTCAGGTTAATACGTTTATGGGAACGGACAAAGTCACTCCTGTGCCATCTTAGTTGGCGCGCGCTAATGATTTGTAGGGTCAAATGCCTTGCAAGTGCAAACATTTGCTTTTAGAGTACAAGAGTGTCGGCAGTTGATGCGGTGAAAGACCACCGCGTGGGCGCGGAAGCTGCAAACGTAGGCTTAAAATACGCCTCACTGCCCTAATAGCATGCGAGGGAGCAAACTATGAAGGAAAAGAAAACACTGGGTGTAGGTGTCATCTCTTTAGGGTGGATGGGTCGCTTGCACACTCGTTCTTACCGCGCGTTAGCGGAAAAATTCCCGGAACTAAACGTCGACATCCGCTTGGTGGCGTGCGCGGATATTTTAGAAGAGAACCAAAAATGGGCTACGGAAGTGCTCGGCTTCGAGCGGGCTACTGCGGATTACCACGAAGTAATTGAGGATCCGCAGGTGGACGTAGTTTCTATCTGCGCACCAAACTATCTGCACCACGAAATCGCGCTGGCAGCCGCGCAGGCTGGGAAGCCGTTTTGGATTGAAAAACCCATGGGGGTGAGCGCGCAGGAATCCAAAGAGATCGCGCAGGCCGCGGCGAAAGCGGGGGTGGCGACGTCGGTTGGGTTTAACTACCGGCACACGCCAGCGATTGAACTGGCTCGAAAACTCATCCGTGACGGCAAGATTGGGCGGGTAACGAACGTGCGTTGCTGGTTGATTGCCGATTACGCATCCGCTCCAGAAGGGCCTTTGACGTGGCGTTATTCGCGTGAACGCGCGGGCGCTGGCGTGGTGGGCGATCTGATGAGCCACGGCGCGGACCTGGTGCAGTACCTGGTGGGGCGAATCGCCTCGGTGTCGGCGCTGACGGACACGTTCATTAAGGAACGGCCGATTCCAACCAAGATGGGTGTGGGCCACGGCGGTTACGAAGTTGGTGACGAAGTGGGGCCGGTGCAGAACGAAGACTACGTGGCCATCATGATGCGCTTAGACAACGGGGTCGTGGGCACGCTTGAATCTTCCCGCGTTGCAGTTGGGCCGCGGGCGGAATACGTGATTGAGGTTTACGGTACGGATGGGTCCCTGCGCTGGAACTTCGAACACCTCAACGACCTGCAAGTTTGTATTGGCAAAGACAACGGATTCCAACAGGGGTACGTGCGGGCCATGGCCGGTGGGGACTTCCCCGAGTTCTTGCGGTTCCAACCCGGGGCGGGTACCTCCATGGGCTTTGACGACATGAAAGTGGTGGAAGCCAAGCAGTTCATTGAGTCGGTGCTGACCGGCGAGCAGGTAGCTCCCTCTGCAGCGGACGGGTGGTCGGCTGCGGAAGTGGACGAGGCCACGGTGGCTTCTGCGGCGGATGGGCAGTGGCACGACGTTGCCCGCGTTGAAGGCGCCACCACGTTCGACAAGTAGGGGCCGGCAGTGAGCAAGATAAATATTGACAGTACAAAGCAAGAAGTTAGTGCTGCAGTTGCAAAAACACCAGCAGCAGGTAAACACCGGTCTGTTGGGGTTGTAGCAGCGGTCGCCACCCTCGGTGGGTTCCTGTTCGGTTACGACACGGGCGTGATTTCGGGTGCGTTACCGTTCATGTACATGCCCCACGCGGCGGGTGGTTTGCATTTGACTGCTAATGAGGAGGGCGCGGTTGGCGCCACCTTACTGCTCGGCGCCGCGCTGGGTGCGCTGATTGGTGGGCGCATGTCCGACCGGTGGGGGCGGCGGCACAATATTGTTCTGCTGGCGGTCGTGTTCCTGATTGGTGCGTTGGGCACCGCGGCGGCCCCGAACGTATGGGTCATGTATGTAGCACGAGTTATCTTAGGGTTCGCCGTGGGTGGTGCTTCCGCTACCGTGCCGGTGTATTTGGCGGAGACCGCGCCGAAGCGGATCCGCGGCCGGATCGTGGCGGTTGACCAGGTGATGATCGTGACGGGCCAGTTGATGGCTTTCACGTTCAACGCGATCATTTCGCAGATTTACGGTGGCCCGCAGATTGATATTGAGAAGGACCCGGGTGGGTTACTGGAACCGGGTATGCAGTCGTTTGACAATGTGAGCCACTTAGCGTCCTCAAAAGGTGGAACGCTGGACCCGGCCACGTGGTTCGACTACGTGTCCAACCTGGTGGTCGCGGGTGGTAACGGGAACGGGTGGCGGATCATGCTGCTGCTGTGCTCTGTGCCCGCGATCGCCCTGTGGATCGGGATGCGTCTGATGCCAGAGTCGCCCCGCTGGTATGCGGCTAATCAGAGGTATTACGAGGCGATTGGGTCCCTCAAGCAGGTTCGTGACGAGGCCAAGGATGGGCCTGTGGAAACGGAAATGCAAGAGATCCTAGAGAAACAGCGGGAAAAACGGGAGGAAGTGAAGGGGACGTTCGCGGATATTTTCCGCACCCCCTGGATGCGGAAACTGTTTTTCGTAGGCGTGTTCTTAGCGATTTGTAACCAAACTACGGGCGTGAACACGATTATGTACTACGCCCCGAAAGTGTTGCAGTACGCGGGGATGGGCACGTCCGCGGCGATTACCGCGCAGATCGCGAATGGGGTGATGTCGGTGATTGGCTGCCTGTGTGCCCTGTGGATGATCACGGCGTTTAGGCGCCGCCAGATTCTGATTACCTGTTTGTTCAGCGTGTTCGTAACGCTCGCGGTGATTGCCAGCCTGTTCCATTTCACGATTCAGCCGGCAATGGATTCGCACGACGTACCACCCCTGTGGGCACCGCTGGTGATCCTGGCGATGATGGGTGTGTTCATGCTGGTTGTGCAGGCTGGTAACGGCCCGGTTGTGTGGACGATGCTGGGGGAGATGTTCCCTGCCCGCGTGCGTGGGATCGCGAATGGTGCGGCTGTGTTCTGCATGTGGGTGGTGAATGCGTTCATCACGTTCACGTTCCCGCACATGATGGAAGCGTGGGGTGGGGCCGCGACGTATGGTTTTTACGCGGTCATGAACCTGGTTTTCGGGTTCATTTTGCTCAAAATCATGCCAGAAACGTCCGGTTATTCGCTTGAGGAACTGGAGCTGCGCATGGAGCAGCGTTACTCGTAGCACTGGCTGGTCCGATCTAGTGTGGAGCAGTTCTAGCGAGGAGCAGTTCTGGCACTAAATAGGGGTGGTGGTCACGCCTTTGAGGCATGACCACCACCCTTTTATTCACTTGTGGCAGACGTATTCACTTGCGGCACAAGCGCGGTGTTTAACGAGTTGTTGAACCCCGCGCAGGTTACGCAGTAGTGCGGTTTAGCGGATGCGCCGCTTCAGCAGCCACGCGCCCCCTCCGATGGCTAGTGCTAATGCACTCAGCAAAATGACGGTGCTGGCGGTGCTACCGGTGCTGGCGATGTGCGTGCCGGCTTGATTCGCACCCGGTTTACCCGCCTGGTTCGCGTTTACCGAACCACTGCCGGGTTTGCCCGCCTGGTTCGAGGTCGGTTGGTTCGCGCCAGGCTTGCTGCTGGGGTGGTTGTCCCCTGGTTTGTCGGGGTTGTTCACACCGGGATCACCTACGCCCGGTTTGTCTGGGGTTTCCTCACCCGGCTGGCTTGGTTCACCGGTCCCGGGGTTCTCTGTGTCCACCTTCTTTTCGAGGTCAAAACCGACGATGGCGCTGTTGTGGTCTGAAGCGCGGAACACGTTGGGGTTGTAGTAGTTGGTGCCGGTGGCCATGAAGTTTGAGTACTGCCTGGCTTGGCTTTCGTACGCGTTCGCAGTCCAGATGTCGTGGCCCTTGTAGAAGTCCATTCCGGCTTTGGAAACCATGATGTGGTCCAGTGAGCCGAGCATACCGCCGTACGAATACGTGTATTCTGCCCAGTCGGTCATGGATCGTTTCGTGGGGTGCTCTGCCGTGTTCATCAGGTCTGCGTAACCGGACTGTTTCAGGATCTGGATTGGGTCTTCACCGGAGTAGGAGTTGAAATCGCCAACCAGTAGGGTGAAGTCCGGTTTAACTGCATCTGCTTTTGTAGTGACAACGTCCACTAGGTCTTGTGCCTGTCGGGTACGCTCCCCGTTGTTGTTGCCCACATCGTACGCGGGGCCTTGGGTTTTCCCCGGATTGTCGTTGTCTGAACCGCTGAGTTTACTGCCTTTACTCTTGAAGTGGTTGTTCACTACCAGCAGTTTCTTACCGGATTCCTGGTGCTTAAAAACTTGCGTTAATGGTGCGCGGTCTAGTGTAGCTGCTTGAGGCCGGCTGCTAACCCCATATTCCGCGTCACCCACAAGGCTGACAACACTGGAGCGGTAGAGGAACGCTTGCCGGATCGCGTCGTCGGTACCGAATGCCGGTTCTTTCTTCGGGGTTGGCACGTAGTTCCACTTCTGGCTTGGGTCGGCTTGGTTTAGAGCTTTCACGAGGTGCTCGAGGCTCTGGTTGGGGTTCGTTTCGAACTTCTTGTCGTTCTCAATTTCTTGCAGAGCCACGATTGCTGCGTTTTGCTTGCCGAGCGTGTTGATGGCGGCAACGATCTTGTCTTCTTGACGCTTCAACCCGTTTTCGTCCCATGCGCCGCGGAGGGGGCATTCGTAGTTACCTGCTACGGGCACCGACTGGTCCCAACGATTCATCTTTGGAGAACACAGGGGTTTACCGTTCTTATCTTTCTCTGTGGAGTTCACACCCAAGCTGGTGAAGTAGTTCAGCACGTTGAACGTCGCTACTTTCAGGTTGCCACCCACGTCAGCGGGTTCCGCTTCGGCTACGTCAGAGAAACTGATGAACTCATCTGCCGCTGGAATAGAAGTGGTGGGGTCGAGCACCCACTTGCCGCGCGTGTAGGTGATGACCGCTGGGCTTTTGAACGTGACTTCTGCGCCTAAGGTTGGTCCTGCTTGCGCGTTGTCTGCCACGAACGGCAGGTGTTTAGGCGGAGTAACCTGGGCTTTTGCACTGTTGGAGTCAAACAGGTCGTCACTGCCATCATCAACCGTGATGAGGTGGGTTTCGTTGTACTGCGCCTGAGCTTTTGCTTCCGCCGAACCGGGAGTTCCCACCTGGGTGGGTTGTGCCGGGGCTTTATCTCCGTCGGTGAGCGAAATCTGGCCGGTGGTGGGTAGTTTGTACGAGTCCGTTAACCGGAACTGCCCCTGCGGGTTAATCACCATGCTTTGGATCTTGTTGGCTTCCTCAGGGGTTTTCGGTGCGGGTACCTGCGCGGGTTTCACCAGGCCGGTTTTCTCACTGCCCAGGGTTTCGACGTTCTTCACGGAGGTGGTTAGGGTCGTTACCCCATTTGGGTCGCTAACCTTACCGTCCACTTGCACTTCGTCGCCCACGTGCAGTGTTTTGGACGGGTTGGAAAGTTTAACGAATACCGCTTGCGACCCTTCGTACCCCTCAGGTACTTCACTTGTTGGCATTTGCACGGTGAAGCCGTCGCGACCATCCCAAACAGCGGTGACGATTCCTTGGATTGCAACCTGCTTGTTCTTGTAATTTTTCGGGTTCCCTTGGATGTCACTGATCGCCACCGTGTCCGCAGCGCGCGGCGTGGCTTGAGTGGTTTCGTCCGAGGTACCCGCGTCCTCATTTTCGTCCGAGGTACCCGCCTGCTCGTCTGCGCTCTGGGAAGTGTCTTCAGAGGTTGTCGAGCCGGTGGGGGCCGAGGTGTTTTCACCGGTTGGATCCGGGGCAGCGCTCGCGGTGGCTGTGGAATCGGTGCCGGTTGGGTCGGAGGTAGGAACTGCGACGCCGGTGAGTGGAGTCGACAGGACGAGTGCTATGGAAGCCGCTAAAGCGGCGGATGAAATGGGTTTCAACACACGCATAAACGACACTTTCGTCTGTGGTGGACAGTAACGATAAAAGCGTATAACTGCCAGCACGCTCCGGTTGGGCGATCGATAGAAATGCCTGCAATTAGTTCAAAAAGTGAACGATGATTAACCCAACTGGGCTGCGGGGTGTAACGCGCACTTAACGATTCGGTAACCTACCCCACGATTCGACCTTTGTTATAACAAATGCTTGACTTTGGCCTCAAATGTCGTAATACTGAAATAGAGCAAAGACGCGGCCGCAGGTAAATTTGTGCAAACGGAAAAGAATGCGCAACTACTCACGGCAGAAAGGAACCAAAGATGGCTCAGGCACACAAACAGTACGAAGTGGTGACCATAGGGCGCAGCGGAGTCGACATTTACCCTCTGCAAGTAGGCGTTGGCCTGGAAGAAGTGGAGAGTTTCGGCAAGTTCCTCGGCGGCTCCCCAATGAACGTGGCGGTCGCTGCAGCGCGCATGGAACACTCCAGCGCAATCATCACCGGAGTGGGGG
This sequence comes from Gleimia hominis, assembly GCF_002871945.2. Classification (NCBI taxonomy): domain Bacteria; kingdom Bacillati; phylum Actinomycetota; class Actinomycetes; order Actinomycetales; family Actinomycetaceae; genus Gleimia; species Gleimia hominis. The sequence goes on along the minus strand of NZ_CP126963.1, from coordinate 1,702,782 downwards.
ACGACCCGTTCGGAAACTACGTGCGGCAAGAAATGAAACGCCTCGGCGTATCCGACCAGTATGTAGTTACAAATGAGAACTATAATACGCCGGTCACGTTCTGCGAGATCTTCCCACCCGACCACTTCCCCCTGTACTTTTACCGTGAACCATCCGCACCCGACCTCGAGCTGAAGAACCAAGACATTCCCCTCGAAGTGGTTAAAGACGCCAAAATATTCTGGCTGTCGGTAACCGGTTTGTCGGTAGACCCCTCGCGTTCTGCGCACCACACTGCGCTGGACGCGCGGAAAAAGAATGGGTGGACCATCGCTGACCTGGACTACCGGGACATGTTCTGGGAGTCAGAAGAGGTAGCGCACCGCGAAGTGTCCCGAATGCTAGAAAAAGTGAACGTCGCGGTGGGTAACAAAGAGGAATGCCGCATCGCGGTTGGGGAAACCGAACCGGAACGCGCTGCCGACGCGCTACTGGAACGCGGTGTGGAAGTCGCGATCGTGAAGCAAGGCCCCCTGGGTACCCTCGCGAAAACGCGCGAAGAACGCATTACCGTGCCCGTCACCAAAATCGAAGCGATGAACGGGCTTGGGGCCGGTGACTCCTTCGGTGGTGCGCTGTGCCACGCACTTCTGAGCGGCTGGGACCTACCAAAGGCAATCCAGTTCGCCTCAACCGCGGGTGCGATCGTGGCTGAACGCCTAGAGTGCTCCACCGCGATGGCTACGGAACAGGAAGTGTTCGACAAGATCGCTCAGCACCCCGAGACCGAACCCATAGTGGAGGCCCTGTAATGTCTGTTATCGAACAGATCGCAAACATCCGGGCGTACGAACCCGAAAAGATTGCGCAGGCCCTCAAGAAACGCCCCAAAGCGCAGATCCCAAAAGACCAAAAGCTGCTGATCATCGCGTGTGACCACCCGGCTCGCGGGGCTTTGGGTGCGGGGCGTAAACCAATGGCAATGGGGTCGCGTGAAGACCTGCTAGAGCGGTGCGCAGAAGCACTTTCGCGCCCCGGCGTGCACGGATTCCTTGGAACCGCGGAGATGATAGAAGACCTCACGCTGATGGGGGCGCTGGATAACAAACTGGTGTGGGGGTCCATGAACCGCGGTGGGTTGCAGCATTCCAAATTCGAAATGGACGACCGGTTCAACTGCTACACGCCCAAAGGAATTGAGGAAGCGGGGTTGAATGGGGGGAAAACCCTGTCGCGCATCAACTTCGAAGACCCCGCAACTGTCGCCACCTTGGAGTCAACGGCGCAGGCAATCAACCAGTTGGCCGAGCGCAAACTCACCGCGATGGTGGAACCGTTCATTTCGGAGTGGAAAAACGGCACTGTGGTCAACAACCTCAGCACCGACGCGGTGATCCGGTCGATTACGATCGCGGCGGGGCTGGGCACCACGTCGGCCTACACCTGGTTGAAACTTCCATGTGTGGACAATATGGAGCGCGTAATGGCATCAACTACCCTTCCATCGCTTATCCTAGGAGGAGAAGTTCCCGACGACCCCGATGAAGCACTGAAAGGTTGGGCTGGTGCGTTGAAGCTCCCGAACGTGAAAGGCTTAGTAATTGGGCGGTCGTTACTGTTCCCACCGACGGGAACGGTGAGCGAAGCAGTGGATGCAACCGTGAGTTTGCTGTAACCACTCGCTGAGAGATTTTTTGTGAGGACATGAAACATGAATGACAACGATAAATACGTAATCCGCGCGGGAGAAACCGCACACGACCAGTTCGAAACAGACCTGACGATCGAGCGGGCCGGCTGGGAATTCAGCGCCATCGCAGTGCTCGGGCTGGAGGCCGGGCAAAGCCAGACCCGCAACAGTGGAGACACAGAACTCCTCGTGCTTCCCTTCGAAGGGGGCTGCACCGTAGAGGTAAACGGTGAAACGTTTGAGATTAAAGGCCGTGAATCCGTTTTTACCGGCATCACAGACTACATATACATTCCCCGCAACACGGAGTTCACCGTCACCTCCAAAAATGGGGGTCGGTTCTGCCTGCCGGCAGCGAAAGCCACCAAGGACCTCCCGGTGCGGTACTGCCCGGTAGAAGAAGTGGTGACGATGCTACGCGGCGCGGGTAACTGCTCGCGGCAAGTTAACAACTACGCGCTCGGCAACGAACTGGAAACCTCACACCTACTGGTCACAGAGGTGCTGACGCCGGGCGGAAACTGGTCGTCCTACCCGCCGCACAAACACGATGAACACAACGAAAACGAACGCGTGCTCGAAGAGATCTACTACTACGAGGTCCGCGAAGGTAACGGGGGGAAGAACGGGAAAGAAGGGTTCGCGCTGCAACGTATCTACCCCTCACCGGGTAAACCAATCGACGTGTGCACCGAAGTGCGTTCGCGTGACATCGTGATAATGCCCTACGGCTACCACGGTCCCTCCGTCGCAGCGCCCGGCTACGACCTGTACTACTTGAACGTGATGGCGGGGCCGGCGGAAGACTCCACGTGGCTCATGACCAACGACCCGCACCACGATTGGGTACGCGAAAACTGGAGCGATCAAGCAATCGACCCGCGCCTACCCATGACCCCGATGAACGACTAGTCGTCACCCACGTTATTAAGGAGAAACAAACATGAACCCAGATGTGCAGACCGTGCGTCTAACGGTTGGGCAAGCCGTGGTGCGATTCCTGGTGAACCAATACGTGGAACGCGACGGTGAACAAGACCGTCTGATCGCCGGTGCGTTCGGCATTTTCGGACACGGTAACGTGGCTGGCCTGGGGCAGGCCCTACTGCAAAACGAGTTGGACCCAGACGCGGACGGGGGCGCAATGCCCTACTACATGCCGCGCAACGAACAGGGACAAGTGCATGCGGCGGCCGCATTCGCGAAGGCGAAGAACCGGCGCCAAGCCATGATGTGCACCGCCTCCATTGGCCCGGGGTCGTTAAACATGGTCACGGGAGCTGCCCTGGCCACCACGAACCGGGTGCCGGTGCTCCTGTTCCCCTCAGACCAGTTCGCCACCCGCGTGCCCGACCCGGTGCTGCAGCAGGTGGAGAACGAAATGACGTTGGACACGAGTGTGAACGACGCGTTCCGCCCTGTCTCCCGGTTCTTTGACCGCATCAACCGACCCGAACAGCTGATCCCCTCTTTGATGCATGCGATGGCAACGTTGGTGGATCCGGCGGACACCGGGGCGGTGACGATCGCGCTGCCACAAGACGTGCAGGCGGAGGCGTTCGACTGGCCCGTAGAGTTCTTCAAGAAACGCGTGTGGTACATTCCCCGCACCCCCGCGGACCCAGCGGCAATTGAGCGGGCAGTGAACCTCATCAGACAGGCGAAACGTCCCATGGTGATCGCTGGGGGCGGCGTTAAATACTCTGAGGCAAGTGAAGAACTGCGCGAGTTTGCCCGCATCACCGGAATTCCTGTGGGGGATACGCAGGCGGGTAAAGGGGCGATTAACTTCGACCACCCAGCGGCGATTGGTGGGGTCGGTTCAACCGGTGGGGATTCGGGTAACCACATTGCCGACAAAGCGGACCTCGTAATCGGGATTGGTACGCGTTACTCGGATTTCACCACGGCGTCGCGCACGGCATTCAAGAACCCGGATGTGCAGTTCGTGAACGTGAACGTGAAGCCGTTTGACGCGGTTAAAAATGCCGCCCAAATGGTGGTTGGGGATGCGCGTGAGGTTCTGCGTGCTCTAACCGACCAGTTGCGCGACTACCGGGTGAGTGAAGCCTACGAGCAAGAGGTCACGGCGGAACGGGAAGCGTGGCTCGCGAAAACCCACGAGTTGTACCACCTGGATCACCAGCCGCTCCCGAGCCAGCTGGAGGTGTTTGGGGCGCTGAACGAGATGATGGGTGATAACGACATTGTCATCAACGCTGCCGGTTCTATGCCCGGTGACCTGCAGGCCCTGTGGCAGGCGAAGACCCCGTTGCAGTACCACGTGGAGTACGCGTTCTCTTGCATGGGCTACGAGATTCCCGCGGGGATGGGGGTGAAGATGGCACATCCAGACAGCGAGGTAGTTGCGATCGTTGGCGATGGCACGTACCAGATGCTGCCGATGGAACTGGCGACGGTGGTGCAAGAGAACCTGAAGGTCATTTATGTTCTGCTGCAAAACCACGGGTTCGCGTCCATTGGGGCGCTGTCGGAGTCCCATGGGTCGCAGCGTTTCGGCACGCGTTACCGCGCGGGGGCGGGGGCGCCTCATAATGAAGATGGTGATTTGCTGCCGGTAGATATTGCGAAGAACGCGGAGTCTTGGGGGCTGAAGGTCTACCAGGTGCACACGATGGAAGAGTTCCGGCAGGCGTACCGCGAGGCGCAGGCAGATGATCGGGCCTGCATGATTCACATTGAGACGGACCTGTATGGGCCGAATCCGCCGAGTTCCTCGTGGTGGGATGTGCCTGTTTCGCAGGTGTCACGCATTGAATCGACCCAGCAGGCGTACGAGCAGTACAAGCAGAATAAAGCGCGGCAACGTCACTATTTGAAGTAGTTTCTTGAGGTGTGGCGCCGCTGCTTGCGGTTCTGGCAGGCGGCGGTGGCACGCGCCTCTTGGGGCGCTGTGGCTCTTGCGTTTTTGCGGCGCATAAAAATAACCGGAACAGTTGTTATGACTGTTCCGGTTAATCGTTTGCGGTTGATTTTGAACTATCTGTGGTCGCGTCGTCGTTGTCGCGGTGCATGGGTTACTTCACTTCCGCAATCAGGTTAATGGAGAAGCCGATTGCGATTGCGGCGGTCATCAGCCCACCCACGATGGTTAAAACGGGGCTGGAAACCAGGATTCCACCGATGGTAATGGCGGAAGAAGCGACCAGCAGCAGGGTGAACAGTAGTGGCATCAGGGTGGCGATGGACGCTACCGTGATGTCGCGACGCGCTTCTACAAGTGCAGTTGAGTATGTCATTAAATGCTCCTTTACTTCTTTGTGCAGGAGCCGTGTCCGTGCTCCTGCACGGACGTTGTGCTGTTGTCCCAGGTGATTCGCGATGGCTGAGAACCTCGCGTCACCCATCGACACTTCTAATGTACGAACAAATGGGTTGAATAGTCGACAATTTTTGGTGTAGATCTGCTCACAAATCCCGCTGTGAAGCGGAAAGCGTATGTAAAGAGATGTGCCTGAAAACTCGTGCGATCGTTAATGGCCGGGATGCCGGCAGGAGATGCCTAGCGACGGATAGTTGGGGGCACCTCCTTTAAAATAAATGTAATGACAAATTGGGTTTGGGACGTTAGACTTATATGCGTAAGCCACAGGGCACCACCGCTCCGTGGTGCTAACGACGAACACGACGAGGAGTTCGATTTAATAATGGAAACACTGAAGCTTTGGATTAATGGGGAGTACTACGACGGGGAACCCGCCGAGCAGGTAGATGTGGAGAATCCGGCTACGGGCAAGGTGGAGAGCAAACTGAACCTCGCCTCAAAAGCAGATTTGGACCACGCGGTAAAGGTCGCTAAAGAAGCGCAGAAGAAGTGGGCGAAGGTCTCCCTTGCCAAGCGCGTGGAGATCATGTTCAAGATGCGTCACTTGCTGCTTGAGAATCAAGATCACATGGCGAAGCTGATTGTGGCGGAGCATGGGAAGACGTACACGGATGCGATTGGGGAGATTCAGCGGGGGCGCGAGACCCTGGATTTCGCGTGCGGAATCAATAATGCGCTCAAGGGGCAGATGTCGTCGCAGATTTCCACTGGCGTAGATATTCATACTGTTCAGTACCCGGTGGGGGTTGTGGCGGGGATTTGCCCGTTTAACTTCCCCGCGATGGTGCCGATGTGGATGCACCCGCTGGCTTTGGCGACTGGGAACGCGTTCATTTTGAAGCCGGCTACTACAACCCCGTCGGCGTCCTTGTTCACGGCGGAGTTGTACAAGCAGGCGGGGTTGCCGGACGGGTTGTTCAACGTGCTGCCGGGTAACCGGGAGATCGTTACCGAGATTTTGACGCACCCGGGGATTGACGCGATTTCGTTTGTGGGTTCCACCCCGGTTGCGCACATTGTTCAGGACACGGGGGTTACCCACGGTAAACGCGTGCAGGCGCTTGGTGGGGCGAATAACCACGCGATCGTTATGCCGGATTGCGATTTGGAGTTCGCGGCTAAGCACATTAGTGCCGCTGCGTTTGGTGCGGCGGGTGAGCGTTGCATGGCGCTGCCGATTGTGGTTGCTGTGGGTGGGATTGAAGATAAGCTCACGCAGCTGGTAGCGGATGAGGCGAAGAAGATCAAGGTTGGCTCTGGTTTGGATGAAGAGAACGAGATGGGCCCCGTGATCGACAAGGCTGCGAAGGAACGCATTGTTGGCCTGATTGATGGTGCTGAGAAGGCAGGTGCGGACGTGGTCTTGGATGGTCGTGATTACGTCGCGCAGGGTTATGAGGGCGGCCACTGGTTGGGCCCAACGATTGTTGAGAACTGCCCGACGGACACGGATCTGTATAAGCAGGAGGTGTTCGGCCCGGTCCTCACGGTGGTTACGGCGAAGGATTACGATGAGGCCATTGAGATTGTGAATGCCTCGGAGTTCGGTAACGGCGCCGCTATCTTCACGAATGACGGTGGGGTTGCCCGCCGGTTCACAAACGAGGTGGAAGCCGGAATGGTGGGGATCAACGTGCCGATTCCAACGCCGGTGGCGTACTACTCGTTTGGTGGGTGGAAGGAATCGCTGCTTGGGGATCACCACATTCATGGTCCGGAGGGCGTGAATTTCTACACGAAGGCGAAGGCGATTACGTCGCGTTGGCCGTCTGAGGCTGGGATGTACGAGGCGACGATGTCGTTCCAGCGTGAGGAGTAGGTTCTGGCGGAAGAGTAGAACATTTGTGAACCGCAGCTCACCGCCTGTGTGAGTATTGGGTTTGCGCGTGTTTTGGTGGCGTGGTGGCTGTATGGCTGCCGCGCCACCGCTTGTTTATGCGGTACCCTTAACGGGTGAACTGGCTGTTTGACCTGTCTTTTGCGGAAGAATACGCGCTGTCACCCCAGCGCGTGGTTTCGGCTGCTGGTGTGGATCGGCCAAGTGATTTGCAGGATAGGCATTTGCGGGAGTTACCTATGTTCGCGGGGCTAAGGGATACGCAGACGCGTCGGTACTTGGTGGCGACGTTGCGTGATTCTATTCGCAAGCGGGAGCGCTTGTGGTTTATGCCGATGACGCAGCCGGTGTGGGAGGAGTGGTCTGCGTATTTGCCCGATGGGGTTTTGGAACCGTTGGGTGGTGTGCATGAGGTTGCGGGCGAGCAGGTGGTGCCGGTTGGGATCGCGCCGATTAAGTTGGTGGAGGCCCTGGTGGATCGGGGTGGGCGCGCGGATTTGGAGTTTTTGACGCAGGCGCTGCGTGATGTGGATGGGTTGTTGATTAGCCCGCGGGTGTATAAGAAGTTGCTTGCGGCTGGGGTGCCGATTATGAAGCGGATGTTGTTGACGCGGTATGCGACGAATCCGCGGGTGATTGCGTATGCGGTGGTGATTATTTATTCGGCGTTACGGGCGTTGCCGGTGATGTTTGTGCCGCAGTTTCATGGGTCTGTGGCGGTGTTGTGGGCGATTGATTTGGGGACGGCGATTCCGTATACGTGGGGTGTGTTGGCGATGGTGACGGCGCCGCGGTTTCGGATGCGTTTGCTTGGCATGGTGGTTACGGTGGCTACGTTTATGGCGCCGTATATTTATTTTGGGTTTTATGGGGAGCATTACCCGCCGTGGATTTGGGGGATTATTGCGCTGCTTATTGCGGGTACTTTTGTGCTTGAGGGTTATAAGTGGTGGGGTGATCGGCGGATTTCACGGGCGCTGGTTAGGACGGTCGGGCCGGCCGCGCCAGGTGCGTAGGGCTGATACGCCGAGGATCCAGATGCCGCTGATCCACCAGGGGATGCGCAGCCACATGGGGATGTGGGGGAAGGTCCAGACCATGATGGCGGTGGAGGTGACCCAGATGATTGCGGCAACTGCGTTTATGGCGCGGTATTTTTTGACGCGGAACGGGTGGAGCCATTTCCAGGGGACGACGGCGAGGATGGTGAAGACGATGACGACGAGCCAGTTGACGATGGGGCCGGAGTGGAAGAGCCAGAGAATGAGGACGACGATGTTCCATGCGGCGGGGAAGCCTACGAAGTACCAGTCTGCGGATTTCATGCGGGTGTTTGCGTAGCAGAACATGGATGATGCGAGGGCGCATATGGCAGCGATTATCGCTAGTGGGGTTGGGCCTAGTGGGATTACTTTGACCATGAATACTGCGGGGATGAAGGTCCACGTCATGTAGTCGACGACGTTGTCCATCATGGTGCCGGAGAACCAGGGGATCACTTCTTGTACTTTTGCCTTGCGGGCTAACGGGCCGTCGATGGCGTCAACAATTAGGGAGACGATTAGCCATCCCCACATGGCTTTGTAGTGTCCTTCGCCTAGCGCGCGTGCGGCCAGTAAGACCCAGAGGAGACCTGACATGGTGAACGCGTGTACGCACCAAGCCCACACGTATGCGGACAGTGGCCACGTTCTTGTCTGGCTGGTGGCGGTGTTATCCAAAATAAAACTCCGTACACTCCGATCGCAACGCCCAAATAGACGTCTTTCCTAGTGTAAACAGCCTGAGTGGATTTTTGAACAACCCGCAGGTATACCGCGCGTATCCAGGTGTGTTCATATTGTGGCTTGGGTTGTATTTTGAGTTTATGAGTATGAGGGAGCTTGTTTTCTCAATGGTTTGGAGAGCACTTTGAGAAGTATATGTGTGCTAGCCAATTGGTGGTTTAGCCCAGCTGAGTTGATTGCTCAATAGATCACCACTTCAAGAGTATTTGTAATATCATTTAGGAATGGTTATTACTCTACGAAATTTGCTATTCGAGAACCCAAGATAAGGGTGGTATATGGCGTGTCTAAAGGGTTATGTGTTTTCCTAAACCGTCTTCTAGCTGTATAAATAAGCTTATAAAAAGAGTGGACGTTGCTTTTTTGTCAACCATCGTCTATCGTTTGTAACGACAAGTGAAGGTTGGTTGTGCGAGGTTGCGGAACCGGCTTTTGCTGAAGGCTCCACTTAGAATAATGAATCCAACGACGGATGCCGAGCAAGCACAGGAGAACACATGAGTGACCAAAAGCAGGTGAGTTCGTTTACAGACGGCGAACTCAATGACCTCATTAAGAAAACCCCACCCAACGGTAAAAAACGTTCAATCCCGCTAATTGCAGCGGTAGCTACCCTAGGATCACTACTCTTCGGGTACGACACCGGGGTGCTCGCTGGAGCCCTCCCGTACCTATATATGCCAAACGCCGCAGGTGGGTTACATTTGAACCCAGTGGAAGAAGGGCTCGTCGGTGGCCTGCTAATGGTTGGCGCCGGCTTCGGAGCGATAATCGGGGGGCGACTTTCAGACCGGTACGGGCGGCGCCACAACATCCTGCTGCTCGCCGCCATTTTCTTCTTCGGTGCCCTTGGATGCTCACTGTCTCTCAACTTCTGGATGCTGTGCATTTTCCGCATAATCCTCGGGTTCGCAGTCGGAGGTGCTTCCGCCACCGTTCCCGTTTACCTTGCGGAAACCGCGCCCAAAGAAGTCCGCGGACCAATTGTCGCGATCGACCAGTTCATGATCGTGTTCGGACAATTCCTCGCGTACTCCATGAACGCCATCATCGCCCGCATCAACCACGGGCCACACGTAATCACCGAAGCCGGCGAATCCATCGACTGGGACCACGCGAAAGCCATGAGCGACCTCGTAGTCGTTGGTGGCAACGGAGCTACCTGGCGGTACATGCTCATCCTCGCCACTATCCCTGCCATCGCACTGTGGATCCTCATGCGCACAATGCCAGAAACCTCCCGCTGGTACGCCGCTAAACACCGCTACCACGAAGCCATCGCCTCCCTCAAACGCGTGCGCGACCCCAAGAAACACAACCTGGGGCTAGAAGTGCGTGAAATGATCGAGGTTAACCGCGAATACGAAAACCAACCCCAAATGACACTCCGGCAAGTATTCGCCACCCAATGGACCCGAAAAGTACTTTTCCTCGGCGTCGCAATCTCAATAATTGACCCGCTCACAGGTATCAACACCGCGATGTACTACATGCCGAAAGTACTGCACGCAGCTGGGTTCTCATCCGAAAACGCGATCATGCTGAACGTGGTCACCGGCTTCTTTTCTTGCATCGGCGCTGCAATCGGAATCTACTTCGTCGCAAGATTTGCCCGCCGCCACGTCGCAATGTACCAAGAAACTGGGATCGTACTATCCCTATTTGGGCTCGCCGCCCTCTTCTTCTGGGTTATTGAACCGCACATGGATGAGGCCGGGAACATCGCCAGCACAGTTCCCACGTTTGCGCCTTGGGCAGTGCTCGTCATAATCACCGCGTTCCTGTTCTTCAAACAATCCGGAACCGTCACCTGGGTGCTCGTCTCCGAAATCTTCCCCGCTAACACGCGGGGCGTCTCGCAAGGCACCGCGGTGTCCGTCAACTGGTTCGCAAACGCTGTCATCACAGCCATTTTCCCGTCCATGATGGCGTACCTCGGAGGGGCAAAAACCTACCTCGTTTTCGCCCTCATCAACTGCGTTTCCCTGTACTTCTACACGAAGATACTGCCGGAAACCAAGTACCACACGCTCGAGGAACTGGAGGCCGAGTTCGAAAAACGCTACTCCAAATAAGCGTGCGTCCACGCGAATTCGGACTGTCTCGAACACGCGGTGACCTTCGCGGCAAACAGGTGGTGAGCACGCCTCGCGCTGGGGAGTCTCGCACGAAGGCGCGCGGGGAGCGAAGAATCCCCGTAGAAGGGCGCATATAGAACGCCCAAGCACGCAGGCACGCAGGAAGCGAAGGCCATCGTAGAAGGCGTATATGGAAGGCCCACGTAAGCCGGTTTCAACACCGCAGTGGGCCTTCAGTGCCTCAAGAATAAAACCGTCTAAAGCACCAGGTAGATTGAACTGATAACCGTCAGCGTGATGACAATAGGGTCGAACACGGACTGTTTAATGTAGCGAATTACCCAGCGTCCAAACAGCGCACCAATAATCACAAAAATGGCGAGCGCGGCGTCCACAGGTAAAATCGCGGGGGTGATCAGGCCAATCCCAATTGAAAACGGCAACTTCACCACGTTAATCAAGAAGAAGAACCACGCGGTCGTACCTAAAAAGCGTTTAACCGGAAAGCGTGACCACAAGAAATACAACGTCATCACCGGACCGCCAGCGTTCGCAGCCATCGTGGTGAACCCGCCGAGCATTCCATAGAACGTGCGGGCAAACCCGTTTTGCGTGCGTTCATCCGACACTTCTGCATCCGTTTTTACCCTTGAGGCCCCCGCTGAATCACCGGCACCCGGCTTGTCGGCGCGTTTCGAAGCCCGCATGTTGAACAGGGTTATCGCCGTCAACACCAGTACTATCCAGCCGATTGACCGCTTCATAACCAGGTCGGAAGTGAAGTTCAAAAAGATGGCGCCGACCACCACCCCAACCACCACGGTGGGCAGTAGTTTGCGCAGCGTATGCCAATCCGCGTCCCGCCGGTATGTCCAAATTGCAATCAGATCACCAGTTAACAAAAGCAGCAGCATCATGGCGGTTGACGCGCGCGCTGGGATCACTGCTGCAAACATCACCACCGACAGTGTGGCCGAACCCGGGAAAGCTGTTTTAGACAGCCCAATAAAAAGCGCGGCTGCGATCAGAGTAACCCATTGTAAAACGGTGAGTGAGGCCATGGTCTAATAATACCTACAACCACAACTGAGGATCATTTGTAAACACAATATGGTGAAACCTCTTCCAATTCATTACCGCATAAGATAGGCTATTAGCGCGCGCCAAAACAAGTGGGTGGAGCCTCCACGTATTGGTGAGCAATATTTGCTAGGTCAAAGCTGAAGGGTGTGCAGCGGCCACCACCTCAGGAAGAAAAGAACAAAAAACAACACGGAAGGATTCGGCAATGACGTCGAAAGCACGTAACCTAGACAACCCCAAATTCTCAAAACTCGCCATTGGCGTGTGCCCCGACCAGTGGGGCGTGTGGTTCCCCAAAGACGACAAACAAATGGACCCGCGCCAAGCGTGGGAAGAAATGGCTGAAGCGGGGTTCGAAATCATCGAAACCGGGCCATTCGGATACTTCCCAACCGATCCGAAAGAACTACAAAAATGGTGCGACGAATTCGGCATGAAAGTAGTGGCCGGCACCGGATGGGGCGTGCTGCACAAGAAAGATCAGTGGCCCACAACCGAAAAAACGTTTCGCGCAATCGCAGAAACGCACGCGGCTGTAGGAGCGGAATACATCGTGCACCTGCCGCCCCTGTACCGCGACGACAAAACTTGGGAATGGACCGACGACCGCGTGCTGTCTGACGACGCGTGGAAACTGTACGTAGAGAACGCGAATAAGCTCGGGCAAATGCTGCTAGACGAATACAACTTGAAGATGGTGCTGCACCCGCATGGGGACTCGCACATTGAAACCCCAGAAGAGATCGCCCGAATTTTCGACGCCACCGACCCAACGTATGTGAACTTCTGTCTAGATTCCGGGCACGTGGTGTACGGCGGTGGGGACCCCGTGCAGTTAATTAAGGACTACCCGGAGCGCATCACGTACGTGCACATCAAAGCGTTCGACGAAGACATCACCCGGGAGGCGCACGAAAAAGACTGGCCGTTTGGCGAAGCAGTGGCGAAGGGGGCGTCAGTTTGCCCACCCAAGGGACTGCCAGAAATGCACGAGTTTGTAGCCGCGCTAGCCGAGCTCGACCGCGATATCTACTGCATCTGCGAGCAAGACTGCTACCCGTGCGACCCCTCGTTCCCCAAGAACAATGCGATAAACATGCGCAATTACTTGGCCGAATGCGGACTGGGAATGAAATAAGGAGGAGTTATGTCTGAGCTAAAAATTGGTTTGATTGGCGCGGGAGGAATGGGCCGCGCACACGTAGACCGCATAGAAAACGAGCTATCTGGAGGGCGAATTACCGCAGTTGCGGACCTGAACCGTGATGCTGCGCGGGAAGTGGCGGAACCTTTGGGTGCGCGTGTGTTCACTTCGGGCCGGGAGTTGATTGAATCCGACGCTGTGGACGCGGTGCTCATCGCGACGTTCGGTAAGGTTCACAAACCGGACGTAATCCGTTGCATTGAGGCGGGTAAATACGTCTTGTGTGAGAAGCCGCTCGCCACCACGATCGCGGATTGTGAAGCGATATTGGCAGCGGAGCAAAAGGCGGGTAAAAAGCTCGTTACCGTTGGTTTCATGCGGCGTTTTGACGCCGGGTACCAGCAGATGAAACAGGTGCTTAAAGCCGGTGAACACGGGTATGCAACCCTGGTTCACAACCGACACCGGAACCCGTCGGTGCCCGAGAACTACACGTCGCGCAACGCGATTGACGACACTGCGATCCACGAAATCGACACGATGCGGTGGCTGTTGGATGAAGAAATCACGTCGGTGCGCGTGGATCGGCCGCGGCTGACCTCTAACCGTTTTGAGGATTTGGTTGACCCGATTGTGCTGGTCATGTACACGGAGTCGGGCGTGCGCATCGATGATGAAGTGAATGTGAATATCGACTTCGGCTACTCCATTGAATGCGAGGTGGTGATGGAAAAGGGTACAGCGCGCCTGGGGGATCAGGAACAAATCTTTATCCGCGACCGCGCTGGGAACCGTAACGCTATTTGCCGTTCGCATATTGATCGTTTTCACGCTGCTTTTAACCAGGAGGTTCAAGAGTGGATCAATGCCGTCAAAGCGGATCGTCACACGGGTTCCACCGCGTGGGATGGGTATGCTGCCACGGTGGTGGTGGAAGCTGCATTAGATTCCGCTTCTAATGCGGCGGAAACTGGTGGTGGGCCACTGGTGGATGTGCAGATGATTGATAAACCTGCGCTGTATAAATAGCGCCGGTTGCGGGCAGGTAGGGCCTGGCTTAACGCGCGTTAGAATTATGCGCTACACTCATATGTAAGAACATTATGGTTGATGTTGGTGAGGGTGCCGACGATGGCGCCCTCACCATAAAGAACTACAAAACTATTGGACGAAGAGGACATGATGGTTGATATTGCACTAGATCCAAACATGTACTACCTAAACATGTCGGCGCCTGAAACGATCCATAAGGCAGCGCAGCTGGGATACGAGTATGTGGAGCTGTCACCGCGGCGCGATTTCCACTTTTGGCACCACTATCCGAAGGCCGACGACAGGTATATTGCCGAGTTGAACCAGGCGGTTAAGGACACGGGAGTGAAGATCCGGACGCTGAACCCGGTGTTTAACTGGTCGGCGGTTGATGAGCAGGAGCGGCAGGCGCAGGTGCGGAACTGGAAGCGACTGTTGGAGATCGCTGACCAGTTGGATGTGCGCACCATTACGTCGGAGTTTTCTGGTGACCCGAATACGCCTCGTCAGTGTGAGCACCAGTGGTACAAGTCAATGTTCGAGCTGGTGCCGACGTTCGAGAGGTATGGGATTGAGCTGAACATGGAGGCTCACCCGTACGACTTTGTGGAGCTTAATGACCCGGCGGTAGAGATTGTGCGGGGCATGAACTTGGATTGGGTGAATTACGAGTATTGCTGCCCACACACGTTCCATCTGTCGGACGGGGCGGGGGATGTGGAGCGGATGCTGCGCTACGCCGGGCCTAAACTCAAGGCGGTGCACGTGGCGGATGTGTATAACCACAAGATTAACGATGGGAACCGCTACATCATTAACCCGCCGGGTGTGGATGCACGCGTGCATCAGCACAACGAAATTGGGGACGGGGAGGTACCGTGGGACGAGCTGTTCGCTACGCTACGGGACATGAAGTTCGATGGGGTCCTCACGGTCTGCATGTTTGGTTGGATTGAGAAAGCGGATGAGGCGAATGTGCGGATGCGCGAGAGGTTAGAGAAAGAGTTTTCCGCGTAGACTTGGGCGTATGAATCAGGTTACGCAGGCAGACGTGGCGCGCGAAGCGGGGGTTTCGCGCGGCCTCGTTTCTTTGGCTTTGTCGGATTCTGCGAATGTTGCTGAGGGGACGAAGCAGCGGATTCTTGAGGTTGCACACCGGCTGGGGTATTCGCGTAACTTGGGGGCGGCGATGTTGGCGGCCCGCAGTTCGTCTTTGGTTGGGGTTTTGTTGCCGAACTTGCGTAATCCGTTTTTTGAGTCGGTGGTGTCTGCGATTCAGCAGGTGGCTGATGGGCGGGGTGTGGTGGCGTTTACTGCCACTGGGAATTCGCAGGTTGAGCGCGAGAAGCAGGTGTTGCGTTCGTTTTGTTCTTTGCGGGTAGGTGGGGTGATTGCGGTTTCCCCCATGCTTTCTGCTGCGCAGCTGGCGGATGTGGTTGGGAATACGCCGGCTTGTTTGGTGGGGGCCAGTAGTTATGGTGCTCCGGTTAGCGCTGTTCATATTGATGAGGGTGTGGCCGCGCGTTTAGCAGTCGATCATTTATTGGAGCAGGGCTTTGGTGAGCTGGTCGTGTTGTGTCCGGCGGGTGAAGCTAAGGACGCGGCGATGCGGGTGAGGTCTGAGGAGCTGGTGAGGGCTGCGAAAGCTAGTGGCGCCTCGCTCCGCATGTGTCCTACGGATAATCCGTATGACGAGGTTCGTAGGGTGCTCGATGCGGCGCGGGTTTCGTTGCCAAATGAGGGCCGCGCAACTGCAAGTTCGACTGTGCTAGGCGGTGGCGCGCCCCCGTCAGAGCGTTCTGTTGCGAATAAAAGACTGGGGATTATTGCGTATAACGACCAGATTGGGGTTGAGGCAGTTTCAGCAGTGCGGTCCCTGGGGCTGCGTTTGGGGGTTGAGGCTGGGGTTTTGTCTTACGACAATACGTTTTACGCTGATCGTGGTGAGCGCGGAATAACCTCGATAGATCAGACCCCGGTGCGGATGGCGGAAGCTGTTTTTGAACTGTTGGAGGATACGAACGGGGTGGCTCGGGACGTCACACTGGAACCACAACTAGTGGCGCGTGCTTCCACGGAAGCGCAGTAGAGCAGATCGTAACAGATTAATAACAGAAGTTGCGCACTCTAGTTTCTCAGGCGCTATTTCAGCGTAATTAACTTAGCACGCACGGTTTATTTTATTGGCCTAGCAGAACTGTATAGCACAGGGGGGGCGAAGATGTTCAAAGAGTTTTCGCGTTTTAGAGGTGCGCGGGTGGAGCCAGTGTTTTCGGGCTTGAACTGGGTTGCGCCGCTCGTGGAGGTAGTGCTGGGTAGTTTTTTGGTTTGGTATTTTTGGACTCATCCGAATGAAGTGGAGGGGACACCGTTGTGGGTGATTCCCAAGATTGCAGCAGCGGCGATGGTGCTGATTGTTATCAGTGTAGTAGTAGGTTATTTTAACTCCGCATTTTCTGCGCGTTGGGCCGTTAATCTCCTGTTTTTTGTAGCGGTGTTGATCCTCGCTGGAGTGATGGTCGGATACGTGGGGGCATTCAAAATGATCACGCAGGTTCCCGATGTTGCCACTGGGTTTTTCCATGGGGTAACCGTAAGTATCACTTCAGTGTTAACGCTGGGGTTCGTAGGTGCGGGGGTGTCCGCGTGGCATTTGTTGCGCCGACGTGGTGAGCAGCCGACGTGGTGAGTAGGCAGCATGGCGAATAGACGACGTGGCGAGTAACCAGCGCCTAAGAGCGTAAAAGTTAGAACGTAGAGACGCGGTAGTCAAAAAACATTGCCTGTGGCCACCCAGCTGCAAAGCTAGGTGGCCACAGGCGTTTTGTTCGCAGCATCCACATGCTCCACGAAAAATCTATTGACAGGACAAATGGTATGTGTTTAACTAGAAACAACCTTAACGCGCGTTAAAAGAGTCGCGGTAGCTTTTGGAGAAAGCCTTTTTCGGGTTTAGAACCGGCTTGCGCGCGTTGGGTACGACAAGGATGTTGAGTATTAACCTGAGGGGGAACCGAAGATGCAGCAACTCTCTGTAGCCGTGATTGGTGCGGGCATGGCGGGCCGCACGCACGCGAATGCTTGGCGGCAAGCAGCTACGATCTACCACGCGCCTTTCCCGCACGTGCGTCTCGCGACGATTGCAGATGCGTACAAACCATTCGCACAGTCCGCAGCGAAAGACTACGGGTTCGAACACGCCACTGATAACTGGCGGGACATAGTGGAAGACCCCAGTATCGATATCGTTTCCATCGTCGTTGCTAACAAACTGCACCGTGAAATGGCGCAGGCCCTCATAGAGGCTGGCAAACACGTGTTGTGCGAAAAACCCCTCACGGACACGCTTGAAGACGCGAAAGCAATGGCGCAGCTAGAAGCGGAAGCAGACGTGGTTACCGGACTGGGTTACACCTACCGGCGCAACCCCGGTATCTCTCAGATCGCCCGCATGGTTAAAAACGGAGACTTCGGCACAATAAACCACTTCGATGCTCGGTACTGGTGCGACTACGGGGCAGACCCCAAAACACCGATTGCCTGGCGGTACACCGGCCCAATGGGCTCGGGTGCGCTTGGGGATGTGGGCAGTCACCTGATTGACACGGCCGAATACGTGATGGGGCCAATACGGTCAGTTTCCGGGGCGCGGCTGACCACAGTAATTAGCGAGCGGCCACAAATGGACGGGGTGGTTGCTGGTGGCCGCGGCGTTTCAGTAGACGGGCCCGCTAAAATGAGTGCGGTCACTAACGACGACGTCGCCACCTTTACCGCCGAGTTTGAAAACGGTGTGAGCGGCACGTTCTCGTGTTCCCGCGTGGCTTTCGGGTACCCCAATGCCCTCATGTTCAACGTAATAGGAACGCAAGCAACCGCGGGGTTCGACATGGCACGCGCAGGGGAGATTACAGTAGATGACCAATCTGGACCAGAACACTTAAGGGGGCAGCGGCGCGTACTGGTGAACCCAGAGTTTCCGTACTTCAAAGACGGTTCCTCCATGGCATTCGCGGGGGTTGGATTTACGCAAATAGATCAGTTCACCATTCAGGCACACGCGTTCATCCAACAGGTGCTCGGTATCGATGATGGCCTGCCGAAGTTGCCGTCATTCGCACACGGGTACCGGTCTATGCGGATCCAGCAGGCAATCGCGCGCTCAGCCGCAGACGGTGGAACTAGCGTAACAATCGAGTAGGCGCGCGGGTGCCATCAAGTAGCCGCTGCACGGTAATGAAGCAAACGCAGCGAAGCAAACGAGTGCCCGCAGCGAAGCAATCAATCAGCACGCAGCAATCAAATAACTAGGAAAAGGAAAAAACAATGGCGTTAACACTTGGAGCTTACACCGCTTGCATATCTAACCAGACGTTGGGGCAGGCATTGGATACCCTCAAGAAAATGGGGCTGTCGGGTGCGGAAGTGAACGTGGGTGGATTTATCCCCTCCCCGCACGCACCTGTGGAATCCCTGCTTGCTAGCCAGACAGCGCGCGAAGAATACCTGGGGGTGTTCGAAGAAAAAGGGATGAAACTGGCGGGGTTTAATACTTCTGGTAACCCGCTGTCGCCGTACAAGGGGACGGGGCAAAAACACGCGAACGACCTCAAAGCAGCAATCAAACTCGCGGGCCTGCTGGGGGTAGAAGAAATCGTGTGCATGTCGGGCCTACCTGGGTCTGATGAAAGCGCGAAATACCCAAACTGGGTGGTGAACCCGTGGGATAACGTGTACATGGAGATTAAACAGTATCAGCGCAGCGTTGCCATCCCGTTTTGGAAAGAAATGGACCAGCGCGCGCAAGACGCCGGTGTAAAGCTGGCGCTCGAACTGCACCCGCACAACCTCGTGTTCAGCCCCAATGGGTTCCTAAACTTCGCTGAAGACATTGACGCTAAAAACGTGGGAGTGAACATGGACCCCTCCCACCTGATGTGGCAGGGGCTAGACATTGTGCAGGCCACCAAGTATTTGGGCGAACATATTTTCCACGTGCACGCAAAAGACACGGCGATTGAACCGGGGGTGCGGGTGAAAGGTGTGCTCGACGCCGAGTTCGGTTATGTCCCAGAAAGTGCGCCCGATGAACAAAAGTACCCCACGGGGCCGGCATCGTGGTGTTCGGTTTGGCCACAGGATCCAGCGTGGCGTTTCGTAGCGCTCGGGCTGGGCCGCAACCACGCCGGTGTTGAACACAACGTGGACTGGTGGGCAGCCTTCCTGCGTGAAATTGCGGCGATCAACCCGGATATGAATGTAAATATTGAGCATGAGGACAAGGCTTACGGCCCGCTGGAGGGGTTGAAGATCGGCGCGGACACGCTTTTGGCGGCGAATCGCAAACTGTGACAGCCGGGTAATCAGCCACCCGCTAAACTAGGGGGTATGGTTCGACGGGTGACGCAGGCGGATGTGGCGAAAGCCGCGGGGGTTTCGCGTCAACTCGTTTCGCTGGTGGTGCGTGGGGACAAACGGGTCTCCCCCCAGCGCCGCACAGCGGTTTTACAAGCAATCGAAGAACTGGGCTACCGTCCGAACGCGGCAGCCCAGTCTTTGGCTTCTAGAACCACGAACAACCTGGGGTTATTGGTGCCTAGCTTTGAAAACTCGTTTTACGGCGAGTTCGCGGAAGCGTTTACGCGTGCGTGTGCGCGGCGTGGTTTAACCGCGTTGGTGAACGTGAGTTTGTCGGACCCTAACCGGGAGCAGGAAGCGATTGACCGGTTTGTGGAACTGCGGGTCGATGGCTTGGCGTTGATTTCCCCGCTGATTGACCAAGGGGTGCTGCAGCGAGCAGCCGATGAGATGTCGGTTTGTTTAGTGTCGAATAATGTGGCGCCACAGAACGTGGACCTGGTGCATACGAATGATTTTGAGGGTGCCCGCAGCTGCGCGCTGCACCTGCTTGATCAGGGGTATCGTGACGTGGTGTTCCTCGGTCCGTTTCGCAACATTAAGGGTGATACAACTTATGAGCGCATTTATGGTTACCGCGCAGCGATGGAGCAGCGGGGCCGGCGCGATGACATCACGGTGATTATTGTGGACGATCGGGCGGATGTTGCGGCCCGCGAAGTGCTCGATGAGTTCGGGGCAGACACCGGCATTGTTTGCCACAACGATTTGCTGGCGGTGGAGCTTCTGATGGCGATTCACAACCGCGGTTTGGTACCGGGCGCCCACGTGGGGGTTACCGGGTTTGATAACACGCGCCTTGCGTACATGCCGGAGCTTTCGCTCACTTCTGTGGATCAGCAGCTTGAGGGGTTAGCGGAGGCGAGTGTGTCGGTGCTGATGGAACGGCTCGATAATCCGGATGCGCCGCAGCGTGATATTGTTTTGGAACCGCGGTTAATGCCGCGCGGATCCTCAAATCCGCATCGCTGCGGAGAGTACGGACCGCGGTCGCTCCCGAAAACCAACTAGTAAATGTAAGTACAAAGCCCTAGCGACGGTTGCTATTTGTGGCTATGCTGGGACTGTAATCTACTTGCGGCAAAGCGGGATTCGCCTCAAGTGGCAAACTAAAGAACTGAACGCATTAACTTCAAAGGAGTTGTTATGTCAGTACAAATACCGGAAACGATGAAAGCTGCGGTGCTTCGCGATTACGACAAGGGCTTGGAGGTAGAGGAGATCAAAACTCCGCACCCCAAGAACGCAGAAGTGCTAATTAAGGTCTCAGCGTGCGGCATGTGCCATTCTGACCTGCACGTTATCTCTGGTTCGATTGAGTTCCCTTTGCCGTGCGTGCTGGGCCACGAAGTGGCGGGCGAAATTGTTGAACTGGGGCCCGGAAATGAACACACGGGGCTCAAGGTGGGGCAGAAAGTTGCTGGCGCGTTCTTGATGCCGTGTGGGCAGTGTGAGTTCTGTGCGCAGGGCCGTGATGATCTGTGCTCAACTTTCTTTGACCTCAACCGTCTTAAAGGCAAGTTGTACGACGGGAAGACTCGGTTGCAGAGCCTGGATGGCGAAGAGATCGCGATGTATTCAATGGGTGGTCTAGCCGAGTACGCGGTGATTCCATCTACGTCGGTGGCACCGGTTGCCGATAACGTGGATCCGGTTGCGGGCGCGATCCTTGGGTGCGCAGCTTTGACCGCGTTCGGTGCGGTGCGTAACGGTGGGGACGTGCGTTATGGGGACACGGTTGCGGTGGCTGCCACGGGCGGTGTGGGGTCGAATATTATTCAAATCTGTAAGGCGATTGGTGCCGACAAGATCGTTGCGATTGATATTGATGACGAGAAGCTGGAGGCCGCGAAGAAGCTTGGTGCCACTCACGTTGTGAACTCTGCTAAGCAGGATGTGCGCGAAGCCGTGTTTGCTGCGACCGATGGTGTGGGCGTTGATATTGCGTTTGAGGCACTGGGCGCGCCCGCTACCTGGAAGTCTGCGTTAGATTCGTTGCGCGATGGTGGAAAGATGGTTCCGATTGGTTTGGGCGCGGGGGTGCAGACCGCGGATGTGGAGATTAACCGTACGGTCCGCCGGTCGCAATCCATTATCGGTAATTACGGTGCGCGCACGCGGAAAGATTTGCCGCAGGTAGTGAAGCTGGCGGCGCAGGGCGATATTGATTACAAGTCGATCGTCACCACTCACTACTCACTAGAGCAGGCGAATGAGGGATACCAGAAGCTGCGTGAAGGCAAGATTCTTGGCCGCGCTGTAGTGGATATGTCTCTGTAGGTGCTGTAGTGGATATGTCCCTGTAGATACCACGAGTACTTGACGGCGCTACTGTTTTTACGTGCTGTCAGTACGCACACATTTGCTGCGCGCCCCAGTTCGGATTCTTATCTGCCCCTCAAATCGGGTTTTTATCTGCCCGATCGGGTGGGTTGTCTAAGTAATCGAGTGTGGGCGCGCAGCTAGTTCCTGGTTGCGAGGATCATGTGGTCTAGGTCGTCTAGGATCTCGGCGATTGCACCCGGCTCGATCCCAGGTTCATTGCGGGCCCGCAGCAGTTCGTCTTGCGCGGCTTTCAGCGCTCCAATCCGAAGTTCTTTGGTCTTTTGGATCAACTGTTTTCGATCTTCTTTACTGCGCTCGGAGTTTTCCTTATAGCGAGCAAAACGGTTCTTCAACTCTTCCTGGGCTTCTTGGCGTGATCTTGAGTTAGGGCGTCCCTTCTTTTCTAAAATGTAGTTCGCAGCGGCTTTGCGCGCGCGCTTTTGCAGGTCGTCAATGGGCTGGGTAGTGTCGTTTAGATTAAGAGTCCGCATGAGGGATGGAAGGGTCAGCCCGGGGATAACCATGGTTACCACCAGGAACACCAGGGAGATTACCGAAGCTTCATGGTGGAGTGTGGCAGAGGCGCTCGCGGGAATAGACAGGGCTAACGCTAAGGTGACTAGGCCGCGCATCCCACCCCACGTCATCACTAGCACTTCTTGTATGTCTAGTGGAGCAACAAAGCAGCGTTTGCGCCGCTGATTAATTTTTGTCGCAATAAGCATCCAAATAAAGCGCACGATAATTACTGCGACTCCCAGTACCAGCCCAACTAAAGCGGCGTGCCACAGCTCGGTGCCGATTTCGTCTATTGCGGCGCTAACGGAAAGGCCGATTAACCCAAATGCCACGCCTGTGAATAGCATTTCGATTGTGTCCCAAAACGCGGCTCCCGACAGGCGGTCCGCTGCGCTTAGACGGGCTCTGGAGGTCAGTTCAATCGCGACTATAACGACTGCGATAACACCGCTCGCCTCAATATGCTCAGCAACTGCATACACCGCAAAAGGTAAAACCCAGGTCAAAGCATTTCGGGCTGTGACGTTGTTGACATGGTCGCTGAACCACGCTGCTGCTCGCCCCACCGCTAGCCCCAGTATCACCGCGGCTACCACAGCCCATAAAAAGCTCTTGATGCCATCGGCTAAAGATAGTTCGGAGCCAGCCAGTAGCGCGTTTAACCCTAGGTTGAATGTCACGATCGATGCGGCGTCGTTAAACAGGCCTTCGGTCGATAGGGTTGAGGTGATGCGTCTAGGGATACCTGCGGATACTGCAATAGCATCAACTGCCACCGGATCTGGTGGCGCTAAAGCTGCAGCCAGCACGATTGCTCCAGCCACGCCCACCACCGGGAGGAGCCATAGTATTAACCCGGTGAGCACACCGATCGTAACGAACACGAGAGCGATTGACAGTGAGGCGATCGTCGATAGTTGAGTTTTGATTGCTCCCCACGTCATTTTGCGTGCAAGGGCCCACAGTAGGGGCGGGCACCGGACATGGTTTATCTACCTGGATTTAACGCGGATGAGCTGGTGGATGCGCGGTTGATAGCGGCACTTAACGCACTGGTTGATGATGGGCTGATTGGTGCGTGGGGAGTGCGTGCGCGCACGGTGAAGCAGGCGATGCGGGCAATGACGTTCTTGGGGTTACAAAATGTGGCAGTGAGTCCGCGTGAACTTGGGGACGCGGCAATCGCAGGTTTGGTTGCCAGCGCGAAGCGTGCCCGTAAGCAACTATCGGTTGTGGTGGAAAGTGAAGTAACGCCAAGTTTATTGAAACCAGTTGCGAAACCTGCGTAAGCGGTTGAATCAGGTGTTTCAGAATGGGTAGATCAGTGTTGGGTTACGTATTCCAGAACCGGCAGGTCGATGCTGAGTTACGAATTCCAGAACTGGGAAATTGGAAAACGCTTGATGCCTAGCGCCAAAAGTGTGGTTAACAGCGGAAGGGCCCAGGCAAACAACACATGGTTTTGCGACGTTAGAACGTTCCAGGTGCTGCTTGACTCGGGGGGAATGAGGAGGCCAAATATAAGGGTGGCGCCCGAGGGGAGGATCCATGTGTAGCGGGCGCCCAGAGTTTCACGTGAGATAATGCAGGTGGCCCACAGGAAGCAGAACAACCGTGGAATTGCTAATACGTATAGGTCATTGCCCCAGTATCCAAGCCAAACACCAAGTAGTAAGCAGGTGGTCAATGCGCCTAAATTCCAAGCAAGATCGAAGCCCTTACGTGCATGGCAGCTGTAGTCTTGTTCGAAACCGGGGGTGGTTAGCGAGAATAGAGATATAGGTATAAGTAGGCTAATAATCCGTCCCAGGGGAGTTACCCCGCCAGGTTGGGATAGTGAATGCACTTGTGCGTGCCCACCAATAAGTAAACTTGCGACAAAAGCAGCTATACAAATGCATGTGACCGCACAGAGGTGACGCACGCGGGCGTGGGTTCGTAATATCTGGAACATGCTTAGTGCTTTTGAGTAGAAAGTTTGAACTGCTGATTTGCCCATTGTTTTTGAACGTGTTTGGGCTGTTTTAATACGTTCTTTACCCGTTCGATTGTCGGCTCGTCGTACAGTTCTGGTGTTGTCTCCGAGTTTGGGTGCGACTCGAAAACTTCTTCTAGCTCGGTGTGTCGTTTAATATTGTTGTAGTTCGCCCCTGTCAGAGCTGCGGTGAAGAGCCAGAGCTCTAGATTACTGCGTGCTTCGCTAGCTTGTGGGGTCATGTCTAGGCCTGTGTAGTAGCGGTTCGTAACAGTTAAAAGGTAGCTTGTTCGTAGTTGCGCCTGGTTGGTGCGCATATTTGCAGTTATGGGGATGGATTTTGACGCGTTAGCGGTTCCATCCAAACCGAGTTCTTCTATTCTTGAGGAAAGATGCATCCCAGTTGGTAAATAGTGGGACAGTGCTTGGGTAAACTGTGAAAGTGGCTGTAATGCCCACTTGTGTTCGTGCCAAACACAGATCTGCGGCGAAGATGCGGTGCAGATTGGATCCGCTGGTGTGCGTAATACAATCTGCGGACGAATGGTCGCCACTCCCATCGGAGTGGCGAGAACTACCGCAATAGTTGCGGCAACTAGAAATTTTTGAGGATTAGAAATAACTGGGTAGGTGTTGATTGCTAGTAAGAACATAGCAATAGTAGCGGTAACTAGCGCAAGTAACGTCCTTTTATCAATGTCTTGGTAGGGTTCCGTAGTTCCATATTGAGTGCAGAACAATCCGGCTGCAAAACTTAGGATAAATGCGAGCACCGGGGATACGGTACGGGGTAACGCGAGTGCGGTGATAACGTGACCGCAGGATATGGATAGCAGCATTAACGCTAGGTAGCCTGCGATGGGTCCCCATATTGGAATTGCGTCGGGACTGCTCATTTCCTTATATGAAATAATGTTGGCGAAAACCACGAGGCTGAGGGCGCATAAGAATGCGACTAGGAGCACAGGGCTGATGGTGCTTAGATTAGCTTGTAGTTTCTTGCGAGGGGTAAACCTCATCCAATTGCGTAGGTTTAGTGATGCCTGTCCGCGACTTATATGACATTGGATAGAAGCAAATATTGGGCTCAAGAAAAGTAGGGGCAGTAATCCCATAGAGGCAGTTGCCGTAGGGGAAACAAGCCAGTTGTTACGCTGCCATAAAAGGAGGGCGCAGGCCGCCGTCGTGGATATTGCATAAAGCAATGCGAGGTTTTTCAGTCGGATAAATGTGGGTGGTGTTTGCGAGGTCATGCTCTTGTAATAAAACTAGGAATGTGGAATAAAGTTCTCTTCTGCTACTCGTTCAAAATTTGCGCTAGGCCTGCTTCTGCTTTGCTCATATTTGCAACTATGCTGTTTTGAGCAGCAGATTCGAGGTTGGTTACTGTGCCGTCGAAATGTAGTTGTTTATTGTGGAGCACAATGACCCGGTTTGCTATATGTTGAACATCTTCAAGCAGGTGTGTGGAGATGAGCACTATAGGTGCTAAGTCGGCTTGGAGGTACTTGCGAAATTGTAGTCTTTGCACGGGGTCGAGACCGACGGAAGGTTCGTCTAGGATCAGAAAATCAGGTTCACCTATAGTGGCTAAAGCAAGCCCAACTCGACGTAGCTGGCCGCCTGATAGGTTGCCCATTTTATCGTGGGTAAGCTTCGTTATTTCAAATCTATGCAGCGCCAGCTCTATCTCCGAGGTAAGTGATTTCCTGGTGATACCGCGCATCCAAGCTACGTACGCTAGGAACTGGGAGACCTGTAGGCGTGGGTCGTAGCTCATGCGTTGGGGAAGATAACCGATACGACTGGTTATGGTCGTGTCTCTGTTGGTGTAAACATCAGCCCCATTTAGTAGGATGCGGCCGACTTGAGGTTTTAGTTGGCCGGCGAGCGTTCGTAGGAGCGTTGTTTTCCCAGCGCCATTTTTCCGAGCAGTGCAATCGTTCCACATGAAAGTTCGGTGGAGATTCCTTCAAGTACGGTGGTTCGACCGTATCCTTGCTGAAGCTTCTCGATCGTTATGCATGGACGGTGCATAGCACCTATCCTCTCATGCCGTCCCTATTGTTGGAGCCTCTTCGGAGTAGTACCTTTTGAGTCCGTTGCATTAGAAACGACGTCTGTTGAGGTCTTGTCTGTTCGCGAGAGGTCGGCTGTTTGCGCACGTACTTTAGGTTTGCGGGTCACTAGTTTGTGTCCGCCCCACAATGCGAGGAATGCGAACAAACCAATGTATGTCGACAGCACGGAGGTGAATGACGCGGTACCACGGAAGAGTTCGTGGTTCTGCCCAATAATCACGACCAGCACCATAGCTAGCGCCACGATCGGGCCTGCCGGGTAGAACCGTGCTCTAAATGGTAGCTCACTCAACTTGTGTCCTTGCGCTAAGAACGCGCGTCGGAACTTGTAGTGACACCAAGCTACGCCCGCCCAGGTGACGAACCCCGCTAAACCAGAAACACTCACCAACCACAAATATGCGGCACCATCACCAATTAACGAGGTTAGGAACGCGAACCCACCCACCGCAGTGGTTGCGATCAACGCGTACATGGGAATCCCACGGCTGTTCACCCTCGTGAAAATCTTGGGTGCTTTACCGGAAACCGCCATCGAGTACAGCATCCGCGAAGATGCGTACATGCCGGAGTTACCAGCCGAAAGAATGGCGGTTAAGATTACGGCGTTCATGAGGGTTGCTGCCCCTAAAATACCGGCTCTTTCAAAAATGAGGGTAAATGGTGACACCGCCACATCCTCCACGTCGGAGGCAAGCAGGTGGGGGTCAGTGTACGGAAGTAAGAAACCGATCACTATGATTGCCCCGATGTAAAACAGTGTGATCCGGAAGAACACGGCGCGCACAGCCCGGGGAATTGTTTTCTCAGGATCATCGGCCTCCCCAGCAGCAACAGCCAGAAGCTCCGTGCCCTGGAAAGAAAAGCCAGCGATAATGAAGATCCCGAAAGTGCCGAAGAACCCCCCAACAAACGGGGCGTCCCCCGTGGTCCAATTGGAAAAGCCTGGGCTTTCACCAATGATCCCTAAAATCATGGTGACCCCCAGGGCTAAGAAAATAATAACTGTGACCACTTTAATTAAGGAGAACCAGAACTCGGTTTCCCCGAATCCTTTTACGGTGAACGCGTTCACCAAAAATAGGAGCGCGAGAAAAATGGCGGACCACACCCAAGCGGGCACGCCCGGCAACCAGTACCGCATCACGATCGCAACTGCTACCAGTTCGGCCGCCACCGTGATTGCCCAGTTGAACCAGTAGTTCCAACCTTGTGCGAAACCGAATGAGGGGCTCACCCACCTGGTTGCCCACGTTTCGAACGAACCTGAGGTAGGTAGCCACGTGGACATTTCGCCAAGCGACTGCATCAGCAGGTACACCATTATGCCGATCCCACCGTAAGCTACGAGCGCTCCACCGGGGCCGGCTGTTGAAATAGACCCACCGGATGCAACTAGCAGGCCCGTACCAATCGCACCACCAATCGCGATCATGTTCAGGTGGCGAGCGCGTAGGCTTCGGTGAAGGTTCTCTTCGCCCGGCGCGCCAGTGCTGCTTCTTGGCTTAGACATGCATAATTCCTCAGGCTTCAACGATAAAATCGGTATAGGGTCAAAGTATCCCGCACACTAAAGATTTGCAAAGTACCACGCCTGTTTTAATCAATGATCGCGTGTTGAGTTCGCCGCAATTCAATTAATCTGCCGCTAATCTGCCGGTGTGGAATCTGTTGCTAATCTGCCGGTGTGGCATCTGCCGCTAATGTGTCGGTGTTGACTCCATCGCGATCCCACTGTTAATCGTGCGGGTGCTGAAGAAACAATATGAGTACTAGAGAGAGAAACAATACGAGTAGTAGTGAAAGCAGGGACATGACGCGCACTCCGCCTGCGTACCGCGGGGTATACCCTACGCGCGTGTGGCATCCGCGCGCTCACCAGATTCCGCTGGAAGGTAGTGTTCGCGATTGGTTCGCGCAGCGTTACCCCACCTTGTCGCCCACCCAGTTAGATCAGATTTTTGAGGGCGGCTGGGCTGTCGACCGCTGGGGGCAGCCGATCCCAGCTACTGCACCAGCAGCTGTGCTAACCCGGGGCGTGTGGCTTTACCGGCCGATTGCGGACGAAGTGCGTGCTCCCATTGAAATCCCAGTTGTTGCGCGCGGTGATGGGTGGCTGGTGGCAGATAAGCCAGCGGGTATCGCCACGATGCCGCGTGGCGCATACGTGGCGAGGTCACTGACTGTGGCGTTGCGCCGGCAAGAACACAACGATCAGATTGTGGCGGCCCACCGGTTAGACCGATTGACTTCTGGTTTGGTGCTTTGCTCAACGCGGGCCTCTACCCGGGCGGCGCTGCAACGCCAGTTTGAAACTCGGCAAGTCGCTAAGGCTTACGCGCTGCGTGCCCCCGCATTCGATTTGGAGGCCCCGCAGATTTCCGTTCGCACAGTTGATTTTGAAACGATTAGACATAAGTACCCCGTGTTGTGCGACCTGACCGAAGCTGGTGCTTTCAAGAAGTTTTGGGAGAATTTGGCTTTGGATACGTATTGGCTGGAGGTGCGGAGCCGCATTGAACGCGACCCAGAGCGCATGCGGATGCGGGTAGGTACCGGAGCGAGTAACGCTACAACACTTTTCGCACCGCTACCGCAAGTGAGTTCACAAAAGACTGCATCGTACCGCACGACTGAGACGGGGGCTATGTCGTTGCGAGAGGCCGGAGTGGCGACTTCACCGTACCGGGTGAATTCGCAAGAGACTGCGTCGAACGGGCAAATGCCGAACGATCAAATTGGGGCGGAGAAATCTACCCAGTACCTAGCGATTCCAATAACTGGACGCACCCATCAGATTCGCCTGCACTGCGCAGCTCTTGGAGCTCCGATAGAAGGCGACCCACTTTACGGGCTTGACGCACGCGGTTGCAGCCCAGGTGATGGGGTGGAACCCGGATCCTCGCAACCAGTGGAACCCGGGTCCTCGCAACGAATTGATGCGTATGAGGAACCCGACTGCGGCCCTGGGGTAGCGCTTAGATCAATTGCTTTAGGGTTCGCGGATCCCTCAGGCAAAAAGAAAATAATTATTACTGGATAATAGGGAACGGTCTTGTGAAACAGACCTTTTGAATATGAAGAACATAGAACATGAAGAGCATTTAATATGAGGAACGCTGAAGATAAGGACCATATTCTGAATCCGAATGGCTCTTACACACGCAGGGAGCGATGGTGAAGATTTGGAAGAAAAGGCGGCCGGGGGCGTTACTTGCGGAAGTTTTCCGCTTAGAGCACAAGAATCTCGAAGTTAAGACTCTTAGGGTAGCAGTTATTAAATAAAGGCGATAGGCTAAAAGTGTACTGGGTATCACACAATGTGTTACCTCGGAAACCATTGAGATTCGGAGTGAAAATGTCTGAGAAAAAAGATGTCAAACCAGGCCCTAACGGAGGGGTAGTTAAGGACGTTGCCAAGAAGGATCCGGCTGGCAAAGAGGTAGCGCCAAAGATTGGTCAGGAAAAGAATGGTAAGACCACTATCGCTGATCAGGTTGTAGCAAAAATCGCTGGCTTGGCAGTGCACAAGATCGAGGGTGTGCACGACGTAGGTGGCGCGTTCTCTCGCGCACTCGGCTCCGCCCGCGACCTAGTGGGAGCAAACGAGAACATTAAGCAGGGCATCTCCGTTGAGGTAGGCGAAGAGCAGGCCGCTGTTGACCTCACAATCGTAACTGAGTACCCGTACCCCGTGTACGAAGTGGCGGACAAGGTTCGCAAACACATCATCGACGGGATCCAGGACATCGCTGGCCTGGAAGTTACCGAAGTGAACATTGAAGTTGCAGACGTCTACATTCCCGAGTTGGACGATAAGGACGACGAAGAAGAAGACGACAAAAAAGACGAACCAAAGAAAAGTGAGCGCGTAAAGTGAACCATACTCAAGCAGGCATGTTTGCCGGCGCCATCCTAGCGGTCGTCGCAGTGGTGCTGGGTTTCTGGCCTTTCCTACTCACCGTCGTATTCATGGCAGTGGGCGGACTACTTGGTAAAGTGCTAGCTGGTGACATTGACGTGCGCGACCTTACGGATTCGCTGGCGGGTAACCGATCAACGACGTCCGATTAGGGGGCGGCGTGAATAAGACCAGTAAAGGGCACACCACTGTCCGCGCGAAAGCACTGCGCTCAGTGGCTTTGGCTGCAGCCCAAAAAGAGTTCCGCGTCCCCAGCTCACAAATCACTGTGAACCTGGTTGACGACGGTTCTCGCCTGGGCCTGCAGATACAAACGCCCGTCCGCGCCGATCAAGTTGACGATGTCGCAGCTGGTTCAAACACGATTTTTGAGGTAGTAGACGCGGCCCGCACCCGGATGAAAACCGCGGTGGACCACACTGGTGGCCACGCGGTGGGTGCGATCAACGTCGACATCAACGGCGTGTGGGCGGACAACAAGCCGAAAAGGAGGGTGCGATGAATAACCGGCATGTCAACTACATGATTCGTCGTGAAACGCACTCCCCACGAGCAGTACTAACAGGCGTAGTAGCCCTCATTGTCGGGGTGCTGGCAACTTGGTTAGCTGTAGAAACCATTCTCTACATGGCGAACACAAAACCACTACTGGCATCCCCACCACAAATGGCTGAGGCCATTAAAAACCCAGGTAGTTACGGCGCTCCAGCAGCGATCATCACAGTTGCTGTTATCGCCGCGCTGATTGGGCTCTTCCTGATCATCGTTGCTCTGAAACCCGGACGCCTCGACTGGCACGGGTTAAATGACCAGCGAACAGCATTTGTGGTAGACGACAGGGTAATCGCCTCCGCGCTATCGAAAACTGCACGTGAAGTGGCAGGGCTACCAGCCGGGCAAGTAACCACCCGACTCTCCGCCCGCACCGCGGAAGTAACCGTAACCCCCACTTCTGGGCAAGCAGTAGATAAGCAAGCGATTCAAAGTGCCGTCCAGAAACAAATCGAATCACTCGGATTCGCTGAACAAGTGAACGCAACCGTGCGGATAAACGAGCGAGGGAGGGTACCGAACTAATGAGGCACTACCCCAGAACACTGAACCGGCTATTCCTCGGAATCGTTGGTTTAATAATGCTCGCCATCAGCGTTGCACTGATCCTCACGTTTGCGATGGACCAAGCCCTCAAAATGTGGGAAGACACCATTCAAACGTCAACTGAATGGATCGCTAGCATTCACGAACAAACGATAATCAACGCGAACACCTCCTGGATAGGAGTAGCCGCAGTGGCTATCGCCGTGATCATAGTGATCCTTATGCTGACTGCGATTTTCGGTCAAGGTGGCGGCAAATCCCGCCGCGTCGGCCGGCAACAGTCCGAAAACACTGAGGGCCGAACCCGCACAAACATCGGTTTTGTACGCGACATCGTGCACCACGAGCTGGAAGACAACCAGTGGATAGTGGGAGTAGGCGCACAAGCCTACAACGTGAAAGGAGACGACTCGATCCTCCTGCGCGTATCCACCCACAAAGGCGCGCCACCCGAACAGGTGCGTGCCGACGTGACACGAGCGATACAAAAACTCGATTCCGTACTCGGAACCGAACCACCGATATGCGTGCGGATCCAAAGCGACTGGCGTTCAATCGGACGCAGCGCAGAACGCGTGCAGTAACCAAATAACTAAACGCACTTCCCACCTGGATAAAGCAGGTGAGATAGCGTGAAACCAGAGGGCGCATCTACAATAGGTGCGCCCTCTGAACACGTACTTACGCTATGGCAAACATAACTGCGGACCCCCAACAGGGACCTGCCGCTGACGCACGCCCTAAACACCGAACGGAGCCACGATGCGGAAACAACCCGGATGGCCCAGTACACAAGTGGGAGCGATCGTACTCGCCGGCGGAACCGGCCGCCGCCTTGGAGGACAGTCAAAACCAAACCTGAAACTAGCGCAAAAACGACTCCTCGACCACGTGCTCGACGGGCTCCTCAAATCCGGATTCACCGCCCCCAACATTGCTGTAATAGCCCCCGAAAACGTAGACGTACCCCCAGGAGTTCAACGCGCACTAGAAAACCCGCCACACGGCGGACCCTTAGCCGGGCTCGCCGTGGGGTTAAAGGCTCTAAATAACTGCGAAGCCGTTTTTGTAACCACGTGCGACGCCCCGTTCTCCGCCCAACTCGCAACCCAGCTAATTGACGCACTCCACGCGTGCACTGCCGACGGTGTTTGCGCCATAGGAACCGGCAACTATGCGCAGCACCTACTGGCGGCATACCGCACGCAGTCCCTCAAGAAAGAAATTGAAAAACGAGGTGGGCAAGTGCGGAACGTATCTGTAAAACGGTTCGTTGCCCCCATGCGGCTGCGCACGCTGGAGCTTGACGACGACGCGCAAATGGATATTGACACGTGGGAAGATTACGGGCGCGCTGAAGAGTGCTCAAGCAGCGGAAAAGTGCTGGGCGGAAACGATTCAGTGGTGAACACGAGTGAAACAGTGACCTGAAGCTAGGTAAGGTTGCTTCTGGGTGAGCCTTTATACTGATTGAACCGAGTTTTCGTGAAAGTGGAGTAGAAGTATGACTGAGGAGAATTCGCAAGAGCACCCCTTCGACAATGCATCGAACCGGGATGCGGAACCCGCCCCACCACCCCCACCGCCACCGAGCCGACCAAAACACGCGGAGCGTAGCGATCAGGAAGCAGAGATTCGGCCTTCGCACGCGGAAACCAGAGATGAGCGGGTCGAAACCAGCCGAGAGCACATGGAACCTGACGCCGGCGCGGTGAAAAATGAAGCGCAGCAAGTGGAAGCCGGTGCGCAGAATGCGGCACAGCAAAACAATCCGTGGCAACAAGCCGGGTTCCAGGCGCAGCAATCGCACAACGCGCAGAACACGGATCTGGGTGGCAGTTTCAAAGCCGGGACGCTGATCGGCTTGACCCTGGTGCTAGCGCCCCTGGTGGTCTTGCTTGTGCTTGTGGCGTTTAGTTTCGCCAGTGATAATCCTCCGAGTGCGTCCACTTACTTCGGAGGCGCACTTCTGTTACTCAACTTCGTGTTTGGTGGCAAACTTGGTGCCGAATTGGTGCCCAGCAACATTGATCCGACTGGGCTACTTGAAAGTTTTGGCGCGAGCATGCAGTCCACCGCAACCGTGCAAGTATTTCTAGTTACCTTCACTGCGGTGGCGTTCTTCTGTGCCGCAGCAGTGGGAAAACGCGTGGTTTCGCGCGATCCTCTTGAAAAAACTGCGCAAGTCGGAACAGCTATTGTTTCCACCTGGCTCAGCGCGTACTTGATATACGCCATTTTGCAGCTGATTGGCAGCTCACTAGACTCCACTACCACCTTCCATCCCGACTACGGACGCCCACTGTTCTGGTTACTGATTATCGCGGCAGTCACCGTCATACGCGTGGGTTCGAAGACGGGACTGAAGGATGCGCCCGGCCCAAACAAGGTGGTGCGCGCATGGCGTTACTGCAAACCCGCTGTCGGCACGTACCTCATGAGCTCCCTGGTGGTTATTGTGACCTTGTTCGTGTTGATTCTGGGCAGCGCCATAATTGCAGGCGAATCTGGCGAAAGCTACATTGCGCTCATCGCCGCCACGGTCTTACTGTTTGTGAACCTACTTCTCGCCGCGCCCGCGTTAATACTCGGAACGGCTGTTACTAAAACCGATGGGGATATGCAGTACGCCAGCATCTGGGGCTTGTCGCCCACGCTGACGCTGATCCTGATTGTGATCCTTCTAGTGTTTATTGCAGTCACAATATACGTGCGTACGCGACTACGAGGTTTCGACACATCATGGAAGAGCTACCTAACTGACATCGCCGTGTTCGCAGTGGGAGGCATCCTGGCGGTACTAACCTTCAGCTTCGTACTGGACGGTATGCCAACACTGGCCACAGAGCTGCTGAATATTGGGGCGATCTCGTTCAAGCTCAGTGCCTCCGCGGTTTTGATCCTCGCTATTTACGCAGCAGTTATTTTCGCAGTGCAAAGCTGGGGAGTGCCGTGGTTGATCCGGAACTTCTCATTCGTCTCGAACCTGTTTGCCCGCATAGTCACCAGGCCCACCGGCCGGTTCTTCCACACATTTAGTGAAACTGATCTAGTGGTAGCCGGGCTGCCCCGAACGGACGAACTGCAACGTAAGTTTGAATCAGTGAAAAACCGTTTCGCACGCCCGCCACACAAACCCGCACCGTGGCAAACACAAGCGTCTCAGGATTCGCAAGGTGCGCAAGCGCCTCAAGAGAAGCAGAATCCGCAAGGTGAGCACAACTCGCAAGGAAAGCAGGGGTGGCAAGGCGAGCAAGCGCCTCAGGGGAAGAATGATCTGGGTAATTATGGTACAGATCAACCCCCGTTTGAGGAGCCAGATTCTGGTGATGAACGGTAAATTAGATACCAGATACTGAAACGCGTAACGTCCCCACGGTGCAAAAGTGCCGTGGGGACTGTGCGGAAACGGTAGCTCAAATAACAGTAGCTGGAATACGGGGTCAAGAACGTTCGATACGCGGCGTGAGAAGAGACGGCAGTGGAAGAGAAAACGCAGGTAGGGGACCTGGGGGAGATCCTGGGGAATGTGGCGGCGCTGAGCCCCGCGCAAAACGCTACCCTCACCGCACTGTCCGACGCGGTGGAACCACTCACCGTAGCGCGGATCGCTAAGATTCAGGGCGTGCACCCGAACTCAGTTCGCGACACGTTGAACGCGCTAGTTGAAAACGGGTTAGTGGTCCGGTCACGGCAAAATCCAACGGGTCGGGGCCGTCCATCTTGGGTGTATGAGGCCGTGGCTCCCGCCTCGCTAGATGGTTTCGCAATGCAGTTCGCCACCATGTGCGCTGCCGTTGCCGACTACCTGCAAGACACGAGCACAGACCCGTACGCCGCCGCCCGATCCGTAGGACACCGGTGGGCACACCGAGTTGCGAAAGCAGAACCAGCCGCAACCTTTGAACCAACACAGCGCAGCGCAGATGATTCCGTTAAGAAGCCTGCGCAGACTGGGGGAGTGGACGGCTCAGGAAAGAAATCTGCCCAGGCCGGAGGGGTGGGCGATTCGGTTAAGAAGCCTGCGCAGACTGGGGCGGACGCTTCCGTATCCACGCGGCCAGGTGAGGGCAGCGAGCTGAACTTAAATCAGTGTGTTACTCAACTGCGGATGTTTCTCTCATCCCTAGGGTACGCAGCCACAATGGGTCAGCAGCCCGGTGTGATCGAGCTTCGGCACTGCCCGATCCGCGGGCAGATCGGGCCGGCACGCAGCGCGAGTGGCAGTGGGAAACAGGAACGCAACCAGATGCCGCTGGTGTGTGCGATTCACCAGGGAGTTCTAGAAGGCCTCATGGAAATTAACACGCATGGCCGCGCCGCCGTGACCCTCCAAGCTATGAGCAGCCCCGGCCGGTGCACAGTATGTGTCCAATCCCTGCCGGAAGCACCGCATTCAAGTGTGCATCCAAACCCTGCCGAAAGCACCGACTTCGCTCGAGAAGGAAAAATCTACAAGAGTGGAAGCACTGCCCAGGTGGACGGCAACAGGTCCTAAACTTGCTACTTAAGTGTGGTGCGTCAGAGTTTCATGATCCCGATGTGTAGGAGTATCTAACTGGAACGTGCAGTGCTCCACCGCAACGGGAAAATGCTCCGCTAAACAATCCTGCAGCTTATGCAACACATCTGGCCCACAACCATCCCGGTAGCAACGCGGATCCACCGTCACGTGCGCAGTGAGTGCCACCAACCCCGTCGAAACCGTGGACCCATGCATATCGTGCACATCAATCACATGCTCAATGCGCATCATATGCTCCCGCACCTGCTGCAAATCCAAACCCTCCGGAGTTTTCTCAAGCAACACATTAACCGCCCGCACAAACATCCGCGCAGCCCGCGGCCCCATCAGACACGCAATAATCAACGACGCAATCGGGTCTGCAGCCGCCCAGCCCGTCCAGTAGATAACGCCCGCTGCCACCAGCACAGCAATCGAACCTAAGGCGTCATTAAGAACCTCAAGAAAAGCGGCCTGCAAATTTAAACTCTGATCCCGATGCGACAGCAAAATCACTAACCCCACCGCGTTCGCCAGCAAACCAACAACCCCAAAAACAGCCATTTGCGGCGCCAACACGTGCGCAGGTTCGAAAAACCGGGTGATGGCTTCGTACGCCACCCACACGCAAACAACCATGAGGATACCCGCCTGAAACGCAGCAGAAACCGCTTCGACACGGACAAAACCCCACGTGTACTCATCACTGCGGGGCCGGCGTGAAAGAACCGCGGCCACCAGGGCGATCACCAGGCCCATCGAATCGACAAACATGTGCCCAGCGTCCGCAGCTAGCGCCAGCGAACTGGTCCACCACGCACCCACCAGCTCCGCAGCGAACACCGTGGCGGTGAGCGTCAGAACGATCGCTAACGGCCGCACTCCCGCAGCGCCCGCATGTGAATGAGAATGATCATGAGACATAGCACAATGGTTGCGCAGCAGCATAATAGAAGCATTATCATCTCAAAAACTGAAACGGTCTTGCGTGGGACGGATTTAAGATTTCACGAGGCGCGTTATCGCCTGCATGGCTTCCGCAAGTTTATCATCGGCCTGCGGCCCACCCGCCTGCGCAGCGTGCCGCACACAATGATCCATGTGGTCTTCCAACAAGTGCAACGCCACGTTCTCTAACGCAGATTTCATCGCAGAAATTTGAGTGAGCACGTCAATGCAATACACATCCTCATCGATCATCCGGTGAATCCCCCGCGCCTGCCCCTCAATACGCTTCATGCGCATCAAATACTTCTGCTTATCACTCGTATAACCGTGCTCCACCGAAATCCTCCTGCCCTAAACCACGCCCAGTAGCCGCCGCGTCGTGTAGCTGCCGACGCCTGGTGTATTTGCCGCTGCTTCTTGTAGTTGCTGCCCCGGGGACCTGGGGCAGTTACGCCCGGCCCTAGCAGTTACGCCCGGCCCCTAGAGAACCTCCGCCCCCTACGAGAAAACCTCACCCAGGAAGTGGGTAAAAACCACCGGCGCGCCTTTAGTGTAACGCGCCGGTGG
Source organism: Gleimia hominis (assembly GCF_002871945.2). NCBI lineage: Bacteria > Bacillati > Actinomycetota > Actinomycetes > Actinomycetales > Actinomycetaceae > Gleimia > Gleimia hominis. Next base: position 1,665,449 of record NZ_CP126963.1, on the reverse strand, counting down.
CACAACCTGAATCTAGAAAAGAACCAATTCGCCGCCTAACGGACTATCACCACGTGCAGGTTCCGGGGCCCATGAACCCCGTTCACACGGATCAACTCAATGTCCGAGGTGGCAGACGGGCCCGCCACCCACGTAGTTGGACGCGTCGGATGCTCCCCCAACAGTTTCACCGCCTGAGGGACCGTGGGGAACACGTGGTCCCCACGCACCACCACCACGTGTGTGTCGGGTACGAGCGTGAGGGCCCGCCGACCCTGATCTTCAGTGCCGTCCAGCATGATCGTCCCCGTGTGCGACACGGCGCACCGCGACGCTGTGACGACCGCGTCAATTTGATCCAGCTGGTGGTTCGTGAGCGGTGCCTCAGGTTGTTCAACCGTCACCGTCACCGCGTCTAAACCAGCCCGCCACTCTTGCGGTAACCCTCGTGGAATCACCGCGGTAGCCACCCCCTCAAGCGCCTTTTGAATCGCCGCAGGCACACCCTTCTCGTCCGTGATCTGCACGTGCGCGTTGTAATCCTCCAACGCCTTTACAAACACGTCAATCACCGGGTCTGAACCAGGCGCGTTCTCCCCCTCCTGAATATAATCTCGAGATACCTGCACGGGCGTAATCGGATTATCCCGCAGTGCGTGGCGTATGCGCCGTAGCACCTCTGCTTTCGCCACATTATCTTCAGCCATAGTCCGCATGCTAGTTCTGCTCCTTCCACCACGAACGGAACGTCTGTTTCGGCGGCACCGGAATATCGTGCGAACGCGTCCAAGTGGACACCACCGGCAGGGGAAGCGGACCGATCTTACCGGCCTTACCACCCAAAATGTTACCCAGCGAAGCTGCGTTCCCAGCGGTTTCCATCCGCTGCCCACTGCGCATCACCTGCGACGCCGCCCGCATCGCCAAATCCCAACCCGAAGGGATCCCCTTGCGACCCGCATCCTGGTACTTACGGCGGTTCTCCACAATAATGCCCGGCAAGTCAATATGCACCGGGCACGCATCCGCGCACGCGTTGCACAGAGAACATGCGAACGGCAGGGTTGAATCCGGATCCGAATGGTCGAACCCATCCACCATCTGCGGGGTAAGTGAAATCCCAATCGGCCCCGGATACACCGAGTTGTAGGCGTGGCCCCCGACTTCCTCGTACACCGGGCATATATTCAAGCACGCTCCGCAGCGAATACACGACAGCGCCTCGTGCCCCACCTCGTCCGCCAACACTCGCGTGCGACCATTATCCATGAGGATCAAGTGGAACTCTTTTGGCCCATCTCCCTCATGCACCCCCGTCCACATCGACGTGTACGGATTCATCCGCTCACCCGTCGCCGAACGAGGCAGAAGCTGGGTGAACACCTCATAATCACGATAAGACGGCACCAGCTTCTCAATCCCCATCACGGTAATCAGCGTTTCCGGCAGAGTTAAACACATCCGGCCGTTACCCTCAGACTCAAAAACCGACAGGGTACCCGTCTGCGCAATCCCCATGTTCGCACCCGAAATGGACACTTTCGCATCCAAGAACTTCTGCCGCAAGTGCGCGCGCGCCGCCATCGTCAACTCGCGTGGCTGCGCTGAAATATCATTCGGAATATTGCGCATTTTTGCTTTAAAAATTTCTCGCACTTCCGCGCGGTTACGGTGAATCGCTGGAACCACCACGTGCGACGGCATGTCCTCACCCAACTGGACAATCATTTCCGCCAGGTCTGTTTCCCACGCGCTGATCCCCAGCTTCTCTAAATGCTCGTTGAGGTTAATCTCTTGCGTCGCCATGGACTTGACCTTAACCACGTCGTCCACGCCTTTATCCTGCAAGATCCCAGACACGATCCGGCATGCTTCCTCACCGTCCCGAGCCCAGTGGACAATCCCCCCGTTCTTCTTCACGTTCGCTTCGAACTGCTCCAGTAACTCCGGCAGCATCGCTTGCGTGCGTTGCTTAATCGCCCCGGCAGCTAACCGCAACTGTTCCCAATCCGGCATTTCGTCTACGCGCTGACCGCGTTTGTTCCGAATCGTGTTCGTCGCATGCCCGATATTTCGCCGCAACTGCGTGTTCTGCATCTGCCGTTTAGCCGAAGACGCGAAGTACTCTCCCCACCGCAACGGGTCGTCCGGAATTGGCACGCCCGGTGTCCAAGACTGCGGCTGCTCAGAAGAATGCGCGCTGCCCGTTTTCTTCCCAGAATGCTTTTGCGCCAATAGTTCAACCAACATTGGTGTTATACCCCCACTTTCGTTGTCGTCTCCGGAGCTGCCCACGGTTCATCCTGAGTGGGAGCCAGTACCTCCGCAATATGAATCGCACGAATCCCCGCATTAGCACGGGCAAGACCGCCCCCAATATGCATGAGGCACGAGTAGTCACCCGCGACCACCATTTCCGCGCCCGTAGACTGAATATTCGCCATCTTTTTCGCCAGCATCGCGGTAGACACGTCCGCGTTCTTGAGGGAGAACGTGCCCCCGAAACCGCAGCACGCACTGGCGTCCGGCAAGTCGATAAGCTCTAACCCACCCACCTTGTTTAACAGCCGGTAAGGTTTGTCCCCCAGCTTTGTGATCCGCAGTGAGTGGCACGTGGAGTGATACGTGACCTTGTGTGGGAAGTACGCGCCCACATCTTCCACGCCCAACACGTCGATCAGCAGTTCCGGCAGGTCGTAGGTGAGGTCCGCGATCCGCTGCGCGGCTTTAGCGAGCCGGTGTTCCTCAAGCGAATTCGCTACCAGAGCCTGCTGGTGGCGGATCGAACCGGTACACGAACCAGACGGAACCACGATCGCGTCCCACTGCCCGTCAAGCACGGGTTTGAACGTGTCCACATGGTTCTTGATGAGCGGTAAGGCCTCGTCGTAATACCCCGTATTAATGTGCATTTGGCCGCAGCACCCTTGCTGCTGGGGGAAGTAAACGTCGTGCCCTAACCGCCGCAGCAAATGCACTGTGGCCTGCGCGGCTTGCGGAAACATGACGTCTGAAATGCACGTCGCGAAGAGTGCGATTTTCATACCGTTTTCCTTTCGAGGAGGTTGACTATCTGGAGGTTCTAAATGACGTGATGCAGGCCGACCAGCAGCGCAAGTGCCACGAGCATTAACGCGGAGATTGGGGCTAGACGGCGCAGCAGTTCGGGTTCGGAGTTCGGTTTGTCAATTGCCCCAGCTGCGATCGCGAGGTTCTGGGGTGACACGATCTTGCCGATCCCGCCACCGATTGTGTTTGCGGACAGCAGGAGGGACGGGTTCGCCCCAACGGTGTGTGCCGCAGTGGTTTGCAGGTCGGCGAACAGGGCGTTTGCGGATGTGGCGGAGCCAGTTACGGCGGTGCCGATCCACCCGAGCACGGGGGAGATCAGCACGAACGCGCCGCCCGCACCGGACATCCACGCGCCAATAACCCCGGTTTGGCCCGAGAAGTTCATGACGTACGCCAGCATCATCACCGTGGCGATCGTGAGGATTGCGATGCGCAGACCATAAATGGTGGTGCCCAGGGTTTTGAAACCTTGTCCAACAGTGAATGGGAACTGCTTGTTCGCCGTTTTGGCGTATACGAAGGTTACGACGATTGCGGTGAGGGCAATGAGGGTGCCGGGTGAACTCAGTGTCGCCAGGGAGAACTGGGTGGAGGGGTTCACCGCCCCATCTGCGGTGAGCAGGTGCCCGTCCAAACCGGGCCAGCCGAACTTGATATCCGTAGCTTTCAACGCTGCCGGCAAGTCGAACCCGATGGTCCACAGTTTCGCCACCCCGAACACCAGCACCACCAGCCAGTAGGGCATTAGTGCGAGGGTAGCGCGTTTGCCGGTGAGTTTCGCATCTGTTTGCGTGCGTTCGGTTTCGGGCGTGGTGGGTTTCCACACTTGCAGCAAGCCGGTGACCGCGGCGAACCCGAGGAGGGACGCGAGGATCGCGGTGAGTTCATACGAGAAGTAGGTGGCGACCGCCCAGTGCCCGAGCGCCGTCACGATTCCGGATGCTAGTGCCACGGGCCAAAGCTGCTTTAACCCCCGTTTCCCATCGAGAAGTACCAGCAGGCCCAGGGGGACGAACCCGGCGATGAACGGGGTGATGATTCCCATTTGTGCGGCTACCTCGAGGGGGTTTTGCTCCCCGATTCCCGCGGCGGTAGTAACCGGGATGGCCACGGCACCGAAACCAACGTTGATTGCGTTACCAGTGATCGTCACGACCGCCGCTTTGATGGGTTCCACCCCGATCGCCACGAGCATTGCGCACACGATCGCGACGGGCGCACCGAAGCCCGCTAGGCCCTCGAGGATTCCGCAGAAACTAAAAGCAAGCAAAAGCGCCTGTATCCGCCGGTCTCCGGCTCCGACCACGTTGAACGCGGCGCGCACGTCCGCGGATCGGCCACTGCCCTCAGACAGGTTATAAAGCCAAACGGCAGTGATGATGATGTACAAAATGGGAGTAAAAGAAAACGCCAGACCCTGGGAACCAGAAAGTAAAGCCAGGGAAACCGGCATTTTGAACCCAATCACAGCCACCACCAGTGCGGTCGCCAGTGAAATGAGTGCACACCAGTGGGTTTTAACTTTAAAAACACCCAGGAGAATGAAGAACACGAGCAGCGGGAGTAAACCCACTAACGCGCTTATGAAGAGTGAACCACCAATAATGTGCTCACCCGGAGTGAAAGTTACGGCAACCGGCATACCTCGGACCTCTATCATCGTTGATCGAAACTTCGCTGCAACAAGCAACGCGTTACGTAAAACTCTATGCTATGGCCCAGGTAACACCAGAAAACCGCTACAACCCGCGGGTTCTGGGCTCAACGTCCTAGACAATTTGGGAGCGCATGTGTTGCCTAATTGTCAGGCGTGAGCCCGGGGGAGAGACCGGTGTTTAGTTGCCCTCCCACAGGCGGATTGACCCACCTGGAATCGCGTTAATGAGGTTAGCGGTGTAGTCGCGCTGCGGGTTTTTGAACAGCTCATCAGTTTTATTTGCCTCAACGACCCTGCCGTGCTGCATCACCACCACGTCATCGGCCATTTGCCGCACCACCGCGAGGTCGTGAGTGATGAACAGGTACGTCAGCAACCGTTCGGTCTGCAAACGCGACAGCAGCTGTAGAATCTGCTCTTGCACCAGCACATCCAGGGCCGACACGGCTTCGTCCAGCACAATCACCTCGGGGCCTAAGGCGAGTGCCCGGGCGATTGCAACGCGTTGGCGCTGCCCACCCGACAGTTCCCCGGGGTAGCGGCGCATCGCAGACCGGGGAAGCTGAACGGCATCCAACAGTTGTGCCACACGTTCTTGCCGCGCTTTCTTATTTCCGCGCTTATGCACCCGCAAAGGCTCTTCTATACAGCGGTAAACGGAGAATGTGGGGTCCAGTGAACCGTAGGGGTTTTGGAACACCACCTGCATTTTGGAACGCATTTTGAACAGTTCTGTTTCTCCCACCGTCGATAGGTCCGTGCCCTTGTAGAACACTTTCCCGGACGTGGGGTTGAGGAGGTTCAAAATAATGTTCGCCACCGTGGATTTACCTGACCCAGATTCACCCACTAGCGCGAGCGTGGTACCTTGCCGTACGGTAAACGACACGTTGTCCACCGCCCGCAGTTTGGATGCCGCCCCTCTTTGGCCGCGCACATCAAAGTCTTTAACGAGTTTTTCAACGCGAATTATCTCGCGCGTATAGTCGTAACCTTCGACGCTTTTATTCAATAATTCGTCTGAGGTCTCCCCCTGCTTGAGTGCCGCTTGGATCCGCTGCGACGCCAGCGATGGGGCAGCGGCAACTAAACGCTGCGTGTACGGATGCTGAGGCTGCTGAAGAATCTGTAGGGCCGGGCCCGATTCAACGACGCGGCCGCGGTGCATCACCACCAGGTGGGAAGCGCGTTCTGCCGCCAACCCCAAGTCGTGGGTAATGAACAACACCGCGGTACCAAGCTCGTGCGTCAGGTGCTCCAAGTGGTCCAGAATCTGGTGCTGCACGGTTACGTCCAGCGCGGAGGTTGGCTCGTCCGCAATCAGCAGTTTCGGCCGCGCCGCCAGGCCAATGGCGATCAATGCCCGCTGGCGCATCCCGCCGGAGAACTCATGGGGGTACTGCTTGGCCCGCCGTTTCGCGTCTGGCAGCCCCGCTTGTTCCAACAGTTCGGCAACGCGCTCGTGGGCGGCACTACCTTTTGTAATGTTGTTTGCGGTGAGTGTTTCTTTAACTTGCGTTCCGATTCGCCACACGGGGTTCAGGTTCGACATGGGATCTTGAGGTACCATGCCGATCTGACTGCCCCGCAGCTCAATTAGTTCCTTCTCTGAAAGCCCAACGAGTTCGCGCCCATCGAACTGGATGGATCCGCCCGTTACTTGCCCGCTGCCGGGCAGGAGGCCGTTGATGGAGCTGGCGAGTGTGGATTTACCCGAACCGGATTCACCCACGATCGCTACCGTCTGCCCGGGGTACACCGTGAGGTTTGCTTTCCGTACCGCTGGCACCATGCCGGTGGAAGATTGGAAGGCTACTTCCAAATCCGTAATTTTTAACAGTTCTTTCATTTCTTTCGTGCCTTTGGATCTAGAGCGTCGCGCACCACGTCGCCCATCATGATGAAACTCAAAACGGTGAGTGCCAGTGCGCCCGCCGGGTAGAACAGCACCATCGGACGGGTCCGCAGGGAAGCTTGGGCTGCGTCTATGTCATGTCCCCAAGACACCACGTCGGGTGGCAGTCCAATCCCGAGGAAGGAAAGGGTTGCTTCGGCCACAATGAACGTGCCAAGCGCAACCGTTGCGTACACGATTATGGGTGCCGCCGCGTTGGGCAGGACGTGTGCGACGAGGGTGGAGAACCCGGGTCTGCCCAGTGCTTTCGCAGAGGTTATGTATTCGTTTTGCTTAATGCTCATAACGGCCCCGCGGGTAATCCGAGCGATCTGCGTCCACCCGAATGCTCCCAGCACCACGGCCACGGTCACGACCGTGCGGGAGCCTTTGAACATTTGCATCACCACGATCGCAGCCAGAACAAATGGGATCGCGAAGAAAATGTCGGTGATACGCGACAGAATCGTGTCTACCACGCCACCGAACCAGCCGGCGACCGCGCCGAAAAGCACGCCGACGATCACGGCGATCGCGGTGGCTAGTACCCCCACAGTAACGGAGGCGCGGGCACCATAAATGGTGCGGGCGTACACGTCGCAACCCTGCCGGTCAAAACCAAACCAGTGCCCAGGTTCGGGGGTTGCTAAAGACTTCGTCAGTTCGCAGTACGCCGGGTCAGTGCCCGTAAATAAACTGGGAAATGCGCTAACAACCACGGCTACTGCGATGATAGCAGCGGAGACCCAGAACACTGGGCGGCGCCGCAAGTACTTCCACGCTTCCCCCCACATGGACGATGGCGCAGACTCGTCCCTAACTGCGTCCACAGCCCCCAGACCGGTCTCGTCAATATCGCTAACGTAGTGTTCCTGGCCCGGTAAAACAGTTTTGAAATCAGCCATTGCTCAAATCCCCTTCCTTAGGAGTACCGGATCCGCGGATCCAAGGCTGCGTACAACAGGTCAACCAGGAGGTTCGCAATAATGTAAACCACCACCAGCACAGTGGTGAATGAAACCACGGTGGCGGCTTCCCCACGCACAATCGCCTGGTACATCGTGCCACCCACACCGTTGATAGCGAAAATACCTTCGGTAACAATCGCTCCGCCCATCAACGCTCCCAGGTCACCACCCAAGAACGTGACCACGGGAATCAGGGAGTTACGCAAAATGTGACGGTTCATAACCGCGGTGCGCCCCATGCCTTTAGCCCGTGCGGTACGCACGTAATCCGCCGACAGGTTCTCTGACACGGATTGGCGCGTGAGCCTCAAGACGTATGCGAAAGACACGGCTCCCAAAACGATCGCGGGCATTAAAAGTCGGTAAAAAGACGTATCTGGCCCAACGGTGGCGGGCAGCAGCTTCCACTGCACCCCCACAACGAACTGGAGGACGAAACCGATTACGAACGTGGGGACGGAAATCACGAGCAACGAAACCACCAAAACGGTGGAATCGAACAGGCCTCCGCGCCGCAAGCCAGCTACCAGGCCGAACCCTATGCCGAGCACAGCCTCAAAAATAAGGGCCATAACCGCCAGTTTTACGGTTACTGGGAACGCGCCCGCCATCACTTCGTTAACGGAACGGCCCGAAAACGTGGTGCCGAAATCGAACGTCACCACGCCTTTCAAATAAAGCAGGTAGCGCACCAAGAACGGTTTATCCAGGTTGAACTTAGACGCTATCTCTGCGCGCATTTCTGGGGTCATCCCCCGGTCCCCACCGAGCGCAACCACCGGATCACCAGGCATCAAATACACCATGGCGAAAATCAGGAAAGTCGCGCCCAAGAACACAGGAATCATCTGCAGTAGGCGCCGGCCGACATATCGCAGCATCGAACTTCCTTTGAATAAGTAGAAAACAAAAAATGTGTACACGTGGGGGCGGCCCGCTCGCAAGAGCCAAGTTGGCCGCCCCCAGTGTTTAAAGACGGTACAGAACCGCTATTTCTTCACGATCTTGTAAGCTTCCGGCACGCCCTGCCAGTTGAATACGACGTTGTCGACGTTAGTTGACCAGGCGCCAACTGAGTTGTCGTACCACGTGGGGATTGAGGGGAGTTCCTGCAAGAGGATCTCTTCCGCCTGCTGGTACTTCTGGTTCGCGTCGTCAACCGACGTGGCCGAGTCCCCTTCGTTCAGAAGCTTGTCGAACTCGGGATTCGAATAATCCACGTCGTTCGCACTTCCATTGGTTTTAAAAATTGGTGTGAGGAAGTTTGACAAGCCCGGGTAATCCGCCTGCCAACCGGTGCGGAACGCGGTCTTAATAGTGCGGTCCGTAATCTCGGTGCGCAGTGACTTAAAGTCTGGGTAAGACTTCCCCTGCGCGTTAATGCCGAGCGTGTTCTTAATCGAGTTCGACACGGCATCCGCCCACCCCTGGTGGCCCCCATCCGCGTTGTAAGCAATCTCAAAAGTGCCAGAGAACTTCGCGATTTCATCGGCCTTCTGCCACAGTTCTTTAGCCTTTTCCGGGTTGAACTGGAGAACTTCATTGCCCTTTAGTTTATCCGTGTAACCGTTGATAACGGGAGCGGAGAAGTCTTTAGCGGGCGTGCGGGTCTTGTGGAATACCGTGGACGTAATTTCGTCGCGGTCAATCGCCATGGAAATAGCTTGGCGCCGCAAACGCCCCTCCTCATCGTCTTGGAAGTGTTCAATGTAGGGGATGGAAAAGCTTTGCGACGTTGCGACCGGCTTGTTAGAGAACCGGCCGGCCACGTCCTGCTCATAGGTGGCGAACGCGGACTCGTCTACAGCATCAAGCACGTCCAGGTTGTCGGCAAGTACATCCGCGTAAGCGGCATTCATTTTCGTGTAGAACTTGTATACCAACCCATCGTTTTGAGGTTTGCGGTCCCCCTGATAGTTCGGGTTCGGCACCAGGGTGGCTTGCACATTGTGCTCCCAAGCGCCCTCTTCTTTCATTTTGTAGGGTCCGTACCCAACGGGATTCTCTCCGAACTCGTCCGTTACCTTGCCGTCGTTGTCGAACGCGGAATCAGGTAGGGGAGCGAACGCGGAGTAGCCTAAGCGCAGTGGGAAGTCGGCAGTCGGTTGGTTTAGTTCCACGGTGAAGTGGTAATCGTCCACCTTCTTCAACCCGGTCAGTTCGGAATCCTCTTTGTCGGAGTACCCCTTGATCGGTTCCATGAATGCGCCAGATAGGCGTGCATTCGACAGCTTACCCGCGTCATTCCAAGCTTTAATGAAGTTGTCGGCCTTCACTTCCGTGTCGTCGGAGAACTTCAAGCCTTTCTTGAGCTTGATGTCGAACTTTGTGGAGTCGCCGTTCGCATCAATGGATTCCGCGATCTCATTGTGCGCCTCGCCTTTTTCGTCATAGTAGACAAGGCCTGCGAACACCATGTCGATAATTCGTCCGCCACCCACTTCATTGGTGGCGGAGGGGATCAGTAGGCTCTGCGGTTCCGTTCCGTTTAAGGTCACGTAGTTGGAACCACCGGTTGCTCCCGAGTCGCCAGACTCGTTGTCCCCACCGGATCCGCACGCAGCGGTTGTGAGGGCCAGAGCGGCCGTAGCAGCAAGAGCTGCCATTCTTTTCAGGTTCATTATTCTTCCTTCGCTCGCACAACTGTTGGGGATAGGTCGTTGTGTAACTGTGGACTCTACCAAAGCGATATTGCCCTCAGAAAGAAGTCTTACTAAGTGAGAAGAAAACGTTCAGCGAAGTGATATAACCGTGTGAGTTGCAGAATATTATGCCCCCGTAATCCGGCGCTGGTTCACCATCTAGCGAGTGGAGTGAACGCGCTGCCTACAGTGCGGAAATTATTGCCTCCACCGAAGCCTTTGCGTCGCCGAACAACATCTGGGTGTTGTCTTTAAAGAACAGTGGGTTCTGCACGCCGGCATAACCGGTAGCCATGGAGCGTTTAAATACGACCACGTTCGCGGCCTCCCACACGCGCAGCACCGGCATTCCCGCAATTGGGGAGCCCGGTTCTTCCGCAGCGGGGTTAACCGTGTCGTTTGCGCCGATCACGAGCACGACGTCGACGTCACCGAAGTCGTCGTTAACCTCATCCATTTCTTTAACGATGTCGTACGGTACTTTCGCTTCTGCCAAAAGCACGTTCATGTGTCCAGGCAGGCGCCCAGCTACCGGGTGGATCCCAAACTCCACGTCCACCCCGGATGCGCGCAAACGATTCGTCAGATCTGCAACGGGGTACTGTGCCTGCGCCACCGCCATGCCGTAACCGGGTGTGATCATAACCTTCGAGGCGTCTTTCAGTAGTTGCGCGGTTTCACTCGCTGTGATCTCGCGGTGCTCACCCTGTTCCTCATCTTTGGATGCGACTGCGCCATCGGAACCAAACCCACCTAAAATGACGGACACGAACGAGCGGTTCATGGCTTTACACATGATGTAAGACAGGTACGCACCCGAGGAACCAACCAGGGCCCCCGTGATAATCAGCAGGTCGTTGCCCAGCATGAACCCAGCGGCTGCGGCAGCCCACCCGGAGTACGAGTTCAGCATCGACACAACCACCGGCATGTCCCCACCGCCGATAGCTGCCACCAGGTGCAAGCCGAGCGCAAGCGCGATTATCGTCATAACTACCAGCAGGGTGATTCCCAAACCGGTTACGCCGTCTTGGCGCACAAAGAACACCATCAGCACGACCGAGATGATGATCGCCGCGAGGTTAAGCAGGTTCCGCCCCGGCAGAGTCAGGGGCGCGCCCTTCATCTTCCCAGATAGCTTCAGGTACGCGATAATAGAGCCGGTGAACGTGACGGCACCAATAAAGACCCCGAGGAATACTTCCCCCAGGTGGAAGCCACCCAGGGCAGCGGACGCCCGGTCTGGCGCCAAATAAGAGTTGTACCCAACGAGCACTGCGGCTAAACCAACGAATGAGTGCAGCAGAGCGATGAGTTCGGGCATCCCCGTCATCTCAACCCGTTTGGCTCGGATAATGCCGATCACTGCGCCTGCCGCCATCGCGACGGCAATCAAAATTGCGGTAACTAGTACGCCCCGGTCTGGATGCGAGGTTAGCGCCAGTGCGATTGTAGCGGCCACCGCGATGGTCATGCCGATCACCCCGGCGTTGTTACCTTTTTGCGCGGTCTCTTGGTTAGACAGGCCCGCTAGCGCGTATATGAATAGTAGTGCGGCCGCAATGTAGGCCAGTGCAACAATCGAGTTCAGTCCAATTCCGAGCATGGGGCCTAATCCTTCTTGAACATGGCGAGCATCCGGTGGGTGACCGTGAATCCGCCGAAGATGTTAATGGACGCAACCATGATGGCAACTACCGACAGGGCAGACACCAGGAGGTTTGCGGAGCCGACTTGCAAAATAGCGCCCACCAGGATGATCCCGGAGATCGCGTTCGTAACAGACATGAGGGGCGTGTGCAGTGAGTGCGTGACGTTTGTGATCACGTAGAACCCAACCACCACCGCGAGTGCGAGCACCATGTAGTGGCCAATCACTGCGGTGGGGGAGGCCAGCACGAGCGCGGCCAGCACCAGGGCGGCGAGGCCACCGCCGAGAATCCGGTGGCGCTTCTTCGCGGCTGCCTTGCGGGACTGTTCAGCTTTCTGCTTTGCCTCTGCCGCCGGATCTGGTTTCGCAGCCGGAGTCGGGCGGGCCGCAGACACTTTGATGGGCGGCGGTGGCCACAGGATGTCGCCGCGGTGGGTAACGGTAATGGCGCGCACCACCTCGTCATCCAAATCTAAGTTCAGCTGCCCATCCTTATTGGGAGTGAGTAGTTTCAACAGGTTCACCACGTTCTGCCCATACAACTGGGAGGACTGGGCGGGCAGGCGAGCGGGAAGGTCCGTGTAGCCGACGATCAGCACCCCGCTGTCCGTGGTGGTGACTCTTCCGGCTTCAGTGAGTTCGCAGTTACCCCCGTTTGCCGCCGCCATATCGACGACGACGCTACCGGGTTTCATCTGCTCCACTGCGCTGCGGGTGAGCAGCACGGGGGATTTGCGGCCCGGTACGTTCGCCGTGGTGATTACAATGTCTGCCTGCGCCGCCTGCTGCGTGTACAGTTTCTGCGCCGCATCTAGGTCGTCTTGGGACAGTTCTTTAGCGTATCCATCTGTGGATTCTTGCTGCGCCACGGGAATCGGCACGAATGTTGCGCCCATGGATTCGACTTGTTCCGCCACTTCCGGACGCACGTCAGTGGCGTACACTTGCGCGCCCATTGAGTTAGCGGTACCGATTGCTGCCAGACCAGCCACGCCCGCACCAATTACGTACACGCGTGCCGGAGGCATCTTCCCAGCTGCCGTGACCTGGCCAGTGAACAGGTGGCCAAAAACGCTCGCGGCTTCAATCACCGCCCGGTAACCAGCCACGTTCGCTTGAGACGACAGCACATCCATCGACTGGGCCCGCGAAATGCGCGGCACCGTATCCATTGCGAGCGCAGTGATCTTGCGTTCCGCCAGGCTATCGGCCAGGTCTTCATTGCGGGCGGGGGCAAGTTGAGCGATCAGCGTGGCCCCTTCTTTCATGAGGTCCAACTGCTCGGTGGTGGGCGTGCCAACGGACAGGACGATGTCTGCTCCCCATGCGGAGGGGGCGTCACCGATGTGCGCGCCCGCGTCCTCAAACTGGTAATCCGGGTAGTGGGAACACTCCCCAGCACCGGATTCCACCGTCACTTCGTAACCTAACTTAATTAGGTTCCCCACCGATTTGGGTGTGGACGCAACTAAACGACGCTCCGTCCCCTCATTGGGCACACCTATGCGCACGACGTCTCCTTCGAAGTTTCACATTTTGTTAACAATTGATCTTGTAAACAATTGGAGGATATACGAATATCGATCCTAAATCAGCATAAATCTAAACCCGCATTCGCGTGGTCTTATGGCCCCCGGGTAGTGCTTATAGTGCTTGCGCGGCGGCGCGAGCAGCTGGGCCGAACGCGTCTAGGATCGCCCCCACGTTCTCGTCCGTGTGCGCACTGGACACGAACCAGGCTTCGAACGGGGAGGGTGGGAGGTAGATGCCCTCGTCCAGCATGGCGTGGAAGAACGCGCGGTACGCGTCCGTGTTCTGCGCTTTGGCTTGCTCGTAGTTATGCACGCCGTGTTCGGCAGGGCCTTCCCCCAAGAATAGCGAGAACAGGTTCCCCGCGTTGTTGATTGTAAATGGAACCCCTTCGGCTTGCAGTGTTTGCGCGAGGTTCGAACGCAGCACGGAAGAGACGGAGTTTATCCGTTCGTACATGAGGGGGGTGGCAAGCTCTAACGTGGCGAGCCCCGCCGCGGTCGCCAGGGGGTTGCCCGACAGGGTCCCGGCCTGGTACACGGGCCCGAGGGGAGCGAGTAAATCCATATATTCTGCGCGCCCACCCACGGCCGCCAGGGGCATTCCGCCACCAATCACTTTGCCGAACGTGAAGATGTCCGGGGTGTACGCCGCGATTGAACAGGAGGGGTTCGTCGCCGCTTTCTCACCCAGCGCTTCGTACCCCCAATATCCGGAGGGGGAGACGCGGAAGCCAGTTAGGACCTCGTCAAAAATCATGAGGGCCCCGTGCTCGGAGGTGATTTCGCGGATCGCCTGGTTGAATCCCTCGGGTGGGGTAATGACCCCCATGTTCGCGGGCGCGGCTTCAGTAATAACCGCGGCGATTTCGTTGCCGCGCTGTTCAAAAACGGCGCGGAGGGCCTCGGTGTCACCGTAGGGAATTACGATGGTGTCTTTGCTAGTGCCTTCGGTGACGCCAGCTGAACCAGGCAACCCTGCCGTGGCCACTCCCGAACCAGCTTCGGCAAGCAGTGAATCTGAATGCCCGTGGTAGCAGCCAGCGAATTTTACGAGTAGGTCGCGGTTTGTAGCGCCGCGCGCCAGGCGGATAGCCGTCATCGTGGCTTCCGTACCGGTGGAAACAAACCGGAGTTTCTCTGCGCACGGAACGCGCTCTTGCACGGCCTGCGCCAAACGGGTTTCAGAGGCGGTGGGCGCGCCAAAACTCAACCCTGCCTCGGCGGCTTTTTTCACGGCCTCCACTACTTCTGGGTGGCAGTGTCCCAGCAGAGCCGGCCCCCACGACCCAACGAGGTCGACGTACACTTGCCCTTCCACATCGCGGACCAGGGCTTGCCCCGCGGATTCAATGAAACGCGGTACACCCCCCACGTTGCCGTAGGCACGAACCGGGGAGTCCACACCCCCGGGAATCACAGTTTTAGCGGCTTCGAACAGTTCTTTGTTCGACAACTGCGTTGACGCAGTGGGGGTTTCGTCCGAATCAAAATGTGTTTCAACCATGGGATCAGTCTAATGTAGGCGCCGCACCTACCGCAGAAACACCCGTAAAAACTACCGCAAACTCCGCCGCTCACAGACGCAAACGCGCTGCTGCCCACGAGTAAACGCGTGGTTGCCAGAAGCTGGCGTTTAGAGCAAACCCGCCGTCCACGTGAGTGCGTAGTACGGCAGCGTCACGGTTTGTTCGGTGGCATACCCCAGGTGGTCAAACAAGTACCAGCGCAGGTTGTCTTGCATACGCCCCCGGTTGCGTGGCGTTGACCGCAGGTAGCTGGAGCGGGTTCGGGCCAGCGCCATTATTGGTTCTGGTAGCATGCGCACAGTGAACGTGTCCACCGTCAGTTCGGGGCGGGTAAACTGCGGGCCCAGTTTCGGGGGCGTGTCTGGCCTGTGCACATCCCCCGACCGCATAATCCGCGTGAGGCGGTGCACCCACTCGATGCGCACATCCAACTGGTTAAAAAGTATCGCCACGGCCCCGTCTGGTTTGAGGATCCGAGCCAGTTCCGCGCTCGCGGCCTGGGCGTCGACCCAGTGCCAAGACTGAGCGAACGTAACCAGGTCTATGCTTGCCGCAGGCTGGTGGGTATCTTCCGCGGTCGCGTCAATGCAGTTCACCCCCCGTTCCAATGCTTGTTGTCGCATCGCGCGAGCGGGTTCCACGCCCTTGACCTGCGCGTTTGGGGCCGCGTCCATTAACTGCCGGGTGAGGATCCCCGTGCCACACCCCACGTCCAACACCTCACCGTCGCCCGCGAGATTAGCCAGAGCAGTGATCGTGGACTGCGGGTAGCGCGGCCGGTACTGGTCGTACTCACCGGTTGCGCGTTCAAACGCGTTTTGAGGTGCGTGTCGGTCCCAAGGTTGCTTATCGCCCACCGGGTGTGGCCGGCCTGGTTCGGTGGGTGGCAAAGCTGGGGGAATGCGCATGCCCATCAGCATAGCGCGGTGCCTCAAAAAGCATAAAAAAGAAGGTAATCCAACAGAATACCAGTATTAGAGACGCTTTGCGGGGCAAATCAGGGAAGTTGGTACGATGCATGGAACCATCAACGGGTTGGAAGAAGAGAGTACCCAAATGAAGTTTCGTGATAGTAAAACCTATACGTTAGTCATCACGGGCCTGGCGCTGTTCGCCATGTTCTTTGGTGCTGGTAACTTGATTTTCCCCATTATGATCGGGGTGGACGCCGGTACAAACGTGTCGTGGGCACTGATTGGGTTCCTGTGCACGGGCGTGCTGCTGCCGGTGCTGGGCATGATTGCGGTGGCAACGTCACAAGATGGGATAACGGGGATTGCGAATCGGATTGGGCGAGTGCCCGGGCTAGTTTTTACCGTCACGGTTTTCTTGTCGACCGGCATGCTCTACGCGATTCCGCGGGTGGCAACCGTCAGTTACGAAATGTCGGTTAAACCCCTCCTCACTTCTGGTGGGCAGCCGTCGGACATAACTTCGGCGGACGCCGTTGGCCTGGCGGTGTACACGCTCGTGTTTTTCGCGGTGGTGACCCTCATGGTGCTTAACCCCACGGAATTGTTGGAACGCATTGGAGCGTGGCTCACGCCTGCGCTGGTGATTTTGCTGGTCGTACTTATTTCGGCGGCGTTCTTTAAGCTCCCGTCCACAGCGGTGGCGCCGGCAGCTAAGTTTGCGGACAATCCGATGCCCACCGGCATAATCGAAGGCTACTTCACAATGGATGCGCTCGCCTCGTTCGTGTTCGGCATCGTAATTATCGTGTCGCTGCGCAACCGCGGCTTCAAGACGAAGCAGCAGGTGTTTTCGGGAACTGCGAAAGCCGGAGTGATCGCGGGTACCTTGCTGGCACTCGTTTACATTGGGCTCACCCTGTTGGGTAACCGCGTAGCCGGGCAGGGGCTGACGAATGGGGCGCAAGCACTTGCCACCGCTGCGTCTTCTTTGTTCGGCCACGGTGGGCAAGTGATTTTTGGGCTCATCGCCTTGCTCGCGTGCCTTACCACCGCAGTCGGTTTGGTGGGGGCTTCCGTTCAGTATTTCCGCACCCTGTTCCCCCGCGTTGGGTACAAGCAGATGGTTGCCGTGCACATTGCGGTTTCCCTCTTGTTGGCAAATATGGGTCTGGAGGCTATCCTCAAGGTTGTTGCGCCCCTCAACCAGTTCATTTACCCAGCTGCGATCTGCGTGATTGTGGTGTGCTTGGTGGACATTCCGGTGCCGGGAAAGTTGAAGTGGGCGTATCGCCTTCCCGCTTGGGTAGCGTTCTTCATTTCTGCGTTTGAGGCCCTGTATTCAACCGAGCTACCAGCTTTTGAAGGCCTGCGCTACTACATGGACATGCTTCCGCTGGGGCAGGTGCAGATGGCTTGGGTTATGCCCGCGCTGGTGGCGCTCATTGCAGGCATGGTTCTTGATGCGTACCAGGGGCGCATTAAGCACGAGTTTGAGGACGTGGCTGAATCTGACGGCGCGATCCTGGAGGGTGCACGCGGCTTATAAAACAGTCTCTTGAGGCACAGGGCTAGTCAATGCTCGGTGCGCAAGGTACCTAAAGGTCGGGGCGGCAAGCGAGCGAGCCCCGGCCTTTAGGGTATGTCCAGGGCGTGCGCCACTTCGTCCACTATTTGCCGCATCGCGATCCGCGCCTGCTCGGGTTTGCCTTCCCACACGGCTGCGCCCACGGCCTCATGCGCATCTAACGCTTCTGGTTTTGGACGCTGCGGGTACATGTGCAGTTCCACGCGGCCGCGCAAAACGGTGGCCACCACGTCGGCGAAAGCAGAGAACAGTTCGTTCCCAGAGTGGCGCAACAAGGTGGTGTGGAACTGGATGTCGAGCACGTGGAACTCATCGAGCTCACCGGCTTCCCCGGTGCGGCGCAGCTGCGCCGCCAGCACGGGCATCAGGGCGCGTACTTGCGCAGGCGCCACTTGCGCGGCCGACGCGGCGGCAGCCGGTTCGATCGCTAACCGCAGTTCAGTCAGGTCAAGCAGTTGTTGTTTACGGTGGGTGGAAGCAAGTTTCCATTGAATTACCTGCGTGTTCAACGCGTCCCACTGCTGCACCGGGTTTGGCACCAGTCCGACGCGACGCCGAACAGTCACGGCGTTCACCGCTTCGAGTAGTTTCGCAACCTCGCGCGCCACTGTGCGGGAGATTCCGAACCGGTGCTGGATTTCTTCTAGCGTGAGCGCGGTCTTCTCTGGCCAGTCGCCATCGAGGATTTCCACAGCCAAGGTAGTGCAGATGCGTTCGTACAGTAATGCCTCTCTTTGCTGCTGATTGTCCAACATAGCTCCCCGCTCTCCCGCGCACTAATTCTTACATATTTCTATATGCGGGTGGTATTTTGTCCCCTCATGCTTATAATAAGTACTACGATTTGATCGATAGGTGCTACCTAACGGGTGTGGCGGCCTACGTGTGGCTACCGGACCGACGACGAAGTTGAAGGAGAACGCATGAGCATTCACGTAGTTGTGATGGGCGTTGCTGGCAGTGGCAAATCCACTGTTGCAGAGGCGATACACGATCAACTGGGATACACGCTCGCAGAGGGAGATGAGTTCCACCCTCAGGCAAATATTGACAAAATGTCCGCTGGCGTACCTTTAAATGACGAGGATCGCTGGCCGTGGCTACGTTCCATAAACACGTGGATGAAAGACAAGGCGGAGGCAGGCGAGTCCACCGTCGTGTCTTCGTCAGCGCTCAAACGTGCGTATCGGGACGTGTTGCGCGACGACGTGCCCGTATTCTTTATTCACCTGGAGGGAACCGAGGAGGTTCTGGCGCAGCGGATGAAGGAGCGGCCCCACCACTTTATGCCCGCCTCACTGCTGCGCAGCCAGTTCGAAACCCTGCAGCCCCTGGAGGCTGATGAGGGAGGCGTAGTGGTGAACGTCGACGGCAGTAAAGAATCGGAAATACAGCAGGCAATCGCCGCAATCGAAAAGCTCCAGGCTGCGCACTAGTTAAAGGATGCGAACTCGGTAAACGCGGAGCATTAAGAAAATCAGTGCCGCACCACATAATCGCGGCAGATTAATTAAACAGGGTTAAACAAACAGGGTTAAGTAGAGCAAAGAAGCTAAAATATGAGTTTGATACTTGCTGCTTTGGCGGGCATTATCGTCATTGTTTTGTTGATATCGCTGGGGAAGGTCCACCCGTTTATCGCACTCATGGTGGGGTCGTTCACCATGGCGGTATGCGCGGGGGTGCCGTTCGATAAGTCGTGGGACTCGTTCACCGCCGGCGTGGGATCCACCGTAGCTGGAGTTGGATTACTAATCGCGTTCGGGGCGATTATTGGCACCTTATTGTTCGCCTCCGGTGGGGCGGACGTAATCGTGGACACGATCATGGGGAAAACCCCAATGCAACTATTGCCGTGGGCCCTCACTCTGATTGCGTTCGTAGTGGGGATCCCCATGTTCTTCGAAGTCGGGGTCGTGATCTTGATTCCCGTGGTCTTGTTCGCGGCAAAACGGTCTAAACTACCCGTCATTTTGCTGGGCATTCCCGCGCTCGCGGGCCTATCTACCCTGCATGCGTTCGTACCCCCGCACCCGGGGCCACTGGTAGCTATCTCAGCTCTTAACGCGAACCTCGGATTAACGCTTGGGCTCGGGTTGCTAGTTGCGATTCCGACCGTGGTGGTGTCGGGGCCGCTGCTGGGCAAAGTACTGGCCCGGATGCCGCTGGACACTCCGGTTATTGGTGAGGACGCACGCGGGGCCGAGCAAGAGCTGAAGCGCAAACCCTCGTTCGGGCAGGCGATGAGCGTGATTTTGCTGCCAGTCGTCTTGATGCTAGCCGGTTCCGTGGTGGACCTACTCGGCATGCAGGAGCAGGCGTGGGGCCGGGCAATTGCGTTCATCGGCCACCCCCTCAGCGCCCTGTTCATCACCACTATCGTTGCCATGTTCGTACTTGGATTCATGCAAGGTGGAACCCGCGACTTCATTAACGGACAGGTGGGTAAATCGCTCGCTTCCGTTGCGTCGATCCTCCTAATCGTTGCTGCCGGTGGTGGTTTCAAACAGACCCTGGTGGATTCCGGAATTGGCGATGTGATCGCCCACGGGCTCACGGGCGCGGCGCTGAACCCGCTGCTCGCCGGCTGGTTAGTAGCCGTACTGATCCGCTTGGCAACCGGTTCGGCAACCGTGGCAACAGTGACCGCATCCGGCATCATGGTGCCCCTCACCGCCGGCATGTCCCCCACGCACTGCGCCCTCATGGTGCTTGCCATCGGAGCAGGGTCCGTGTTCTTCTCCCACTTGAACGACGCCGGATTCTGGCTGGTTAAAGAGTACTTCGGGATGACCATCATGCAGACCATCAAAACCTGGTCGCTCATGGAAACCGTGCTCTCCGTAGTTGGGCTAGTGTGCGTGCTCGGCATGTCCGTGGTGATATAGCCACCCCCTCAAGCCGCAAAAACGTATTTGCGAACAGGCCCCTTAGGTGAAAATACCGCTACACCTAAGGGGCCTACATTTATCACGTATTCGTGGCGCGCTAACAAAAACGGATGCGCCAACGAACCCTGGGGGCGTGATGCCGGCGAGTTCGCTTCCGGACCCCGCACGCTAACGAACCTGGGCGCGTCAGTGGGGGTGAACTACCCGGGCGAGGTTAGCTCTGCATGAACGCGTGCAGCGCGGGGTCTAACGCCCAGTAAGTCAACACGATGTCCGCGCCGGCCCGGACGATCCCAGTGATCGACTCCGCAATCACCCGGTCGCGATCTAACCAACCGTTACTGGCAGCGGCCTCCACCATCGCGTACTCACCCGACACCTGGTATGCCGCGACAGGCACCTGCGACTTCGCAGCCACGTCCGCAACCACATCCAGGTAAGACGCCGCCGGTTTCACCATCACCATGTCTGCGCCTTCAGCCAGATCCAGCAAGGTTTCGCGCATTCCCTCACGCCTATTAGCAGGATCCTGCTGGTAGGTCTTGCGGTCACCTTGCAAACCCGAGCCCACGGCGTCGCGGAACGGACCAAAATACGCAGACGCATACTTCGCGGAATAAGCCAAGATCGAAACCTCTTCAAAACCCGCGTCATCAAGTGCGTTGCGGATAACCCGGATCTGCCCATCCATCATGCCCGAAGGTGACACCACGTGCGCACCCGCACGCGCCTGCGCCACCGCCATCTGAGCATATAGTTCTAAGGTCGCGTCGTTATCCACCCGACCATCATCAGTGAGCACCCCACAGTGGCCATGGGACGTGAACTCATCCAAACACGTGTCCGCAACCACCACGAGGTCATCGCCCACCTCGTCACGCACCGCAGCTAACCCGCGGTTCAACACGCCATCATCGGCCCACGCCACCGACCCGCGCGCATCCTTATCGTTATCCAGCGGCACGCCAAACAGGTCAATCCCACCGATACCCGCGTCAACGCAACGGCGCGCCAACTTCCTCAAGGAAGCTTCCGTGTGCTGAAACTGCCCGGGCATGGACGCAATCGGATTGGGATCTTTAATCCCATCACGAATAAAAGCGGGCAAAATAAGCTGCCGCGGATGAACCCGGGTTTCTCGCACCAACGCGCGCATCGCCGCAGTTGTCCGCAGGCGGCGAGGCCTAAAAAACGGTTTCTCAATCATAATGTTCCTTCCCAACTATCAATCTGCAGCCACCTTCCGAACCGGTGGTGGCCTCGTGAACGTCCCTGCACCGCTAGTGTTTTTGAAAAGCTTGCTCCACTGCAGCGACTAAACCAGCTGCTGTTTGCGTCTGCGCAACCGCGTCCACACTGAACCCAGCGGCTTGTGCGGCGCGGGCACTGGGCGGGCCAAACGTGACCACCCGGGAAGAGTCAGGCAGTGGGCCCAACAAGTTCGCAGCCGCCTGCGCATTTGACGCGGCGGTGAACACTACCGCGTCGAACATGCCCATGGTCCACCCCGTGCTTACTTCCGTAGGCACGGAAGTAACCGCAACCGTGTCGTACACCGGGGTCTGATCCACCCCCCACCCTTTGCGGGTGAGCTCGTCTTTAATTACGTGCCGGGCCTTAGCGGACGCGGGAACCCACAGATGCGGATGCCGCGTGAAACCAGGGGGTGCGGACGTGAACTGGTGACAGAACTCCTCGGCAGTGACCTTTTCTACGACCTCAAAATCTATTTCAATCCCCACTTCACGCAGCTCGCTTGCGGTACTTTGCCCAAGTGCAGCCACGCGGAACCCGTGCAGCGAAGACGCGCGGGCCTGCCGCCACACCTCCCGCAGCGGCGCATAATCCGGCTGGTCCGCATACTGCGCGGCAGCGGGCGAATCAGCGGACGCGAAAGCAGCGAATGCCTTAACTGTCCGTTTAGACGTGAACACCACCCAATCAAAAATCCCCGCCATCAAATACGGCAACGGATTGGTGTCTAATTCAGTGCGAGTGAGCGGATGAGCGTGCACATGAGCCCCCGCTGCGCGCAAGGACGCACTGAGGTTATCCGCCCCAGACCGGGGAATAAACACGCTCCGGCCCGTAAGAGGAGCGTCCGAACGATCCACATCCGGAGCCGTCCGTCCACCCCAACGCTGTTGCTCGGGTTCGTCAAAGTCCGACGGTTCCGCGGAACGGGATGTCGGAGGTTCATAAACGCGAGCGGTTGGCGTTCCAGTGGCGGCACAATCCTGTGCCCTGTTGGTTCTGGCGGGGGCACTGTGACTGGCGCGGGCGGGGGCACTGGGAGTGAGTCTGGTTGGGGCACTGTGACTGGCGCGGGTTTTAGTGGCAGACAGGTCAGTTACTTCCCCTGCCCCCGCAGCTAACAACTGCGAGGCCATGTTTAACCCCAGTTGGTGGGCCGGCTCGTCATTATCTGGCTCACCAGTATGCGGTAGATCAGCATCGGACAAATCAGTATCGGGCAAACCCGCATCCGGCAAAGACGTGGAAAGCACGCGGGATACCCGTTGCGAACCATCGGTGGAAAGCACTTGGGCCTCCAGAGTTAAGGTGGTCGAAGAAGCGTGGGCGCGCGCACCAACCGGAGCCGCACAACCCGCCTGCAGTCCCTCCAACACAGCGCGTTCCGCCACGGCCTCCATTCGGGCGCGGGGATCATCCAGTTTTCCGAGCAGGTCCAGAAGCGGTGAGTCCGCTCGTGCCTCAACCGCTAACGCCCCCTGCGCTGGGGCGGGGATGGATTCCAAAACCGGGCTGGACGCCCACTTCGAATCCAACCGCACCAAACCAGCGCGGGCAAGCACCACCGCATCTAAATCACCCGGCTGACCCACCCCGCGAACCCGCGACAACCGCGTGCCCACATTGCCCCGAATATCCACAATCTGCAGGTCGGGGCGGGCCGCTAACAACGCCGCTGCACGGCGCGGACTCCCCGTCCCCACGCGCGCCCCCGCCGGCAAATCCGCAAGGGCTAAACCACGGGCAGTTACCAGCACGTCCGCGCGGTCCGCTCGCGGTGGCACGGCCGCAATCACCAACCCGGGCACGGGGGCGGTCGGCAAATCTTTGAACGAATGCACCGCAATGTCGCACTCACCAGACAGCAGCGCCAATCGCAATGCCGCCGCGAAAACCCCCACGCCACCGAGTTTCGACAGCGACTGCGCCGTCACATCCCCCTGCGTATGAATAGGAGTGAGGGTGACGCGCGCCCCCAACTGTTCAAGCGCGGCTGCGATCAAACCACTTTGCGTGCGGGCAAGCTCAGACTTGCGGGTGCCCAGCCGGATCTCAACCACGCGGATTCACCAGCCCCTGCACTGCCGCGCGCGAAGCCGGGACCACGGCCGCGAACCCTGATCCAGCCACCCACGCGCCGCACACAGCCAGCCCCTGGTAGTCCTCCAACTCCTGCTGCAAGCGCGCCACGTGAGCGCGGTGCGTCGGGGTTTGTGGCGCCAACTGCCCATCCCAACGCACCAGCATCGACCCCACCACTGCATCGGGTGAAATACTCGCGCCCATCGCTTGGTTCACATCCGCGAGCGCGTCCTCCACCGTCGGCTGTGGGTACGGCTCATCCGCCCGCCCGTACGAAACCCGCAGCAAGTGTCGGCCAGCGGGGAGCACTTCGCGCATCCATCCCCACTTGTACGACAGGTGCGATACCGCTTTCGCCCCAATAATCCGAGTGTTCTTGGCGCTCGTTGCCGGTGGCGCGGTCGGATCCTTGGTTTGCTGTGTGCCGTGTGCCGGGGTGATTAGCAGGCCTGAGCCGCGTGGTCCGGCGTCTAGTTCCGGGGCTTGTAGCATGAGGACCTGGTGGGCAATCGGTGCGCCCAACGGCAGCTCCCACGCAGTGATCTTAAGTGCTTGCGACAAAAGCTGCATGGCTTGCGGACCGGGGAGGGCCACAACCAGCCGGTCCGTGTGGATCTGCTGCACTTCACCAGTGGGCACCGGGTCCGCCGCCGGGTCCGCACCCCGCTCAGTTGCCTGTACGTCCACGGTCCAAAGCGCATCTGCCTCGCAGGTCGCCTGGTTTCCGTCCCCGCTCGAACGGTCTTGGCCTGCGCTAGCCGAGGTTTGCCCCATGCTTGCGGAACCTTGGGAGGCATTCGCATGCAGCGCGGTTACCGCGTGTCGGGTGAGCACGTTGCCGCCGCGGGCCACCACTTCCGCCTGAAGGGCTTCAATCAGCCGGAACATCCCCCCGTAGGTTTGCGCTACCTTCGGCCCCGGGTTCGCCCGGGCAATCCGCGCGGTTGCGGCCAGTAGCGACCCGGTTTCTTTAAGTCCGATCCGTAGGCCAGGCACGGTCGTGTCCACCGCCAGGCGGTCTAAAGTGTTCGTGTGGATCCCACCCGCAACCGGTTCCACCAGGTGGCGTGCCACTGCTTCGCCCAGCCGCGTGGTCACCAGCGATTCCATGTCCTCGCAGTCCGCCCCCACCTTTGGGTCCATCGTGAGGTCCTGTTTTGCCCGCGCCACCCCGCTTTCCCCAATCGCGGTGAGCACTTCTGGCGCATCAATATCAGCCGGTAAACCCAAGGACCCCTCAGGAATAGGATAGGTCTTGCCTAAAGCCTGGTTGTAAATCCAAGACCGCCCCGTGGGAGAGCACGTTTCTAAGCCGAGCTCATCCACCAGCTCGCCTACAGCGGGGGAACGCGTCGCCCACGATTCCGCCCCAATATCGAACGGGACGCCCGCTAGTTTTGCGGACGCAATCAACCCTCCGGGCCGGCCCCGAGTCTCAACCACCATCGGGCGTAACCCCTGCTTCGTGGCTTCAAACGCGGCCGTCATCCCCGCCAGACCACCACCGACGATTACGATATCTGCTTGCATACTCATTCTTCCTCCTCGAAGTGTGATCCGTGGATCCGATTCGCAGCCCGCTGTGGCGCTGAAGCGGGGGCCGGTTCTTTTGCGGTTGAGGCGGTCTTGGGCCGCGCTGCTGCGGCCCGTTTCGGTTCCATTTCCGCCAAGGCCAGTTCCAATTCCGCTGCCGCCTGTTCAATTTCTTGCGGCTTCAAACTGTGGGCGTACCCCACCAGTTGCGTCAGTACCCCCGGATCCGCGTTCGGTGGCACGCCGTGCCCCAGGTTTAAAATGTGTGCTGGCGCCGCCAACCCGCGCGCCAGTACGTCCAGTGCATGCGCATTCAAATTCTGCGTGCCCGCGAACAGCATGGCCGGATCCACGTTGCCCTGCAGCACGACCCCAGGGACTTTCTTCGCTGCCTCGTCAAGTGGAACACGGTGATCCACACCCACTGCCTGCACACCGCGGCCCATCAGGTCCAACACCCGGTCCGTATTCGTTCCAAAGTGGATTTTTGGAACCTCAATATTTTCTAGCGTGAGGTGCGAATACGGCCACACGTATTTTTTGTACGCGGCGCGGGATAAAGACCCGGCCCAGGAGTCAAAAAGCTGCACTGCATCTACGCCAGCTTCAATCTGCACGTTCAAAAACGCGTTCGAAACTCGCGCGCACCAACGCATCAACCGGTCCCATAAACTCGGAGCCTGCACCATTAGGGCGCGGGCCGCTAAATGATCTTTCGAAGGCCTGCCTTCTACCATGTAGGCCGCGAGCGTGAAAGGTGCACCCGCGAACCCTAGGAACGCTTTGTCATCATCCAATTCTTGGCGCACAATCTGCACGGCCTGCGCAATCGCTTGCGGATCCTCTAACTGCGGGGCAGGCAGATTATTCACATCCGCTTCCGTGCGCACCGGATGGTCCAGTACGGGGCCAACCCCAGGTTGGATTTCTACCCCCACCCCCGCGAGGCGCAGCGGCACCATGATGTCAGAAAAGAAAATCGCGGCATCCACGTCGTGACGCCGCACGGGCTGCAGGGTTATCTGTGCCGCGACCTCCGGAATTAAGCAAGACTCGAGCATACTAATTCCTTCTCGCAACGCTCGGTACTCCGGTAAAGATCGACCCGCTTGACGCATGAACCAAACGGGAATGCGGCTGGGGCGCCGGCCCGACAGAGCGGTGAGAATATTCGATGCCACGAAACGCCTTTCTGAATACAAAACTCCTATCTCCTACGGATTATGCATCAAAACAAAGGTCTTTGCGCAACCTTGCGCGAGCCTCAAAACCCCACACCAGCAATGACACTCTGTCATATAAACATGAGGTGACGGCATGTCACATAAAACGGGTTTGAGTGTTGAGAAAAATGCGTTGAATCGTGGTTTGATGAAGGCATTGTGACTATGAAAGTTTTCAGTTTCAACCACCGCGACCACGCCCTGGACGTGATCGAAAGACTCAGCCCCCTGGCCCAGGATGATCTGGAAGTAACCCTGCGGCAGATCCCGGGGGTGCGGGGCGCCGTTGTGCTCGCCACCTGTAACCGCATTGAAATCCTCGTTGAATGCGACCCCGACGCAGCCCCCAGCCGCGATGCGGAGACTGCGATTGCGGACCTATTGGCCGCCCCGCTGGTGGGGACTCCACTTGCTGGCGAACGCGCCCGCACGTACGAAGGGGAAGCGGTTATTGACCACCTGTGCACCCTGGCGTGTGGATTGGAATCCATGGTGGTGGGGGAGCGGGAGATCACCGGCCAGCTGCGTCACGCCCTGCGGCGGGCAGAACGTAACCACACCACATCTGGTGCCACCACGTCCGCAATCAACTGGGCGCTACAGACCGCACGCATTGTGGAGCGCGAAACTGGGTTATCAGGCATGGGCCGCTCGGTTGCATCCGTGGCTTTAGACCACGCGGCGAGCCTCTTGCCCGCATGGTCGGACGTGACGGTAACCATGTTCGGTACGGGTTCGTACGCCGGCGCGACCGTAACGAACCTGATTGACCGCGGGTGCCGCAAAATCTACGTGCATTCACGCACCGGCCGAGCCAAGTCTTTCGCGCACGGCCGGGGCCTCACCGCCGTGACCAGTGACGAACAGTTGCAAGGCGCTCTGGCGCGCACCGACCTGATTGTTTCTTGCCGCGGCTTGGGGAGCCCCACCGTCACCACTGAGCACGTAGCCACCCACGTGCGCGATGGGCACCACCGGTTCGTGGTCCTCGACCTCGCGGTTGTGCGGGATGTGGACCCGCAAATAGCGCAGTTCGATGGCATCACCCTGATTGACTTAGAAACCGTGCGTAGCTTGGTGCCAGATTTAGCTCCAGAGCGCACCGAACGGGCCCGCCAAATTGTTTCTGAGGAGGTACGCGGGTACCTGTGGAAAGAAAATGCGCGCCAACTGGGGCCAACTATTCACGCACTCGATAATTACATGCGCACCCTAGTGGATGAGCAGATGCGGCGCCTCCCGGAACGGCCACTGCGGCCCGACGACGTGGAGAAAGCGCTCAATCGGATGGCACGCAAAATCCTGCATCAGCACACCACCGCGGCCCACACTGCCAGCGCGCACGGGCAGGCGGGGCAGTTTATGCAAGCGGTGCGCATGCTCACGGGCGTGAGTTCCGAGACACCAGAGGCTTCACGAGCGCAAGTGCGCAAACCAGTGGGCAGCACTGAAACACCAACCGAGACTGAATCCGCTTCGAACCAGATTCTAGACGCCGTTAAGGAGAGCGCTTGACTAACACCGACCCCCTTTCGCCCTACGATGCGGTACTGCTGTGTTCCTACGGTGGGCCCGACGGGCCAGCCGCAGTGCTCCCATTTATGCGCAACGCCACGAAAGGCCGTGGGGTACCTGATGAGCGGTTAGAAGAAGTTGCGGTTCACTACCGTGCTTACAACGGGGTTAGCCCCATTATTGCGCGGAATAACGAGCTTGTGGAAGCACTTCAGAATACGCTTTCTTCCCGAGGATCCACCCGGCGCGTGTATTTAGCGAACCGTAACTGGCATCCATTTTTTAAGGAGACTCTCCGGCGGATGATCCACGCGGGACACCGCCGCATCCTCATGCTGCCCACCGCTGCGTTCGCCAGTTATTCCGGGTGCCGGCAGTACCGGGAGGACGTGTGGCAGGCCCGCCAAGACCTCATTGAAGAAGGGGTGGTGGGGGCCAGGGACCTCCAGGTTGAACGCGCCCCGCTGTACTATGACCAGCCAGGATTGGTGGAAACGAACGCGCAATCTGTGGCTGCCGCCTGGAAGGAACTGCTAGATCAAGGGGTGCAGAACCCGCGGCTGCTGCTGGTAACCCACTCGATCCCAAACGGGATGAACGCGGCCTCGGGGCTACCTGGGCACAACTATGTTGAGCAACACGTGGAGCACATTAACGCTTTACTGACGCACCTGGAGTTTGAACCGAAGTGGGAACTCGTGTACTGCTCCCGTTCCGGCCCCGCGTTCGTGCCGTGGCTAGAGCCGGATGTTAACGACGCGATCACCACGTGCGCCAACAGTGGTGTGGACGGGGTCTGCGTGGCCCCGATTGGGTTCGTGCAAGACCACATGGAGGTGGTGCACGACCTCGACACGGAAGCTGCGCAAACCGCGCAAGAACACGGGTTAGCATTCACCCGCGCCGCCACCGCAGGTACCCAACCCCTGTTTGTTGAAACGTTAGCGCAAGTGCTGGAGGTCCGCGCCGCCCACGCCCGCTCCGGGATGGACCCGCGCCTCACTGGCCATTCGTGGCACGACGCAGATGTGGACGCATGTTGCGTGGAACGCCCGGGCGCTGCGATCCCTCATGCAATATCACAAGAAATAACGAAAGAGGAAACGATGACAACTGGACATCCACATGGACATGCTGGCTCCCATCCCGGTGGGCACCCCGGCGGGCATCCTCACGAAGCACATCCCACTGGGCACCAGGCGGGGCCGGCGGATCCGCGTGACCACAAGGTAAGTGCCGACGAAGTTAACGCGAAAGACCACTATTTCTTGTTCACCGCGCTGGCGGACATGCGTGAATACGACGCGGAAAACGCAACGGAACTGGCGAAAGAAGTAGAGGACGCGATCGCCGCCCACGACGTGACGGTGCGTGGGTTCTACAATGTGGAAGGTTTCCGTGCGGACGCGGACCTGATGGTGTGGTTCTACGCGGACGAGGCGGAGAAGATCCAAAAAGCATACCGGGCGCTGCTGGACTCGCAGTTGGGGCAGTCGTTGGAACCGGTGTGGAACAATTTTGCGGCCCACATTCCCGCTGAGTTCGATGCCGCGCACCTGCCAGCTGCGATCGACGGTTCCGCTCCGCGCGAGTGGTGTGCGGTATACCCGTTTGTGCGGTCCCTGGACTGGTACTACCTGAACCCGAACAAGCGCCGCGCGATCTTGCGTGAGCATGGAATGAACGGGAGGGACTTCTTGGACGTGAAGATCTCCACGCTCGCCAGTTTCGCGTTGGGTGACTACGAGTGGATGATCACCCTGGAAGCGGACTCACTAGATCGAGTTATGGGCGTGCTTCGTAAACAGCGTGAAGTTGAAGCCCGCTTGTACACGCGGATTGACACCCCGTTCTACACTGGGCGCCGCATGGAACTAAAAGACTGGATCGCACGGTAACCACCAGTTA
The DNA here is from genome assembly GCF_002871945.2 of Gleimia hominis. Lineage (NCBI taxonomy): Bacteria > Bacillati > Actinomycetota > Actinomycetes > Actinomycetales > Actinomycetaceae > Gleimia > Gleimia hominis. The sequence continues at coordinate 1,635,623 of NZ_CP126963.1, read as the reverse complement.
GTTAAACCCCGAGGCGGTGGTGCTAGTAGACGCTAGCGCCGCCGCTTTCTAATTTGCTGGTCGAAGACACATACTGGTAAAAATCACACCTAAACTACTGGGTTAGTTCTACTTCATTGCTGTTGAATGAATGCGTGGCACATCCGTAAGTATGAGGTCCTTGGTGTCGCTAGGGAATGCTAGCCCACCAGGATCCAGACTCATTCTTAGTCACGTAGATGAACACTTCTTTGTGCGTACTATCAGGTACAAGCACAGTAAAGAAACCAGAATGTGGATCTATTTCTTCTACCTGCCCAAGATGAACGTGTTTATTTTCGACGTCGTTTCTGAGCGTCCGTGTCGCAACAGGATTATTGAGAATCCGCTCGAGTTGTTCGTAGTTCTTCTTATTAATAGTAGAAACTGTTTTGTTTGCCAGGTTCTGCACTCCTGCTTCAGAGCGGTTTGAGGACCTTAAAAACCATGCCGTAGCTAATAGAGCCAAAACTACTGCAGCTACCAGTATTATCTTCCAGTAGATTGAACTTCGATTATGTTCTGTATGCATAGAACACCCCTCCTTTCCAATCCAGAAGAACCTGGTTCAAGCTACGGCGGTAGCGATTAGCGCTGTGGTATGTGAAGTAAGGTACGCCGTTGCTGTAATACGAAACCATCATCGTGTGAATCTTTTGATTCGAATTTTTAGGCTTAACCTGGAGTACATCACCTTTTCGTAGTTGCCATACGTTTGACAGCATAGATGTACGTCCACTACTGCGTGCAAAAGTTGCCCAATATTCTACGCTGGTCCACGACCTACTCTGATTAAATCTTGAGTACCACCAGTAGTTGGCATTTCGAAACCAACCGGGTTTATCTTTCCAACCACCTGCTCTTAAAGCTTGACTGACAAAGTTTGTGCAATCTCCGCCATTGCCCTTGAACGATCGATACGCAGGATTATATTTGTTCCAATACCTTTCAAGGTAACTGGCCATGGCTGCATAGTTATATCCTTTCGCACGAAACGTCTCTTTCACCTGCTTGTTGGCCTCATCCAGACGCTCAGTAGATGCGGGAGTGGCACCTTCTAAGCTCAGCCGCGTCTTTGCGTCATCGAAACTCTCTGCATTACCCTCAACGAGCGATTGAGCTTCCTCAAGTGGTAGCAATCCAGTTGGTTCCAAGTACTGATCCTTAATAACCTCCCATTTACCTCCCGGTAGCGGAGAGAAGGTGAGCGCGTGATGGGTCTCATAACCTGTCTCCGTGCTATTAGAACAGATTGTCAGATACGTCGTTTCAGTTACAATAGCTTTAACAGTTCCATTGCGTTGATGAGTGGTTGAATTAATAACAGTGTTAGTGCGCGAATCGCAATAGGTTTCTCCCATGCCTGCAAGCTCTTTGCGATACCGCTCAACTGCCTGTTCAAAGCGTTCATTCCCAACACTATTGCGCTCAGCACTTCTTCTGTCAATCTTATGAGGGGAGTCGTCAAGCCCGTATCCATGAACCAAGATGGAGGCATCCGCCTGAAATTCTTTTGTTGCGACTTGTGCTAGCGCCTGGGGATTGAGTGGGGGTTTCTCACCCGAATCTGCGAACGCGGTTGTTAGTGAACTAGTCACTAGCATAGTAGTAAGCGCAAAAAACAATGATCTAAAATGCATATGCTTAGTGGTCCCCATATTGATACTCCTAACATGACATCATTGTCGGATACTATAGAAACGAAAGTGTTCTCTAGAAGAGTACAAGATCGTTATCGACCTGACAAGAGTTTTCCACCAGATCGTCACCTTCTTACCAAAATTCTACTGGAATTGCGACGAAAGGACTAGCGATGAGGCGGCGGGTGAATAGTTTTCTGGCACCCGCTTATTTGTAGGGGCTGAGGAGCACGAAGAAGGTGAGGATAAACAGGAACTGGGCGGTGATGGGTGCCCACAGGGTGTTGAACATGCGGCGCAGTGAAAACAGGAGCACGCCGGTTATTGGCCCGGAAAGGGCGATGACAATCATGTAGGTGTGCGTGCGGGCAGTTAGAGCAAGCGGAAGTATCCACAGGGTAGAAGCGAGCATGACAACCAGCGCCACCCAGTGGTCACGGCGGATAAACGTACGTGCCCGGGCCACAACAAAGCCGCGAAGCACATACTCTTGCGAAACCGCCCAGACCGCTGCAGTTAGGAACCCGACGGTGAACTCGCTGGTGGAAATATCCGATTCGTTCAGGGCGTAAGCGATGATGATGATTATCCCCAGCACGGTCAGCACACCCATCAGCCACCATAGGCGCGAAATCCGTGGTTGAATATGCAGGTCGTAGAACGGTTCGGGTTCTGCGGATAGGGCGGAGCCGAATCGCACGTCATCATCGGTGTCCAACGGGGGAGCGTACGTGGGGGCGCGCCCTCCTTTTTCTGGGGGAACATACTCCGGTTCCGTCCACGCGACGTAAGAAAGCCGGGACCTGCGCAGCCACGCGCGCGCCACCAGGGCGGATACGAACACGGGAAGCGAGATTTCAAATAGTGCCGGCTGCCAATAGTGCAGTTTCGCCAGCGCTGGAATGTCTTTTGAAAGCAGGTGCACAGCGGCAAAATGTCCCACTAGTCCAAGGGCTAACAAAACGGTGAAAATAGCAAAAAACTCCGTGCAAAACCGCGTTAGTCCCCGTTTCTTACTCAGCCGCATCAGAACTATCTTCCAGTCTGGATTGAGTGGTGGAGGCCGCGGTAACTTCACCGGGCCCACCTGAATGCGTAGTTTCTTCTCGGACAGCTTGGGTTTGTTTGCGGGCGGAATGTTTGCCCCAAAGCCTCACGATTAAATAGATGGCAAACAAGGCGAGTAAAGCGGGGAAAACCCAGGTGGGAACCGCTTTACTGACTGCGAGAATGCGGGTTTCCCATGCTACCTGCGTGGAGGAGTCCAATAAACTAGGCAGGTTAATTTGCCCACCTGTGAAAATGAGAACCAGGCCGAGGAGGGCAAAAATGATCCCGGAAATCAGGTTCAACCAAGTCGTTGACCGCCCCAGAACCTGCACGGGGCGGGGCCGCAACCAACCTTTCTGGGCGATATCGAATGCTTCCCACAGCCAGGCAAGCACCCCGATCGGCAGAGCCATCCCCAGGCTGAAACAAACCATGAGCCCAACCCCGGTGAGAGTGGAACCACCCCACGCAGCGCCGGCCAGCACCGCCCCTAGAATCGGGCCGGAACACCCGATGGCAGCTAAAGAATAACCCGCGCCCAATGCGAACACAGCGAGAATGGACGGGGCTTTTTCGCCATCACGCTTTGTGCCCCGAGCCATCAACCGCGACGCCGCCGCGGGAGTCGGGAGGGACACGGCGAAAGCGTGCGCCACTCCGAACAGCAGAACCAACACCCCCAGGACGGTGGCGATTGTCGCCGTGTGTGCACGGATGAACCCACCGAGCGTGGCGGCAAACGCACCCATCGGAACCGTGACCGCCAGGATCCCAAGCAGCAGTGCGAACGTGCGGGAAACCAAAACCCGCGGCGATGTGAACGCGTACGCAAAAAATGCGGGTAACAAGAGCGCGGAACAGGGGGCCACCAGGGTTAACACGCCGCCAAGAAACGCTGCTAAATAGCCGATTTCCATACTTTCCCTACTTCGCGGAAGCCTCTTCAGCCTGCTTCTTAATCGTATTCAAGAAGTACTGCGTGGGGTAGGCCCCCGAAATGTAAGTTTTGTTAATCGCACTGAACGGGGTGGATAGAATGTTCAGTTCCTGCTGGGCCTTCTGGGTTTCTAACTCCACGGTCTGTTTGGTTTGCGCCGAGTCTAAATCGGCCTCAAACTTCTGCATATCTTTAATTCCACTGGCCTGCGCGATTTCTAACACGGTGTCGCGCGTGTACTCAGGGTGGCCGTTACCTGCAACGGAGTACGCGTGCTGCACGAACTGCCAGAAATGCCCCTGGTTCGCCGCAGCCTGCCCACCGTACGCCGCTATGTCAGAACCGTAATTGCGGAAAATCACGTTGTTGCGAAACTCTAGGCGCAGCTTTCCCTCATCCGTTAGCTTTTTCAAAGACGGGAACGTTTCGTGAAAAAACTTGGTGCACATTGGGCACGAGTAGTCTTCCATCATCACCATCACCACGGGTGCATCCACCGGCCCGAGGGCCCGCGGGTCACCTTTTTCGCGATGCGCTTGCTGCTGTAGTACCTGCTGAATATTCGTGTCGGGCGGGGTTTGCGCGTACTCATCTTCGATCGCGTCCTCCCCCTGTTGTGCCTGGGCTGCATCCGACTGGGAATCTTGCGGCGTCGCGTTCCCATCCGCTGGGGCCGCCCCCTCTTGCGAATCACTATTCCACGACTTAGTTGCATAGAACGCGATCACCAGCACCAAGGCAACGGCGGCGGCTGCGATCAGAATCTTCAGGGCCCGATTACCTTTACTCGGCGTACCCGGCTTGTTAGGTCGCGTGTCTTGTGTTTTTCCCATAGAAAAAGCATCTCACATGTGCCCAAGTACCCTGAAAGCGAGATTTCTGTGGGCGTGTGCGGCTAGAGAACCTACACGAGGTCGCGTTTTTGGAGGATACGCAGGGCGATCCACCCCAGGGGCGCGCGGCCGTAGAAGGTGACGAGGCGGTACAGGAGCGCGGTGGAGATCGCGATCCCACCAGGTACCCCCACGACGGTTAGGCCTGCGGTGAGGGTTGCTTCCACTGGGCCAACCCCACCGGGGGAGGGCACTACGGAGCCCAGTGAGTTCGAAGCCAGGTACGTGACCGTTAGCGTGGTTACGTCCAGTGAGTAGTTGAACGCGGCGAGGCACGCCCCGAACGTGGTGACGAATGCGGCGACGTTCAGCAGGTTCCCTAATATGCCCATGATCAGGCGGCGGGGTTCGCTGACGATCCACACGAGCCGGCTCCACATTTGGTTCCACGTGGGTTCGATTTTGCTCCAAATCCACGTGCGGATACGCGGCACAGCGGTGATTGCGATCGTTATGAGGCACACGACGACCACCACCCAAACAATCGTGGAGGTCTCGATGTCGAAGGTGGCGGAACGCCCTGTGAAGATCACGATGAACAGGAGGGCGGTGATGGTGATGACCAGTTGGGACACTTGCACGAGCGCGACGGTGGCGATCCCAACTGGGGTGTCTACGCGGCGCTTGTTTAAGAACCGCAGGTTCAGGGCGGCGGGCCCAACCCCGGCGGGTGCCACCATTGTGACGATTGAGGCTGCGACCTGTACGAGCGTGGCTTCGTGCAGAGAGATTTTTTCTGGAGAGAACGCTTTGAGTGGGATCGCTGCCCCCAGGTAGGTGACTAGGGAGGCGATTACCGCCACGATTATCCACCACGGGTTCGCGTTCGACACGGCTTTGATGACGGATTGGAAGTTCAGGGAGCCGAGCAGTACCCACAGCGCGATCACTCCGATGATGGTGATTGCAACCGTGCGCATAGAGAATCGTTGCAGGTTTAGGGTTGGCACTTCCTCTTCGGCCACCTCACCGGTCATGTGGGAGCGCAGTTCGGTGAGCATTTCCCGGTTTTCCCGCAGGGCTTTGCGCGTAATGGTTGGCAAGATCGCGGGTTGAAGCGTGGGGGAGGCGAACGTGATGGTTTTTTTGCCAAATACTTGTTGAGCTAGGGTAACGGCGCGTTCCGTACCTATTTTGAGGGACACAGCGGTCACTAGTTGCGCGATGTCGATGCGTTGGCTCAGGGAGGAGGCGGCGACGTTCCCGTCTTCCCAGTTCAGCAGCCACGGTTTATTCGACTCGTCGAACGCAAGCGAGTTCTGGTCGATCACCCGGTGCGTAATCCCTTGTTCGTGCGCGGTTTTCAGTTCCGCGTACAGGCCCACTATTGCGGTGTCGTCCAGTTCTTCGTTTGGAATTTCGGTGAGGGGACGCAGCCCGGGGACGCGTTGCTGCACGGTGACTGCCAGCGCTCCGGACGCGCCGAGACCAAGCACGGCGGGTGTGGCTACCCCCGCTTTGTGCGCTGCGATTTTGACGAGGGCTTCGCGTTCCATCATCGCGGTGGTGGAGGTGGTGAGTGCGCGCGAAAGGCCGCGCAACCGCAGGTTGTTCCACAGGTCTTTCAGCAGGGAGTACACGCGCGCGTCGGGGTCTAGCACCAGCAGTTCGTACATGTTTCCCGCTTCGTCCCAGCATGCGTAATGCAGGTTCGCGTCACTGCGCCGCAAGCTAGGTACCTCCACGTTCACCACCCGAGGTTCTTGCGATTCCACCTGTTTGCAGCCCAGCGGTAGGAACGGCGCATTCCACACGGAACGTTCGCGCGGGACCTCATGGATTTCAAAAGTAGCTAAGGGCCGTTCGGTTGTGTCCACGTCTGTGCGCACGATGTGGGTGGGAATAATCCCGATTCCGAGGAGGGCGTCAACCAGGTCGGTTAGGCGCTCATCGCTTTCTGTAACCCCCATTATCCAGCGCGTGGCAACTCCCACGAGGCGGCCTAGTAGCACGGAAATCAACGCGCCCGACAACGGTAGGGTAGAGCGCAGAACGTGAATAGATGTGAACGTAAAAAGCGCGAACCAGGAGTAGCGGATCATCCGGTTGCGGTTAGATTCACCCGAAACAGTCAGCAGAGTTGCCATGGTCGCTGCCATCGCGTCGATCGCCACGCGCGTGCCTGTCTGGGAAGAAACCAGTAGGCGCCCCAGCAGCCAAACCGGCAGGTGCTGGGCGAATACTTGCAAAAGAGTACAGATGGCGACCGTGACTACGGAGGCCGCTACCGCCTCAAGAATAAGTGGAAACCGGCTTTTCAACAGCAGGTACCCCACGATCGCGACGGGAGCGATGAGGATGAACGCGGATTCTACGAACGTGATGGGCAGAAGCAGGATCTGGTGGAGCACATCGGTGAGTGCGGACCGCACGTCTTGCGCAACAGCGGCGGTAGTGGAATGCGCGTACGTGCTTAACAGCAGCAGGGAGCCGATCCCAAGGATACATAGGGTGAGGTCGAACGCGTCTTCTGCGCGGCGGGCCCGCCCATTAATCCGGTCGGACACTAACACGGGTTGGGGAAGCCGAGACACCGCTGTTAGCGCAGAAGGGGACGTGGAGCTCATGGTTTCCAGCTTACGCAAACACGCGCGGTAGTGAGAACACCACGAGCCGACGCGGCTTGGGTGTGTGCAAGTGTGCAAGCACACCGATTCTTTCGGTAGTAAAACCACGCGCACCCTTTAGGCTTAGAGATGTTTGAATCGTTTAGCACACGAACTGGAGGCCCGAGGTGACTGCACTGGCTGCCGCGTTGGCGTATTTGCCGCAGTGGTTGGAATCGTTCATTAACTGGTTCAAAGACCCAGAGTCACTGCTGCTCGCGTTGGGCCCGTGGGTACTGGCGGGCGTGGCGCTGATTGTGTTTATCGAGTCGGGTGTTTTGTTCCCGGTGCTGCCGGGGGATTCGCTAGTGTTTTCCGCCGGTTTGCTGCACGAGCGGCTGGGGCTGCACCTGTGGACTTTGGTGGCGGTAATTGGGGTGTGTGCGCTCGCGGGCTCCCAGGTGGGGTACTGGTTGGGAGCGCGGTTTGGCCGCAGGTTGTTTAAAGACGACGCGCGGATCTTGAAAACTGAGTACCTGGTGCAGGCGGAGCATTTTTTTGCTCGCTATGGTGGGCGCGCGTTGGTGATTGGCCGGTTCGTTCCGTTTGTACGCACATTTGTTCCGCTTGTAGCGGGGATGGCGCGGTACCACCACGTGCGGTTTTTGCTGTGGAACCTGGTGGGCGCCCTGCTGTGGGGTTCTGGCCTGACCGTCCTGGGAGCCGCGCTTGGGGGCGTGCAGTTCATTCACGACAACCTGTCCGTAATTATCCTGGTAATCGTATTCGTGTCCCTCCTTCCCATGCTCGTTGAGTTTCTGCTGCACCGCGCGCGCGAAAAGAAAAAAGACGGTTCGAAAACGAGCCCTTCCAACCTGGATGCTTCGAAACAGGATACGGATGAGGGGGGTCGCGCATGATTCTGTGGTGGCTGCCGGCGCTCATGTTCGTGGTGTTGGTGGCGCAGTACGGGTGGGCGCGCAGCCGCGCAGCGAACCAGGGGCCCTTGTTTGCACTTGCGGTGGCGCCACTGGTTTCGTTTGGGTTTATCACGATTTTGACCGCGTTGTTGTCGCGGCTTTCACCGGTTAGTTTAGGTTCGTTAGCAGATTCTTTGGGGTTTAATTCCCATGAGGGACTCTGGCGCCCCATACTCGTATTTCCCACGCTCGGTGTGCTGGCTGTTTTGGGCGCCGCGTGGGCGCGAACCTCAAGCAAAAATCAAACGCAATCCCGACGGGACGGACAGGCGCAAATCCCACGTAACGGCCAGGCGCAGGCTTTAAATGGAAAGTGGGCGTTTGGCCGGCTGCAGGCGGTGGCGGTAGCGGTTGGTGTGGCCGGTGGATTAGTTCCCTTTTACTGGGTGGTGGATGCACGTAACCCGTTGCAGCAGTGGGATCCGTCGTTCCACTTGAATGCGGTTTACACGGTTTCGAAAACTCATGAGGCGTTCCCCGTCGGCGCGTTAGACCCGATGATGGGTCACGGCCCCTCAAACACGTATTATCCAGACGGGTGGCATGCGTTCACCGCGCTGTTCACCCCGCTGGGGCAAGGCACTGGAGTGGCACAGGCCGTGAATGCGTCCAGCGTTGTGCTAGTGGTGTGCTGGGTAGTGGGGATGGCAGCGTTGCTGCAGCAGCTGCGGTTGCCGCGCCGCGCCCAGCTGATCGGGATTGTACTCGCCGGGTTCGCCCTGTCTTTTCCCGCGGATTTCATCTCTATGTACGCGCAGTGGCCGAACGCGTTTTCGATCGTGATGCTGCCCGCACTGATTACCATTTCCGTGCACTTGGGACGCATACTGGCCGGACGGGTGGAGACCCGGATAAACCGCGCCAGTGAGGTGGTGGCTAGCGTAAAGGGAACTCTCCACAACAAAACGCGCGCCAGCGCCTCCCGCGGTGATTTGCCTTCCAGTGATTTGGCGTCACGTGATTTGCTGCCAGGTGATTTTCCTTCTGGGCAAGTAGCAAACGGTGCGCAAACCCCGGCCCCGTTGCGGTCCGTGGTGGCGCTGCTGGCGGTGTGGCTGGTGGCTGCGGTGGGTGCGGTTGGGTTGCATCCGATTAGTTTCTTTAACGCGGTCGCGGTGGTTGTTGTCCCGGTGGTCGCGTGGTTCATCACTCGGATCCGGTGGGCTTGGCAACGTGGGGCACGGGGCGTCGCCGGCGGGCTCGCTGCCGTGATTTTAGTGCTGGTGGGGGCGCTCGCGGGGTTGGCGATGAGCCCGCTGACCCGATCTGTTGGTTCGTTTGCCCGCGACCACTCGTGGGGCGCCGCCCTGATCCGCCCGTTCATGCCCGCCCCACCGTTTCCAACCACAGTTGGGTACGTGCTGTACTCTGCGGGCCTCGTTGCGTTGATCGCACTGGGGTTGCGCGCATTGTGCCGCCGCCCAATTGTGCGCGATTCTGCCGGAGTGGGGCCGCGTTGGTTAGCGGGGTCGTGGCTGCTGTTCGCATTCTTGTTGTTCTTGGCGAATGCCCCAGATTTTGGCTTGAGGTTCCTCGCGGGCCCCTGGTACACGGATGGGCGGCGGATTGCGGGCGCGATGATGGTGGTTGTGGTGCCGCTCGCTGCCCTTGGGGTGCACAGTGCGTGGTGCTGGTGCGTTGCCCGCGCGCGGGGGCGGCGCGGGATGTCGGTTGCGGTTCCGGTGGCTGTGGCTCTGGTGTGCGTGCTTTCGTTTGATACGCGTGTGGCGGCGCTGCGCACGGTTTATGACCCCCAGAATCTTGGTAAGGCAGGGATGGCGTCGGCGCAGGAACTGCAGTTGGCACGGTCCGCGAAGCTCGATGGAGCGGTAATTGGAGATCCGTCGCAGGGCACGGTGTATTTCCAGGCGCTGGGCGGTAACCGGGTGCTGTTCCCTCAACTGTCTATTACTGAACCCGATAAACAGGTGCGGCATTTGGTGTCTGGGTTTAAGAATATTCACTCGGACCAGGCGGTGTGCGCGGCATTGCGGAAGATGGATGTGCGCTACTTTTTTGAGTCGCCCGATCGGAATTATTACAGTACTCCCAGGTCGCACAAGTGGCCGGGTTTCTACGGGGTGGATACTTCCAAAGGGTTTGAGGTTGTAGCTAAAGCGGGTGAAAGCACGTTGTATCGAATAACGGCGTGTGGCTTGTAGTTAGCAAGCGGATTTTCTGTGTGCGGCGGCCCCCGGGTGGGGGCCGCCTCCTCATGCGGACCAAGGTCCTAAGTGGTAGCGTGGAAATCCCTGGGACCGCCTCAGTGTGGACGGCATTTTCCCAGGTGAGAAGTGGCGTGAGAGCGCTGATGTTCAAGTATTAGGGAGGTAGCCGAAATGGCTTACAAGACCACGAACCCTTACACCGGCGAGGTCGTCAAAGAATTTGATACCGCTACCGACAATGAGGTTAAAGCGGCTTTGGATAAGGCGCACGAGGCGTTCAAGAGTTGGCGTGATACGAGTTTGGAAGATCGCGGTAAGGTTTTGCAAAAGGCCGCGGACCTGATTCGTGATAAGAAAACGGATTTGGCGAAAATCATTACTTTGGAGATGGGTAAGGTTTTGCCCGAGGCCGAGGCGGAGTTAGATATCTGCATTGGCATGCTTGAGGACTATGTGAATAACGGCGCGAAGTATTTGGAGCCGCGCACGCTGGAGTCCGAGAAGTACGGAAAAGGGAATTGCCAGTTGGTTTACGAACCGCAGGGCATTATTTTTATTGTTGAACCGTGGAACTTCCCGGCTTACCAGATTGTGCGGGTGGCGGCGCCACAGTTGATGGCCGGTAACGTGGTGGTTTTGAAGCACGCGTCGATTGTGCCGCAGAGTTCGCAGGCGTTTGAAGATTTGTTCCGTGAGGCCGGGTTGGTTGAAGGTGGTTTCACTAACCTGTACTTGGCTCACGAGCAGTCGGAGCTGGTGATTTCGGATCCGCGTGTGCGTGGTGTGGCGTTAACGGGGTCTGAGGGTGCTGGTGCTGCGATTGCATCGCTGGCTGGTAAGTACCTCAAGAAGTCCACTTTGGAACTTGGTGGTGCTGACGCATTTATTGTGCTTGCTGATGCGGATATTGATAAGACCGTGGAGTGGGCTGTGTTTGGTCGGCATTGGAACGCGGGCCAGGTGTGTGCGGCGTCTAAGCGGATGATTATTGTTGATGAGGTTTATGACGAGTTCGTCGAGAAGTACCGTGAGGGCGTAGCGAAACTGCGGGCGGGTGATCCGATGGATCCGCAGACTCAGTTGTCGCCGCTGTCTTCTGCGGAGGCGAAGACGAAACTGTTGGAGCAGATTGAGAAGGCGAAGGCAGAGGGAGCAACTGCGGAGGAACTGGGGGATCCGGTTCCGGAGCAGGGGTTCTTTGTACAGCCCACGATTTTGACGGGCATTAAACCGGGTACGTACGCGTATTCGCATGAGTACTTTGGTCCGGTTTCGCAGTTGTACCGGGTTAAGGACGAGGCGGAGGCCATTGAGTTGGCTAACGATTCGCCGTTCGGCTTGGGTGGTTCCGTGTTCACATCTGATGAGGAGCATGGTAAAGAGGTGGCACGGAAACTGGACACCGGCATGATCTTCATTAACCACCCGACGGGTGTGGGTGCTGACATTCCGTTTGGTGGAGTGAAGAACTCCGGTTACGGCCACGAACTGATTGACCTGGGTATCCACGAGTTTGTGAATGCGAAACTAGTGGTGAACGCCGGGATCGACAGCGAGTTCTAAACAACGCTGATAGGGCAAAAGCTCAGTTAGTATACTTTCCCCCGCGATTCTTGTGGTTCGCGGGGGAAAGTATTGTGCTGGGGGATAATCTAGGGCTCGGTTAGCGCCTATTTCGCGGTTTTCAACCGAAGTGAGTTCAGCACAACGATAACTGAGGAGCATGCCATTGCTGCGCCTGCGATCATGGGGTTCAGCAGGCCCGCGATCGCCAGTGGAATCGCCGCAACGTTATAGGCAAACGCCCAGAACAGGTTCTGTTTAATAACTCTTAAAGTGGATCGCGAAATCCGGATAGCAGTTGCAACTGCTTGCGGGTCCGAACCCATCAAGGTAATGTCCGCAGCTTCAATTGCCACTTCCGTTCCCGAGCCCATAGCCATCCCTAGGCCACGCGTACCCGCCTGAGCTAAAGCCGCCGCATCATTCACTCCGTCACCAACCATCGCGACAACGTGACCGTCCTGCTGCAGGTCCGCCACTACGTCCCGTTTATCGTTGGGCAGTACGCCGGCGTGCACCTGGCTGATTCCCACCTGGTTCGCAACATGCTGGGCTGCGCGCTCATTGTCACCGGTCAGCAACACCGGCTCCACCCCAAGGCCACGCAACTGCTGCACCGCGTCAGCCGAGGACTCCTTCACCTCATCGCGCACCCAGAATGCTCCCAAAACCACGCCGTCACTCACCTGCGGGTCTGCTCCAAACTTCGTAGAGTGGCCTGGTACCTCAAGGGAACTTCGCGCCTGATCGGAAGTGGAAGCCCCCGCGGAACCGGGCGCATCAGAAGAACCGGCAGTAATGCGCGAACCCAAATCGTGGCGGTTCAAAACGGTGGCGGTGTACCCGGCTTTCTCAACGGTGTCCACCAGATCCTGGTCGCTGACGTCGTCAAATAGTTTTACTTGCGCCTGCTCGGTCGCCAGGTTCACCTGCGCATCCACACCCGGAAGCTTCTTCAACTTGCGTTCCACTCGCCGCACACAAGACGCGCACGTCATCCCCCCGACCGCTAAATCCACAGAATAAAGCGCCTGAGGGTCCGCGGAACCATCCGCCGCCGAACCCGTGGGCGCAGCAGAGCCCACGGCGGTGGGGCCTGCACTAGCACTTTCTCGCATAGTGGCGCTGTAGGCAGAAGTGCTGGCAGCTGCCGTGTTGGTAGTCGAAGTGCTGGCGCCGGTGTCGGTGGCAGAAGTAACTGCGGTTAGGGGAGCGGTGGCAACCAGGCTTACGGTGGCACCGGATTCCTCACCGGCTGTGATTTGTTCAGTCAGCGCGGAAGTATCGAACCCGATTGATGCCATCCACCTGGGGCTGCCAACGAACACGCGCTGGTCTGCCACGGTGGCGCTAACCCCATGGCCCGCATGGTTCACAAAGTCCGTGGCTTCCACCGCCTCAGAGTCGAAGCTGCCGCTACCATAGTCCGCTACCGCTTGCGCAATCGGATGCGACGAACCGGCCTCAACAGCGGCAGCTAAAAGCGGCCCGTCGGCAAAATGTGCTGGGGCGGATCCACGGTTCTCGTCTGGCTGATGCTTTCGCGAGTGCGCATGCTTACCAGCGAAACGTGGTTCAGCTGACACAAAGCGGTCCACATGCATCTGCGCTTTAGTGATCGTCCCGGTTTTATCTAACACAGCGGTGTCGATCTGCCGGGTGGATTCCAAAATCTCAGGGCCCTTAATAACAATCCCCAGCTGCGCCGCTCGGCCCGATCCAACCAGCAACGCAGTGGGCGTAGCCAAACCCAGCGCGCACGGACACGCAATCACCAACACCGCCACCGCTGCCGTGAACGCTGGCTGCACTCCCGGCCCCCAAATGAGCCACCCAACCAGAGTTAACAGCGAAATCACCAGCACCGCCGGTACGAACACAGCAGACACCCGATCTGCTAAACGCTGCACCGGCGCTTTACCCGCCTGTGCATCCGTAACCATCTGCCCAATCCGCGCCAAAGTCGTGTCGGAACCCACGCGAGTGACCTCAACGGTCAACTGGCCATCCGTGTTAATCGTGGCGCCCGTAACCTCATCATTCACACCCACCTGAACGGGGGCGCTCTCACCCGTCAGTAACGACGTATCCAAAGCCGCGTGCCCACGCACCACGAGCCCATCAGTCGGAATCTTCTCCCCGGGCTTAACCACCACCAGGTCACCCACCTGCAGTGCGTCAACATCCACCAGTTCCACCCCACCAGCAGGCACCACCCGATGAGCTTTCTTCGCCCCCAGTTCCAACAAGGACCTCAGCGCATCACCCGCCCGGTAACGGGTCCGCGCCTCAGCCCACCTCCCGGCCAGCAGGAATGTGGTGACCATGGTTGCGGCCTCAAAATAAATCTCCGCATGCGACGTAGATGCATCTTTCGGCATGAGGGACATGTCCATCTGCATCCCAAGCGTGCCCGCACCCCCGAACAACAACGCCCAAACCGACCACATGGAAGCAACAATAACGCCCATCGAAACGAGCGTGTCCATGGTAGACGAACCATGCCGGGCCGCGCGGAACGCCGCCACGTGGAATGGCCACGCGCACCACGTCACCACCGGCGCAGCCAGCGCCGCCACAACCCACTGCCAACCGGTGAACTGCCACGCGGGCACCATCGACAGAGCCATCACGGGAACAGCGAACCCCACCGCCACAAAGAAACGCCGCTTAAGATCCTGTGCGCGGCGCTGCACATCCTCACCAATCTGCGCGTGCTGCATGCTGCCTCCCTAACTCAACAACGCCAACCGCCCCACACAACCTGGATGCGTGCGGGGTCGGTTAACTCGTCTTTATTTACCGGTGAACGTTTACCGGTTAATTGAAACCAGGTCGTAACCGGCCTCGTTAATGGCTTCGCGGATCGCGTCGTCCGAAATCTCCTTCGAAGTTTCAACCCGAGCGTGGCTGACCTTGTCCTCACCCGCATTCAAATCCACATCGACGGTATTAACCCCGTCGATTTCACCCAGTTCTTCCTTCACGGACGCAACGCAATGCCCGCAAGTCAAACCCTTAACATCTAGCGTGAAAGCACTCATGTTTCCTCCTACAATTCCCGCTTCCCAGTTCTAATGCTATTTGGGAATCGTTTCCGACTATACCCCCGAGGGGTATGCATGTCTAGGGTGTTTATTGACTTCTGCGCTGCCAGGTGGGGATGAAAACCATAGACTGAACTCATGGGGGTACTGGGCAACGCGATTCGGAAGCTACTGACCGCACACACGCGCCAAAATGCCTCAAAACCCGGTGACGAAGGTGTTCAACCACCTCGATTTGGCCCCCAGCGCACTCCCGTCCGGGCAGGTGCTTACCAGCGGGGCCGTGCGCGCACTGGCGACAGAACCCGCGCTGGCGACAGAGCCAGCACCCAAACTAACGCTCCCACCCAAGCACAGCTGTACCACTATTACTCTGCCCGCCAGGTGCCAGAAACGATGCTGCTAATAGATGGGGCCCGGCAACTGGCCCCTCTCATCGGCCGATTGGCAGGCAACGCGGCCGCGGGAATCTTCGCGTCCCTACCCGTGTGGGACGCGGGGGTACGTGCGCAAATGGAGAGGCAAGTGGTGGCGCGGGGCGAACAGATCGTCGAAGAATCCCAACGCGTGTTCTTCGACATGCCCGGCCTAGACACCTTGGTGATCCAAGCGGTCTGCCGGGTTGCACACGCCGTGTCTGCCGCATACCGCAGTGGCCTGCGGGTAGATCAGCTGCTCCACCCGTCGCATAGCAGCCAACTGGCCGAGCGGATCGCCCGCCTCCCACGCGGCGGATACGAATCGTTCATGTCCTTTTTCCTCGCCGCCGGCACCGCCATGGGCCGGTTCAGGGGCGGTGACGTGCGGGCAGATTTAATGTATGAGGACGGGCGGGAACGCCCCCTGCCTCGCGGTCACGCCCACGGGCAAGTAAGACGATTTACCGCCCCCGAGTCACTGCAGGACATGGCAGCGGATATTGACGACATTTACTGGGCCGAAACCACGGGTGCGATCGTGAAAATCACCCGGGTGGGCGCGGGACCGCAGCGGCGCTGGCTCATTTCAATCCCCGGGACGGATTCAGTTGAGCTGCGCACCACCCACAACCCCGCGGGTACCGAAACGAATATCCGCGAAATGTTGGGCCTGCGGTCCGCGGTTCGCATGGGGGTTCTAGCAGCATTCCGGCAAGCCATGGAGGCCGAAGGGCTCGACCCAGCTGGGTCGGATCGCGAACGTGTCACTATTGTGGGGCATTCGCAAGGTGGCATGGTGGCGCTCGGGTTGCTTCAAGAGCAAGTGCTGGCGATAGATGGGATTGTGACCCTGGGGGTACCTGGCCGGCGGGTGCGCATCCCCGCGGGGGTAACCGCGATTGCTGTGGAGCACGACCAGGATGTGATTCCCGCTTTCGACGGGCGGCCCCGCCGTTTAACCACCGACCGCGTGGTGGTGGGCCGGCGCCTTAACCGCCCCCGCAGCGGCGCATTGTATTACGCGCATTCTTCTGCGACTTACACGGACACGATTCGCCTGTTAGAGCGCCGCGCCCGCGTGGAACCGTTTTCGCGCATGGGGCGGGCGGTACGCAAACTTCAAGAACAGTTAGCGCACCCGGGGGAGAGAACGCGCGTGTACCATTTTGAGATTTCCCAAGACATTCTTGAGGGAGGGCCACCCTCGATTGACTCTGTATACGAACACATGGGGCCCGTGTGGCAGCCCCCGGACGTACCGTTGCCGGGGTTTGGAGGTAGTGAATGAGGTTCCGTGACCTGTTTGGAACAAGGGATGCGCGGGGGCGACGCCGACGTTTTCCAGTGAACAAGTTCCGTTCCGGTAAAGTGCCGGAAGTACGTAACCCGCTAATAATCGGTGGGATTGGCGCAAGTATTCTGGCTGCGTCGACCGCGTTGAAGTTTTTGCATAACCCAGATGTGGCGGCCGATGATCTGGCGCGGCACCTAGCCCAAGAACTGGAGGGTCGGCACGGTTTCGTTTCCGTTTCCGCCCAGGTACGCCGCGGGTTCGGTAAGCCAGCGCTCGCACAGGTGACCCTCAAGGTGCAGGATATGGCTCCGCATCCGACTGGTCAGCAAGCGCCTGAGGCACTGTGTGCTCTGTTGGACGAGGTAGCTCGGACCGTGTGGAACTGGGGCACCCCAGCTCCGATTTCCATTAGCGTGCAAGCGCAAGTGGGAGAGCATCCGGACAGTGAATGGGATTTGCGCAGCGCTGGGTTCAGCGACGCCACGGCCCGGCCGGCGGAACTGTACGAACGTTACGGTGCACCCGCTGCCGACCCGACCTGGCGCCCATAATTATGCAAACAGACGACCCAGTGCCACAAAACAGCCGGCCCTAATTGGGCGACCCGGCTCCACAAAACGAACGGCTCCCTTAAATTGCCGCGGAACCCTTAAGTGCGCCCTCGCCTGGTCGGACCCCTTAAGTGCGCCCGTTACTGGGGCTTGGAATGCTCGTCACCAAGAGGTGGGCACGGGCGCGCCTTCGCGGTAGCCGGACGCAGATTGCAACCCCACGATCGCGCGTTCTTGGAACTGTTCGATCGTGCGCGCTCCCGCGTAGGTAAACGAAGACCGTACGCCAGAAACGATCTGGTCAATCAGGTCCTCCACCCCGGGGCGTTCTGGATCAATGTACATGCGGGCCACCGAGATGCCCTCCTCAAACAGGGCTTTGCGGGCCCGATCAAAATCAGACTCGCCGGAAGTACGGCGCGTAACCGCGCGTTTAGAAGCCATTCCGAACGATTCCTTATACATGCGTTGGTGCGCGTCGAATTGCACGTCACCGGGCGACTCATAGGTGCCAGCGAACCACGAACCAATCATCACGTTAGACGCCCCCGCGGCCAACGCCAACGCCACGTCACGAGGGTGGCGCACACCCCCGTCAGCCCACACGTGCGCCCCCAACTCTTTCGCGGCAGCCGCACACTCCAAAACTGCGGAGAACTGCGGGCGCCCAACTCCGGTCTGCATCCGCGTGGTACACATCGCGCCCGGGCCCACACCGACCTTAACGATCGACGCGCCCGCCTCAACTAAATCACGTACCCCAGGTGCGGCCACCACGTTCCCCGCTGCAATCGGGAACCCATCTGGCAGAGCGCTGCGCACCTGCCGCACCGCATCCATCATCTTCGACTGGTGGCCGTGCGCCGTGTCCACAACAATCACATCCACCCCAGCCTGCACTAGCTCCACGGCACGCTGCGCGGGGTTGCGATTCATCCCGATTGCCGCGCCGATACGCAACTGGTTCTGCGCATCCACCGTGGGTTTGTAGATCGTGGAACGCAATGCCCCCTGCCGGGTCAGTAACCCCACCAGCTCACCGGCCTTATTCACCACGGGCGCCAGTTTGCGGTGCTCGGATTTCAACTGGTCAAACGCCTCCACCGGGTCAATGCCCTCGGGTAACGTCATCAGTTTCGTAGTCATCACTTCACGCACCTGCGTGAACCGGTCCACGTCCATCACGTCAGACATGTCCACCATGCCCACGGGCACGTTTGTCTCCGGGTTCACCACCACTGCTGCCCCATGGGAGCGTTTTGGCATTAATCCCAGCGCATACCCGCACGTGTGATGCGGTTTCACCACCACGGGCGTGTCGTACACCAGGTGGCTGGCTTTCACCTCAGAAACCGTGGAAACCACCACGTCCAACGGAATGTCTTGCGGAATAATCGCAATCCCCCCGCGGCGTGCCACCGTCTCTGCCATCCGTTTACCCGAAATTGCCGTCATATTGGCAACCACCAGGGGAATGGTGGTGCCCGTCCCATCACTCGTAGTGAGGTCCACGCGGCGGCGTGAACCCACGTCAGAACGCGACGGCACCATGAACACGTCGTCGTACGTCAGATCGAATGAGGGTAAAAGATTATTGAGGAACTTCACACGCCAAGCCTACCCAAAAACCACGCGGTTTGAAGCAACTCACAGGGGCGCGTGGTTAGATAGCACCTACACGCTAGTGGTGGCGCGTTGAACCACCTGCGGGCTCGGCATTACCCGGTGTTGATCTTCGCCAGAATCCATCGCATCGATCAGCACTTGTGCACTCGCGCGCCCCAGGGCCTCAGGATCACGCGACAACGTGGAAATAGAAGGGGAAAAAACCCGGCACAATACCGAATCTTCCCAACTAAACACACCCACGTCAGCGGGAATCGCTTTGCCTTGCGACAAAAGATAGTTAACTCCACCCAATGTGAGCATCTCGTTATCGTAAATAATCACGTCCACTTCGGGGTGGCGTTCCACAATCATGCGGGTAATCGCTGCGCCCGAATCTTCCGTGTAATCGGAGTTGAATGCGTACGCCTGCTCCAACCCCAAATCGCGCGCCTTATCTAGAAACGCTTGTTTGCGCACCGTCGTGTGCGTAAACGTTTCAATCCCAGAAACGTAGGCGGGAAAGCGGAAACCTTGCGCGAACACGTGGTTCACTACCGCATGCATCGCCAACGCGTCGTCCACAGAAATCGACGACCCCGCCCCCTGATCGTGCCCCACCGACACGGAAGCTAGGCCCAGGTCTTTCACAATCTGCGGGCGGGGATCATTATCCTTGAGGTCCACCAGCACCACGCCCCCAACCCGGTGGTTCGAGGCCCACTGCTTGTAAATCTCAACTTCTTGCGCAATGGTTTGCGCCAGGCGGAACACGAGGGGGCGGGAGGATTCCGCGAATACTTCGGCCAAGCCGCACAGGAATGGGAAGTAGAACCCTTCGTCGCGCACCGTTTGAGGGGGTCGGGTGAGGACGATGCCGAGCGCATCCGTTTTCCGTAGCGATAGTGCTTTCGCCGCCGGGTCTGGTTGCCACCCTAAATCGTTGGCGATATTGATGATGCGGGTGCGAGTGGCCTCCGAAACCCCAGGTTTACCGTTCAGCGCAAAACTAACGGCGCCGGGGGACACGCCGGCCTCCTGAGCAATATCGCGGATAGTCAACCTAGACATAAATCTATGTTACCTCAATCACTAAAGGTGTTCAGTTATTTGAAATAACTGCGCGTTAAGCCTTGACAAACTCCACTATAGCGGTTTAGTTTATTTAGTGGAAGTGGCAAGGAGGCAACATGCACGACAATCATCATCTGTTAGAAGCCCGCGCAAAACGCACGCTCATTGAACGTATCCGCCCCGCGCAGTTCACCAAACTGGCAGATGTGAACGTGTCCGCATGGAACGTGACACAAGACCAGACGCGGCCCGGACAGGGCGAACCAGTTCCGTTCAAAGACGCGAAGCAAGCTACTTACGAACCGGTTCAGATCGGGCAGACGTGGGGGCCGGCTTGGGGAACCACTTGGTTCAAGCTGGAGGGGAGCGCTCCTAAAACCAATCAAACCGTGGAGTTACACGTTGATCTAGGGTGGGAAGACCACTCGCCCGGCTTCCAGTCTGAGGGCCTTGTTTACACCCCGGATGGGCAGATCGTTAAAGCCGTTAATCCGCGTAACACTTGGATACCACTTACGGCCGGGGAAGATTTTTGCTTCTACATTGAGGCCGCGGCAAACCCCTTGCTGCTGGGCATCCCTCCGTTTGAGCCCACACAGTTAGGCCGCAAAACCACGAGCCCAGCTGAGCACATTTATAAACTGGCGGGCGCGCAAGTGGTGGCGGTGAACGACCAGGTGAGGGGCTTGGCGTTCGACATTGAAATCCTGTCTGAACTTGCCCAAACCTACAGTGATGACGACGCGTTGCGGCTGCGTTTCGCCCAGGTCGTCAACCAAGCCTTGGACGCGGTGGATCTAGATGATATTAAGGGGAGCGCACCCGCGGCCCGCCGCGTCCTTGAACCCGTGCTGGCTGACCATGCCAGTAAACACGCGCACCACCTAACGGCAGTGGGCCACGCCCACATTGACTCCGCGTGGTTGTGGCCGGTGCGTGAAACCCGACGTAAAGTTGCCCGCACAATCTCTAACGTGCTGCGCCTGCTTGACGACGGACACGAAATGATTTTCGCGCTCCCAGCTGCCCAACACGTGGCCTGGCTCGAAGAGGACCAGCCGGCACTGTTCGCCCGCCTCAAGAAGTGGGTAGAAAAAGGCAAGATTGTGCCCGTTGGAGGCATGTGGGTGGAGCCCGACGCGATGCTGCCCAGTGGGGAATCACTGTGCCGGCAACTCCTCCTGGGGCAAGAGTATTTCCAGAACAAACTCGGGGTCCGCTGCGACGGCGTGTGGCTCCCAGACTCATTCGGATACTCTGCAGCCCTACCGCAGATCGCTAAACTCGGGGGCGCCAAATGGTTCCTCACGCAAAAATTTCTTGGAACCAAACCGACGTATTCCCACACCACACGCTGCAGTGGGAAGGCATTGACGGCACCCGCCTGTTCACCCACTTCCCACCGGTCGACACCTACGGGGCAGAGATCAGCCCCGAACAGGTGCGGCATGCGGAAACGAACTTTAAAGATAAAGCACAGGCGTCAAGCTCACTGCTGCCATACGGTTACGGTGACGGCGGCGGTGGGCCAACCCGGGACATGCTCGAGCGGGCAAAGCGGATGGAAGACCTCTACGGTGCACCTACGATCGCGCATGAAACCCCGGACACGTTCTTTGCCCGGGCAATGGCCGAGCGACAAAACGTACCCGTGTGGGTGGGGGAGCTGTACTTGGAACTGCACCGCGGTACCCTCACCTCGCAGGCAAATACCAAACTGGGTAACCGGCAGGCAGAAGCTGCACTGCGAGAAGCGGAACTGTGGGCCACCCTGGCTGCGCTCGAAGGCCGCTTCGAATACCCGTACGAGCAGTTGCAGAAACTGTGGGAGAACACGCTGTTACTACAGTTCCACGACATCCTCCCCGGCTCGTCAATCGGGTGGGTGCACGAGGAAGCCGAGCGCGACCACGCGGCCGTGGTAGCTGCCGCCGGAAAGATCGCTGCCGAAGCGTGCGCGGCGCTCGCGGATGGGCAAGACCTGTTCTTCAACGCCGCTGCGGTACCCACCCAGGGGGTGGGAGCGTTCGCCGCGGGAGTTCCTGAACACGTGGCGCCGACCAAACTTGAAACCGTGGATGGTGGTTGGGAGCTGTCTAACGACGCGGTCACTGTGCGAATCGGCGCGGATGGTTTGGTGGAATCGCTGCGCGGCGCGGATGGGCGCGAAGTGGTGCCCCCGGGGGAGCGCTTGGGCCGGTTGAACCTGTACCAAGATTTCCCGAACATGTGGGACGCGTGGGATTTGGACGAGTTCTACAAGGCGAGTGAGCGCACGCTGGTGGCTGACCGGGTTGAAGCCCGCGGTGATCGCGTGGTGGCGCACTATCAGACCAGCAAGTCCAGTTTCACCGTTACCTACGCCCTGCCTGAGGGAGAGGCAGCACTGGAGGTCACGGTGGATGCAAACTGGCAGGAAACCGAGAAGCTGTTGAAGCTGCAGTTCCCGGTGGATGTGCACACGGACCAGGCGGCGTACGAAACACAAATGGGGTACTTGACCCGTCCGATTAACGAGAACACCACCTGGGAGTCCAATAAGTTTGAGGTTGCGGCACACCGATGGGTGCACGTGGCTGAGACCGGTTTTGGAGTGGGGATTGCTAATGAGGCCACTTACGGCTGGTCGCATTCCCGGCATGTCCGCGAGGGCGGGGGTACGTACGTGACGCTTGGGGCGTCTTTGCTGCGCGCTGCTATTTACCCCGATCCGATTCAAGACCGCGGGCACCACACCCGCCACTTCCGAATTTTCCCAGGCGCGGGCTTGAGGGACACGGTTGCTCGAACGCAACGCATGAACGCCCCGCTGCGTCACATCACGGCTGATGCGGCTGCTGATTCGGCCGCACTAAATCGCGAGTGTGCGGTGCCGACGTTCATTGAGGCTGCGGATGGCTTTGTGGTGGAGACCGTGAAGCTTGCGCAAGACCGCAGTGGGGACGTGATTATCCGCGGGTACGAACCTGTGGGGGCGCGGGTGAATGCGCGGATCCAGTTCGACCGGCCCGTAACCGTGAGTGCGGTGGATGTGCTGGAATCCGCGGACACGCACGTGACGCTCCCAAGTGTGGTGACGGAAAATAACGAAACCCACTTCGAGCTCGCTCCGTTCCAGATTGTGACTTTGCGAGTGAAGGCGTAAGCGATGAAGGTCGGTGTTAACTACGTGCCGCGCAGCGGCTGGTTCTACTCTTGGTTGGATTTTGATTCCGATGAGGCTGCGCGCGACTTCGACGCGATCGCTCAGCTTGGTTTGGACCACGTGCGCGTGTTTCCGCTGTGGCCAGTTTTGCAGCCGAACGCGAGCCACATTCGCGCTCAGGCGGTGGAGGATGTGCGCACCCTCGCGCAGTTGGCAACGCAGCGGGGCTTGACCGTGAGTGTGGACGTGCTGCAGGGCCACATGTCGTCGTTCGACTTCTTACCGGCGTGGACGCAAAGTTGGCATCAGAGCAACATTTTCACTGACCCCACGGTGGTGCAGGCACAGGGGGCGCTGGTGCGGGCACTGGCGGAAGCGCTGCGGGACGTCGATGGCACAACGGGGCTTTCGCTCGGTAACGAAATCGTGCAGTTCGCGGCTGAACGCCACCCGTTGCGGCACGAGTTGACGACCCAGCAGGCGGGCGCATGGCTCACCCAACTGCTCAGCACCGCCGAAGAGTACTGGCCGGCGGGGCAGCATTCTTTCTCATTTGATGACGACTTAGTGTTTGAACCCACCCAGCCGTTCACACCGCGGCACGCGTTGGAATGCGGGGATATCATTACGGTGCATTCGTGGGTGTTTGGCAAAATCGGCCAGCATTACGGTAAAGACCATCCGCGATTAGTGTTGCTAGCCCGCTACCTGCTGGAGCTCATGCGCGCCTGGCAGACGGAGTTGGGACAGGTTAAACCCCTGTGGCTGCAAGAAATTGGCGCGCCCCTGAACTACCTGAGTGCCAAGAATGCTCCCGCTTTTGTGTCGCGCACACTGTCGCACGTGGCGGCGGTCCCTGGGGTGGATGCCGTCACCTGGTGGTGTTCGCACGACGTGCATCGCAGCCTCACGGGGTTTCCTGCCGTTGAGTACGATTTGGGTTTATTTGATTCTGAGGGAAACGTGAAACCCGTTGGACAAGCGCTTTCCCAGTGGATTGCAAACCAGGCGCCGCAGCCTGAAACCCCGGATCAAGCTCCGCAGCCTGAAACCCCGGATCAAGCTCCGCAGCCTGAAACCCCGGGCCAGGCTCTGCAGCCTCAAGAACCTGGGGCGCGCCCGATTGCGATTCCCAGTGTTGATCATGAGGATGCGCGCGTGCTGGTGCGGCCCAGCGGGCAAATATTTGAGCAGTGGGCGCAGGCCATTGAACGCGGTGCCCCCCGCGCTCTGCAAGTAACGAAAAACTCGATATAGCTATTGCGTTAGGAAACCTAAGAAGGAAACTATAAGAAAGGAAGATCCCATGCGATCCATAGCAAAGAAGCTCGTGGCGCTCGCTTGTGCCGGCGGTTTAACCCTAGGCATGACGGCATGCACTGGCGGGTCCGGCACCAGCAACGAGGGTGGGGGTGAAAAGAACGCAGCTGCAGGTGAAGTGGAAGGTGACATCACGCTACAAACCTGGTCGCTCAAGAACGACAAATTCACCCCGTACTTTGAAAAGCTCGTTAAAGACTTCGAGAAAGAAAACCCGAAAGTCAAAGTTAAGTGGATGGACCAGCCTGGCGACGGGTACGAAGATAAGCTCCTGCAGCAAGCTAACGCAGATGAGCTTCCCGACGTGGTGAACATTCCCCCAGAGTTCGGCCTGCCCCTAGCTAAAGCCGGTAAACTCATGGACTTGAAGGGGGCGGAAAACAACGACCTCGACAAGTACGTTAAAGGCGGGGTGGAAGCCTACCAGTACCCCGGGGTCGAAGGCTCGTACGGCTACCCGTGGTACCTTGGGGTTTCGTTCAACTACTGGAACAAAGATCTGCTGAAGAAAGCCGGTATTGACAAGGCCCCAGCGAACGAAGAGGAGTTCCTAGCGGACGCGCAGAAAGCAGCCGAGAAGGGTGTGGCCATGGTGTCACAAGCCCCCTCAATCGGAACGCTGTCTGCCCGCGGTGTTAAAGTGTGGGATCCGGATGCACGCAAGTTCACGTTCAACTCTGAAGACGGTGTAAAAATCGTTGAGGAATACGCGAAACTCTACCAGGCGGGCGCTATCCCAGCGGAACTAATCACCGCGGTAGATAAAGGCAACATCGGCAACGAAGCGTTCTACAAAGAAACGCTCGCCGGCATCCAATCCACCCCCTCATTCGCGGACGACGTGGTCACCAACGCCCCCAGTTTGGAAGGAAAAGTGGAGGTAACCGAACCGTGGGAAACCCCGCAACTGCTGGTGCAGGGCGTGGCCGTGGCTAAGAACTCCAAGCATCCGGCAGCAGCGTTAGCGCTCGCGAAGTACCTCACGAATAACGAAAACCAAGTGGCGTTCGTGAAGATCGCTAAAGGGTTCATGCCCGGCACGCAAGAAGGTAACAAAGACGCTGCTAGCTTGCGGGACGGGTCGGAGACAGATCTGATGAAGCAGGCGCTGGACGTATCTGGTAAAACCGTGCAGCGGGCAGAGCTGCTAACCCCTGTGGAAATGTCAGATGAAATGAAAACCGCGGTGTTGCAAGAGATTGCGTTAGCACTGCAGGGTAACAAGACCCCGAAGGAAGCTCTGGACAGCGCGGTGCAAAAGTGCAACGCGATGATCGAGCAGTAAAATCGGGTAGATAATAAGGATCGGGTCATGAAAACACATCGTTGGTATACGCCCTACCTTTTGGCGGGGCCAGCTGTGCTCTGGGTCTTAGTGTTCTCGCTGTGGCCGTTCATTAACACCATTTTCCTCTCGTTCACGAATGCGCGGCCGCTGCGACCAGCTGAGTTCACGGGGTTGGAGAACTACGCGAACCTGTTTCATGACCCCCAGTTTGGGGCGGCACTCATCGTCTCACTCGTGTACGTGGTCGTATGCGTGCCGCTCCTAACTTTCTTACCGCTACTGCTAGCCATGCTGGTGCAAAAGAAGATCCCTGGAATCGGGTTTTTCCGCACCACCTACTACTTCCCGGTGGTTGCGTCCGTGGTGGTTGTGGGCATTATTTGGGCGTGGATTTTTAACTCCCGCGGCATCGTCAATGAGGCCCTGCAGATGGCTGGGCTGGTGGATCAACCCATTAACTTTCTGGTGGACCGGTGGAAGTTGCTGTTGTGTTCCATTGCCCTAACAGTTTGGAAGGGGATGGGCTATTACATGGTCGTTTACTTGGCGGCACTAGCGAATTTGGGGCGTGAGGTTCAAGAGGCCGCAACGCTTGACGGTGCCACCTGGTGGCGGCGTTTCACTTCGATCGTGATTCCGAGTGTTAAAGGCGCGATGGCTCTGGTGTCTGCTCTGGTGTGTGTGGCGGCCGTGAGGATTTTCTCTGAACTGTACGTACTGTCGAATGGTACGGGTGGCCCCGGTGGGTTAGACCAGTCGATCGTGATGCTGATTAAACGGATCGGTTCTGGGTTGAACGGGAACTTGGGGTACGCATCCGCAATGTCGGTGGCCTTGTTCTTCTTAACAGTTGGCCCCCTGTTGTTTGTTGCGTACATGAACTATGGCGGTAAAGCCACGATTGAGAAGTGGCGAAAGGACCGGCAGAAGAAGAAGCGTGCGACCGCGAAACTCGCGGCCCGTGAGGCCGATGCACACCGCAGTGGCATAGCTGCTGCGACTGGGAGTGTGGCTGTGCAGAAAGGTGGAAGGCAATGAGCGCGCAGGTGAAATCGGGGCGCGGTAAAGTGGCGCGGTTGAAGTGGTATCAGCGTGGTTCACTGCCGTATGAGCACGCAACCCCCACCTTGTTTATCGCCAAGTACGTACTTCTGATCTTGCTGCTGATCTTAGCGGTGGGCCCGTTCGTGTGGCAGTTATCTACCTCTTTTAAAGGGGCTGCGGAAGATATTTACCAGTTTCCACCGAACCTCATTCCAATTGAACCAACGATGGCTAACTACGCGGAGGTTGCGCGGCGCATCCCAATTTTGGATTACGGGTTGCATTCGGTGCTGGTGGCGGTGGCAACCGTTGTGTCGAACACGATTTTTGCAACCTTGGCGGGCTATGCGATTGCGTGTATGCAGTTTCGGTTTAAGAAAATTATTATTGGCATCTTTTTGTCTACCCTGCTGCTGCCTGGTGAAGTTACGCTGACCAGCCAGTACTTAACGGTTAAGGGCTTAGGGTTTGATAACTCCCTGGTGGGCGTGTGGTTACCGGGTGCGATCGGGGCGATGAACGTTCTGCTCATGGCGGTTTCGTGCCGGATGATCCCGAAGGATACTTTGGACGCCGCTACAATTGATGGTGCAAACACGTGGCAGCGGATCCGCTACGTAGTGTGGCCAAACGTGAGGGGCATGGTTTCAGTGGTGGCACTGTTCAGTTTTATTGGCGCATGGGACGATTTCTTGTGGCCACTGGTGGTGCTGAACGACCCGGCGAAGTACACCCTGACCGTGGGGATGCAGTACCTGCAGTCTAACTTCGGGTCCAACCCGCGCGTGGTGGCTGCTGGAACCGTGATTGCACTGATTCCTATCATTATTATTTTCTCAACCATGCAGCGGTTCTTCTTCCGCGGCGTTGAAGAAGGAGCTCTTAAAGGCTAATGACACAACCAGAAAATCATATGCACGCAGACCATGCAGGCACCTCAAATGTGAACGACGCTGCTGACGCGCACTCGCTTTCTACCACAGGCGTTGAGGGGAAAGGTGCTCTAACGGGAATTCCATCGCAGCAGTGGCGGCATATGCAGCGGGATGCGTTGGTGGAGTTTTCTAAGAATGCGCAGTTGCCCGGTGGTTTTGGGTATTTGGACGCGAACGGGAAGCATCAGGCTGACCACGGGGTAGAACTGTGGATCAATGGCCGGTTCACCCACGTGTATGCGTGCGAAGTGCTGCGTGGGAACGAGCGGGCGCGCGACCTGTTAGACCACGGTATTCACGCTCTGCTGCATTCGCTGCGGGATCCAGTTAACGACGGTTGGTTCGCGGCAGTAACGACGAACGGGCAGGAACCGTTTACGGATGCGGATCGGATTAAGCAGTCATATTCGCATGCGTTCGTGGTGCTCGCCGCCGCTTCAGCATTGCAAGCAGGGCACCCTCAAGCGCAAGAACTACTGGACGCGGCACTGGGGTTGACGGAGAAGTACTGGTGGGAACCGCAGTTTGGGCGGGTTCGGGAGGCCGCTAACGAAGACTGGTCGGAGTTTGATTCTTACCGCGGAATTAATGCGAATATGCATACGGTGGAGTCTTTCCTAGCGGTTTACGATGCCACGGGGCAGCGGCGTTATTTGGATCGTGCGGTTGCGATTTGCCGGTTTGTGCTGGAGGGTGCGCGTGGTAATGACTGGCGGATTGTGGAGCATTATGCGCAGGATTGGACGCCGCAACCAGAGTACAACCGGGATAAGCCTGCGGACCCGTTCCGCCCGTTCGGTGCAACCGTGGGCCATGCTTTTGAGTGGGCGCGGTTAGCGCTGCAAGCTGCCGTTGTGTATTCGCGTTTAGGAGAAGACGTGGCTTGGGCACAGGATGCGTTCAACTTGATTCACGCGGGCGTTCAGGATGGTTGGGAAGTAGATGGTGCGCCCGGTTTTGTGTACACCACTGATTTTGAGGGACGCCCAGTAACTCACGAGCGGATGCACTGGGTGGTGTGCGAGGCGCTGAACGCAGCATACGTGGCACGCCACGCGCAGGCCGAGTGGGGGCTTGAAGTGGATCCCAAGTATGAGGAATGGGAAGCACAGTGGTGGCAGTACGCGGACAAGTACCTGATTACTGCACCGGGTAAGTGGCGGGAAGAACTGGATCAGAACAACGAACTGTCAGAAAAAACGTGGACAGGTATGCCAGAGATCTACCACGCCTACCAGGCCCTGGTACTGCCCGATGGGGACTACGCGGTTTCCTTCGCCGAGGCAGCGCACGCCTAAAGCTTCTTATACCCCCTAGTCTGAAATACGCTCAGACATTTTAGTTATGCTGAGGATTGAATGGTAACTACCGTGACGTAGGTCTGAATTAGCATGTATGAGCCAAAGAAGGTGTGGGGAGTGGACGAAGAGTTCGGTAACTTGAATGATGTAGAACGCAAAATTATGGAGACGGTTTCGGACCGCACTGGGGTTCGTCCGGAACGTTTCGCCGAGGAAGCTCACGAACGCGGGGTAGAACTATCCGATGTCGTAGACGACTATGAAACGATGGCCACGTATTACGAGTATGGAGAAGACTCCCTAATGTTCCCAGAGGATGACTTCTTCGGGTTTTTCTAGCCGACTGTTGCGATTTGCCGCCCGACAACTAGTCTGGGCGGTCAGAAGCCAACGATCCCACCACACTAAATCCAGTTAGCGTGCGATCAGTGCCCTAGAACTCCTACTACCTTTGGCGTCTAGATGACTATTCTTCTTAGCCATCTAGACGCATGTAGGGCGAGCTAAACCCCGCTATTTCAACGAAACAACGGGGTTTTTGCGGAGATGGCGGGATTTGAACCCGCGAGGGGCGAACGCCCCAACCTCCTTAGCAGGGAGGCGCACTAGGCCACTATGCGACATCTCCAATGGGTAATAGCCTAACGGCCACATAAGATTCTACCAAACTGAACGCACGCAAAACGCCGCGCCATTAAGTGTGCTTAGTGTTACAGCCCGTTGATTTGGAAAAACCCATCGCAGGCAGCTAAAGTTAAACCCAGGTTGAAGCGGTCAACGGTAATTCCGTCCGCTCAAAACTGAGCGCTCGTAGCTCAACGGATAGAGCATCTGACTACGGATCAGAAGGTTGGGGGTTCGAATCCCTTCGAGCGCGCCCCATCTCCTTCTTGGTGAGACCCACCGGGAAGGAGATATTTTAATTTTCCTCCCACTTCCGCCACACCCGGACCGCCTCACCAGCGGCAGCGGCTGTGAACGTCAGTGGACAAGCACCTGCGCATGATCGGCGGACAAGTCTTACACGGACAAGTCTTACAAGGAACGCCGAGCAAACGACTTACAAGTAACGCCGCGCAACCGACTTACAAGTAACGCCGCGCAACCGACTTACAAGTAACGCCGAGCAACCGAAACGGTTTCGGCTCCGTAACCGCCACCAAAAAGATTAGCGTGCACAATCAACATGTGCAGCTGATGTAAACCAATCCGGGATTCCCACCCATCTGCAAGCGCAGACTCCTCGTTGTAACCCGCGTAAATATCCTCTAAATAACGTTGCCCAAACACACCTAGAGCAGCCAAGTCAGACTCCGCATGCCCACCCTGCGCAGCCGGGTCAATCAGCACCCCCGTCACATCCGCCAACGCCGCGCCCTCGCGCGAACCTAAACCCGCGCGCCGCGGCCCCTCAGGCAAATCCGCAGTCGCAGACCAAATCACATTCCCCGTCCACAAATCCCCATGAATCCGCGCCGCCGCAGTGTGCACTAAACCAGGTTGAGGGCTATCAAACTCACCGTCGCGCAAACGCTCACACAAGCGTTCAATCACAGCCGCACCCCGGCCATCAATCGAACCATTATCCACAGCCGGCTTAAGGTTCGGCAAAATCCTATCGCGCGCCAAAAACGCACCCCACGAATCCAAAGCCCGCTCCGCCGACGGATACGCCAACTCACTGCGGCCCATCCACCCATCACCATTCCACCCCGTTGGCGGCTGCCCAAAATAATCCGCGCCCACCGCATGCGTCACCGCCAACGCCCGCCCAAACTGGCGTGCCGCCGCCTTTGTGACCGAACCGGCCCCAACCGCGCGCGTACGCAACTCACCGCGCTTCACACTCACCACTGGCACAACGTGTGCACCACCATACTCCTCACCTTCCGCCAGCCAGGTTAAACTCAACGCTTCAAGCTCAGTGTTAGTAGGATTGATACTGTCCGTTTTAATGTAAACATCATCGATTCTAGAAATACCCATGCAACTACCCTCTCACGCATAATGCTCTAATGAGCGTCCATGCGATAGGGTAACGGGGGAGCGAAGGAGGCATCATGGAAGAAACCGTAGAGCAAATAGAAGATTTGCTATCGCAAAGTATCACCGCGAAAAACGCGAAACAGGTTTCCGCCCTAATAACCTCCCTGAGCATCCCCGAGCTCACCGCGCTCGTGGAACGCATCCCGAAAGCTAAAGCGGCGGTGGTGCTGCGCCTACTTGACCTAGACCGCGCCTCGCGCCTATTCGAAACGCTCGACCCCGCACACCAAGCGGACCTCATCACGGCGCTGCGCACCGAAGAAGTACTCGAGTTCTTCGACGAACTAGATCCAGACGACCGAGTTTCCCTACTGGACGAACTACCACAATCCGTAGCTCGCAAACTGTTCTCAAACCTCACAAAACAAGAACGCGAGTCCACCAGCAAACTACTCGGGTTTCCAAAAGACGTAATCGGCCGCCACATGTCTCCAGAAATCGTGGACATCCACGACGACATGACAGTCGGCGACGCGCTCGCAATCGTCCGGCACGTAGCAAACGACATGGAAACCATCTACACCCTGCCGGTAGTAGATAGGCAACGCAAACTCGTTGGCGTCACCTCGCTGCGGGAACTGTTTATGGCGGAATCGTCAACCATAATTTCGGAACTCATGACAGAAGCCGTGCGCGCCCACGTGAACGACGACGCCGAAACCACAGCCCGCTGGTTCCTCCCCCTAGACCTACTGGCCATGCCGATCGTGGACAGTCAAGAACGCTACGTCGGCCTCCTAATGTGGGACGACGCCGCAGATATCGTTGAAGTTGAGGACACCGAAGACTCCGCGCGTTCAGGTGCGTCCGAACCGTTGGGCCAACCCTATCTCGCGACCCCAGTGCTACGGATCGTGCGGTCCCGTATAGTCTGGCTGCTGGTGCTGGCACTATCCGCAATCCTCACCGTGCACGTGCTCGACACGTTCGAATCCACACTCGACAAAGTCGTTACCCTAGCCCTGTTCATCCCCCTTCTCACCGGTACGGGTGGGAACACCGGTAACCAAGCAGCCACCACCGTCACCCGTGCCCTCGCACTCGGAGACGTAGAGAAACGCGACGTTGTGCGCGTACTAGGCCGGGAAGTTCGCGTTGGCTTCACCCTCGGTGCCGTGCTTGGTGGAATCGGATTCATCCTCGCCTCCCTCGTGTTCAACTACCAGATCGGCCTGGTTATTGGGCTGACACTGCTGTCCATCTGCACGATGGCCGCTTCCGTCGGTGGCGTAATGCCGATCATCGCCCGGGTGGTGGGCGCAGACCCCGCAGTGTTCTCCAACCCCTTCATCTCCACGTTCTGTGACGCCACCGGCCTGATCCTCTACTTCCTCATCGCCAAAACCGTACTCGGAATATAAACAAACAGAAGGTGCTTGCACCGCCCGCGCAAGTACCTCAAACGAAAATAAAACCGCCCCCATGGTTACATGTACAACACGCTATGGGGGCGGGCTATGTGCACGCCAACTAATCGGCAGCGCACCGGGCGCAAACGCAGAAATGTGATTTACGAATTTCCGCTTGTTCCATTTCTGCGAAGTCTGAGAAGATCGAAAGCTGAAGAACAATGTGGAGAAAGAAGGCTCGGCTTTGTCAGTTGGCAAAGAAGAAGGGTTCAAGCAACCAGACGAAAACAACAGCGGGGAAATCCGCATCCCAGGCGTAAAACGCGTATTCACCCCCAGCAGGATCCTCGTGGTACTACTCGTGCCACTAGCAATGTCGTTGGTGGCCGTGTCATCCGTGAACGTCGCGCTCCCAACAATCGGCAAATCCCTACAGGCTTCCGACGCGAGCTTGCAGTGGGTGCTGTCTGGCTACGCCCTCGCGATCGGTATCTCCCTAATTCCTGCGGGGCGGCTGGGGGACCTTTTCGGACGGGGCCTACTGTTCCAAATCGGCTTGGTGATATTCACCATCGGCTCCGCCCTGTGCGCAATCTCTTCCGACCCGACGCACCTGAACATTTTTCGTATCATCCAAGGCATCGGCGGGGGTATCTACTCTCCGCAGATTATGGGGATTATCCAACAAACCTTCTCTGGCCAAGCCCGGGCGCGAGCGTTCGGCTTGTTCGGCATGGTGGTTGCGGTTGCGGTTGCTGTGGGGCCACCGATTGCCGGGGCGATCATTAACCTGTTCGGCCCAACCATTGGGTGGCGCTACACATTCATGATGTACCTGCCCCTCGGCCTGCTTGGTATCGCACTCGCATTCATCTGGCTGCCGTTTGAACGCGAACGAATGTGGATTCGGCGGCGGCGTGCTCGCAAGCAAGCGCGGCGCGACAACCGCCGAAATAAACGTGAAAACCGGGGGCAAAGCCCCGCTGCAGCACAGCCTGACGCGACCAGCGGCGAGCCGCGATCCAAGCAGAAGATTGACCTTGACCCCGTTGGGGCGCTACTCGTTACCGCCGCAGTACTGGGAATTATGCTGCCGTTCACTTCCCACACTTTCAAGTGGTGGCTGCTGCTGGTTTTCGCCGCGGGCATCGGGCTGCTGTTCGCCTGGTACGCGTGGGAGAACTGGTATAAGAACCGCGGTAACTACGCGATGGTGGATCCAGATCTGCTGCGGATCCCCTCATTTTCCTTCGGTACAGCCGTGTCCGGCGCGTACTTCTTAGGGTCCACGTCCATATTCGTAATCTCCGCTATTTTCCTGCAAAACGGTCTTGCGTTCAGTGCTCTGGCGGCCGGGAGCTTCTCAGTACCAAACGCCCTGGTTTCTATGTTTGCGGCCCGCTGGTCTTCCGAACGGGCACTCACCTGGGGGCGTTCCGTTATCCAAATCGCGCTCGGCACAATGATGGTCGGTACCGCACTGACCGCCGTCGTGGTGGCGTGTCACGAAATGTTTGGCCTATCTATCTACTGGGTGATTCTAACGCTGGCTATACTCGGGTTCGGACAAGGCGCGGTTGGGTCTGCCAACCAAACCCTGTCCCTAGATGAGGTGCCCGTCAAACACGGTGGTGCTGCCGGTGGGGTTAAACAAACTGTGGAACGCCTCGCCACCGCAATCGGTAACGCGATCATCACCGCAGTGTTCTTCGCAGCAGTGCCCGCGGTGGGATACTCGTGGGGAACCGTGACCGCGCTGTGCATCGTGCTAGGTATCCAAACCATTGCGATAAGCATCGGCTGGGTCGACAAACGTCGCGCCGACCGGCTCCGCAAATAAGACCGAAGGCCGGTATGCATCGCAGGCAATCGCACGCGTTCAGGTGCGAAGTACCTCAGCGTTGTGACGCGGGAGGGGTAAGCACCTGGGGTGGCGTAAACACCCAGGGGGAGTGGGGCATGCGCGCCAACTCGAAGCGGTGCAAAAACTGCTTGGCAGTGGTGGCTTGAACCCCGACCGACCTGGCAATTATTTCGGTAACGTCACTCACCGAGTACCCCAGGGTCAGGAGGTCACGCAAAGTCACCGCACCATCGCGCTTAGCTAGCCGGTCTCCGCGCGCATTCACAACCAGGGGTACGTGCACGTATGTGGGCTGAGTGAACCCTAACTCGTGGGCTAAATACGCTTGCGTTGCCGAGGTCTGCAGCAAGTCGTCCGCCCGCACCACCTGATCCACCCCAGCGTGCGCATCGTCAACCACCGCCGCGAGGTTATACGCCACCGCGCCGTCCCCCCGTTGTAGAACCACGCAGTCAATCGGGTCCGTCCGCTTACCCCAAACCGCGTCTTCAATCGGCCACGTTTCCACTTGAGGGTTCAAACGCCACGCCGGGCGACGCCCTTGCTGCAGCAGCTCGGCGCGTTTGCGATCGCGCTGGTGCGCATCCAGATTCCGACACGTCCCCGGGTAGTGGCCCACTTGACCATTTGGTGCGACCGCGGCCTCTCGGATTTGTTTGCGCGAGCAAAAACACTCAAACAGCAATCCCTTAGACCGCAGTGTTTCCAGCGCCCGCAAATGATCGGCGCGACGCGTTGATTGATACTGCACCGGCCCATCCCAGTCCAACCCCAGCATCCGCAAGTCCTGCACCTGACGGGCCGCTGCCCCCTCACGCACCCTATCTATATCTTCTACCCGCAGAACGAAACGGCGCCCAGTTTGCCTAGCCAGCGTCCACGCCAACAACGCGGTCCGCAAGTTACCCACGTGCAGGTCCCCAGACGGGCTGGGAGCGAAACGACCAGTATTACTCACCCCCTTATTTTATGTGCGCAAGCAGCCACGTGGTTGATGGACGGTGACTCTATGCGCGTATTTTACGTGTGCGTGTGGCCGCGCGGGTTACGGGCCGGTGATTCTACTCGCACGAGTAGCCACGTGGTTTACGGGCCGGTGGGAATGGGGTATAAACTGGCCGCTGGGAGGGGTTTCATGAGGTTTTCCAACCGCCGGCGCACGAAGTTAAAACGCGGCTACGGTGCCGGTAAAAACGGTAAACAGCCCGAAGCGAATCCCGGCGAAAATCGCGCGCAGCCCGAAGCGAATGCCCGCATCTACCACCTCAACCCCTATGCACTGATTTTTATTGGCGGAGCACTTGGTGCCTCCACCCGCGCGGGAGTCGATGCGCTTGTCAGCGGTGGGTTCAGTTTATTCACCGGGCCTGCGATTACCCTCATGCAGGTAGAAACCCAACTTGCAACTTCAACGGTACTGGTGAACGTGGTGGGTGCGTTCCTAATGGGGGTACTTACTGGCGTGTGGGCGCGTAAACGCGGCAATAACCCCAGTTGGGATCGGATTAAACTACTTGCCGGCACGGGTTTCTTAGGGGCGTTCACCACCTATTCGTCGTTCGCACTGGCATTAGCGCGTGAGGTGTCACAGGGCGCGGCTTTCTCCGCGGTGATCCAGGGTGGTTTGGTGCTGCTGCTCGGCTACGTGGCGGTGTTTTCAGGCATGTTCATTGGCAAACTCGGGCAAGGAACCGCAGGGCCACAAAAACAGGCTGGGGGACCGGGATGATCGCTTGGATACTACTGCCGTTCGCAGGCGGGCTTGGAGCACTGTGCCGGTACGCAACGGAACTACGGTTACGCGGGTTTTTGAGCGCTCACACGGGGTCCACCACACTGTCGCCCTATTTGGATGAGGCCGCCCGCACCTCCGTGTGGCGGATCAGCGCACTCGCGTGGCCCATTATGTTGATTAACCTAATCGGCTCGTTCGTAATGGGCGTGCTGTTCGGGTTCCTATCGCAATACGCGGGAGTGTGGCTGGTGGTCGCCACCGGGTTTTTGGGTGGCTACACCACGTTCTCAACGGCCATGATGGACGTGTACACCATGGCACGCGTAGCCCGATCAGCCCGCACCTGGGCGGCCGCATGCTTAACCTGTGTGGGCACCGCGGTCCTGTGCGTGCTCACCGCCGGGCTAGGCCTTTGGTTATCTACCTGAAGTGCGCGAGGCTTCCACTTGGGGCGCTAAGTTTCCGCTCCTGAGGGTTGCTACGCACCACGCGCCGCCCAAGCGTTACCCGTTAGCGGCGCCTGCGTTTAAGCCCAATTCCCACTGCTGTGAGCGCACCTCCAGCTAGCAGCAGCGGTACTATCGCCAGCGCTCCCGTGCGGGCAATCCCAGACTTGTGGGCGCCATTTGCGCGCTGGTTCTGCTGCGCTCCGCCTTGCTGGGATGGTTCGGAAGCCCCGGTAGTTGGCTTCGGCGCTGGGGTACTTGGAGTCCCCGCTCCGCCGGAAGATCCACCGGCAGGCCCCTCAGAAGACCCGTCAGAAGGACCAGCAGAGGGTCCCTCGGAAGAACCGCCGGAAGGGTTGGAAGAAGGCTCATCGCCCGGAACGATCCCGGTGGCTGGTTTGGGGTAGTCCGGTTCGGGCACGGCTTCCAGTTCCGCACTCGGGGGTTCGGGTTGCTGCCGGAAGTTCAGTTCTGCAACATGTGTGAACGGTTGCCCCTTCACATCCGCGCCCGCTTTCAGCATCACGTACCGCGCTTTCACCGGCCCATCGGCCTCTAAGTCAACGCGTTGGTGCTCGTACACAGCGTTTGGCCACTGGCCTTGCGCCACCGGTTTGAATGCGTCCTCAGAATCAAGTGGGAACGCCGCCACCCCATCCGTGTTACCCGCGGCGGGGGTACCGTAATCGTCTGCACCCGGCTGGGGCAGTTCAGTGTCGGTCGCGACCTTGAACTCGTATTCACCAATCTGCCCGTTCTGCACCGCTCCCGTTTGCCGCGGCGTGTAAATCGCACCGGTCAGGTCGTATTCCTTCCCCAGGTCCACTACTAAATAATGAGGGGGCGCGTCCTCTTGTGGTGTCCACCGCGTGTGCCAATACGTCTGCGGGTCCCCATCGATAGCGGCGGTCGCTAAACCAGAGGGGCGGGCCTCCCCCTCGGTGGCCTGTGAATCCCACGCCACTACTTTCGCAGCTCCCATGGGCACCACCCCGGTGTCAACCACCGTGGTCGAGCATTCGCGCACCAACTGGTCACCCGCTGCCTCTAACGTGACCTGCAGTTTCGCGGTGCCCGCCGTGTCCTCTGGGGCGCGTACCTTAACCGTAGTGGTTTTGGCGCCGTCAGCGGCATCACTGAAGCGCGCGGGCTTAGTGAGGGCCCGCTGGTTGTACTCATCAATCGGTTCCGCACCTTCTTGCTGCACGTCCCTCGGTGCAATCGCAACTGCGGGGGAGACCTGCCAGTTTTGCGGCACCGAAGTGCGTAGTTTCGCGTTCCCCGAAATCCCCTGGGTTGTGATCGCCACTTCCGCCTGCTGGCCAGCGTTGATCTGTGCGGGGCAGCTAACTGTCAGCGAAGTCGTCCCCGTAAGCGTGTACCAAGTGTCCGCTTGCGCCTCAAACTTAACTACCCCATCTTTACGAGTGGTTTTAACTTCGTTGTCATCCGCATCCCGAACCACAACGGGGCCTTGGGCTAGGGCAGTGCGAATACTCAACGTTTGCGTATCCTGCGAATGTACCTCAATAGTGGTGGCTTGCCCGTCTTTCCACGGGGTATTGACCGTCACGTTGCGCGGTGCCCGCAACCCAGAAACGGAACCGGACCGCCACGCCCCCGGAAGCGCTGGGAGTACGTCAATCACCTGGTCATTGCCATGCAGCAGCATTTGCGCTACCCCCGAGGTACCCCCAAAGTTCCCATCAATCTGGAACGGCGGGTGCACGTCCCACAGGTTCGGGTACGTCGATTGTGTCAGTAGTTGCCGCAGCATCAAATGCGCATGGTCGCCGTCACCTAGCCGCGCCCAGAAGTTAACTTTCCACGCTTTCGACCAGCCCGTTCCACCGTCCCCACGGTCTTGCAGCGTCCCTTTCGCCGCGTCAGCTAGTTCCGGCGTGGTGGCCGGTGAGATTGCTTCCCCTGGGAACAGGGCGTACAGGTGCGATGTGTGCCGGTGATGCGGCTCCCCCGACTGTTCCAGCGCAGGGTCTTTCCATTCCTGTACTTTCCCGTTGTGCACCCGCAGGCCTTTATCCGTTTTCTTGAGGGTCTGCGCGAGCCCTTCGGTGAAGCTGTCGCTAACCCCCAGGTCTGTAGCGGCCGCGAGCGTGGAGGTGAATAGTTCGGTGATTATTTGCTGACTCATCGCGGCCCCAGCGGTGTAGTAGCCGTGTTCAGGCGAGTACGAGGGGTTCAACACTAGGGATCCGTCGCGCGGGTCTTCGCGCAGAAAGTCTTGGTAGAACTCAGAGGTGGCCTTTAACATCGGGTACGCGCGGTCCCTCAAGAAGGTTTTGTCGTTGCTGTAGAGGTAGCGCTGGTAGAAACCTTGTGCGAGCCACGCGTTCGCTTCTGGGTACCATGAGGCCGTGGGCCAGTCGAATACGCCCGTGAACCCCCAGGGGTTGGTTTCGTTCATCACCACCCAGCCGCGCGCGTCGAACAGTTCTTTTGCGGTCACCTGCCCGGCTTCCGCCAGGTCGGAGGTGAAGTTCAGGTACGGGTCGTAGGTTTCCGCGAGGTTCGTGGTGAGGGCAGGCCAGTAGTTCATCTGCAAGTTAATGTTCGAGTGGAAATCCGCTGACCACGGTGGGTTGTTTTTGCGGGTCCACACGCCTTGCAGGTTCGCGGGTTGGGAGCCTTCGCGCGAGGAGGAGATGAGGAGGTACCTGCCGTATTGGAAGTAGAGTGTTTCGAGGTATCGGTCCGCGTCGGTGGTTCCTTGGTACGCGCGCACCAATTGCTCTGTGGTGGTGTTTGGCGTGGGCGCGTTTAGATCCAGCTTCACCCGGTTGAACAGATGCTGATAGTCCTGCACGTGTTCGGCCCGCAGGGTTGCGAACGGGGTTGCGGCGGCCCGTGCTATTTTGCGGTCTACCGCGGTCTTTGGTGCTGTTTGTGTGCGGTAGTTAGGGAATGCTTGCGCGTAGTTGGTGCCGCCCGCCCAGATTATGGTGGCGCTGTCGGCGTCTTTAACGGTTAGGTCACCATTTTCCCCCGCCGTCACCGTGCCACCTTCCGTAACTACCTGCACTTTGCCGTAGTACTGCAACCCGTTGTCGGGGCTTTTACCACTTAGCGTAATCGCGTTTCCTTCTGCTTTTACTTCAGCTTCAGAAAGCGCTTGAGGGGTTTTCAACTCGGGGGTCAACCCCCGGTCGTAGGTGAGGTGGAAGTTCACAGCCGCGCCTTGGTTTGCACTGATGTGCTGGGCAATAACCCCGGCGGGGTAAGAGGCGATGGCTTCGCGTTTAAACTGGGTTTGCCCCACGTTGTACTGCACGCCCGCAACGGCTTGGTCGATGTCTAGGTGGCGCTCGTATTGCGTGTAGTTCTGCGCATTTGGGGTGTCTACTTTGAGGATCCCGAAGTTTTGGTAGTTACCGTATCCGGCCTTGGGGTGTCCGATTGAGCTGATTAGTTCTTGCGACGCTTCCAGGCTGCCGTTCGTGTCAATGGTTTCTTGGATTTTCTTCAGGTTCGCTTTTTTCTGCTTGAGGAGGTCGGCTGGTGGATTGCCGTAGTTGTACCCCTCAGTTCCTGGCCCGCCGGTCCATAGTGTGTCTTCGTTGAGGACAATCTGTTCGGCCCCCACCTGCCCGTAGAGGGTGGCGCCCATCGAGCCGTTACCAATGGGGAGTACTTCGTGTTCCCACCCGTCGGTGGAGCCGTCGGCGTCGGTTATGACCCCGGGTTTGTTGTACCGCAAAATCATGTTGGCCTGCGTATTCTCGATTCTGTTTTCGCCGCTGCGCGGGCTGGTTTGAGTGGTGGCGAAACTGGCGATGGGAGCCAGTATTAATGAGGCGGTCAGAACGCCCCCTATTAGCTTGCCAAATCTGCGCATGATTTTCTTTTCTATATCGGCGTCACTGCCGGTAGGCCGGGTTAGATTACGAAACAGCGTGCTCGAAGCTGAGCACTTACGAAAGAATAACACGATTCAGATCACCTTTAGCCCCATTTGAGCAGGTCTGCGCACAACTAATCAGACCGTGCGCAGGTTGAGTCGTCAATTCCGCATTACACGCAGTTTAAGTGTGCTAGCTTCAAAGCAGACCTGGCGCGCTAACAGCCGATTGTTAACGCGCAGCACAGAAAGGGAAACCCAATGTCGCGCAAGACCCTAAATACTGCGAGAAGCCTAGTTGGCGCAGTAACTGCCGCTGTTCTATGCGTGCTGCTTGCAGTAATCGCACCGGCTGCGTACGCAGACGAGTTGGTTCAAACCGTGTCGGTTGCTGACTTCGGTGCGAAGGCAGATTCGAAGCAGGATGCGGCGGAGCCTGTCAAGGCAGCCATCGCGAAGGCGAAAACCATGGCAGAAAAAGGCGCTTCCGTGCGGATCGTGTTCCCCGCGGGCAGATACGATATTTACCCGGATAAAGCACCCCAGCGCACACTGTATGTTTCTAATACGGTGGGGGCGGACGCCTCATATAAAGAAAAACGGATCGGTGTCCTACTGGAAGATACAAAGAATATAACCGTGGATGGCCAGGGGTCTGAAATAGTTTTCCATGGGAAAATGACTACGTTCGCGGCGATTAATAGTGAGAATGTTTCGTTCAAAAACTTTCAGGTAGATTTCGAAGTTCCGTCTGCGATTGATTTAACGGTTGAGGCAGTGGATCCGGATGCTGGGATCGCTACCGTTTATGTGCCAGAAGAGTACAAATACCGGGTTAAAGGCAGTGACGTTGAATGGTTTTCCGATAAGAGCCCGTATACGCATGAGGCCTACTGGACGGAGCGAAACGCACTGCCGTACGTGCAACGCTACGACACGAAAAGTGGATTAACAGTGCGCGGCGACGTGTGGGACAACCCGATTTTCAAGCACGTGGCCGGTGTGAAAGACCTGGGCAATAACCGGCTCGAGTTTTCCTACACTCAGATGGAGTCGGAACTGAAAAACGCGCGGGGAATAAGCTACCAGATGCGGCAGACAGTGCGCGACCACCCAGGGGTTTTCTTATGGAAAGACAAGAACATTCAGCTGGATGGAATCGACTTTCGGTTCTTACACGGTTTCGGGGTAGTGGGCCAGTCGACGGATACGGTGCGGATGAACAACCTCCACTTTGGTGTGGGAGTTGGGAC
Source organism: Gleimia hominis (assembly GCF_002871945.2). Classification (NCBI taxonomy): domain Bacteria; kingdom Bacillati; phylum Actinomycetota; class Actinomycetes; order Actinomycetales; family Actinomycetaceae; genus Gleimia; species Gleimia hominis. Next base: position 1,594,256 of record NZ_CP126963.1, on the reverse strand, counting down.
GGGCCGCAGCACCGCCGGGTATGCGGATTTCATTCAAATGTCTGGTTGCAAGGGCGCGGTTGAGGTAACTAACTCCACGTTCTCTAACCCACATGACGATCCGATTAATATTCACGGAACCTTCCAGCAGGTGGTAGAGCGGATTTCTGATCGGAAGGTCCGCGTGCGATACATGCATAACGAGACCGCTGGATTCCCCTCGTTTTTTGTGGGAGACCAAGTGGAGTTCATGACGCAGGGCAACATGATTCCGGTGCGCGATTCGGTGCGCACAGTGGTGGCTGTAGATGGTCCAGACGGGCAGGGTGGAAACCTGGGGCAGGGGTCAGGTAGTTTAACGGATACTATTCTTACGTTTGATCAGCCTATTCCTCAAGAAATAGCAGTGAACGAGCACGTGGTTGAAAACATTACCTACACGCCGAATGTGACCATTAAGAATAATGTTTTCAAAGAAACTCCTACGCGTGGGATTTTGGTTACTACCCGGGGGAAGGTTCTGATTGAAGACAACCTGTTTGACGGCATGGGTATGGCTGGGATTTATATTTCGAATGATGCCCAGGGGTGGTACGAATCCGGGCCGACGCGGGACGTGACTATTCGCGCGAACACTTTCCAGCGGTCTGGGGCGCAAGCGATTTTGGTGGAGCCAACTAACCCCACGGTGTCTAGTGAAGACACGGTGCATAAAAACATGACAATTGAGGACAACACGTTTTACGTGTCGGATCAGCGGGTTTTGGATGCTAAGTCAGTTAGTAATTTGAGGTTTGTGTCCAACCGCGTGTACCGGCAAACTGTGTCCGATGGTGTGCAAATAGATGGTGACCAGACTGTTGAGGTACCTGTTGGCAAGGCGCATCATATTAAAGCCCGGCCGGTGTTTAAGCCTGTGAATGGGCAAAAACTGTTTGCTTTCAACGGTGATAAGCAGGTTGTGCTTGCAAATAATACGTACGATGTTGGGCTCAACCCGCAAGCAGAGCTAGAGAATATGGATGCGGGTGAACTCGACAACTCGGGTGATGGCACCGCGCCTCAAGACGGTGGGATCGCTGTAGAAGATGCTAGCGGTGCGGAAAATGCTGCTGCACAAGATCGGGTGGCAGGTGAGTCTGGGAAAGTGTTTTTTGTTAGCGCGGACCCAGCTGTAGCCACGGTGGATAGTGCCGGGGTGGTTACTGGTAAGAGCGTTGGGCAGACCACTGTGCAAACCTATGTTTTAGCGGGGGAGCGGCGCCTACCGGGCCCAGTCGTAGCAGTCGCGGTTGAACCAGCTGATGTGGAAACCGCGCCGGGAACTGAAGAAAGTGGATCTGAAGAAGGTGAAGCCGGTCAAGGTGAGGCCGGTCAGGGTGTAGCTGGGCAAGAAACAGACTCGTTACGGGACCACCCGTCGTCGGTAGCTACTCTGTCGAAAGCTGTTTTCTCTGGCCTGTCACGCGATTGGAAGTTTACTGCAGGCCAGCTGCATTATTTCGCAGCTGACCGTGCGAAAACTATTTCGGGCAAACTAGCAGCAACGGATGCGGATGCTGAAGTCACGGCCACTTTGAATGGACAGCCGGTGGAGCCAACTGAGTTCGCAGGCACTTTGTTGCGTGGCCGAAACGTACTTGAAGTTACGGTACGCGCCGCGGACGGCATCACCGTGAACACGTATCGGTTTGTCATTGACCGCATCAGCAGTAATGACCCGGGCACGGGAGAACCGTCGGATCCGGGAACAGTGGAACCTGCGCCTGAAATAACCGATCCCACCACTCCAACGGAACCGGAACCGGAGCAAACCCAGCCCGCGGAAACGAACCCAAGTACTGCGCCGCAGCAACCGGCAGCTGGAAAGCAGAATCAGTCTGCTGCGCCGGGCAAGAAGCCGGCGGTGAAGAAAGTGCGGAAGCTGGTGCGCACTGGGGCGCCCGTGTTGGGGTTGGGAGCGGCTGCTGTTTGTGCTGGTCTAGGGGGCGTGCTCTTGTTGCGACGCAGAAAGTAATGATACCGATCACTTTTAGGGTCTATTTTTGGACTCGTTTGAGCAATCGAATTTTCACAGTGTAGGCTCGAATCAGCACCGTACAACATGAGCCAGTGTGAAAGGAGCTCGGATTATGAGTCGCCCTGCTATTAACACTGCGCAAAACATGTTGCCCGAACATACGGGGCAAACAAGTTCGGAAGACGGGCATGCGCCAGGTGCGTTAATTGAACTGCGGGACCTCACAAAAAAATACCCGGTGCGTGGCGGCAATGAAGTGGTGGCACTAGACCGCGTTAATCTTAGTGTGGAACGCGGATCTATCCACGGTATTGTCGGCCAGTCCGGTGCCGGCAAGTCGACACTGATTCGCTGCTTAACCGCATTGGAATCCCCAACTGAAGGTTCCGTGACCCTCGGGGGTGTAGAACTGACCAAGCTGGGGCACGCCCAACTTAGGGAAGAACGCCGCAGCATCGGTATGGTGTTTCAATCCGCTAACCTACTGGACGCCCGCACCGCACTCGCGAACGTGGAATACCCCATGAAAGTTGCCGGCACCCCAAAGCAAGAGCGGCGCGAACGCGCACAAAAACTCTTAGAACTAGTGGGCCTGGGTAACCGTGGTACCTCGTACCCCGCGCAACTATCCGGTGGGCAACGCCAACGCGTTGGGATAGCGCGGGCGCTCGCGGCAAAACCAAAAGTGGTGCTATGCGACGAACCCACGTCCGCGCTCGACGCGGAATCCACCCGGCAAGTATTAGACCTTTTGGCGCAGATCCGCGACGAAATGGGCGTAACTATCATCATCATCACCCACGAAATGGGGGTGGTGCGCGCAATCTGCGATTCCGCAACGTTGCTGGAGCACGGAAAAATCGTTGAATCCGGATCCATTGAAAGTATCGTCGCAAACCCGTCGTCGCGACTGGCGCAAGAACTGGTGCCCATGCCGTCCCTAACTGAAGAAGCGGTAGCGCAAGACCTCACGATTATAGACACCATGTTCACCTCCACCCCGGGGGTACCCACGGGATCAACCGTGATGTCACTGGCCTCCCGGATGGGCGCTGACGTGCTCGCGGGAACATTCGAATCTTTCTCTAACGTGCAGGTAGGGCGGTTAGCGCTTGGCGTCCCGCAGTACCATGCGGATAGAATTATCGAAACACTAAAAAATAATCAAGTATATGCGGAGGTGAGGGCATGAGCGCGGTGCTATCGAACATAGGAACTGCCCTGATGCCCGCCACCGCGTCGTTAACGCACGCGTGGGTGCCACTGGTGGCGAACAGTGACGAAACCTGGTTCAACAACCCCGCGGTACAGCGCGCGTTCTGGCCCGGCGTGTGGGAAACGTTAGCGATGACGGGCCTTTCCACTTTGTTTACCGTCATCATCGGCCTTCCCCTTGGGCTTGTATTGATTGCAACTGGCCGCGGCGGCCTATTCACCAACAAGCCGTTGCACCAAGTACTGGCCTTCATCGTGAACTTTGGGCGGTCCATCCCGTTCCTCATTCTGATGATCGCAATCATTCCGTTTACCCGCCTAGTGGCTGGTTCCTCAATCGGATGGAAAGCAGCGGTAGTGCCCCTCACGGTAGCGGCCATCCCGTTTTTCGCTCGCCTCGTAGAAACCGCGGTGCGCAGTGTGGACGACGGTAAAATCGAAGCCGCACAAATGATGGGGGCCACTCGCGGGCAAATTATGCGTGACGTGCAAGTGCGCGAAGCCCTCCCAGCGATAATTGATGCAATCACCGTGCTTGCGATCACGCTCATTGGCTACGGGGCGATGGCGGGTGCGCTCGGCGGCGGTGGTCTTGGACAACTCGCGATGAACTACGGGTACAACCGCTTCATGCCAGACGTAATGGTGCTGGCGGTAATTGGCGTGTACGTAATCGTGCAGATCGTACAGATGGTAGGCGACATGTGTAGCCGGCTGGTGGACCACCGCTGAGCCACCACCAGCCGGGTTAGGTCCCCAATTAGCGTACCTGGCCAGCACTATCTCAAACTCATTTCGACTTTTAAGAACAGGAAATAATCATGCGTTTCTCACGTGTTTTCGCTGCAGTGGCAGCATCAGCAGCGCTCGTCTTAACGGGCTGTGGTTCAACCTCCGGATCCGATGCCGGCAGTGACGGGTCGGGCAGTGACTCCGCGGTTACGACATTGAGGGTAGGAGCGTCGCCATCCCCTCATGCGCAAATTCTGCACTTTATAGACGACAAACTGGCTAAAGACGCGGGTCTAAAACTAGATATTGTGGAGTTCACGGACTACGTACAACCGAACCAGGCGCTCGCGTCGGGGGATTTGGACGCGAACTTCTACCAGACCGTGCCGTACCTAAAGAAGGAATCGAAGGAACGCGGGTACGATTTTGTGCCCGGTAAACCCGTGCACCTGGAACCGCTTGCGATCTACTCGAAGAAACATAAGGACATTAAAGAAATTGGTGACGGGGCAACCATCGGGATCATTAGCGACCCGGTGAACCAAGATCGGGCGCTGCACCTGCTGGAGCAAGCGGGGCTGGTGGAAGTGCCACAGGGAGCTGAGGACCTCACGATCGACAAAGTTAAAAAACTAAAGAAGTTTGATTTTAAAGAAGTTGAGGGGCCGCAGCTTGTGCGGGCACTGCAGGATGTGGACGCGGCGGTGATTAACGGAAACTTCGCGAGTGAAGGCGGGTTGAGTGCGGCGGATGATGCTTTGCTAGTTGAATCGCCAGAAAACAACCCGGCAAACAACGTGTTGGTGTGGGCAGCGAAAGATAAAGATGATGAGCATCTGAAAAAACTGGATGAATTACTGCACAGTGATCAGGTGAAGAAATTCATTGAGGACACGTTCAAGGACAAGTCGGTCATTCCCGCGTTCTAACCTCACGTGATCCTCGCGTTCTAACGTAACGCGCTAACCGTTAAATAAAACTTCTGCCCGGGTTGACACCTGTTTGTCAGTCCCGGGCAGAGGTTTATTTGGATTGGAACCCTATTTGTCGCAAGAGGAGAACAAGGGGGTTTGTGTGCTGCATCTCAGTAGGTGGGATGTTTCTAAAAATAACCTTGCAATAAAACGTGCTTGAACTGCAAGAATGCTGCAAAATAGCCGAATGAAAGTTGATGAGGTTAACAAAAAAGCACACAAGCTGTATAGTGTAATCATGCTATAACTATCATTTGACTAAAATGGTGGGAAAGCTAAATTAACACAATCCCTCTATTGGTGTGTGCGACCTGGGTGAAGGACACCTGGGTCGCCATACCTGTATTTTAAGGACCACACAGACCATGTTTGGAAAAACTTCATATTTCGCAAAGGGTGTGCCGCCTGCGCGGATGCGCGGCCGTACCTTGCTTGCCATGTTGATGTGCCTTTGTCTTGCCATATGCGGTGGTTTGCTAACCACAACGGCGTCTGCTGCAGACGATAACTATAAGATTACGGTACACGCGTTAAACCCATCTGAGAATGCCCCCAAACTGCCCGACCCAACTGGTGAAGCAATTGAGAATACAGACGGATACGTGCCAGTGAAGGGAGTTGAGTTCACACTCGAAAAGTCGACGATTGACACGACCACGAATGAGGGGCTAGCAGCTGCGAGTGAACTTATCTCCGCTAGTGACAATTGGATTTCTGGTTTTGAACCAGATCCGACTTTCGAAGCTCGCGTGGCTGTTAGTGATGATGAGGGCCTCGCGGTATTCGATTCTTTACCCGCTGGCCTCTATTTGCTGACACAGACGAAAACCCCCACTGGGATGTCTTCGGCGGAGCAAGCATTGATTCTAGTCCCGCTCACGGATCCGAAGTCGCCCCACGAGATGATCAGTGACATACATGTTTATCCGAAGTCTACGGATGCGGGCCAGATAACTAAAGAATTGCTTACGCACACCGGGGATGTAATTACTAAGGGGTCGGAAGTTACGTACTTAGTTAAAATCCCTATTCCGCAAGGGATAGGATATTCGCCACTGACGAAGTTAGAGCTAATAGAAAAGCCGGGCGCGGGGCTACAAATATCCCGTTTCAAGGAAGGCAGTGAGGAGTCTCCCTTTAATTATCTTAAGGAAGGGGACGCTAAAATATTCTTCGCTTCGCCGACAGATACACCGAACCCGGATCTGTCGGGTCTTCCGCTAGACTTGAAGTCCGATATTACCGAAGGTGATCACTACGACATTATTTGGAATGATGACGGCACTGTAACCGTTGACTTTATAAACCTTGGGTTCGATGAGCTAACTGGCTACCCCAACTCGGAGGTTGAAGTATGGTTGGGTGGGTTGGGGTATACCGGTACGCAATATTTTTACGCCATTGTAAAAGCCAATGTCGTGGACGATACTGTTGACCCAGTTAACAATGCGGAGTTTATCTGGGCGACAGAGAAAAATCCGGGGGAAACATCGATTGTGACGGATCCGGAGAATCCAGAAGCGCGTATTCCGATGGTGCCTTTAGAGATTAATAAGGTGGATGAAGCGGATTCGTCGAAGCTGCTACCGGGAGCTACGTTCCAGGTGTATCCGTGCAAGGTGGTGGATGATGAAAACAATCCGTTTTCAAAAGAGTTTACAGAAAAGCCACAGATTGAGGAGAATGCGAAACCTATCGCATTTGATGGAAAAACTGAGTTCACAACCGACGCTAAAGGGTCCACTGGGGTGATCGGTAAAATCAACGTTGGTGCCCGCGTGTGCGTTGTAGAGACGAAGTCTCCCGCAGGTTACGAGCGGATTCCAGCGCCTTTGAGTCACGATATGGTGGCTTTGAAAGGCAGTGCAACCAGTAACGTCATGACTGTTAAGAACATTAGTTCCAGTACGATAACCGGCAAACTACCACTCACAGGTGGGGCAGGTATTGCTTTATTCCTTATGATCGGTGCTGGCCTATTGGGTGCAGCTTACTATTATGCTCGTAAGAATAAGGCGCAAGCGTAGTGTGTTGAACACGGTGCGCGTCAACAGATGAGTAAAACTTCTGCCCGGGTTGACACCTGTTTGTCAGGCCCGGGCAGAGGTTTATTTGGATTAGCGCGTTGTTTGCAGCTAGGGGTGGTTAGTCGATTACGCCGTAGAGCCTGTCCCCGGCATCCCCAAGGCCGGGCACGATGTAAGAGTGTTCGTTCAGACCTTCATCGATCGCACCGGTAACGATAGTTACGTTCGCCCGATCGCCTACCGCTTCTTCGAGGGCTTTGAGACCCTGCGGGGCGGATAGGAGGCACAGGCAGGTGACGTCGCGCGCCCCGTGGTCTAGCAGGTAGTCGATTGCCGCGATCATGGTGTGGCCGGTGGCGAGCATCGGGTCGAGGATGAAGCACTGGCGGCCCTCCAGGTCTTCGGGAAGCCGATTAGCGTACGTTTCCACCTGGAGGGTGGCGTCGTCGCGGACCATCCCGAGGAACCCAACTTCCGCGGTGGGCAGTAGCCGCATCATGCCGTCTAACATGCCGAGCCCGGCCCTCAGGATAGGAACCACTAGGGGGCGGGGTTTTGATAAACGAGTGCCCGTCGTTTTAGCGACGGGCGTTTCAATTTCAACATCTTCAACAGCGATGTCTCGGGTGGCTTCGTAGGTCAGTAGCATCAACAGTTCTTCTGTTAGATGACGGAAAGTCGATGACGGCGTTTCCTTCTGACGCATTTCAGTTAATTTGTGGGCGATCAGGGGGTGTTTTACTTCTATAACTCGCATGCTTCTAGAATACCGTGTGAAGCGTGTGGAGTGGAATATTTGCCGCGCGGTGTGAGCCGGCCAATTTCGTTGGACGGCTTCGTAGGTTACCGGCTGAACGGGCTGAGTGGTTTAGTGATCGGATGACTGCGCGGCGTAGTGGTTGGGAGTTGGATTTGGAGCGGATTCAGGGTTACGAAAAGGCGATGGCTCGGGCATTGCGTTTAGCGCAGCAGGCTGGCGAAGCGGGTGACGTGCCGGTTGGGGCTGTGGTTTTAGATGAGGCCGGCCGGGTAATTGGGAAGGGTTTTAATGACCGTGAGGCCGCAGGTAACCCCGTGGGACACGCAGAAGTGAATGCGTTGGTGGCGGCAGCGAAGCAGCGGGGTGGGTGGCGGCTTGAGGGCTGCACGCTGGTGGTCACGTTGGAGCCGTGCACGATGTGTGCGGGGGCAGTGGTGGCGTCGCGCGTGCCATGCCTGGTGTTTGGAGCGTGGGATCCGAAGGCGGGGGCGTGCGGTTCGGTGCGGGACGTGGTGCGTGATTCGCGTTTGAACCACCAGGTGGAAGTTGTGGCAGGTGTGTTAGAACACGATTGCGAGTTTGTGCTGCGCAGATTTTTCGCTTCGCGTAGAAACATGTAAACTTGAAAGCCGAATGCTTCGCGTCGCTTCTTTTTGATGTTTGAGGTGCTGAGCGTTCTAAGGTGGAGTGTCCGAGCGGCCGAAGGTGCAGCACTCGAAATGCTGTGTGGTGCAAGCCACCGTGGGTTCAAATCCCACCTCCACCGCTTTCCTGTTTTTGGGGCGCACCAGTTTTTGGTGCAGCGTGTTTGTGGACAACCATGTCTTTTCTTCGTCGCGCAATGTACAGTTAGAACTGTTCTAACCCTTTCCTTCAACACTTGCGCGGGAGTAGTAATGTCACGTCAGCGTCGAGCGGCAGCTCAGTTTGGTAAACCCTCAGTAAGAAAAGCACGTCACAGCCGTGGGATGGCGCGTGTAAGCACGGGCCTTGGGTTGAGCGCAGTTTTGGCGCTCACAACCGTGGTGCCTGGAATGGCAGCCGATTCGGCACCTGAGGAGAATAACCTCCCTCAGGAAACCGAAAAGGACACGAACGCAAACCAAGGTTTGCCTACTAACGCAGCGGAATCTGAGCAAGCGGTAGAAACCACGCAGGCTGCGCAAGAGGAAGCTGGTGCTGAGCTGGAGGCGGCGAAAACTCAGGCGGGTAAAGACGCCCAGGCGGTGAAGGCGGCGGAGGCTGCGGCGGACACTGCGGCCAACGAGGTTAAGGCGGCGGATGCGGCCGGGGAATCAGCGGTGGCGAAGGTGCAGGCGGATATCGCTGCTCGCGTGGAGCAGACGGAAGCGAAAGTTGCGGCGGCGAACCAGGTGCTGGAGAGGGCGCAGGCAGATGCGGATACTGCTGATTCGGCGGTGCGGGAAGCGCAGGCAGTTTTAGAGAAAGCTCAGGCGGGGGCGTCGGATCCGGAGGAGATCGCGGCTGCGAAGGAAGCGGCGGAGCAAGCGCAGGCAGACGCGGCGGCAGCGGAGGCTGCGGCTAAGCAAGCGCAGGATCAGCTTGCACAGGTGAATGCGGAAAAGTCGGATGTGGAGCAGGAGCTGGCGCAGGCGAAACAAGCGTCTGAGGCAGCGGCCGCGGATTTGGCGACTGCGCAGAAGGCGGTTGAGGACGCGCGGGGAGCCCTGCAGGAAAAGCAGGAGGCGTTGCAGAAACTGCAAGGTGAGCTCGGTGACGATGAGGCTCTGAGTGAGGCGCAAAAAGCGGTGGAGGACGCGCAGGCAGCGTTGGATCAAGCGCAAGCGCAGGTGGATACGCAGAAGCAGACTGTTGCCGCAAGTAACGCGGCTGTGATGGAGAAAATGACGGAGCTGCGCAGCAAAGAGGAAGCGGTAGCAGCTGCGGAAGCTGAGCAGCAGGCCGCACAAACCACTTTAGAGCAGGCGCAGCAGCAGGCCGAGCGGGCGCAAGCGCAAAAACAGGCGGCTGACATGGCCGTGCAAGATGCGCAAGCGGCGTTGGAAAAGGCTCAGCAGGAGAAGCTGCAAGCGGATAAGGCAGTGGAAGCCGCGCAGAAAGAGTTGGACGACGCTAAAGCTGAAGCTGCTGGTAACCAAGGTGGCATAACGGTTGAGCAGGCACAAGCGAACGTTGACAAAGCTAAGCAAGCGGTAGAAGCCTCAAAAGCAGAAGCGCAGAAACAATGGGCGCTAGGCTCCAAAGGATTCTTCGAGAAGAACGGATCCGAAGAGGCTTTGAAGGTGTTCGAGACCGAGAAGCTAATCAATACTGGTAGGCCCTATTTGGAAGCCACTCACCTCGGTGCTGAAGGGGACGCGACTTCACTGGAACAGATGAAGGCATCATTGAAGTACTTGGCCCAAGCGAATGAGATTAGGGCTAAAGAAGGTGGTATAGATGGCCGTAAACTCACAGAATTAAGAGTTACAGACTTCGATATGGCTGTAGCCCAGCATAACGCGAACTGGTCATCCACAGAGATTGAGCACTCTAAAGCCTACAACCCGCCTTATGAGAACCTGTCTTGGGGCGCTGATGATCCTTTCGAGGGCTGGTTCTACGAAGAGAGAGAAATCTTTGAAATACTGCGCGCGAATGGGTTCAAGAGCCGTACCGAAATGGAAGAGGCACTAAAAAATCCAGAGATCAAGAAAAAATATGGCATAGATGCCAACGCGGCATTTGTTGGACACTACACCAATCTAGTTGATCACTTGATGTGGTCTGAAAAGGGGAGTGGTGCGGACAATCAAACTATGGGGTATGGCAAAGCCGCTACTAGAGGAGACCTCAGACCGTATCGACGGGTCGATAGCATTGTCCTAAACGAACAAAGCGTGGGGACCGCTTATTCAGTTGCGGAATACACCAGGATGTTCACGGAGTACTACGACGTTCTGAAAGCCCAGCTTACTGATGGTTCTGCCGAAGCTAAAGCAGCGTTAGATAAAGCGTTGAAAGACCTCGAAAATGCGCAGAATAACGCAACATCAGACACTGTGGAACAGAAACAAAAAGAGCTAGACCAAGCGAAAGCAAAAGCCGAGCAAGCGCAAACCGCGGTAGACAGCGCGCAAAAAGACCTCACCGACAAGCAGGGTGAAGCGTCGAGCCGAGCAGAAGAAGCTCAGGCGGCCACCAGTAAAGTTACTGCTGCACGAGCTGAAGTTGACGTCAAGCAACAAACTGTGAGTCAGGCGAAAGCTGCGTATGACGAAGCTGATCAAGCAGTCACAGATGCACAAACCAGCCTCGAGCGCGAAGAAAACAAACTCAAAGCAGCGGAAGAACTCGTTGCAGTACACCAGGAAGAACTCAAAAACGCTCAAGATAAACTAGCTGCGCTCAGTGGCGACGACGCAGCGCTGAAAGAAGCGCAGGACGCCGTTGCAAAAGCCCAAGAACAACTCGATGCCAAACAAGCAGCGTTAACTCAAGTGCAGGCAGAAGCACAAAAAGCAGCGCAAACTCAAAATGCTAAACAGCAAGCACTCAACCAGAAAAACTCGCAGCAACAGAGTGCTGAAACCAAAGTTGAGCAAGCGCAACAGTTAGCACAAGACAAGTCGACCGACGCCGATCAGAAACAACAGGCGTACAACCAGATGCTCGCCGTTGGGAACGGGGTGGAAGCAGCCACCAAGAACCTCCAGAAAGCGCGGGCGGCAGCAGACTCCGCACACAAAACATTAGAAACCGCCAAAGCAGACGCAGAACAAGCAGAGCAAAACCTAGCGGACACCAAGCAGCTGCAAGTAAAAGCACAGTCCCTCAAATGGGATGGTGTGGACACTCAGAAGGTAGACGCACCAGAGTTCACCCCCATCAACACGGCGGTCGCGAACCTCAAAACAGCAATAGAAGAAGCGCAAGCAGCGCAAGAAACGCTCGCAGAAGCGAAAAAGCAAGCCAACGCTTCAGCCACCGCGCTCGCGGCAGCACAAGAAAAATACGACAATGCGAAAGCTGCATACGCAGAAGCTAAACGCGCATACGACTACTACCACGTAACACCCGCTGCAGTTAAAGGGACAGTGCCAGACGCATCCGACCCCTCATCGTGCAAAGTGAAACCATTCGTCACGATCCCAATCAGCGACCACGTGCACTACACTCTCAACAGTGAAGGAGTGAGCGCGGGCAAGCACGAATACGAGTACGGAACGTCCGTAACCGTAAAAGCGCAACCAGAAGACCGGTTCGCGTTCCTCCCAGGAGCGAAAAACGAATGGGAATTCCACGCTGAACTGCCGAAACCATGCGCACCCGAAACCGGTGGGGAAGAAACCCCCGGCACCGGCGAGCAAGGTAACCAGCCCGGCGGCCAAGGGAATGAACCCGGTGAACAGGGCAACCAGCCCGGCGAACAAGGTAACCAACACGGTAACCAGGGGACGCACGGCCAGCAAACGACACCAGGCGCCGGGCAGGGTGAGCAACCTGCTGGGAATGCGGTGAACCCGGGCGCCACGCACAAAACCCCTGCTAAAGCACCAGGATTCAAACACGTGACCCTAACGCAAGCGAAGGAATCCAACCTCGCGTCCTCCGGTTCGCAAGCAGCAGGCCTGGTAGCACCAGTGGTTACCATCACCGGGCTGGGGCTTGCAGCACTAGCAATCGGCAGGCGCAACAGCGTAAAAAACCAGGGTTAATACGGCAACCCTCGGGGTAGCGGCGCAAAACCCCACGGTTAGTAGAGCGTTAACAAGTAATTAGAGCACGCGGCCAGTACCGACCCGGTTCCATACCAGCGGTACTGGCCGCGAAGCATATCCACTACCCCAAACCCCAGTCCCAGATTTAACCCGAAAAAATCCGTAGAATATGCGTATGAACAACTCTTCCGCAACACAAAAACAAACACCCCAGAAACCGTCCGCGACGTCCTCTCCCTCGCCACGGGCGGGCAAGACAACTAGCGGCGACTCCAAGGCGCAGCAGTCGCACAGCCACTCGTCAGGGGCACACCGCTCAAGCAAACATCAGCCAAGGGGTGCGCGGAAGCGGCCGTTCAAAACATCACCGGCAGTTAAAAACGGGTGGATCACCGACCAGCACGGCTCCTGGGGCATGGCATTTTTCCCACTGATCGCCGGCCTAATCCTGGCTCCACTGGGAGCGGTGCACATCCTGCTTGCACTCGCGTGGACCAGTGGTTTCCTCTTCTTCGGGGCCGCTGAAAAATGGGTGAAATTCCACTTCCGCACCCGCTACCGCAAAGCCACAACCACCTACGCCATCACCACCGGGCTGCTCGGCATCCCACTACTCATCGCCCGCCCCACCTTGGTGTCGTGGGCACTTGTCTACATTCCCCTGGTTGCAATCGCCGCGATCACCGCGTGGCAACGGAAAGAACGCGGCATGCTTTCGCGCACAGCCACGATCGCCGCATCCACACTACTCGTGCCCGTCGCCGCCACGATCTCCACCGCAGAAGTGTTCTGGCAAAGCAGTCCACTGATGACGCACGCCTGGTTCCTCTGGTGCCTACTGTTCACCTACTTCCTCTTAACCGTGCCGTACGTCAAAACCCTGATTCGAAAGCGTCGTTCCAACCCGTGGCTAATCGGCTCCATCACAGTCCACGCGATCGCGTTCGCCGTGATACTGCTTCTGTTCATCCGGGGTCTAGTTTCCCCGTGGCACGTGTTCGCGTGGGCAATCACCTTGGTGCGGGCAGTGGGTATGCCAGTTTCCGCGAGGCTGCGGGAAAAACCGTGGCCGCCGCGGGCAATCGGGCTGCCGGAAATCGCCCTGTCCGCCCTGATCGTGGTTACATTACCGTACTGAGCCGCCCACCAGCAGGTCGTGGAATACGTGGATTAACCGCTCGTTGTCTTGCGGTAGTCCCACGCTGACCCGCACCCCCTGTGGGAACGCCCGCACTGCAACCCCTTGATCTAAGAAACGTGCGGCCAACTCCGCGGGTGGAAGGGGACAGTCCTCGGCGGGTATCCAAAAGAAGTTAGTTTGACTATCCCACACTTTTAACCCTAGGTTTCGCAGCGTTGTGATCGTCGCGTCGCGCTGTTCACACAGAGCCGCCACCGCTTCTTCTACGTAACCGCGGTTTCGTAGCGCAGCTAAAGCTGTGGCCTGCGCGGTTGTGGACACGCCAAATGGAGTGGCGACACGCGTGATCGCTGCGATCAACTCCTCGTGTCCCACCAGGTAGCCGACGCGTAAACCCGCTAAACCGTAGGCTTTAGAGAACGTGCGCATAACCACCAGGTTCGCGAACTCGCCGAGCAAACCCAACGCGGTCGCAACCCCTGGGGCAGAGGCGAACTCAATATACGCTTCATCCACCAGCACCATCACGCTGCTGGGTAGACGCGACAAGAATTCTCGCAGTGCCTGCAGGGTGATCGCGTTCCCAGTGGGATTGTTTGGGGTGCACACAATCACTGCGCACGTGCGATCGGTTACTGCTGCGAGCATTGCATCCAGGTCGTGATCCCCCTTGTCGGTGAGGGGAACGGCCACTGGTTTGCATCCCACGGTTGGGACGGCGATTGGGTAGGACTCAAAAGACCGCCACGCGAACACCACTTCGCTACCCGGGTGAGCCACAGTAGTTAGCGCGTGCAGAAGGGTTGCGGAAGAACCATCCCCAACTAAAATCTGCTGCGGAGTAACCCCATGCATTTGCCCCAACGTTTCACGCAGTTCGGTGCAGGCCATGTCTGGGTACCGGTTAACGGATCGTGCTGTGTCTGCGAATGCCGTGAGCACAGCTTCGGGTGGCAGGTATGGGTTCTCGTTGGAAGATAATTTTGCTGGGTTTTCCCCCTGAGGCCGTTTGCCCGGCACGTAGTTCGGGAGTGCGGCAACGTCGGGGCGAATCGAAACATGGCAGTGGTTCATAACCCCAGTTTACGCCCACGCCACGGGGGCTAGAACACAGCCCAACAGCCTGGGAAAAGGTGCCCCACGAGCCGCGGAGCGCTTGCCGCACGCCCTTGACGGCACCTAGCTGGGCTTTACCGGTTGGCTGGTTCCCAGCAGGGTGGCTGTCTGGCTGGGCTTGACCCGGCAGGGGCTGGAATCAACTGGGTGGCTCCCTGGTTAGGGGGTTTACTTGCTCGCCTCCTTAACGCGGTCCAGGTCAAACCGGAGTGCGGTAGTAACCGTATCGTCCCGCAAACCCAATTTGTCACGCCGCTGTTGCGCCAGCGCGTCAAAGTTAACGTCTCCTTTACTGTCGGCCTCCAACGCATCTGCAACATATCCGGGCAATGAATGCGCATAGTCACGCTGAGAAATAGAGTGCACCATTATGTGCTCATTGGTGCCGTGAGCGGTGTAACCATCCAAAGCGGGGACGAAGTCGGCGGTGTTCATGTAAGAAACAACTGATGTGTTCTCGAGCCCGCGAATTCCATCTATTGGTGATCCAGCGGCGATCACACTTGCCACGTTGTACTTGTTTTGCATTAGTTCGGACCCGGCAAGCGAGGCAGCTGCCATCCCACCTTGTGAATGCCCTGCGAACTCCACGGCATCACCGGGCTGAATTCCTGCGCTTTTCATCGCGTCAGCCACACTTTGCTCCAAGTCCGTGACCAAACCACCCATGATCTTCACATCATTCAACCCATCAGCTGGGTTTCGGCCCACCATCCACGTTTGTGTCCCCCGCATGTTCACGGACCAGCTCGGGCGGCTAGACCCGGGGGTGTTGTGACGTAGGATCTCAACCGTATTAGTGTTCTTATCACCCGTCGTGGTTGCCAAATCGTGCACTCGGTTCAGCACATCTGCTGAGTTCATAGGCGTATCAACTTCAACCCCGGGTTCTTTACCGTTTTTATCCTTTAAAGATTGCACGGGAATCACACAGTCACTGTTCTTGCTCAGACGATTGGTGAGCATGCCACACACCGCTGCATCTCGTAAACCAAAGTGAGTGTTAATCGAATCGAACTCGTGTACCTGTTTCCCGGTTGAGGATTCTCGGATTCGAGTTATCGGAAAGAAATTCGGGTCGGTCGCGCGCACGAGCCGCTCCCAAATTATGGCTATCCCCCGCGCACTTTGCCGCACATCCTCACGCGGGTCCAGAAAGGGCGAGTAAATGTAATAGCCACCAAAGATTTCTGCTATTCCCCGTTTGAGGAACTCACCGGCTTTCTTCAGTGAGAACGGTCCAGTCAAAATACTGTCACCGCGTTTGCTCTCGTCTTGCCAAAATGCGACTATCCCAAGCGGAAGCGCAAACTTCCGTTGCGCATCATTAATAACGGGGCCCAGTAGGCGGGAAGCAGGGGTAATCAAGTGCGCGGTATTTATGCCCCGCAACTGGTCGCCAGATAACCAAGATGCTATTCCCAAAGTCGGACTGAATAAGCCGCGCACCTGGTTTTCTACCGTATCCATGATTCTTGCTACGTACGATAAGTTAGTGGCAAACTCATCCAGCTCCGCGATGGGAATAGCAGCGTTAGCCGCATCCAGCTGAGCAGCAGCGGAGCTTCCAAACGGAACAGTCATGGCGGTGGCTTGCACTGGAATACGTGCAAGACTGATCGCTGCCTGGGCGATCTGCAGCTTCGCCACAATTGTTTTCGCTGTGAATGCGGCTAGAAGAATGCTCACAGTGTTCACTCGGGTCTGGCCCGAATCTATTAAGACACTCACGGTGCCCCCACTAATGCGGACGCCACTTGGGCGACCTGTAATGCCTGTAGTTTCTTGCAAGACGCTTGGGCTTGCCGCGCTAACCCGGCGGCGTGCTCCACTTTGTCTGCGATTTCGCGTTGGCGGGACCGAGCCGACGCGGCAGCCGACCCTTCCCACTCCATCGCGAGGTCACGCACTGCTGATGCGCTGCTCTCTAGGGAAATACATGCTCCCGACAATGAAATATCTGTTATGAAGTCCACGTAGAAAAAGTATCGGACCGCAAAGGGGGCAATAGCGCGGAGCACGTCCGACTGTGTACACGCCCATCCTGTGTATTAGGCCTATCCACAGCACCGGGTAGTTTACACCGGCGGTTAATGCGTGTTGTGATGAGCGCCTTATTGTTCTCATACTGTTTTATGCAACAATTACTGTATGAGCATCGACCTTTCGACTATTCAGCCTTCGATCGCGTTAGGGCCCCTGGATGGCCGCTACCGGCGCGTTGCCGCTCCACTGGTGAACCATCTGTCGGAACCCGCGTTGAACCGGGCGCGGGTACACGTCGAAGTCGAATGGCTCATCTTCTTGCTCGACCACCAACTACTGCCCGGCGCCCCACAGCTTACTGGCGCGCAGCGTGATTACTTACGCAGTATCGCTAAGGATTTCGACGCGGACGCGATCGCGTGGATCGCCCAGGCAGAAGCGCAGACGCGCCACGATGTCAAAGCAGTTGAATACTACGTAAAACACCGCTTAGACAACGCGCCAGCGGACCTGGAAGGTGTAGAACTAGACGGTGCAAAACTCAAAGCCTTGCACGAGGTAGTGCATATTTTCTGCACCTCGGAAGACGTGAACAACCTGGCGTACGCCCTGGGAATTAAAGGGGCAGTTGAGCAAATCTGGTTGCCAGCCGCACGCAAACTTGAAGACCAGTTGCAGGTAATGATCCAAGCGCACTCCGCTACCCCGATGCTGGCACGCACCCACGGGCAACCCGCGACCCCCACTACGGTCGGTAAAGAACTCGCCGTTTTTGCGCACCGACTTTCGCGCCAGCGTCGCTGCGTAGAGGCCACCGAGTACCTCGGGAAAATGAATGGTGCAACCGGCACGTACGCGGCGCACGTGGTGGCACTACCGAACGTGGATTGGATAGCGGTCACCGAAGAGTTTGTGGGTAGCCTCGGGTTGCAATGGAACCCCCTCACCACGCAAATCGAAAGCTACGATTGGCAAGCGGACCTGTATGCACACGTTGCCCACTACAACCGGGTGGCCCACAATCTGGCGACTGACGCGTGGACGTACATTTCAATGGATTACTTCCACCAGAACCTGCAGGCGCAAGGCAGTACGGGGTCGTCCACAATGCCGCATAAGGTCAATCCGATTCGGTTCGAAAATGCGGAAGCGAACTTGGAGGTGTCGTGTGCGCTGCTCGACAACCTCGCGCAAACGCTTACGACGTCGCGGATGCAGCGGGACCTCACGGACTCGTCCACCAAACGCACGATCGGGGTGGCGTTGGGACACTCCCTCCTCGCGCTCAATAACCTGCGGCGCGGGCTGGAAGGCGTGGACGTGAACGCAAGCAAAATGCGTGCGGACCTTGAAAATAACTGGGAGGTCCTGGGGGAGGCCGTGCAGCAAACCATGCGGGTGCTAGCGATAGCGGGTGTTAAAGGGATGGAAGATCCATACGAGCGGCTGAAAGAACTCACGCGCGGACACAAAATAGATGGGTCTTCCATGCGATGTTTTATTAAAGAACTTGGGCTCCCAGCGGAACAAGAAAAACGCCTGCTGGCCCTAACTCCTGCGAACTACGTGGGGGTGGCCCCCATGCTTACCCAATACATAGGGAAATAGATTCCTAAATAAAGGGAAA
This sequence comes from Gleimia hominis, assembly GCF_002871945.2. NCBI lineage: Bacteria > Bacillati > Actinomycetota > Actinomycetes > Actinomycetales > Actinomycetaceae > Gleimia > Gleimia hominis. The sequence goes on along the minus strand of NZ_CP126963.1, from coordinate 1,575,997 downwards.
TGTCCCCCGCAAAGGGAAATAATTTCCTAACTAGACAGAAAGAACCCCTCAACAAGTCACACAAAACATGACCCAACTGCCGGTAATGCGTGCAATGCGCATACACTGCGAGAACGCGGTGCACACGTTATGCGGTACACACGCTCAGCAAGTGGAGTAAACACGCGTAACTGCAGCGCTGTGAACAGCAATAAAGTGCACGAGGCGAGCGGCCTGAGCCGCGTTCTTCCGAGCGTCGCAAGCAAAACTAGCGCGAGTAGCGAAATGCGCGGTGCAAGGGGAATAAATGTGGGTAGAACAAGTGTTGAAGTGACGGCGAGAAGAGGGAAGATTAACGAAAAGGTCGATAAATGACGTCAACTACTGAACCAAAACTGCGGCGAACACTGTCGGTCACGGATTTGATCGTGTACGGCATGCTGTTCATTGGGATAACCGCGCCGATGGGCACTTTCGGTGTGCTCGACGCACGAAGTGGTGGGGTTACCCCACTCGTGTTCGTAATCGCGGTTTGTGCGATGGGAGCTACTGCGTACTCGTATGCGCGCATGAGCCACGCGGTACCTAAAGCCGGTTCCGTCTACGCGTATTCCGAAGTGGGGCTCGGGAAAGGACCTGCCTTCTTTGCCGGCTGGATGCTGTCTTTGGACTACCTGTTCATCCCCGCGATGGCGGTGCTGTTCATGGGGATCGCGACCCACGCGCTGGTGCCTTCCCTCCCGGTTTGGGCGCTCACGCTAGCGGGCGTGGTGCTGGTGACGGTTTTGAACCTTTTGGGCGTTAAGCTTGCAACAAAAGTTGGCATGGTCATGTTGATTATTGAGGTCATCGCCCTGTCCGTGTTCCTAGTAGCAGGCCTGTGGGTGCTGTTCACAGTGGGGCCGCAGAGGCCGTGGCTGTCACCCATCATTGGCACGCAAACCTTGGATATTCGCGGTGTGCTCGGCGCAGCAACGGTAGCTGCGTTAGCGTTCTTGGGGTTCGATGCGATCGCTTCGTTCGCTGAAGAAACCACTGGGGACACGCGCGATGTGGGGCGGGCACTCGGCTGGTGCCTAGTGGTTGCCGCGGTTTTGTTCGTAGCGCAAACTTACGTGGCGTCGTTGCTCACTCCGTATTCTCCGGAGGTTCTGCGCGCTCACCCGGACCTGCAGGGAACTGCTTTTTACGACATGCTCGACGCGTCCATCGGATCGTGGTTGCATTTGCCGATCACGATCATGCGTTCTATCGGCCCGGTTTTCAGTGCGCTCGTGGCGCAGGCAGCGGCGTCACGTCTTTTGTTCGCGATGGGTCGTGACCACGACCTTCCGGCTTTCTTGGGGCAGGTAGATGCGCGTGAGGGCGTACCGCGCAACGCCACGCTCGTTTCCGCGGGGATCACGCTGGTGGTCTCTACGGTCGCTGCGTTGCATGCCGATGGTTTGGAAACCCTGTCTACGATGGTGACGGTTGGGGCGCTGGTCGCGTTCGTCTTTTTGCACATATCCGTGATCGGCTACTACGCGCGCAGCCGCGGGGAAGGGTGGAAAGCCGCGGTGGTGCCCATCATCGGTATCATCATCGTGGTGAACCTGCTGGTAGATGCCGCGCGCCTGGCACTAACTATTGCCGCTATCTGGGCGGTGGTCGGCGGTATCGTGTACGCGGCTAGACACATCCGCGGCCAGCGCGCCCGCAGTTAAACACGCGGGGTGTAATCACCTGGGCGGTGAGCGCACCCGCAGCTAAACGGGTGCGGCGTAAAGCGAGATAGCTGCGCAGCAGCGGCCCAGCAGGCTAGTCGGTTAGATGGTTTGCTAGGGCCGCTGCTTCTTTCAAGAAGCCCACCAGTAGGTCCGCAACCGCACTGTAGAACTCGCTCGAGCCCTCACTGCGAATCCCCTTCACCACGCGCGCGCACAAGGGGCCGGCGTGGTCATCTAGAAAAGTGGAAAGCACATGCGCGTGCTCAGACAAGTCCGTGTTCTCGCGTGCGCATTGCGCCAAAGTGGTTGCGAGCACCCCCACGAATCCCACCTGGTTCGCAACGTGCCCGAATTCTAAGTGCTGCAGATGTGGCTGCGCGAAACCATAGCGCGCATACGTGCCCGCCAGCGTCTGTTCCCCCTGGTTTGCGTCGGCTCCCGCCGCCGCAGCCTCAGTTTTTGGCACGCACCCACCGGGGCCAAGCAAAGCATTGTATTCGCCGGATACACGCAGCGGTCCACCTGCCATAAGGGTCCGGAGTTTACGCACCCCCGCTTGCGAATCCGCATCGCGCAGCGGCCACAAGTCAAGCATCTGCGTGTCCCGCAAGTTCAGTTCCATACCGCGTGAAGGTGGGGCAGCAAGCAGCATCGCCAGCACGGACGCTGCTGTTCCAAGCCGAGTGCCCCTACTGTTCGCATCATCCGGCTCGGGTGTTTCCAATGGGTCGAACCGGATCATAATGCCTCTAACCAGTCGCGTTTAACGTCCGCCCGTTCCCCGGCGCCAGCATTCTTGACTTTTGAGAGGTCAGTGCCAGCACTCTTACCTGCCGAACGGTCAGCGTCAGCACTTTTGCCTGCCGAACCGTCCGTGTCGCCACCGGATGGTATTTCGGTTTTATTTCCTGAGGTAGGGGCGCTATCCGCACAGTCACCATCTGAACCAGTTTGCTTACCAACGGTCGCTAAACCGGCGTTGACCAGCAGTTCTTGCCACTGTTCTAGCAGTTGCAACGTTAACGTTTGCACCCCTTTAAACCACTGGGTAGACGCTTCCCTCAAGGCTGCACGCAACATGGGCGGGCCCCAAACCAGCAGGTGGCGGGCAGAAAAATCTACCGCCACCCCGACGGCTCGTTGCGCGAACAGCTCTGTTTGCGCTTGCGCCGCCGTCATGCACGCGTGCGCTAAAAACGACAGTTCCAACCCAATGTGGTCATCGGGCTCGTTGTTAAGTTTGGGTGCCTCAAGGTCAAGCTGAAGGTACTCTAAACGGACCTGCAGGGTGTCGCGGTCAAAAATCAAACCATCATCACCCGTGTGCACGGACTCGTACGGAGGTACCACGGCTGGCCCAGTTAACCCATACACGCGGTTCATGTCTTGCCACCGCGCGTACTCACCCTCATCCGCCCCATCGGCAAGCAGCTGCCAAGCAGTTTCAAAACCATTAAGCGGCCAATGCGGACCCATCTGCACAAGCTCCGCCGCAGCGGCGTTAGAAAGCGGACTCAACTGCAGCGTAGACGCCACCGTGAACGCTTGCGCAAAATCCTCAAGAACCTGCGAATCAATACTCATACTCACCCGAATGTCGTGTTCAACCCAACGTGAATCAAACCTTCATAATGCATGCCGCGCCCAATCAGTTCCGTAACCAACGCGAAAACGAACGCGGCCCCAAGACCCCACACTAATGCCCGGGCGGGGCGGCGGCTAGTATCCCACGATTTACGCGCCACCCACGCGGTCAACACCACGGCAATCACCAGGGTGACCAGGCGAGTCACCAGGTAACCGTGGGCTGTCATCGCCTGCGCCACCGCGTGCTCCACACCGGTCCCCAACGCCAATTGCGGTACCCGCACGCCGTAAGCAACCAGCAGACACAGGCCCGCCACCACGGATATTACGTTCGACATGCGCAGCGAAGCGGTAGATAACGCGTACGCATCCGGTTCGAAACTACCTTCAGAAAAGAAACCGCGCGAGACAAACCCAACGCTCTTTCGCCACCGCGAAACCCGGGTTCCCATCATCGGCTGCCCCGCGCCACTACTGGGCTTCGGAACGCGGGTTTGCGTGCGGCGCTTGTGTGACACCCCAAGCGTAGCGGTTAACGCAACCGCCACCGCCAACGGGCCGGTGAACAGTGTGGAACCGAAGAACAGCACCCACGTGAACCACGAATGCCAAGCCGGCACCGTAACCGTAAAGTAGTAAACCCCACTCATCGAAATGATCAAAAACAGGCCCGCCACCGCGGTTAGGGCCGCTAAAACCTCGCGGGTGGTGCGGGACAACCAGTTGAACCACTGGGTGAGGGCAAACACCGCGCCGAACGCGCCGTAAGCCACCCCGCTGACCAGCTCGCGCGACAGCCAGGAACTCCCCAAGTGCAGCAGTGTGAACGGTGAGTGGAACGGGTCGTGTAGGTGGAAGAAAGCCGCGAAAAAGCCCAGTATCAACAACGGGCCTGCCGCGTAGAGCCCCGCGTTCGTGATGCGATCAACCGCTGTGCGATCCACGCGCCTCAAACGCCCTAAAAACTGGATTAAACCCAGCGTCCAGAACGCGCCCACGGACATCTGCGCAACGACCGTGAAAATAATCATAGGCAGTTCGCCCACATGCATTGGATTCTCCTACCTAAATCTCTTTCGGGCTCTGCACCATGCCGGTGCCCCGATCCCACTTCTGTGCATCCCGGTGCGGTTTAATCACCAGGTTCGGTTCTGTAATCGAAGGGTCAGGTAGGGGCGCAATCCCCGCTTCGCTACCGTACTCTTCCCGCAGCGCATCAATCGGCCCCCACCCCAAAGCCCGGGTTGGGCACGCATCCACACACGCCGGATTCTGCCCCTCCACCCGGTAGTCGTAACACAGGTCGCATTTAGACATGTGGCCCGTGCGCGCATCCAACTGCGGCGCCCCATAGGGGCAGGCCCACTGGCAGTACCGGCAGCCCACACACTTGGACTGGTCGACGTACACCGTGCCGTCCTCCCGCTTAGTCATCGCGGTGGTGGGGCACACTTGCACGCACACCGGGTTCACGCAGTGGTTGCAAGAAATCGACGTGTAGTAGCTGAACACGGATGGGGTAAACGTGTTCTCCGCATCGTTTTGCGACCACGAACCACCCGTGTATTCCACAACCTTGCGCCAGTTCATCCCCAGGGGCAGGTCGTGCTTGTCCTTGCAGGCAATCTGACAGGCCTTACACCCGTTACACACGTTCTGGTCGAATACGAAACCGTAGTTCGCGCCCGGTTGCGTCAGCGGCGCATCTACCGTGTTTGAACGCCCCGGGGCGGGTATCTTCTCGTTACTCATCTGTCTTCCTCTTCACCTATGCCTTCACCACTTGGGTTCGACGCCTATGCCTTCACCACTTGCGCGAGGGTGGTGTGCACGCCCATGCCTTTCGCCAGTGGCGTGGGGTGCAGGGACGTCAATGTGTTTACGGACCCGTTCACGTCCACCGGTTTATTTGGGTTCGCGCCCTTCGGCGGTTTCACTTCCGTGGATGGTTTCGGGTCGTACCACGCGCCCTGAGGGACTGAAACCGTGCCGGGGCTGATCCGCGTCGTCACTTTCGCAGGCAGCCGGATGGTGCCGCGCGGGTTGTAGACAAACACGAGGTCGTCGTTCTTAATCCCCCTGGTTTTCGCGTCAATCGGGTTAAGCCACACGGTTTGCACGTGCGCTTCTTTGAGCCATTCCACGTTCCCGTACGAAGAGTGGGTGCGGCCTTTGAAGTGGTGTCCGATCACCTGCAGTGGGTAATCCGGGTTCTCCTGTGCTTCCGCCGGGCCTTCCCAGGTTTCAATGTATTCCGGTAGGGCCGTGAGTGTATCGCCCTTGCGCTGCTCGTGGATCTGCCCGAAGTGCCATTTTTGCCCCATGTCTTGGAGGCGTTTGGAGTAGATCTCGATCTTCCCAGACGGCGTGTCCAACGGGTTCGCTTGCGAGTCTTCGCGAAAGTCCGCCATGGGTACCTCGGAATCAACTTTGCGCCGGTAGATTCCCATTTCTTTCCACTGCGAGTACGTGGGCAGGTCGGGGTCTTCTTCGCGGGCGGCAGCAATCGTGGCTTCCAGCCATTCCTCACGCGTTTTCCCACCCGTGAACTCGTCTTTCAACCCTAGTTTTTCCGCTAGTAGGGTGCAGATGTCGAAGATGGATTTGCATTCGTACAGCGGTTTAATCGCCTGTTGCGACACGATCCCGTACGCCATTGGGGTCGCGTTTTCCCCCTGGTGGAAGTCCGATTCTTCCGACGTGGACGTGCCTGGCAGAATGTAATCTGAGTACCGTGCGGTCACGGTTTTCATGATGTCGCACGTGACGATCAGTTCACAGTTTTCTTCATTCTGGAGGATCTCTACCGACCGGTTGTTATCTCCCGTTTGGTTAACGAGCGAGTTCGAACCGTAGTTGAACACCGCTTTAATTGGCACTTCCAGTTTCGTGTTCGTCGGGTTCCCATCCTCGTCCACCGGGACTTTCAGGGCCCGCACGCCCGGTTCTGGTTTTACCCCCACCCCGGCGTTGAACGTGTCTAGTTCGGGGCCGCGTTCAATCGCGTCGAGCCATCCGAATACGGAAATGATTTTGTTTGAGGGGTTCGTGTACTCCGTGTTAAAAATCGGGTCTACCGGTAGGGAAGAACCACCTTCCCGGCCACCAGTACCCCCACCGGGGACGCCGATGTTACCGGTTACGGCTGCGAGCAAGAAGATGGCGCGGGCCGCGTTCTCACCGTTCGCGTGCCGCTGCGGGCCCCACCCTTGGCTGATTGCGCACGGTTTAGCACCGGCGATTTCGCGGGCCAACTGTTCAATGCGCTTAGCAGGTACCCCTGTTATGCGCGCTGCCCACTGCGGTGTTTTCGCTGTCTTGTCTGGGCCCTTACCTTCTAGGTAAGCGCGGTAAGAGGAGTTCTTCGGTGCGCCTTCGGGCAGGGTGTCCTCATCAAACCCCACGCAATACTTGTCTAGGAACGCTTGGTCGTGCAACCCCTCTTTGAGCATCACGTAAATCATCCCGGCGATCAGGGCGGCGTCCGTTCCGGGCCGCAGCGCAACCCATTCGTCACCAAGCGCAATCGACGTTTCGGAGTAACGCGGGTCGATCACAATGGTTTTCACATTCGCGTGCTGTTTAACGTATTGGGTGACGAAGGTTTGTCCACCGCCAGACATGCGGGTTTCTTGCGGGTTGTTACCGAACATGACTTGCAATTTTGAGTTCATCACGTCGTCAAGCGAGTTCGTGTTTTGCCACCCGCCATAAAAATAAGGGTATGCCTGAGTTATGCCCGTGGTGGAGTAGTCCGAGTAGTGGTCCAGGTACCCGCCGTAGAGGTTCAGTAGCCGCGCCACGGGCGTCGTATTTGGCGGCCATGAGCAAGACATCGTGGAACCAAGTACCCCCGTGCCGTAGTTAATGTAGAACGCTTCGTTCCCGTAGTCGCGTTTAATCTCTTTCATTTTCTGCGCGATTTCGGTTAGGGCCTGGTCCCAGCTGATTTCTTCCCACTGGTCGTCCCCGCGTTTAGTGCCGGCTTTGCGCTTGAGGGGGTGTTTGAGACGATCCGGATTGTAGATGCGGTGGCGGATTGACCGGCCGCGCGGGCAGGCGCGTACCTGCTGGTTCCCCAGCTCATCTGTACCCGTGTTGTCGGGTAAGACTCGTACCACCTGCCCGTCTTTAACCTGTAGCCGCAGGGGGCAGCGTGACCCACAGTTCACGGTGCAGGCTGACCACACGGTTTTATCTACGTCGGTGCGTCCGGTTCCGTTTGCCACGAGGGCTTGGCCGTGAATGGAGTACGGGTTTTTCTGGGTGGAACACCCTACGAGTCCGAGCCCCGCACCGGCCACGGCTGACCACCCGAGGAACGACCGGCGGGTTACCCCACCGCGTTGTGTGGGGGTTTCAGATGAAGGTTCTGCTTGAATGCTGGCTTTCGGCTCTTTCTGAGCTTCGTGTAGTACTCGCAACGGCCCTCCCTGGAGTTAATAACTGCCTCAATAGTAACGGTTGTTTCCGTCAAAAATAGAGGACGAAAGGGAAGCGTTAACAGTAACCGCAAATTCTTCTTTGACCCGGCTTGAGGCGCGCAAATACGGGCAATGATGGATTTTCTGAGGTGAGCGACGCCTCATGATTTAGTGCCAAGAAAATCTTTTAAAACAGTAAGCAATTACTTAAATACTATCCAGGGCTTTTCTAAAGAGAATTTCTGGGAATGCCAAAAACAATACTTCAGCGTCAAAGCATGAATTGGCTAATGGGACGTTAATGCGAATATGATGCCGCGGAACCTATTTTGAATGCCGTTTTTGCATGCCGCGCACACGCGCGTAAGCCACGGTGGGCTGGGAAACATGGTCGGGGTGACAGGATTTGAACCTGCGACCTCTTCGTCCCGAACGAAGCGCGCTACCAAGCTGCGCCACACCCCGAAGTCAAAGTGACTTGATTAGTATAGCCAAGCGGCTGTCAAACCACCAAAAGACGTTCGCAACGGTAAGGAACCTCACGCGGAATGCAAGGTCACCAAGCTAACCTCGGGCCGACACGCAAACCGCACGGGCGCATACATGGAAGTACCTAAACCAGCGGACACGTTCAAAACTGCGGACCCCTCGGCGCTGTACCAGCGGTGTAAACCACGTACCATGTCGCGCGGCACATCGCAGTTACTGACAATCGCCCCCACGCTCGGCACGCGCAACTGTCCACCGTGCGTATGCCCTGCGAACAGTGCTTGCGCCCCCAGGTGGACGAACTCGTTGAGGACCCGCTGGTAGGGGGCGTGTAACAGGGCGATCCGCAGCGCCTCAGGCGCATTCCAATCCGCATTCGGAACGGGCATGTGGTCGCGGTGAATATGCGGGTCATCCACCCCCATCAGCGCCAGCGTGCGCCCGTCCTCCAACCGCACATGCCCCGCGCGGTTGTTCAAGTTAACCCAGCCGGCGTTGTGAAAAAACGCTTCCAACTCCTGCCACGGCAAATCCGGTTCTGTACGCGACACTCGGTTGAACGCGTGGCGGCGCGAACCCACCAGGTAAGAATGCCACGGTTTTGGCTGCGGCGAATAATAGTCGTTAGAACCAAACACGAACGCGCCGGGATGGCCCAGCAGAGGCTCGTACGCCCGGCGCAGCATCGGCAACCCCCGGGTGGACCCGAAGTTATCGCCCGTAGACACGACGAAGTCGAACTCCAGCTCCGCCAAACTGCGCACAAAATCAACTAAGAAATCCTGGCCCGGAAACAGGTGCAGATCAGACACGTGCAGAACCCGCACTGGCGCAGCCCCGGTGGGCAGCACGCCGCGGGCATCCACGTGACGCACCGTCGGCCACCGCCGCTCCACCTGCGTCCACGCCAACCCTGCCACCGCAGTTGCCGCCACTGCCGCGGTTGCGTACCCAAATCGTGTTAAAACTGGTTTTTTAGGCACTATTCGCCGTCGTCTTCCTCATATTCGTAAACGTACTCGTATTGAGGTTCGGCATCCCGCTCACCCTCGTCTTCAGCCTGCTGATGCTGCGGCTCACGAGCCCGCGCGGGTTCGTCCTTCTTCCCGTTAGTCAAGTCTGCCTCAGGGAAGTTCATTACCTCCTGGCCCTCCAAAGCAGACTCCATGTACTGCTTCCACATCGGAGCGGTGAACGTACCACCATAAACCGTGCCGTAGTACGTGCCGTTAACGGTAATGCCATTCATCGACGCCGAAGACTGGGATGCGTAACCCGCCCACGCGCCGGTAATCAGCTGCGGGGTACCACCCACGAACCAAAGACCCGCGTTGTTATCCGTAGTCCCGGTTTTCCCGATGTGCGGACGGCCAATGTCAGAGGCGCGGTAGAACGCGCTCTGCGTGGTTTGCTGCAGCACATCCGCCACCTGGTTCGCATTCTTCTCCGGTATCGCTTGCGAACAAGAGGACTTGAACTTCGCAACCTGCTTACCATCCCGATCCGTCACCTCGGTCACGGACATGGGTTTGCACAACTTACCTTTATTAGCGAACGCAGAGTACGCGCGCGCCATGCTCAGCGGGGTTGCCGGTGCACCAATAATCGACGACGGGTGCGGATCCAACCTGGAACCATCGGGCTTAGAGATCCCCAGGTCTTTCATGCCGTCAAAGATCTTGCACATATCCAACTGTGTCGCCATGTGCGCGTAAGCGCGGTTCACAGACTTCTCCGTGGCCTCAATAATGTTGAAAGACCCGGGTTTACCGTCCACATCCTGCACCGTCCAGTTGTCCGCCATCTCGGGGGCGCATGGAATATTCCACTCTCCTCGGCTGAAGTGAATGGAGTGGCCTCCAACCCGTTCATATGCGGAGCGGCCCTCACGGAACCATTCGAGCATCGTGAACGGCTTCAACGCTGACCCCGCCTGGAACCCATCACCACCACCGTGTGCCTTATCGGCCGTGATCGAGTTCTGTGTTGCCCCCGGGTTCTGCTCCGTGGGGGTGCCGAAGTTCGTGTTCTGCGCCATCGCTACAATTGCCCCGTTGCGTGGATCCATAGAAACTATCGCTGTGTTGGCACCCGATGGGTCGTTAATTGGAATCCGATCTTGCACCGCCTTGAACGCTTTCGCCTGCAAGTCCTTATTCAACGTGGTTTTAATGGTTAAACCACCACGCTGAAGTTTTTGTAATCGGTCTTCTTGGGATTCCCCGAACTCTTTTGACCGCAGCAGTTCAGATCGCACGTATTCACAAAAGTACGCGGCGTTGCCAGCTCCCGCACACCCCTGGGGAGTGTAGTCGGGTTTCAACATTTTCTTCACTGGGATTTTCACGAACTTGTCGTACTCTTCTTGCGTGATCTTGTTTTGCGCCAGCATTGACGTTAGGACCGTGTCCCGCCGATCCTGAGCCGCATCCGGGTTCCGCAGCGGATTGTACTCATTGGGGGATTTAACAATTCCCGCTAGCAGCGCAGATTCTAACGCGTCCAGTTTCGCAGCTGGTTTTGAGAAATACAGGTGCGCAGCCGCCTCCGCCCCGTACACGTTGGGGCCGAACGGGGCGATATTCAAGTACCCCGCCAGGATCTCTTCTTTCGACAAGCGCTTCTCTAGATCTAGAGCGTAGCGTGCCTCGCGCAATTTCCGCCCGATGGTCTGCTCGGTTGCCTCATCAATCATGTCCTGGTCACCTTTTTGCAAACCAGCTTCCAGAAGCGAGTTCTTCACATATTGTTGCGTGAGGGTAGACGCACCCTGCGTGGACCCGGACCCACCGAGGTTATTCAACGCGGCGCGGGCCATGCCCTCAGGATCAATGCCTTTATGGTCGTAGAACCGGCGGTCCTCAGTGGAAATAACCGCTTGCTGAAGGTGTTTAGAAATCTTGTCGAGCGGAACAACGATCCGGTTTTCCGTGTAGAACGACGCTAAAACCGTGCCGTCTGACGCCACGAGAGTGGACTGTTCCGACGGGGGGACGATCTTCAAATCGGCGGGGAGGGAATCAAAAACCTCCGGACCGGACTTCACCACCATGCCCGCTAACCCAAGGGTCGGAACTAAAAGACCCGAAAGGAGCACACCCGCCAGTGCGCACACCGCAAGGAACGCGGTGAGGAGCCGGGCGAGCTGCGGTTTTTTGACCGAGCGAATATTCGAATGAGGCATGTTCTAAGCCTACGACGAACCGGCCCTTCGCTGCCTAACTGGAGGCCGATTGGTAAAAACGCGTTCATGTGTGTATGGTCACAATGTAGAGAAGGTTACGTATTAAGACGTATCAATGGGGTGCAAATGAAATACGAATACGCGGATAGCGATCAGAGCTGGGCAGCGAAGGCGCTGTGTGCAACTGATTCTCCCGACGCGTTGTTCGTTCAGGGCGCAGGTCAGCGTCAGGTTCGATCGCGCTGTTTTGCGTGCGAGGTGAGGTTGGAATGCCTGGCAGACGCGTTGCAATCAGAAGCTAACTTCGGAGTCTGGGGTGGGTTAACTGAACGGGAACGCCGGGCCATGCTCCGCCACTACACGGATGTGAAGGATTGGCGCGAATGGATCTTACATTCAGATGATCCGTTAGCGGAAGAGATTCGCACGCCGAAAGTACCGAAAGTTCTCGCGCGCGTTCGTCGCTAAAACGCGTTCGCCCTGTGGGGTCAACTTCTGGTGGTGGGGTTCAACTGCGCGGATTTGTAGCTTAGGATGGGTTACATGCAGAAATGGGAATACGCAACGATACCGTTGCTGGTGCACAGTACAAAACAGATTCTGGATCAGTGGGGCGAAGACGGGTGGGAACTCGTGCAGGTCGTTCCCGCACCCGCTAACCCCGAAAGTCTTGTGGCGTACCTCAAACGCCCCAAGCAAGACTAGCGACTTCGAAATAAGACTAGTTAGTTCCCTCGGGAGTTTAAGCTCGAAGCAACGCTAGTTAGTTCCGGCGTGCGGCTAGGCTCGCGGCAACGTTAGTTGTTTTTGGCGTGCGTTCAAGTTCATGGAAACACTAGTTAAATAATTGCGTTGAGGCCCCAGCAGTGCTGGGGCCTCAAAGTGTTTAAAACTGCGGTATCTGTGCGCGCACTATTACCGCAGGTGGCGTGCTACCGGGCGCGGCGGGCGAGCCGATCCAAGTCCAGTAGTGTTACCGCGCGGCCTTCGAGCTGGATCCAGCCGCGAGAAACGAAGTCTGCTAAAGACTTGTTAACAGTTTCGCGTGAGGCACCCACGAGCTGCGCCAGTTCCTCTTGCGTGAGGTCGTGAGGGACGTGCACGCCGTGGTCAGTTTGAGTGCCGAACCGGTCCGCCAGGTCCAGCAGGGCTTTGGCGACGCGGCCGGGTACGTCCGAGAACACCAGGTCGGCAAGTGACTCGTTGGTGCGACGCAGACGACGCGCCAGTGAACGCAGCATGTGCCGCGCCATCGTCGGGTTCGTGTCCAGAATTTCCACGAGGTCCGAGTGCTCCAAGTACAGGAGCGTCACCGGGGAAACAGCGGTTGCTGAAGCGGTGCGCGCACCCGGGTCAAAGAGGGTTAGTTCGCCAATAATCTCACCCGGCCCAAGCACTGCCAGCAGATTCTCCCGCCCATCGAGCGAGGTATGGCCCAGCTTAATCTTGCCTTCCGTGATGATGTACAGGCGGTTGCCTTGGTCGCCTTCTTCGAATAGGACCTCACCGCGACGCAGCGTTGTTTGTCCCATCCGCTGACGCAGTGAAGTCTGCTGCTGTTCGTCTAAACCATCGAACAGTGGGACCTGACTGATGTAGTTACTCTCCACGATTTCCCTTCCATCTCCGCTGTAAACGGTGTTGTGACTGCGCGCGACTGAGCCGCGCTCTGAAATCTCTTGTGATGCCTTTAACAAGTTTATACATAAAATGCAGTTGAAGCTATCAATCTGACTGCTGCGTGGTTCCAAACCTGCGGTTTCCAACCCGTTGTTTTAAGTTTGTGGTTTTGAGCTAGGCTGGCGGGTATGCACACGAACGCCCCTGCTGTTGCAAAAAAGTTGGCTCACCTGTATCCCGATGCGCACTGCGCGCTAGTGCACCGTAACGCTTACGAACTGCTGGTGGCTACTGTGCTTTCGGCGCAAACCACGGACGCGCGGGTTAACACGGTTACCCCGCAGCTGTTTGACCGCTATCCCACGCCCACAGATTTAGCGAATGCGGATCCGGATGCGGTTGCGCGCATTGTTCGCCCACTTGGGTTCCAAAACCGTCGCAGTAGCCAGTTAGTACGGTTAGGGGCAGCTTTGGAAAATAGTTTTAACGGTGAGGTACCGCGTGAACGTAAGCAACTGGAATCCCTGCCGGGGGTGGGTCGTAAAACCGCGCACGTGGTGATGGGCAATGCGTTTGGGGTGCGGGCAATAACTGTGGACACGCACGTGGGACGGTTAGCGCGCCGCCTGGGGTGGAGTAAACACAAAGCCCCGCTGGCTGTGGAAAAAGATATTGTCCGGGTTCTGCCGGATGCGGATTGGACAGTTCTGTGCCACCGGTTAATTGAGCACGGTCGGCGCGTGTGCCATTCGCGCCAACCCGATTGTGGGCACTGCGAACTGGCGCAACTATGCCCATCCGCCAGCGTCTGACCGCGCTCGCGCACGCCTACGGAAGTCTGGCCTCGCCTTCGCCCGCCTACGGAAGCTTCAGCCCATTCGTACTCATCCGCCGCCATCTGATGGCAGCGGTGTTCACGCGTACGGTTCGAGGTGTTTGAACACGGCTTTGGTGACTTCCACCGGTGCTTCCTCGGTGGCGTAGTGGCCCCCCGGAACCTCAAACGTTTGAATCGGATCTTGTACCCACTGTTGGTCTCGCAGGTAAGCGGCCCGCGTATGCAGGGGATCTTCGCGCGCCATGACGGTGGATACGGGCCGGTCGATTGTAGTGTCGATTCGTGATCGGGTTTTGTGTGTGAGCGCGTGCGCACGGATCGTGGCCTCCAACGCGGTTTCTGCTGCGAAGGGGCGAGAGAACGCGTAGCGGTACGGGTCCAGGGGGAAGTGACTGCCGGGGGCGCACAGCGTTTGCGCGCCCATATCAATAAGTCTGCCTGATTTCAGTAGCGCCCGGTTGAGGTACGGGGCGCGCGTAAGGGCAAGAAGCTTCATCACCGCTGGCGGGTGGTTAAGCGTGGTGGCGCACAGCGGGTGGGGGCTACACACGGACATGAGGGAGCGCACGCGTTTGGGCGTGGTGGCCGCGAGGATCCAGCCGAGAATTCCCCCAGGCCCGCGCCGATTACGTGCGCGTTGGTGTAGCCGAGGGCGCTGATTACGGCGGAGATGTCTGCGGACATGCGCAGCGGGTCTTGCCCGTGGGGTTGCAGGTCGGAGTTACCGAATCCGCGCAGGTCCATGGCGATTGCCCGCCAGTTGGCGTCTCCGAGGCTAACGAGCGTGTGTTTCCAAGACAGCCACGTGCGCGGAAAGCTGTGGAGCAGCAGGACGGGCGTGCCGTCTTCGGGCCCGTGAATGGCGACGTGGAAGTTTACGCCCGCCGCGTTGACGGTTCGGTGGGACCAGGGGCCGGAGGGCATGAGTAACGACCGGCCCATCGTGTTGGACATGGCCGGTCGTTTTGAAAACTTGGAGGTCACTGCCTACTTTTTCTCCTCATTCTTGTGGCCGTGGCCTTTGTTGAGGGTTGTGGGTGAGATCTGTTCGATTTGCGTGCGGATCTGCTGTTCGTTGCGTCCGTCGCGGCGCGCGAGGATCGCGATGAGGCCGAGGAGGAACGTGATTAGCCCGGCGGTGAAGATGGTGCCGCTGAAACCCGTGTATTGCAGGTGGTGGGACACGTTTGCGCCGAACGCGTTCCATGATTCCAGCCACGATTGTGCGCGTTGCAGGTAGTTACTGGTAAGGGCAGGTACGGCGAGGGGGAGGAGACCTCCGGCCATCATGATGACACCACCGATGAGTGCTCCCAGTGAGGAGCGGATGCACAGGCAGGCGAGCACGATGACCACTATGCCACCGCCGGCGAATTCGATGAGGGCCGCGGGGTTAATGTGGCCGCTGTCCATCGCGTTGCCGGGCGCTAGGGTAAAGCGGGCTGCGGCGTCAGACAGGAGGTACCACGCGAGTGGTAAGCCGATTAGGTACAGGAAGAACGAGAGTACGCGTGCTCCCACGCGCGATGGCAGTTCGGGAACCACGGAAGCTTCGTCAAACAGGGAGTATTCCGCTTCTTCTTCAGGGAAGCGGCGGGGGTGCCACGCGGTGGTGCCGGGAGTGTCTTGCGGTTGCGGTTCCGGGTCTACTTTGAGTAGGGACTGGCGGCGCACTTTGGTGGACTCCAGGTCGTCATCCTCGTCCTCCCCGTCTACGGCGAGTTCTTCGTTGTCCTCTGCAGACCCTGTATCCGGGGCGTGCATCTGCTTATCCGCGTTCGCGTCTGACTGCGTTCCCGCTGACTCCTCTGCGTGCGTGTTTCGCGCGTCAGTTTCTACGTCTGCGTGCAGATCTTGGGTGGCGGGTTCGTCCAAGTCTAGTTCGTGCGGGTCTTGGGAGTAGACGAGGGGCCGGGGTTCCTCAGGTTCTTCGGGTTCAACTTCGGGAGGTTCCTCGTCTGCGAGCCGCCGCGCCAAGACATCTTGAGGGATACCACCTCCGGTTGCGGGCAGTGTTTCGTCCGTTTGGGGGTTGGAGTGTGGAATGGAGGTGCCGGTATGGTCAGCAGCGGTGTCAACCGGGTTGGTACCTTCCGTAGGGGACTGTGAGGCTGGCATGGAGGACTGTGAGCCCGGTGAGGAGGTGCGTGTTTGGGGGATCTCATCGTCTGCTGACGGGGTGATCAGATCTGAATGCGTGTCTGTCTGATCGGTGTCGTTGGGGGCTAGTCCCCACGTGGGGGCATCATCATGTTCAGGGTGTTTAGCGTTCGGATCACTCATAGGAACCTCCTCAATATATGATTCCACGCTAGTGGCATGTGCAGTGATTGTCGTTTTGGCACGCCCGCACAAGACACTTTGACCTCATGTCATCCACTGGTTTGTGGGGTGTGGGCAAGGGCGATGGCGTGTGTGGTGGTGGCTAGTAGCACACCAATGGTGGCACACACGGGCATCGTCATTTGCCAGGCAATTATGGCACTGTTATTCGGGGTGGCGGTCACGTCCGTTAGGGTCGTCACGGTTGGCACCACGATTAACCCGGGGATGAGGAAGAAAATCCACGCGGCTGCCTGCACGGCCCCAACCGAAATGTTCGCCAGGAAGGCTAATGCCATTGCACCCAGGCAGGTGAGGACGATCAGTGCAACTTCACCGCTGGTGCGGGCGGGCAGTAGCGACGCGTCCCCAAGGCGGATGGCGTCCACATTGCGGGGTGCGAGGACGTAGAGCATGCCGATAATGGCTCCGGACAGGACGAACGCGCAGGTGAACGCCAGCCAGGCGGGGATTCGCGGGTTGGGTTGCGGGGCGCGGGTAGTCATGTACTTGGTCATGAGCGTTACCCCCACGCAGATGCTGCACGCGTATAAAGGCAGTTGGGTCCAGCGCGTGAGCGCTTGCGTGCACGAGCTGGCGCCCAGTAGGCATTGGGCGGCATAGATGAGGGTGAGGGCCGCGGACCAGATCGTTAGCACCGCCATCCCGGCGTTAGACCACCGCACAGTGTGCGCAATGAGGAGCAGTAGGATAGCGCTGCCCAGTACCCCTAGCTGACCGGTGGGGGACGCTAAGGGAGTGCCGCCCGCGCCGGCGTTTAGCAGCCGCCCCACGGAGGTGAAGAGTAGTAGGAGCGCAGCGGGCGCTAGAACAAAACTAAGCGTAACGATGATCGCTGGGCGCACGGGTTCGGTGGGGTTGAACAGGAACCTGGATTCCCCCCATTGCGTGGCGCTAGTTTTGCTCATGTGTTCAGCTTATGCCAAGCTTTCGAGCCGAGGAAACCTCCGGTTGGTCTTCACTGGACTGCGGCGCCTGTGGAAACTATCTGTCCACACCCACGCGGTTCCTCAAACACCTAAAACCCACATCTCAAAAACTTGCGGCGGGTGGTTGAGTGGACGCATGAACGTGGTTGTAGAAGTTGGGGCGCCCAAACGAGATCAGGTGGAAGCGTTGGTAACGCTCGCGGGTGAACGCGTAGTTGAACGCGCGCAGGCGAGTGAGCCATACACGCTCATAACTGATGGTAAAGAACCACATGCTGCTACTTTCGAGGCAGGTGCAGCTCTTGCACCTTCAGCCGAGGCGTGTGCAACTACTGTACTTTCAGCAGAGACAGGGGCAACGTCAGCACCTTCAGCTGAGCCCGCGGTTCCGCAGCGGATTATCCGCCTGGGTGTGGACGTGCAACTTCCCGGGGAGGAAGAACAGTTCCTGACACTGTTAACGCGTCAGCACGGGGCGGGGAACCGGCACCCACTGGTTGTGGTGGGTGCGCACGGGCGGGCGGGAACCACTCGGGTTGCTGCCGAGGCAGCGTATTTGACGGGGCCGCTAGCGATAGTGGACTGCAGTGATGATCCGGCTTTCGCCGCGCGGGTAGGGCGGGTAGATAAGGAAATTGAGTATGTTGCGAGTCGCGAAGTCCAGTTCGATTCCCCGCCTCTACCGGGTCGGATACGGAACCGGCGGATCGCGGTGGTGGGCACGCAATCACAGGCGCCGCCGCAACTAACAGATACTGGTTTTAGCCGGTGGGTACGGGGTGTGACGGCTGCGATGCCACTGGTGATTGACGCGGGAGTTATGCGGCCCGAGTTGCTGCGGGCACTGCCTGCCTTAGATCCATTGATCTGCCTGGTTTCGCGCGATCCGACGCGGACCCGCAGCGCACTGGAACGGTTAGCTGGACACCGCGTGCACGCCGTGGTGGGGCCGTGGAAAGTACGGCGCGTGGGCCGAAAACACGGAGCACTAACCGCAGCGGTTACGCGTTCGACCGCAATGTATCGACGCTATGTGGCGCAGGAGACCACTGATGGGAATCCGTGAAGTTAGACAAGCGTTAGCGCGCCGCAAGAGCGCAGGTAACAGGCGCGCAGTTGAATCAGCTGGTGGGGCTGACGGGTACGAGGCAGATGTAACCTGCGCGGCCGGTGCGGTAGATGAGGGGATGGCTCGGCTGGCCTCCACCCGTCAACTCTTGCAAGAACTTGCGCAGGTGAATGCTAGCCTTGCGGGCCCAGATCCGTTCTTGCTGCGGCTGCTAGCTGAACCGGCGGTCACGGACGTGCTCGTTAACCCCGCGGGAGTGTGGGTGGAACGCGGCGGTAAGTTAGAACCAGCTGGGCAGCTCCCGCGCGCTATGGATGTGCGGGCACTGGCCGTGCGGATGGCTGCGGCTGCAGGGGTTCGTTTAGATGACGCTGCTCCAATCGCGGATGGGACGCTGCCGGATGGAACGCGGCTGCACGCGGTCTTGTCACCACCGGCTCAGGGTGGGCCTGTGATTTCTCTGCGCACCAAACGCCCTCGCAGTTTCACTATGCGAGAGCTTATTGCAAACAACACGGTGGATCCCCTCACCGCTCAAACCATTGAGCAGCTGGTTAAAGCCCGTGCCTGCGTGATCCTCACGGGCGCTACCGGCAGTGGAAAAACCACACTATTGTCTGCAATCCTCAGCCTGGTGCCCGCCGATCAACGGATCATCTGTATCGAAGACGTCCCGGAGTTAGCTCCCCACCACCCGCACGTGGTTAGTTTGACTTCTCGGAACGCAAACGTGCAGGGGCAGGGCGCGATTTCGTTAACAGAACTGGTGCGCGCGGCGTTGCGTATGCGTCCGGACCGGATTGTTCTGGGTGAGTGCCGCGGCGCGGAGATACGCGAAGTGATGGCGGCGTTAAACACGGGGCATGAGGGTGGCTGGGTTACGCTTCACGCCAACGATCCCGCGGATGTGCCGGCGCGCCTCGCGGCCCTGGGGGCTCTTGCCGGGTTGACGGAGGACGCGGTGTACAGGCAGGCAGTTGCCGCTTTTGACGCGGTGATTCACGTGGAAAGAACTCCGGAGGGGCGCAAAGTCGCACAGGTGTCCGTGTTCGAACCACACTTGCCGTTACAGGCCATTCCAGCGCTCACAATGGGGCGAAAAGATGAGGCGTGGCAGCAGTTGAAACGGATTTTGACATGATGCTCGTGCTCAGCCTCGCCCTAACCTCAGTGGTGAGTGTGAGTGCCGTTTCCTTTGAGGTTATGCGGGCGCGGCGTTTCCGCGCTTACTGGTGGGATCGGCCCAAAACGAGTGTGCAACCGCAGGCTATTGACGACCCAGCGGTCCTGCTTGCCCACGTGGTTTCGCGCTTGAAATGCGGCCTGTCAACCTCAGACGCCTGGGCGGGAGCGCTCGCGGGCACGCAAGCGCAAGTGCGTGTGGGGGCTTGGAGAAACAGTGCGCAATCGGGGGCGCAGCGAAACAGGACCCGGGCCAAGGGTGGGTTCGCGATGAGTGTCGCGGCGAGTGTAGACGACCTGGGCGTACCTGAGCTAGTGCGTAACCACGCCGCGTTCGCACCCTACCGCAGTTCCATCGTGGCGGCGTGCCAGTTAAGCCACGATTTAGGTACCCCGTTGGCGCAGACTCTTGAAGTCGTACTTGAGGGCATTGAAGACGCGAAAGTGGCAGATCGGGCGCGGCGCGTGGCTCAGGCAGGTCCGCGGTTGAGTGCGCGGCTCCTCCTGTGGCTCCCCGCGCTGGGGTTGGCAGCCGCCTGGTTACTGGGCGCTGACCTGCCTGGCATACTCTTCGACGGCGCCGCAGGTTCCCTCGCGTTAGCACTGGGAATCGTGCTGTGGATCGCCGGGCACCGGTGGACGCGCAAAATGGTGCTGGCCGCGGCGCAGACCAACTCTGAGGGCGTGGATCCGGTGATAGAAATCAACTTGCTCGCATCGGCACTGCGGGTCGGCTCATCCATCCCCCACGCATTGGAAACCGTTGCGCGCGCATGCGCAGATCCACCACTTAGCCACATGGGGACGCTGCTGCGGTTAGGATCTCCCCGCACGCAGATGCCAACGCCTCATGAGTATCACGCAAAAATTTGCGATGCCCTGTGGCCCGCCTGGTCCGCTGGTGCATCCCCAATGCAACTCTTAACTCTGGCGGCGCAGGCGATACGAAAAAACCGGTTGACGCAAACCCAAGAGCAAGCCCAGCAGCTGGGAGTAAAACTCGTGCTTCCCCTCGGCCTGTGCCTACTGCCCGCTTTCGTGTGCATAGGGGTGGTGCCAATCGTGATCATGCTGTTCACAGCAGTGTAAACACCGCCTTTGCACCCATTTTGTCGCACAAAGCCTAAGAGGGTCCCATAGCTGTCCTATAGTTTTGGCAAAAACCGCTGCAATCAGTTTGAGGCACGCTTACAAACTGCCTGTGGACAAGAGTTATGCACGACCTCAAGAGTCCACTGCGGAGCAAACCGCGCGGACCTACTGTTTGGAAACTCGAAACAATAAAACCATCTCGATAACCAAACAGGACTGGTGAAGATATCGGGATTACCAGGCACACACGCAAGAACACACAAAACAGAAAGGTAAAACCATGCGTATTAACAAGCAAATTACCGAGCAGCAAGATGCTGCACTAGTGCCGATAGTGCACCACTTGGATGATGACGAAGCGGGGATGGTCACCGCGGAATACGCCGTGGGTATTATCGCGGCGGTCGCCTTTGCGGGGCTCCTGCTGGCGGTCGTGAAATCCGGGAGCGTGCAGGGTCTGCTCGAGGGCATTATCTCGAAGGCCCTTAATGTATAACGTCTACTCAGACAGAGGAGAGCAGGGGATGGTGAGTGCCGAAACTGCAGTCACTATCCCCGCTATCCTCGCAGTATTAGCACTAGTATTAGGCGCCGCAACCGTCGGATTAGCCAAAGCTGACGCCTGTCAAGTTGCTCGCACCGCGGCGCGGGAAGCCTCCATCGGGCAAACCACTGCCGCTGCCGCGCAAATGGGACGCGGATCCGTCTCCCGCCCCACTTCCGTAACAATCGCTCAACAAGCAGACACGTACGTGGCGATAGCCACCGCATCTCACGCGTTCGTGGCAGTCGTGCCCGCGCGCTGCGAAGTCGTTTCCTCCAAAGAGGATCCGGAACCGTGAGCGGCAGAGCTGAGGAGGGCAGAACCGTGAGCGGCAAAACTGATAACTCGGAAGCTGGGTCGGGGACGGTCTACGCGCTCGCGGTGATCCTCGTGGTCCTCATAATAGGAGGGCTGGTGGTTGCGACCGCCATGATGTACGCGGTGAAAACGAAAGCACGCGCAGGTATAGACATGGCGGCGCTCGCGGCGGCCGACGCCATGCTCAGTGGGCGCGGTGACGAGTGTGCGCGTGGGCAAACTATCGCCAGCCGAAACCAAATCGCACTTACGAAATGTGTCAGTGACGGAAATGACGTGTGGTTAACCGGGGCGCGGACCTTTGAGGTACTCGGCCAAACAGTCCCCATAACAGTGCGCGCAAAAGCCGGTTTACCAGCGCAAACAGGCTTTCAGTAGAGTAGGGGAACCCGGTGTGTGCGCACCCTTAAATCACCGCGAGGGGCTAGTGATGATAAATTCTTTTCAGACGCAGTGCCATAAACATTTGCGTCCATGGGGATTCCATCCTGGAAGGGAGAGCTGGGGTGGAATCCTCACCTAATTCCCCAGCAAAACCCACCGCGCACCAGTCGCACCGTGACGGGGCACAAAACCGCGTGTTTGATACGACTCGCACAAAAACAAAACGCGCGCACTCACTCGGGGCAGTGCTGCACTAAGAAACGCAACAGAGCTAACGCACCAGGTTTAGATAGTGGCTCGTTACCGTTACCGCACTTAGGGGATTGGATGCAGCGCGGACAACCGGCCTCACATTCACACGTGGCGACCACATCCAGCGTCGCCTCAACCCACTGGCGGGCATGCAACCAACCGTGGTTAGCGAACCCAGCGCCACCCGGGTAACCATCGTGAACAAAAACAGTGGGCGCATGCGTCTGCTCATGCTCCGCAGTTGACAAACCCCCTAAATCCCACCGGTCACACGTAGCTAACAACGGTAAAATCCCAATCGACGCATGCTCAGCAGCATGCAGCGCCCCAGGTAAAGCCCGATCCGCAACCCCCGCCGCGCGCACAGCCTCAGAATCAATCTCCCACCAAACCGCCACGGTCCGCAGCGTATCCGCAGGTAGTGCTAACGCAGTATTAGTCACAAACTGCAACCCCGGCAGGCGCAGCGTGTCAAAATCAGTGACCTGGCTCGTAACCTCAACATCACCAACACACCAACGAACCGCCCCGTCCGCACTCACCCAACTGTCTGCCTCACTCAAAATCTCCACGCTCTGATGCACAGTCGGACGCGTACGCAACCGGGTCGTCACCGGATTCACCAACGCAACCCGGCCCCCACCAGTACCGGCAGACGAACCAGATGCCCCCGGGGTGGCCGGCACTCGGGTGAGCTCACTAACCTGATACGTCCGCCCCTGATGCACATAAATCGCCCCCGGATGCACCTGCGAATGCGCCTGATCTGCATTCACAGTGCCAATCACCGACCCCGTGGACTCATCCACAACCTGCACCTCCCCAGCAGACCCGCGGATGTCCGTCAAATCCGACGGCCGCATCGGCAACGCCACATTCCAAAACCAACCCGCCGGGCGACGCCGCAAATACCCATGAGCCGCTAACTGTTCAAAATACGACACGTCCGGCAGACCAAACAGCTGCGCATCAGCCGGTGTCAACGCCAACTCGGCCGCAGCCGCACACAAATGCGGGCCAAGCACAAACGGGTTAGCGGGGTCAAACGTAGACGCCTCCACCTGCTCCAACAGCATCTGCGGGTGGTGAACCAAAAAAGAATCCAGGGGATTATCGGACGCAATCAACACGGAAACCCCCGCGTCACCGGAGCGACCCGCACGCCCCACCTGCTGCCACATGGACGCGCGGGTCCCAGGCCAACCAGCGGTGATGGTCGCATCCAACCCAGAAATATCAATCCCTAACTCAAGCGCATTCGTCGTCGCCAAGGCCCGCAGGGAACCGGTGCGTAAAGACTGTTCGAGTTCCCTGCGTTCCTCAGGCAAAAAACCACCCCGGTAAGCCGCCACCTGAAACCCACACCCGCGGGCTGCTAACTGCTCCCCCGCCTGTGCCGCCAGCGTTTCCGCCGCCCCGCGCGAACGCACAAAAGCCAATAGGCGAACGCCCCGCTCCACCAGGGCACTCACCAGAACAGCGGCTTCAGACGTGGCGGAACGGCGTTGGAACTCACCGCGCATAACGCCCGTGCCGTCCTGCGCCGCGGCAACGGCACGCAGGTACTCTTCAATCGGAACTTCATCCAGCATCTGCTGCGCGCCCTGCCACAAAACTAAATCGTGCGAACCAGCGGGGGAAGTGTCCTCATCCACGCAGGTAATCTGATCGGAAGAAACCCCAATTAAACGCGCCGCCGCATCTGCTGGCTCCGCGACGGTGGCGGACAGGAAAACGACCACCGGTTGTGCACCTAAATGGCGGGCGAGTCGTAGCAGTCGGCGCAGAACCATCGCGATATGCGACCCCAGAACACCTCGCCAGTAATGCATTTCGTCCACCACAATGTAACGCAACCGGGCAAGCAAACGCGTCCACCGTTCATGGCCGGGCAGTAGCACGTGGTGCAGGTAATCGGGGTTTGTTAACACGATGTCCGCTTGGGCTCGCGCCCAGTCTTTCGCCTCCGCAGCCGTATCCCCATCCGCAAGCCCAATGCGGGCCGCCAGCTGGTTACCGGCAAGCGCGTGCAAAGAATGCATCTGGTCGGCCGCGAGCGCTTTCGTAGGCGCTAAGTACAGGGCCGATGGACGGGCGTGCAGTGCGGATAGGCGCGTGGAATCCCCCTGTTCGACCGCGCTCAGAATCGGTGCCCACGCAACCATGGATTTACCTGATCCCGTGCCCGTTGCGACCACGGTGTGGCGGCCGTTCCACACGGCGTCCAT
Organism: Gleimia hominis; assembly: GCF_002871945.2. Classification (NCBI taxonomy): domain Bacteria; kingdom Bacillati; phylum Actinomycetota; class Actinomycetes; order Actinomycetales; family Actinomycetaceae; genus Gleimia; species Gleimia hominis. The sequence continues at coordinate 1,551,826 of NZ_CP126963.1, read as the reverse complement.
GCCCTTTACTTGGTGGGCCCACGGTTTTGCGATACCGCGGGTTTCGAACCGGTTGCGTACCTTTGGGTGCACCCACGTGGGCCACGGCTGCGCCTGCCCGTCGCGTTGAGGAACGTGAATCGCGGTGATCAGACGGTCAGAACCGGCCGCGATGCGGGTGAGTACCTGTAGGATGTCGTCGCGTCCGGGCCGCTGTTCAGCAGCAGCCATGTTCGGTGTCTCCGATTTCGCAAGTTCCCATCCACCCGTGGCTTTGTGCCCGGTCTTTTTTAAACACCCACCACACCGTGTTGCGGACGAAGTCGATGGCTTCGTAGGTTTGTGACATGCCGACCACCAGGTGGGTTTGCAGTTGCGAGTTAGTCATTTCCACACCCACGTCCGCCACGTAGTTCGCCACTACTTTGACACCGTTTTCGTTGGGGCACGTGTAGACGGTTGGGAAGAATTCTTTACGGTTCCACGCGTCTGCGCTGGTGAAGATCGCGGGTTCGTATTTTTCTGCGGGCGCGAGCCCGGTGTGCCACACCAGGCGCATTGACATGAAGTTGGTGGCGGGGCACAGGGAGATCGCGAATGAGGAACCGTTCAACTCGACGCATCCGATGTTGGGTCCGATTAGGGTAAATAGGCCTCCGAGGTCTTCGGCGGCGTGGCTTATGCGCGCGAGGGTTACGGGCGTGCGAGTTTGTTCCGTGACTACCTGCGGGTTGGCCCGCCCCCGCGCGTGTGAGTTCCGTTGTTCGACCCGACCCCTCGCGTGGGGGTTGGGTTGTTCGGCCCGACCCTGCGTGCGGGGATTGGATTGTTCTACCCGACCCCGCGCGTGGGGGTTCCGTTGTTCGACCCGCAAGTTCGGCACGGGGTAGATGCGCGCGCTCTTGGAAACTTCACCTATTCCCGCGTTCATCATGCCGGCGCCCGGTTCCGTTCCGATTGTTTCCTCGCCACACGGTTCCGTTTCGATCGTTTCCTCGGCGCCCGGTTCCGTTCCAACTGTTCCTCTTTGGAGCGGGCAAGTTTGTCCCAGAGCCTGGTTGACTTCTCCTCCACTCGGGTTGGTTTCGTGCCATTTTCCTGAGGGGGTGTCTGTCCCAAAAGTAGTTACCGTCGGTGCGTGGGTTCCCGTTCCGGCATCGGCGGTGGGTTCTTCGAGTTCGCGGCTCACGTTGGCGAAGAAGGCGACCATGAGCGGCATGTTGCGCTCGAGCGTGTGAATAATGTGCGTGCCGGTGGTGCCGTCCGTTATCAGTGAGTTCGCCTCTGCGCACAACTGGTACTGGTAGTGGTCCACGTGCTCCAAGTACGCTTTGGGGATCGGGTGCATGCGGTTGCATTTACGCACCTGTTGGGCGAGTGCCTCAAAACTAGTAGGATCTTGCGCTATCCCACGCCAGCGCCCGCGGATCTGTAGTACGGACGGGGCGGCGATACGGATGGTGATTACTGCGTGGGAGGCTTCGAACACGAACCCGTCTTCGTGGGGTTTGAAAGGCAGGTCGATTACACTGCTGTTTAGAAACTCTTGGAGTTGGTGGAGGTTCAGATGGGGTTTATTTACCATCGTCACTCCTTTCCAAGAAAATTTCGGTCGTTCGAATAATGTCGTTACTAGTTTAGCGTTACAACTAAGGGGAGGCTTCCTCCCTTCTTCAGGCTAGAATAGTTGCTTGCGTTATGCGCGTTGGAGGGGTTTTAGGAGGATCTGGTTAATGACAATGGCACAAATAATGCGCTCTAGGGCGCAAGGCCGGCGGAACCTACGCGTGGCGTCGTTTGTGCTGATGCTAGTCCTACTTGTGGCTTTAACGATGTTCGCGGTGCGCAGCCAGTTGGGGCAAACCATGGATCAGGTGGCGCTAGATACGGTTGCGGCAACGGGCGCGCGCTTCCGGTGGGTGTCGGCCATTATGCAACGATCCGTGTCGCCTATCACAATTGGGGTTGGCACTGTTCTGGTGATGCTCGTGGCGGTGGTGGTGCGCCGCCCTGCGCTTGCACTGCGTCTGGGGGTGCTGGTGGTGGGCGCGAACGTCACCACCCAGGTTCTGAAAACGTGGGTTATCGCCCGCCCGTTCTTACATATTGGGGTGGACTTACCGAACTCGTTTCCCTCAGGCCACATGACTGTTTCACTGTCTTTATCACTTGCCCTCGTCATCGCGTGCAAGCAGCGGATTAGGTCTCTAGTTGCTTTGATCGCCGCCCTGGTGAACGCCCTGGTTGCGATCGCGATCATGGGGGTGGGGTGGCATCGGCCCGCAGATATTGTTGGCGCAGTAATTGTGGTGGCCTTGTGGGCGCTGGTGCTGGTACCTCAAGAAGAAGCGACGCTGCAACGCGACCCTACGGGAACTGCGATGCTCACCGCTTCGGGGGCATTAATGATTGTGCTGCTCGGCCTATTGACGTTGGCGAACAGTTTGTACTGGCCGGTAGTGAACGCGGTTGAGGGCGGCCAATGGGTGGAAGAAGCGGTGAAGGCCCATCATTGGCCCGCAGTTGCGCTGAGTGTGGAACTGATTGCGTTCGCTCTAAGCAGCGTGGTTTTTCTGCCTGCGTTCATCACTTATTTGCAAAGCGGACGCGTAAATGCGCCGCGGAATACGGGTAGTAAACCGCGGCGCACCAACGCTAAATCCCAGCGTCCCAGCCGGTAGAGCACCGTACTAACACTAAGGCGCGGCGCCCCGGTGGGGCGCTCCAGCCGGTAGAGCAATGCGCACCGACACGAGTGCGCGGGGTCCCAGTGGGGCGCGTTTAGTTTTACCGCTCTTGGGTGGACTCTGTTGCGCTCTTCCAGATGTTGATCCCAGAGTCTTTGGCGTGCTGATCAATCTGTTTAATCTCTTCGTCTGAGAACTCGAGGTTCTCGAGCGCTCCCAGGGAGTTCGCTAACTGTTTCACGGACGAGGCTCCCACGAGTGCGGAGTCGACGTGGACACCACCGCGTTCACGCAGCACCCAGGCGAGTGCCATCTGGGCGAGTGACTGGCCGCGTTCTTTCGCTATGTCGTTGAGTGCGCGAATGTGTTTCAAGTTCGCGTCCGACAGCCAGTCGGGGTCGAGTGATTTCCCTGCTGCTGCGCGGGAATCCTCAGGAATACCATCTAGGTACCGGTCGGTGAGCATGCCTTGCGCAAGTGGGGAGAACGTGATGGCACCCATGTTTTCTTGCGCGAGGGTCTCCAGAAGCTCATCGGTTTCAATCCACCGGTTCAGCATAGAGTAGGACGGCTGGTGGATCACCAGGGGGGTACCCAGGTCACGCATAATCGATTGGGCCCGTTTCGTGTCCGCCGCGGAGTAAGAGGAGATCCCAACGTACATGGCTTTCCCACTCGTCACCGCGCTGTGGAGGGCAAGCATGGTTTCCTCCAGGTCCGTGTCCGCGTCGGGCCGGTGGGAGTAGAAGATGTCCACGTAGTCTAGGCCCATGCGGTCGAGGGACTGGTTCAGGCTTTCGAGTAGGTATTTGCGTGAGCCCCCGAATCCGTAGGGGCCGGGCTGCATGTCCCACCCGGCCTTTGTGGAGATCACGATTTCGTCGCGGTAGTGCGCCAGGTCTTCGTGGAAGATGCGGCCGAAGTTCTTTTCTGCAGAGCCGCGTGGGGGCCCGTAGTTGTTCGCCAGGTCGAAGTGGGTGATGCCGTGGTCGAATGCGTAGTGGACGATGTCGCGTTGAGTTTGGAGGGGTTTGTCGTCACCGAAGTTATGCCAAAATCCAAGCGAGATGGCGGGGAGTTTCAGCCCGGTTGTGCCGAGGCGGCGGTAGGGCATTTTATCGTACCTATCGTCAGAAGCTTTGTAGAGATCGGCACTTTCTGTTAGTGGAATCATGGAGTCCTCCCTTATTTTGTCGACATCTTAACTTCTTATTCTTTTTACTATTTTATAAGAATGTGGGTGGCGAATAATGCATGTTCCCTTATAGTTTAATGTGTTGAGGCGATAGTCTGGCATCGGTAGCATGCGAACTCGAAGGAGAATACTGTGGATCCAAACCTTGCGAAGAAGGCCGCTGATCCGAACACCCCGCTCGACGAGCTTTACGATATTGCGATTGCGCATCCGGATTTGCGCCCCCAGGTGGCGGGTAACCCGACGGCGCATGAGTATCCCGCGTTGATTGAGTGGCTGGGGGAGCTAAATGATCCACAGATTGACGCTGCGCTAGGCAAGCGTGCTGGCACTGAAGAAGCCGATCAACCCGCGCAAGCTGAGTCCGCGTCGCAGTCTGCTGAACCTCAGCAGTCTACTGCACCTTGGCGGGGTGAAGAACCTCAGGAAACTGAAGTGGTGGAACGCGACCAGGACGTGGAACAGACCACGTTTTTACCGCCCGTGGATGATCGTGAGGGCGGGCAAACGGAAGCGTACCCGCCGGCGTATTACCCGCACGGAACGCAGCGGGCGTACGGGGAAGCGCAACAGTACGAGCAGAACCAGGTGGATGAGTTTGCGCAGGGCAGCCAGTATGCGGCGGCCGCAGCGGAGCAGGAACAGCAGTACCAGGAGGCCCCGCAGGGCGGTTCGTCGAATACTCGAATAGCGGTGGTTATCGCCATCCTCGCGGTGGTTGCAGCGGTGATGCTGGGGTTGTTCGTAGCGACCGTGACGGGGTATTTGACTTGGGGGAAGACGGACGAATCACAGCCGGCAGCGTCGGAGTCCGCGTCGGCAGAACCCACTTCGGAACCCGAAACTCCGCAGGCCACTGAAGAGGAAGAAACGCCGGAGCCGTCGGAAAGCCCTTCGAGTAAAGAACCGGGGTACCCGGCTCCAGCGGGAGCGGTTCGGGCTGCTGCTTTTTACTCGCCGTCGGAGAATATCCGGTGCACGATTCTTGCCGATCAAGACAAAATGGCGTGCCAAGTTTACGAATCTGTTGAGGATCCGATTGGCGGTGGGCAAATCTGTGGTGGTACCGGCGGGTTCGCAGTGGAAGGCACTAAAGATGGAAGCCGGTCCATGTGCGGTGACCTGGGGCTGGCAGACGACATTAAACTTTTGGATTACGACAAGGCCGCCACGTTCGGTAACTACGCGTGCGTGTCCCGTTTTAAAGGCATGAGCTGCTGGAACACGAAAACCGGCAAGTCATTCGCGGTTTCACGCCAAGGCTGGGCCAGCGGCAGCGATGGTGAAATCGCAGAAAACGCCTTCCCCTGGGGGCAGTAACTGTCGTTTCGATCCCAGCTAGCCCGGGCCGGTATCTTTCGTTTCCCCCGGAGGTCCCGGCCGTTAGCTTGCTAGAGCGCTTGGTCAGCAGCTTGCAGGATGTCGGACACGTTGCCTTCAATCCGCAAGGTCGCGTAGTTGTCGGCCGCGGTGGGCCCCAGGTTCACGATTGCGAAGTCTGCGCCAGATTGCAGGCCCTCAGATACTACCCACAACCCGGTACCAACCAGAAGTGACGTGCCTAAGGCGAGTACGACGTCGGCGGCCGCGGCTGCTGCGTAGGCGCGGGACATAGCTTCCATCGGCAGCATTTCCCCAAAAAACACGACGTCCGGTTTCAGCACCCCACCGCACTTCGGGCATGGCGCCGGTTCAAAAGTAGACGCATCCGCACCCGCCTCATCTGCCTCAGCTAGAATCGCGCAGTGCGCTGGATCTGGGTCATCCACCACACTGGGGTTCAACTTCCGCATCCACTCATCCACGTCCTCACGCGGAAACTGCGAACCACAACTAGTGCATGTCACTAGGGCGAACGTGCCGTGCAGCAGCATCGGATCCTTTATCCCAGCGCGCGCATCTAAGCCGTCCACGTTCTGCGTCGCCACTCCGTTCACGAGACCTTCGGCCTGCCACTTCGCCACCACGCGGTGCGCGGGCGTGGGTTGCAGGCGGGTGACGGCACGCCAAGTTTCCTGGTTGCGCTGCCACACCCAACGTTGCCACTTCTTGTCGGACATGAACAGGTCGTAATCCACCGTGGGGGTTCCGGAAGATCCGGTGCCGCGGTAATCCGGTAAGCCCGCGTCGGTTGACATGCCGGCACCAGCTACGATCATGGTGGTGCGCCCGCGCATTAAGTCCGCTAACTGTTTACCCGCTTCTTGTGTTGTTGAGGTCATATCCCCATCATAGGCACAAATAAAAACTCGAGGGTCCAGCCAGCTTTCCTGTGACGTCGGTGCTTATTCTTGCCCGGGCAGTAGCTTGCAGTTTTCCGGCTTGCTGATTTGCGCGTTCTTGTCTTGCAGCACGGTTTTCGCCTGCTCTGGAGGAAGCATGTCAGAGAAGTTTTCGCCAAGCAGAATCGTGAGCTTGTCGTTGGGGGAGGCCGAGAACTTCACTTTCGCATCTGGGAACACGCGGGCCAGTGAGTACGCCTGCGCAACGTGGTCGGCATCTGCCGTTATTTGCGTGGCCCCGTAGAACTGCCCAACGTAGTTACCCGTGTCCGTAACTTTCACCCCGTAGCTTTTGAGCGCGTCTTGCACCGAGTTCGCAAGCCCAGATCGAGACGTGGCGTTTAAAATAACCGCTTTGGTACCGTCTAGTTTTACGCCCGCGGCATTTTCTGGAGGGCAGGGCACGTCTCCGCTTTTTTCAACGTACTCGGTGCTTTCAGAAAAGTCTGAGATGAAGGGGATGCGGATGGTGCCTGCTAGAACCAGGATGGAGATGAGGGTAACCGCAAGCATCACGACCGCGATTACGGTGAACACTTTGCTTTGGCGGGCTTCGCGGAACGCTCGGTACTGTTGCCGCGGCGTTAGTGTGGGCGCGGGGTTGCCAGGAGGGGGCGGGGTGTTGTTGCTCGGTGCAGTCACGGATCCTAATTTACCTGATCTGGAGGATTTACCGGATCTGGAGGTTAAGCGGCGCGCCACCGGTTCGCCAGCTGAGTGAGGGCAATGTTGATGGCCACGTAAATCACTGCGATCAGCGCGTAGGTTTGAATGTAGGAGTTTGACTGCGCGGAATACAGCTGCCCTTGGTGCATCAGGTCAGCGTAGGAGACGACGAAACCGAGGGTGGAGTCTTTGAGTAGCGACACGAGCTGGGTCAGCAGGTTGGGGGCCACTAACCGCAGGGCTTGGGGAATCACGACGAGCCACGACACTTGGTTCGAGCTCATCCCCAGTGATAGCGCAGCTTCGGTCTGCCCACGTGGAACAGCTTGAATGCCGGCGCGGAACACTTCGGCAGTGGTGGCGGAGCAGCTGATGATCATGGGGACCACCAGCACCCAGAACGTGGGCAGGTTAAGTCCGTACCGGGGCGCTGCAAGCAAGAACGCGTACACCAGCAGCAGGAGGGGAAGGGAGCGGAACACTTCCACCCAACCGCCTACAGTTAGGGATACGACCCGGTTTTTTGACAGGCGCCCGAGGGCAAGCAGTAGTGCCAGGGGGAAGGTGAATACGGCGGCCACCAGGGTGGCGGTGATTGTGCCCAGTGCACCGCGGCCAAAGAACCTCAGCAGGTCGGGCTGTAGAAATGGGAGCCACTTGTCGGGTTCCAGCTGGTAGTTCCACCACAGTTGGTACCAGCCGCCCGCGATCGCGAGGGCAAGCAGGACGACGAACACGGCGGAGACAATGAGGATGTTGCGCCGCCCTTTGGGGCCGGGTTCGTCAAAGAGTATCCGGGTGGGGGTAACTTTGCGCCCTTGGCCGGTTTTGTTCTTGAGGTTGGCGTTGCGTGTGCTCATGCCATCTCTCCTTGTTCCTGTTGGAACCGTTCCACCGCGGCGCGGCCTTCCCGTTTGGTGGGGCGGGAGAACCGGCGGTCTACACGGCGTTGAAGCCACACGCCTAATGCGCCGCCCCCGAACGCGATCGCCAGGTAGCAAATGCCAGAGACCACGAACATGAGTACCGCTTCGGCGTAACGCAGGTTCAGTTGCTGGGTTATGTTCGTTAGTTCCGCAACTCCCACTGCGGATGCCAGTGAGGTACCAATAACTGTTCCGATAAAGACGTTAACCAGTGGTTGAATCATCGATGCGAATGCTTGTGGCAAGATTACGTAACGCAGTTGTTGGAACATGTTCATCCCCAGGGCGCGGGAGGCTTCCGACTGCCCAACCGAAACCGTGTTGATGCCTGACCGGATGGTTTCGCACACGAACGCAGCTGAAGATAGGACGACGGCGAGGGTGGCGGCGGTGAAGAACGATAGTTGCAGGCCCGCGTCGGGCAGGGCGAAAACCGTGAGGATCATGAGGGTCAGCAGCGGGATGTTACGGAAGAATTGCACGTAGAGGGTGCCGAACCCCCTCAGGACGGGAACGGGGCTGACCCGGAAAATGGCGATTATGGTTCCCAAGATTAGGGCACCTATGTAGCCGAGCGCGGCCATCGCGAGGGTGCGGCCGAGCCCGGCTAACAGTAGGTCTGCGTTATTTAGAACAATCTGCATCTAGGTACCGTTAATTCTCTTGTGGCCGTTATTTTTGTGCGGCCTTCCCGAAGTCCCCGATGGTGGGTGGTTGCGGGGCGTTCCCTTCCATGAAGGGCCCCACTGTTTGTTCCCACAGGCGTTTCCACGAGCCGTCTTCTTCAATAGTCTTGAGGAATTTGTTGACGAACTCTTTGGCTTCCGGCTGGTCTTTGGGCAGGCCGATGCCGTAGAGGTCTTCGGTGAATGGTTGGCTGGCAACTTTCAGTTGTTTGTTCTGCTCGTTCGCCACGGCGGACAGGAGCATTGCTTGGTCTTGCACGTATGCGTCTACGCTGCCTTGCCGCACCGCTGTCATGCACGCGGCGTTGTCTGCGAACGTGGACACTTGCGCGCCCTCAACGTTGTCTTGGATGAAGGGGATTGCGGTGGAGTTAGACTGGGCAGCAACTTTTTTGCCTTTGAGGTCGTCTAGGCTCTTGATGCTGTCGTTGTCGGATTTCACCATGATCGCGAGGCCGGAGGAGTAGTAGGGGCCTGCGAAATCTACTTTGTTTAACCGCTCTGGGGTTACGGAGTAGGTGGCGATCACGGCGTCTACCGCCCCGTTTTCGAGGGAGGGCTCGCGCGTGTCGGGCGTCATGACGGTCATGTCGGCTTGGTTGCCGATGTCCGCATTTTCACCGCCGAGGATGTAATGGGCGAGTAGGTGGGCGATACCGGCGTCGAATCCGGTGTCGCGTCCGGTGGCGACGTCTTGGAGGGAGAAGATGGGGGAGGTGGAGACCCCGCCGTAGCGGAGTTTACCGCGCTCTTTAATGGCTTTGGCCCACGCGTTGTTTTCGATTTCGTCGTCTTCCGCAACGGGGCCTTGGGCGGCGAGCTGGTCGAATTCGTCGACGGTTATGCGTTTGCCTTTGGTGGTTTCGTTTTGTGAGGTTGCGCTGGGGTCATCTTGGGCTTGAGGGCGTTCGGCGGGGCCGGAGCAAGCGACCAGTCCCATCATTGTGAGTGCTGCGGCTGCGGCGGCAGCGGTAACTCTACGTAACTTCATCTCTTGTTCCTTCCTATTTTTCTTTGCCTACGTTGTTTGAGTGTCCCAAGATGGTGGAGAGGAAATCTTTGGCGCGTTCGCTCTTGGGGTGGGTGAAGAATTCTTCAGGCGTGTCTAGTTCTACGATACGTCCATCGTCCATGAATGCGACTTTGTCGGCGACGTGCCGGGCGAATCCCATTTCGTGGGTGACGATCAGCATGGTCATGCCGTCGTCAGCTAGTTCTGAGATCACGTCGAGTACTTCGGTGATCATTTCTGGGTCTAGCGCCGAGGTGGGTTCGTCGAACAGCATGATTCTGGGTTTCATTGCGAGGCACCGGGCGATCGCGACGCGTTGTTGTTGCCCGCCTGATAGTTGCGAGGGGTAGGAGTCTGCTCGGTCTGCTAGGCCCACGCGTTTTAGGAGGTCGCGGGCAGTGGTGCGGGCGGCATCGGGTTTTTGTTTCCGAACTTTGATGGGGGCGAGCGTTATGTTTTCGAGCGCGGTTTTGTGTTCGAACAGGTTGAAGGATTGGAATACCATTCCGATGTTTGCGCGGATGTTGGCGAGTTCTTTACCTTCTTGAGGTAGTGGCTTTCCGTCTACTTCAATGGAACCCGATGTGATGGTTTCGAGTCGGTTGATGCAGCGGCAGAGTGTGGACTTGCCGGAACCGGAGGCGCCCACTAGGGCGACGACTTGTCCCTCGTGAATATCTAGGTCCACACCTTTGAGGGCTTCGAAGTTACCGAAGCTCTTATGCACGTTTCGAATCTGCACTAAAGGAGTGCCTGCTTGCGTTCTCCGCGTGGTGTTTGCCTGCTTTCTACCCATGTTTAAACCTTGGCACGGAACAGTGGTTTATGCGCGATTTGGTCGCGTTTTGAGCGGTAACTCACCCGATTATGGGTTGATTTGGCGCGGTTTTTTCGCTGTCAGTGATAGTACTAGACTTTCCGCTTGGTGCTGACATCAGGCGCGTTCAACGAGTTCGGATAGGGAGCGGTATTCAGTTCGTTTCGTGTTTTGCGAGTTGGCGGCCAGTACGTCTTCGACGGGGATTTCTTCTTTGGAGGGGCGGGCGGCGAGCAGGGCCCAGAGGATGCATGCGAGGTCAACGATTTCTTGCATGAATGCACCGACCACGGCGGGCATTATGCCGGCGGCACCGATGATCATCAGTAGTATCGATAGGCCGATCCCAATGCCGATTGCTTGCATGGCGACGCGCATGGTGCGTTTGCCGATGGTGATGGTGCGGGATGCGCGGTAGATGTCGTCGTGCATTACCACTACGTCGGCGGATTCGGAGGCGGCGGAGGAGCCGCGTGCGCCCATCGCGATTCCCACGTCTGCGGTGGCGAGCACTGGGGCGTCGTTGACGCCGTCACCAACTGCGGCTACGGGATGGGAAGCGGTTTTAACGGTGTCCACTTTCTGTTTGGGCAGTAGGGAGGCGTGCACTTCGTCGATTCCCACTTCGTGGGCGATGGACTTTGCGGTGGTTTCACCGTCACCGGTGATCATCATGACGTGTTCCACCCCGGAGTTTTTGAAGGTTTCAATTGTGGTTTTCGCATCCTTGCGTAACACGTCTTGCATTACGAACGCACCGGCCCACTGGTTGTCAATGCGTATGTGGATGAGGATTTGTCCGGCTTGAGGTTCGGGGGCGCGTTGGTTTTGGTCGAGCCAGCGGCCAGAGCCCACTTCGACGAGTTGACCACTGACGGTGCCGATTACGCCTTTACCAGTTTTTTCTGACACGCCGGTGGCGGGTGGAGTCGGGGTGCCGAGTTCTTGTGCGGCGGTGACGACTGCGGCTGCGAGCGGGTGAGAGGAGTGGGTTTCCACTGCCGCGGCTTTTGCGAGCACGTCTTGGGCGTCGAAATTTTGGTCGATTAGGATGCGGATGAGTTCGGGGTGTCCGTGGGTGAGTGTTCCGGTTTTGTCGATCGCAATGGTTTGGATTTTTGCGAGGCGTTCGAGGGTGCCGGAGTCTTTGATGATGATGCCTTCTTTTGCGGCTCGGTTCATGCCTGCGAGGAAGGCGACGGGCGCGGCGATGAGGAGTGGGCAGGGGGTGGCTACTACGAGCACTTGGGCGATGCGCACTGGGTCTCCGGATATCCAGAAGGCTACCCCTGCGATTATGAACGCGATGATGGTGAAGGGAACAGCTACGCGGTCTGCGAGTCGCACCACGGGAGCTTGTGAGTCCTGCGCTTGTTGAACGAGTTCGATTATCTTTTGGTATTCGGAGTCTGCGGCGCGGGCGGTGGCGGTGATGGTGATGGCGTCGGAACCGTTTACTCCGCCGGAGAGAATTTTGTCGCCTTTTTTGTGTTCGACGGGAAGTGGTTCGCCCGTGAGGGAGGATTCTTCGGTTAGTGCTGTGTCGGATTGCAAAGTGCCGTCTACGGGGATGACTTCACCGGGGCGGATGAGGAGGTGGTCGCCGATTTCGATGGTTTCGATTGCGACGTCGGTGGGGATGTCGTTGCCGTCTAGTTTGTGTGCGGTGGTGGGAGCGCCTTCGAGGAGTCCGGTGAGTTGGCTGCGGGCACGTTGACCAGCGTAGTCTTCTAGGGCTTCACCGCCGGACAGCATGAGGCAGACGATTAGGGCGGCCCAGTATTCGCCTACGAGGACGGTGGAGATGATTGCGGTGATTGCGAGCAGGTCGACGCCCCATGCGCCAGCCATGATTTCTTTAACCATGTTCCACGCAAGGATTGCAGCCATGATGAGTGCGAATGCGGAGACGTACCATTGGACCCACGGCTGGTGTGCCCACGCCATGGGGGCTGCGGTGATTCCGACCGCGAGGGTTGCCGCTAGTTCTGGGTAGCGTTTTAGGAAGCTAACAATTCTTTGCATATTCTTATTGTTCTTGAAAACCAGCAGAATATCTAGCAAGACAAGGCTGAACTAACCGCGTGATAGCAAAGTAAAGGATATCCTAACATGAGTTAGGTTAGGCGCGGCTGGGTGTAATGCGTAGTGTGCCTTGAGGTGTAAAAGGATCCCTCATGTACCCGGCAGAGCTACCCTATCCTTGCTGCCTTCCGGCCCTGGGGAGGTTCAGGAGATACCGTCACACGAGGGATCGGCCTCTAGTGTACATGATCGGCTGGGGGTGATGCGATGCTGCGTGTGTTGTTTAAGTGAGTACGGCTGAACCAAACCCATGTTAAACTCGTATCCATAAGTGGTTGCCGACTATCGAAATAACTTAACGTAAGGGAGCGTTTGTGATGGGTTTCGCGGAAGACATTAGCCCTGCTGCGGCGTCGGTAGCGCAGGTTTTGCATGCGCGGGGATCTGCCACTATAAGCCAGTTGGTGGAACGCTTGGATAGCTCGCGACCTACTGTTAAAGCGGCGTTGGATGCGTTGATTCAGCGTGGCGTGGTGGATGAGTTGGAAGAAAACGTGGCTACGTCTGGGCGTCCCGCTTCGAAGTACCGTTTGGTCGCTGGTTCGATGCTCACACTTGGGGTGTGGTTGATGGACAATCGGATCGGGTTTTCTCTGGCGGGTCTGGATGGGGCGGTTTTACGGGTTCACACGGGCACGTTGGATTCGACATTGTCGCGTGAGGCGCGGTTTGAGCGCGTGGTCAAGGCTGCGAATGAGTTTTTGCAAGGCGATGAGCCTGAGTTGGTTTCCGTTGCGGTAACTGGCGTGGTTGATGGGGGAGTTGTTAGTCGTTCTGAGATGGTGCCGCAGTGGGCGAATTTTCCCCTCAAGAAGCGGCTCGAAGACGTGTTTAACTGCGATGTGTTGGTGAATAACAATCTGAATCTTGTGGCGTTGGCGGAGTATTCTGCGCGGCCGGGCGGGGCGGATTCGGGTTTGTTGTATGTGGATATTGGTCAGGCTGTTAACACGGGTTTGGTTATTGATGGGCGGATTCATGAGGGCGTGGGTGGCAGCGCTGGGGAGATAGCGGACTTCCTGGGGGCAGAGCTTAATGCCCATGCGGGGCAGGCGGATGCGTTGACTCGTACCAGAAGAATCGCGTTGTCGATTGGGGCGGTGTGTGCGGTGGTGCGGCCGGAGTGTGTGGTTTTGGGGGCTGCAGACCTGGTGGATGGCGAGCAGGTTGAGGAGGTGAAACGTGAGTTAACGCGCATGCATCGCAATGGGGCGCCGTCGATACCGATTGTGGGGAACGCGTTTGGGGCTGAGGCGGCGTTGGTTGGGGCCACGGTTCTTGGCGTTGAGCAGTTGGTGCAGCGTTTGTTTGGCGCGCCTGCGGTGGTGCGGTTGAAACCGGAGTCGGTGAGTACGGTGCGGGCGGCGTTTCCGTCTGTTGCTTTGAGCGGGCCGGTGGGTTCGCAGCGTCGGCTGCGGGTTGCGGTGATTGGTGCGGGGGCGCGTTCTTCGTTTGCGTTGGAGGTGGAGCGTGCGGAGTTGAATGCGCAGATTGTGTTGGTGTGTGATCCGCATCCACTGGCGAAGCAGCGGGTTAGGCAGCAGTTGGGCCGGGATATTCCTGTAGTTAAGACGATTGCGGAGGTGGTTGATGCGGATATTGATTGTGCTTTTGTGTTGACGCCAGATTTTACGCATGCTGAGGTGTCGATTGCGCTTCTTGAGGCTGGGGTTGCGGTGTATTTGGAGAAGCCGATGGCGATTTCGGTTGAGGATGCAACGCGGATTCTTGATGTGGCGTATCGGACTGGAACGCGTTTGTACGTGGGACACAATATGCGGCATATGGCGGTGGTTCGGGCTATGCGTGATGTGGTTACGAGCGGTGTGATTGGGGATATTAAGGCGATTTGGTGTCGCCATTTTGTTGGGAATGGGGGTGATTATTACTTTAAGGATTGGCATGCGGATAGGTCGAAGAGCAATTCGTTGTTGTTGCAAAAGGGCGCGCACGATATTGACGTTATGCATTGGCTGGGTGGCTCGTACACGAAAGTGGTTACGGCGATGGGACAGCAGTCGTTGTATTCGCAGATTGAAGACCGGGCGGATCGGAGTGACCAGCTGATGGGGGAGTTCTTTTCGTTAGAGAACTGGCCGCCTTTGAGTCAGAAGGGCCTCAACGAAATTGTTGATGTGGAGGACTTGTATATGGTGAACATGCGGTTTAACAATGACGTGCTGGCATCATATGTGCAGTGCCATTACACACCTGATTACTGGCGTAACTACACGGTGATTGGCACGGATGGGCGGTTGGAGAACTTCGGTGATTCAGACGGTGGTGTGGTGAAGGTTTGGACGCGTAGAACTACTTACTCTGCAAAAGCAGATTTGGAAATCCCGATTGTGGGCGACGAGCGGGGACACAATGATGCGGACAGAAAGAAAGTAGCTGAGTTCATTAATTTCATCCGTGGCCGTGCCTCTATTGACGCGAACCCAATCAACGCGTGGAACGCAGTCGCAGTAGGCGACTTAGCAACCCAATCACTACGCAACAACTCAGAACTAAAAACCGTACCCGAACTGCCTGAAAAACTCTTGCAGTACTACGCGAATAATCAAGCAATCTCGCCAATGAGATAACAAGGAAAAAAATAATTAATTAACAGGAGGACCAAAGATGTTTTTCCCTAAATTACGTAGAGTTTGCGCGGTCGCCGCGACTGTGCTGCTTCTTGCCGGGTGTTCCGGAGGAGGTGATGCCGGCGGTGATAAGACTCAGGATGTTAACGCGGACACAAAAGCCAAGCTGAACATTTCCATTTGGGACAAGAACCAGCTTCCATCGCTAAATAAGATGATTGAAGGATTCAACAAAAAGTATCCGAAGATCGAAGTGAAACCGTCGGTAGAGGACTACGACAACTACTGGCTCAAAATGCGTACTCAAGCTGAGAGTGACAATCTCCCAGATGTCTTCTGGATGAACGGTCCAAATTTCCAGCTTTACGCATCAAATGGGCAACTTGCTCCGCTCGAAGAGCTTGCTAAGAATAAGCAAGTAGATAAGGGTAAGTACCCTGAGGCATTAGTTGATTTATACACCTACGATAATAAACTGTATGGCGTTCCCAAGGACTTCGATACCATCGGCGTCTGGTATAACAAGAAGCTTCTGAAAGAGGCCGGAGTTGATGAGCCGAAAGATAACTGGAGTTGGGATGAGTTCCATGACGCAGCAGTAAAAGTGGGTGAGCATTTCAAAGATAAAGGTATCCACGGCGTTGTGACGAATATTGTGGGGTCAGGGCAAACCAGCTATTACAACACGGTTCCTGCGTCTGGAGGATCTATTCTGAAAGATGGGAAGTCCGGTTATGATTCGCCAGAAACCATTAAAGGCCTACAGTTGTGGGCAGATCTCATTCACGATGGGGGTATGCCACAAACGAAAATGATGTCTACCACGTGGCCAATAGATATCTTCTCGTCCGGTAAAGCCGCAATGCTGTGGGATGGCTCCTGGGTAGCTGGCCCTCTTAAAGAAAAACTCGGTGATGATGCTGGAGACTACAACGTAGCTTACTTACCAAAAGTTAAGAACATGTCGACAGTAATCCATGGCATGTCGTGGGCCGTGTCATCAAAAACCAAGCAAATGGCTGCGGCTCAAGCACTTGCGGCATACTTAGGGTCTGAAGAGGCCCAGCTCGTTGATGCACAAATGGGAACAGCAATTCCGGCATATGTAGGAACTCAAGATGAGTGGCTGAAGGTTGCTCCGGATTGGAATCTCAAGGGCTTTATCGACTCTGCGGAGAATAACTCAGTTCCATACCCCGTTTCTAAAAATACATCGGCGTGGAACGAGAAAGAGAACGAAATTCTCGTGCCCGCGTTTGATGCAGGCGGCTCAATGGAGGACGCCGCTAAGACGCTTGCTTCAGAGATGAATGATCTTTTAGCTAAAGAAAAGTAGTTATGAAAATAACGACTAATGGGCGTGGGAGGAGCGTCGGCTCCTCCCACGCCAAGAAAAAGAAAACCGATGGCTGGTGGCCCCTCTTATTCATTGGCCCGCTGATGCTAGGAGTGGTTGTTTTTTACCACTACCCGATTGTAAAGAACTTTTACATCTCCTTCACGCAATCAGGCGCCTTTGGAAACAACGTTGAATGGGTTGGTCTGCAGAACTTTAAGAACCTGTTCGCGAACTCAGATTTCAGCTCAGCGCTGATGAACAACCTAATTTACGTAGCGGCGATTCTGCTCGGCATCCCACTCGCGCTGGTGGTGTCAGCACTATTAGCAACTCCAGGGCTGAAAGGGGCACGCATATATAGAGGCATGTTTTTCTTGCCCTATATAGCAATGCCTGTTGCGGTTGCCCTTGTGTGGAAACTGCTACTTAACGGTGATTTTGGTTTGGTAAACCAAGCTTTATCGAAGTTTGGTGTTGAGAATCCGCCTTACTGGTTGACTACCCCCGGTTTTGCACTTGCAGCAGTGTGTCTATTTGGGGTTTGGGCATCGATAGGCTTTAACGTCATCATACTGTCAGCTGGGATATCCGGTATTCCCCATGAGTTATATGAAGCAGCGTCGCTAGACGGAGCAGGAAAGCGACAGCAATTCTTCTCAATTACTGTTCCGTTGCTAGCTCCTTCAATTTTTCTCTTGACCGTCGTGCAGACCATCAGTGGATTTCAGTTATTCGATGCTCTATTTGCACTTATGGGGACTAATAATCCAGCGTTACCACATACTAAATCATTGGTGTACTTGTTTTACTCTGAGGCATTCACCAACAACGACAAAGGCATGGGAGCAGCAGTGGCAGTAATTATTCTTCTGATAATAGGTGGAGTCACAGCTTTTCAATTTCACATCCGTAAAAAATGGATTGACCAATGAGAAAACGTAGTAATAACTCTCTTTTCCTTGTCCATGCAGCTCTGCTGGGTGGCGGTTTCATAATGGCGTTCCCATTCCTGTATCAGTTGCTCATGTCGGTTTCCACAGATGCGCAAATTTCATCTGTTCCACCGACATTGATACCAGATTCTATTCATATTGAGAACTATGCGAATGTTTTCAAGGAAATCCCATTTGGAAACCAGTTTGTGACTTCAGTATTGATCACAGTTATACGTACGATTACGCAGTTAGTACTGTGTTCTATGGCTGGGTACGCATTCGCGAGAATGAACTTTCGCGGCAGGAACTTCCTCTTTGCGTTACTGCTCATAATTCTGATGGTGCCAGGGCAAATATATCTGATTCCCCAGTACCAGATAATACAGAATTTGGGATTATTGGATACAGTTGCGGGAATTGTCATGCCGGGTCTTTTCTCGGCATTTGGAACATTCCTAATGAAGCAAGCATTTGAAGCTTTACCGAAAGAATTAGAAGAGTCAGCACGAGTGGATGGTGCAGGCCATCTTCGGATCTATTGGAAAATAATGCTGCCTTTAGTGCGTCCATCGCTTTTTGCGGTGGGAATAACGACCGTTCTGTGGTCTTGGAATGAGTTACTTTGGCCTCTGGTGGTTACCAGCCGACCGGAATCCATGCCGCTATCGGTTGGAATAGCTACCCTTTCGGGGTATCGCGTCTCTGAGTATGCACTAATGATGGCTGCGTCCACGCTTGCAATGCTTCCCATTTTTGCGCTCTTTTTCTCCATGCAAAAACACGTAATAGAAGGATTAGCCTACACAGGTATTAAGGGATAAGAATGATGCTACGTTCGAGAGTATTCAAATCTGCTGTTTTATTGCTATCTGCCGCGTTTGTATCGACGTTTGCAGTGGTGGTTGATACCGATGCAGCTGAACTTAATAAGGGTCTATCCACTTATAGTGCTCTACCACCTTTCGAAGCGCCGATAGATCGAGATACCCCTCAAAAGGAAGGGTATGTGCTACTCGCATCGGATGAGTTTAATACGAAGGATATTAACCACTCACTTTTCCTTGATGAGTATTTACCGCACTGGTCTAACGGAGAAACACGACCAGACTATGTTGTGAATAATGGAACACTTAAACTGCGGTTAACAAAGAACCGAGCTGGTTGGGATCCAATTAAAGACCCTGGTACTAAAGTGTCTTCGATCCAAACTTACGAAAGAGATGACTTGCACAGGTGGGCTGATTACGAAGGGCCTATTCGTGAAGTTCAACATTTTCGCGGGCACCTGCAAAAGTATGGTCATTTTGAGCTGAGAGCGCGTGTAGCAAGGGGAAGCGGTTCACATACTGCGTGGTGGATGATAGGTGCAAACCAGGGAGAAGCCGAGCACTCAAATGTTGATGGTCGCGAAACTGGGGAAGTGGATGTTTTCGAAATTTTGGGTGCTAAGGATGCTACAGGGGGTCAGTTTTCAGTTCATCCGTGGAAGGATACTCTTGGTGTATTTCCAACTAAGCAAAAATTCTCTTTACCCGGTGAAGAGAGTTTTGCTGATGACTTCCATGTGTTCGAATTTGACTGGGATGAGTCTGGGATGGCAATGCAGATTGATGGAGAATTGGTTGCGAAAACGCGCTCCACGATTGGGTACCCTATGTTAACCCTGTTGGGAATATATGAAAACGAACGAGGTGGATGGAACGGACAGTATGATCCGAGTGTTCCATACCCTAAAGAATTTGAGATTGATTATTTCCGTGCTTATCAGAAACAACCTACGCTTCCATACGAGCGAACAATCGCGGATGGCTACTTGCGTGGCAATACTAGATCGGATCGGTGGGTAGCCAGGTGGTTAGGTGGTGCAAACAATGATGCTACTTTGACTAACATATGGGTGCCCAAAGCGGGTGAGTATGTACTCACTTTTGAATACAGGTGTAAAGATCCGAGAGGATTTAGGGTACTTGTTAACAACACTCCTACTGCGGTTTTCGGCGGACTTAATACAGGCAGCTTTAAGGGAAGCTTTGCTAGGCAGCAAGTTCGTGTAGCTCTCAAAGAAGGTTTGAACGCAGTGAGTGTAGATAATCCGCATGGGCCTGCACCAGATTTCGGCAACCTAACAGTGGCAGAGTCCGATGCCGACTGAATTGTACGAATAGCAGCCGTATGTGGAAGCATGCCCTGTCTGCTTCCACATACGGTTCTAGTCACTTTGACCGTCTACTAAAGCCATAGTTCTTGAGGAAAATATGCGTTCATTAGTCCCCCATCCCGTTAGCGTGAAATGGCGAGAAGATAGCTTTCTATTAACTAAAGCATCAACAATAGGGCCGACAGATTCAAAGATCTGTGATGCTGTTCAACACATTCTTGCTGAGACAACCGGTTTTACGCTTTCAACGTCTAATAGTGCGGATATTGAGGTTACAAGTGAGACCAGCCTTCCGCCCGAAGGCTACCGTTTAAATGTTGAACATGGGAAGGTGGAAATCTTTGCTGCAGATTTGCGTGGCGCTATTTGGGCGGCTCAGACCTTGCTGCAGCTTGCTGATCCCGAAATATTTGCTGCTCCTTTCGCAAGAGAAAGCTGGAAGCTCCAAGGTGGTGAAATAGTAGATTACCCAGCATTCTCTTGGCGTGGTGGTTTGCTGGACACGGCTCGTCATTTCATTCCTTATTCAGATTTGTTGGTATTTTTGAAATGGCTTTCTCGCCATAAGATTAATGTCTTCCATTGGCATTTGACTGACGATCAAGGGTGGCGTTTTGCTAGTGATTCGTATCCGAGGTTAGCGGAGGTAGCGAGTTGGCGCCCTGAAACTGTTACGGACGCATGGGGCGGTGACCATGCGCCGCACGGAGGACTATATACGCCGAGCCAAATAAGAGCGATATCCAGGTACGCTAATTCGCTGGGCATTGAGGTTGTTCCCGAGATTAACTTTCCAGGTCATATGACCGCAGCATTAGCGGCCTATCCAGATCTAGGTGCATCTCCGAAGGCAGCGGATGTGAGCGGTAGTAAGGGGGTGCACGAGAACGTAATCAATTTTTCACGAGAAACACTGCAGTTTGTCCATACGATTTGGGATGAAATCCTCGAGTTAACTGGCGCCAAGTATGCCCATATCGGTGGTGATGAGGTTCCTACCACGCAATGGGAGAATAATGCTCATGTTATAGATTTTGCGCGGAAGCATGGCTATGCCCCTTCAAAAGTGCAACGTTGGTTTACGATCTACTTGACCGATTGGTTGAAGCAGCGGGGGGTGCAGCCTATTGGGTGGGATGAGGTTATTAACGGGGGAAGGATAGAAGGTCTTGCTTGCCAAGCATGGCAGAGTAGTCAGCGAGGATCGAAGTCCACTTCACTCAATATGCCTACTATAATGACCCCGCGTGCTTTTACGTATTTTGACTATTATCAATCGAAATCGATGAAGGAACCATATTCTATGGGGAGTTATCTTCCTTTGGAGAAGGCATATAGTTTCGATCCTTTGTCTACTATTACGGAAGACAAGAAACACCTCGTTTGGGGATCACAGTTTCAGGTTTGGACCGAATATATACCCGATTACAGGGGCGTGGAGTACGCTGCGTGGCCTCGAGGGTGTGCGTTTTCCGAGGTAGTTTGGTCCGGCGAGAAGAAAGCCAGTTACGCAGCTTTCCTGTCTAGGCTTAAAAAGCATTTGGAGCGCTTGAATGCTTCGGGGGTAAACTACCGTCCGCTGGAAGGGCCTAGGCCTTGGCAGGTTGGCGGTGGCTTTCGCAAACGGCCGAATGGGGAGCTTCTTGAGGAAGAGCCGTGTGTGAGTAGATAGAAAAAACAGATTGGTCTTCCTCCGTGTACTGTCTCCGCGATTAGTAAAGTGCTGAACTCTGCACGTGTGTCCTTTGACACTGCGGTGGTTTGATGTGGTTGGTAGTGTGAGAGCATGAATATTGGTGATTCTGATTTGAAGACAACGGGGATTGCGCTTGGTGGTAACACCTTTGGGTGGACCGCCGACGTCGCGCAAACCGCAGATATTTTAGATGCGTTCGTTGAACTGGGTGGCACGCTCGTGGACACCGCTGACGTGTACTCAGCTTGGGCAGAAGGCAACGAAGGTGGTGAATCCGAAGCTGCCATGGGGCAGTGGCTAGAAAAGCCGGGCAACCACAAGAAACTAGCGGTCGCCACCAAAGTGTCGCAAAAACCTGGGCGGGAAGGCCTTGCCCCAGAAAACGTTCGTAAAGCAGCCGAAGAGTCATTAGAGCGTTTGCGCATAGATCAGATTGACCTGTACTACGCTCACCAAGATGACGCAGATGTGCCGATGGACGAAATGGCACATGCTTTCTCCGAACTGGCTAGCGAAGGCCTCATAAAAGAAATTGGTCTTTCGAACTTCGAACCAGACCGCCTGGAACTGTGGATGGAAGTAGCGAAAGATAAAGGCTACAAACTACCAGTCGCCCTGCAGCCCCACTACAATCTTGTGTTCCGAAAAGACTTTGAGGCACAACGGCAAGACTTCGCGCGTAAATGGAACCTCGCGGTGTTCCCCTACTTCTCACTGGCAGCCGGGTTCCTCACCGGTAAATACGAGCGGGACACCGCCATTAACGGTGACCGCGCCTCGATGGTAGATGTGTACGTGAACGACCAGGCGTACGACGTGGTTGACGCACTCCGGAAAATCGCGTCTGCCCAAGGCGTAACACCCGCAGCGGTGGCTCTCGCGTGGCTGCGTGCCCGAGATACCGTCGCCGCGCCACTCGCGTCCGCACGCAACGTCGAGCAACTAGAACAAATCATGCCTGGCGCACAGCTGGAACTATCAGACACAGACCTCACCGTTCTAACTGAACTGTCGAAAGGCCTGTAACCAAACTCCAACAGAGCTCCAGTAACAGAACCAAACGGCTGCGCATCCCAACTCCGGGGTGCGCAGCCGTTTTACTTGAACCATTTTCTAACCCCTAGGTACACAGTCCTTGCCGCGCCGCTCCATAACGCTATATCCTAACGTTAAGTTCGAGGGGTCGAATCCGGAAGGGGTGGGGAGCTCGGCTCACCCACCGCAACCTCGAGGAGGCACGTGTGGTAGGCAGTCGCTCTGCGCCGCGCAGGCCCCTCAGGAAAAAATAGCGAAAGGGAACCACATGGAAAACGTAACTGAAACGCTGCGCGAGGCCGGCTTAACAAACCGGTCTGTAGCCGAGTACGTCAACGAATGGGCAGATTTGCTTAAACCAGACAAGATCGAGGTTATTGATGCTAGGGACGACGCGCGATTAATTGAGGAGGCACTCGCGGCTGGGGAGATTGCGCCGGCTGGGGAAGGGCGTTATTACTCGCGGTCGTACCACAAAGACACGGCCCGGTCAGAAGAACGCACGGTTGTTTCCACGCACAACCCGCGGGAGGAGGGCGTGTACAACAACTGGCGCGACGCTAGCCGGGTGACGCAGCTGCAGAAAGAACGCATGACGGGCGCGTTTGCAGGTAAAACCATGTACGTGTTGCCGTACTTAATGGCTCCGGTTGGGTCTCCGTTAGAAAAATGGGCGCGGGGCGTGGAAATCACCGATAACCGCACCGTGTGCCTACAAATGATCCGCATGGCCCGCGTGGGTGTGCAGTATCTAAATGATGTGGAAGATGAGGGTATGTTCGTCCGCGCGGTGCACGTCACTGGCGATTTGCAGAACTTGGGGCAGGGTACTGATCATGACCAACGCCTGTTCGCGACAGTTGCGGATGAGCGCACGATATTGCACTACGGATCCTCCTACGGTGGTAACGCGCTGCTTGGCAAGATTGCGCACGGATTGCGCCAGGCCTCATACGACGGGTGGGTGTCGGGCGAATTCATGTCTGAGCAGTTCATGCTCATCGGAATTAAAGACAAAGTAAAAAACAAAACGTACTACGTGTGCGGCGGATTCCCGTCGGCGTCCGGAAAAACGAATCTTGCGATGATGCTGGCGCCAAAAGCGCTGGGGGAGCGCTACGAAGTGCACTTCTACGGTGACGACATCGTGTGGTTGCGTGTGGGAGACGACGGGCGTATCTACGGAATGAACCCTGAATACGGGGCGTTTGGCGTGGCAAAAGATACAAACTGGAAAACGAACCCCACGGCGATGGACTCGATTGAACCGGGCACGAACGTGCTGTTCACTAACGTGGCTTACAATCCAGATACTCAAGAGGTGTGGTGGGAAGGTAAGACCCCGGATTACCCGCAGGACGTGTCCGGTTGGTTGGACTGGAAAGGGCAGCCGATTGCGAACCGGCCGGCTGACAGGCAGCGTTCTAAGGCTAAGGGAGATGAGTGGGCGCATCCGAACTCGCGGTTCACCACCCAGTTGGGGAATGTGCCGAATGTGGCGCCAGATTACGAGCGGCCACAGGGCGTGCCGATTGACGCGATCATTTTTGGCGGCCGGGTAGCGGATAGGGAACCGCTGATCCGCGCTATTACCGACGTGGCGGAAGGTGTGTACGACGGGTTGACGATGGGCGTGCAAGCCACGTTCGCAGCAGAAGGTAAAGAAGGGGTAATGCGTTATGATCCGATGTCTATGCGTCCATTCATGTCTTATCCGGAGGGTGATTACGCGCAGCACTGGTTGAACGTGATTGGCAGCGCGGAGTATAAACCGATTTTTGCGCACGTGAACTGGTTCCAACGCGACCCCGAGGATGGGCATTTCTTGTGGACTGGTTACCGCGACAACTTGCGGGCGTTGCTGTGGCTGCTGGACCTAAAGGAGGGCAATGTAGAGGGCGTTGCTTCACCAGTTGGGATCTTACCTAAGAAGAGCGAGCTTAACCTGGATGGTTACGAAGGTAGTGACGCAGATTTAGACAAGATTTTGACACTCGATTACGCGGTGTGGTCGCAAGAGATGAAGAGTCGCGAGCAGCATTTGCTGCAGTTTAAAAATTTGCCTGAGGAAATTTGGCAAGCACACCGCAAAGTAGCGCGCGAAGTGCAGGAAGCTCAGAAGTAGTAACGCTGCTCCGCCTAAAATATCGCCGGCGAGTCTCAAGTGCCGTGGTCGTGCTTGAGACTTCGCTGGCGGATTAGTCGTCTTGGAACTTTGGCTCTGGGGCTTTTGATAGGGGGCTGCGAAGTAGCTGCGTGACGACGTATGCTTTTTGTGTCCACTATTATTATTTGAACGGAGTGGTTTTGTGATCATGAGTTTGGCAAAGATCCCCGATTATTGTGTGCCGAATCTTGCGCACACTGGTTCCACCGCCATTTGGGCGGCTGGCGTATCCGCTATCTTGTTGATAGCGGGTATTTTTTTGCTCCTGAGGCGCCGGCGCAACTTCGGTATTGTGGCTGCGTTTGCGGTGCTGGCTCTGGTGCCGATGGGGTTGGCGGTTCCTCAGGCAAATGCGGCTGAGCAAGCGGGAACGGCGAAGGCGTGTCCAGCTGGCTACCACTATGATCCTGCGCGCGATAACGCGGGTGGGGCAGTGACGAAGCCGGGCGCAACCGATCCTGGTGCAAACAAGCCGGGCGATAGTAAACCGGGTGAGGGGAACGAGCCTGGTGCTAGCGGCCCGGGAACCAACAAACCGGGTGAAACCCCGGGTTCGAACCCGTCGGAACCACCGAGTGGGAACGATCCGAACGACAAACGGTCGGATGCGGACGAAAGCTGGATGAAGCCTCAGGCGACGTACACGCTGGCGGCGGATGGGTCGACTGGGAAGACGGCTAGTGGTGAGCAGATTATTAACTGGGATATCGCGAAGAAAACTGTGCGGGCTTACTACAATGCGGATGATAAGGGGATTGCTAATAAGACTCAGTCGCCTTATATTTCGGATGTGACTGCGGTGGTTGGTAAGGCAGCGGAGCAGGTTGCGGACCGGTGTCAGGCTGCGGTGGCTGCGGGTAAGAAGCCGGCGGCAGTGTTCGACTCGGATGATACGACGCTGTTCACTTACGATATGGAAGATGCGTATATGCATTTCATGTTCACGCCAGATAAACAGCAGACATGGTTTGATGGTAATCAAATGCCAGCTACACCGGGAATGGTGGATGTGGTGAAGCGTTTGTCGCAGGCTGGTTGCGAGATTATTGGTTTGACGGGTCGGAAGGATTCGCAGAAGCAGTACACGGTAGATAATTTGGCGGCTGCGGGTTATGTGGATGCGCAGGGTGAGCCGGCGTTCAATATTGACCGGTTCTTCACGAAGTTCAATAAGGGTGCGCAGATGCCTCAGTATTTGCAGAAGCAGGGGCGTTGTGACATGGAAAATAATAAGTGTACGACGGTTCAGTTTAAGGCGGGGACGCGTCAGCATATTCAGGAGGATCTGGGTTACACGATTGTTGGTAACTTTGGGGACCAGTGGTCGGATCTGCAGGGCGGTTATGCGCAGCAGGCGGTGAAGTTGCCGAACCCGTCGTATTACTTGCCGAGCCCGGATTTGCCGGAGGCGGAGCAGGCTGATGCGGCTGCGGGGATGGCTCCGGCGGAGTACACGTGGCAGGTGGCTGCGGATGGTTCGTCTGGGAGTGCGCCCGGTGTTACGGGGGATCAGATTCCGAATATGGATATTGTGAAGGCGACGATCCGCGAGTACTACGGTTCGCATCTTGATGAGGCTGGTGAGCGGGTTGCTGATTTGAACGATTCCCAGTATGCAAAGGAATCGCGGGCGCTTGCTAAGAAGAATGGTGAAGACTTGGTGAAGCGGTGCGCTGCAGGTGTTGCGAAGGGGCAGAAACCGTTGGCGGTGTTCGATGTGGATGACACGATGTTGTTGACGTATTCGATGCAAGAGTCGATGGATTTGAACTGGTCGCACGAAGCTGAGATTGATTATTTGAAGACTAATTATCATTCGCTACCTGCTGTGCCTGGAATGGTGGATGTGGTGAAGGAAGCGAAGAATGCTGGTTGTTCGGTAGCTGTGTTAACTGGGCGTGAGGCACAGCTTACGGATGTTACGAAACGTAACTTGCTTGAGGCTGGGTACCCACAGTTCGACCAGTTTGTTTTGAAGGCGAGTTCGTTGAAGGCTGAGTTACCGGATTGGGTGAGTTGCGCGCAGGACAAGTGCACAACTGTTGAGTACAAGTCTTCGGTGCGTAAGCACTTTGAGAATGACCTTGGCTACCGGGTGGTTGGTAACTTTGGGGATCAGTACTCGGATTTGAAGGGCGGCGCTTCTGACCGCGCCTACAAGGTACCGAACCCCGCGTACTACCTACCGTGATTAGTTAGTAGTTTCTTTTCCCATGAGGCACTGCGGTACTCGATGGACCGTGGTGCCTCATGTTTTACCTACCCTTCTCGTACGGTTTTTGAATATGCGATAATGAAGGCGGAGGGAAGTTGCTCACACCTTGTCTATCTCGCAGAAGTAACTGAAAATCACTAGGTGACAGGACATTTCTGCTGATCAACAAGGTGCTCCCCACGCATGTGGGGATGAGCCCACGCCGAACAGAAAAAATCCCACTCCAGCAGGGTGCTCCCCACGCATGTGGGGATGAGCCTGGCGGGCGACCCAACGCTCGCAGCTAGGTTGGGTGCTCCCCACGCATGTGGGGATGAGCCGCTTATTCCCCGCCCTCAAGTCCTTGAATTACTGTGCTCCCCACGCATGTGGGGATGAGCCCCGGCTCACCACCAACCCTGAGTTCTCCCCACGGTGCTCCCCACGCATGTGGGGATGAGCCGGCCTGGGTCACGGGGTTTTATCTGGCTTTTTGGTGCTCCCCACGCATGTGGGGATGAGCCATCAGCTGTGAAACCACGCAAACCACGACCAGTGTGCTCCCCACGCATGTGGGGATGAGCCCTGGAAGTAATGGACTACTGGCAGCTATACGCAGTGCTCCCCACGCATGTGGGGATGAGCCTTCCCGTCGACGGTGAATCTGGTTTTGGAGGACGTGCTCCCCACGCATGTGGGGATGAGCCCAACCGCCTATCGTCCTCCGATAGGTACAAGCCGTGCTCCCCACGCATGTGGGGATGAGCCTTGCTGTGCTAGTTTCGGGTCCCCCCATTTGACGTGCTCCCCACGCATGTGGGGATGAGCCCATGATCCGGCTTCTCGGAGACCCACTATGCGAGTGCTCCCCACGCATGTGGGGATGAGCCCTGACATCTCCCAGTCTCGCATTAGTCGCATTCGTGCTCCCCGCGCATGTGGGGATGAGCCAACCGCGCCCTGACCATTATCCCTATGATCAAAGTGCTCCCCACGCATGTGGGGATGAGCCGAATATCTGGGAACCGGGGTTTAGTAGCGCTCGGTGCTCCCCACGCATGTGGGGATGAGCCCACGCTCACCGCGGAGCGCCTCACCGGCCACGTGTGCTCCCCACGCATGTGGGGATGAGCCCTGCCAACCCTACGTCGCGCCCTACCCTCGCATGTGCTCCCCACGCATGTGGGGATGAGCCCCACGTTCCGCAAACATATGAACCACGTTCTTAGTGCTCCCCACGCATGTGGGGATGAGCCCCACATCTGTAACATCCACTACACATGCTGCAGGTGCTCCCCACGCATGTGGGGATGAGCCCCACCTACGCGAACGAGGGCCACTACAAAGGTAGTGCTCCCCACGCATGTGGGGATGAGCCGCTGTCAGGGGATATGCTGCAGGACTACGGAGCGTGCTCCCCACGCATGTGGGGATGAGCCCTGAACGAGAAAGCCACTCACGCCGCACAACAGGTGCTCCCCACGCATGTGGGGATGAGCCCAGGAGCCATGGGCAAATACCAAGCCGACCGCCGTGCTCCCCACGCATGTGGGGATGAGCCGCTGGGTCTGTGACTGCGTCTATGAGTCCTGAGGTGCTCCCCACGCATGTGGGGATGAGCCCCCCCGGCAATGGAGGTGACGCAGCAGGCGCATAGTGCTCCCCACGCATGTGGGGATGAGCTGAGAGGAGTTGAGAGAAAATGCTCAACGACATTACCAGAGTGTTTGAAACGATCGATACAGTGGTGATAGCGGCAACCGCCCTCGTCGAAGTTTTTAGACGCAACAGAGACGGGGACGATTAGCCAATCAGGTGAGGCCACCCACAAACAAGGGGGTCTCAGCTTCAACCATACACGAGGAGAAGAGTAGAATGAAACATTTCCGAGGAATCACGCTAACTGGATTGCTGATTGTGATGCTGCTGGTCCTGGACCTGCCTGTAGTGGTGGAGTTCCCACTCGCAGTACTGTCCCTGTGCTTAGCCGTGTACTGGCTGCGAGCGGCCTTGCGGGTCGCGCGATAGGGAGGGTGGAATGACCGTACAGTATTTAACCGTCGCAGATTTTGCGCACAGGTGCTCCCCACGCATGTGGGGATGAGCCCGACAACTACATCACCTACCCACTGCACGCCATGTGCTCCCCACGCATGTTCGGATGCTCTAAATGGGGTGTTTGTGAACCGGATTTCAAAGGGGGCTACAACAAATGAGAACTATAGCCGCTCGTGTTTGGGGTGATAGCTAGTTCTGGATCATTTCCATGCGGATAGATGGTGTGCAGCGCCCGACCCAAGCATTTTCCCTCACTGAAACGCAAGTTATGGTTGATTACCTTTTGGATGCCTGCGGGCAAGGTGACGTTCGCGCCGATCTCCACGTCCTTTGCTAGCTCTACACTAGTTCTTGTGTACGAGGCTCGTGTCGCTGTGTGAGTCCAACTTGTCGCTTGTGTCTGTGCATGTGAGTCCACCTTGTCGCTTGTGCCGCGCTGCCACACAATAATCCGTCTAACGCTGACACTTGGATATGGACGGCCGTTAGATGCGTACAGATATGAGTGTTACAACTACCACACGACCTCGCCGTAGAGCGCACGCCTAGCAGTTGGCAATGAGCAGCTGATGTGGCATTTTCCGTAGCGGGCTGGGTATGCAATACCGGTAGTAAGAAGGCCGTGCGCGGTTAGGATCGGTTCCACTCCTCCGGCGAGCCATTCTTTATGCAGACCCGTTCTTGCAGCGACTTGGCCCTCCCCTCAACTGATCTTTCAGCGGGATTAACAACTATCTGATCTAGCGATATACCTCCAAATCGTACCCGCCACGCGTTTCTAACCACAGTCGGACTATACGGAAGTTTTTTAAAGGTAAAAGGTGAACCAGAATTGCGCTACATATTAAGAAAAACCCCGCCATTTCAACGAAACAGCGGGGTA
Organism: Gleimia hominis; assembly: GCF_002871945.2. Taxonomy (NCBI): domain Bacteria; kingdom Bacillati; phylum Actinomycetota; class Actinomycetes; order Actinomycetales; family Actinomycetaceae; genus Gleimia; species Gleimia hominis. The sequence continues at coordinate 1,522,438 of NZ_CP126963.1, read as the reverse complement.
CTGCGGAGGATGGGGGATTCGAACCCCCGAGGGCTTGCACCCAACCCGCTTTCCAAGCGAGCGCCATAGGCCACTAGGCGAATCCTCCAGTGGTTGAGTCTGCGTCGCATAAAGCCTGTTACCTCAACGGTTTGCTCATTGTCCGAAGAGGTGCTTTAGTGCCTCAGACGAAAACACAACAGCATAAAGTGTAGCTAATTGTGTCTACGTAAGTCGAACTAGACGTTGTCAGATCCGTAACACTGAATTACTAGGCGGATTGGGAACCTCTCAAAATACGCATTTCCACACATAAGAACCACATGAGAACCAGTGGGGCCCGTGGCGTACCATTGGTAGTTGGTAGTTGGTAGTTGGTAGTTGGTAGTTGGTGGTTGCGGTGCGGCGTCGGTGTCACGTCGTAAATAACCAGGCCGGGAGGGGACGTGTCGAAAACGAAGAAAGCAGCAGGTTCAGAAAGCACAGCGGCACTGCAAGAGCTGCATAATAAAGGCATTGCGTTTGAGGAACTTGCGTACCACCACGAGAATGATTTCGACGGTGGGTTCGGTAAAGAAGCGGCGCAGAAGCTTGGATACGACCCTTCGGAGGTGTTCAAAACTTTGATCATTGAGGTTGATGATGAACCGTACTCGGTGATTATCAGCGCGGCGGACCGCGTGTCCCTCAAGAACCTGGCGCGCGTAACTAAAGGGAAGAAAGCTAGTTTCATGGATCCGCACAAAGCGCAGGTGCGAACAGGTTACGTGGTCGGTGGCATCAGCCCGTTCGGGCAAAAACGTCCCTGCCCGGTGGTGGTTGACGCGCACGCAACAACACTTGAATACATGATTGTGTCTGGGGGTGGACGGGGGCTTTCCGTGCGGCTACGAACCCGCGACCTCATCGAAGCAACCCACGCAATAGTTGGCGATTTTGCCGCCAGGTAGATGCACAATGCCCGCCCGGTAGATGTGCAGTTACCACCCGGTGGCCACCCCAACTAGTTGGCAGCCAACCAAGTGTTCACTAACTAGCCGCCAACCAGCCAAGTGGCCGCCAACCAGCCGCCCGGTAGCTACCGTGGTTAGACAGACATGATTAAGAGTCGGAGTTCAGGTTAGAGTTCAACTGTGAGTACAGCACTGTATCGTCGGTATCGTCCCGAAACGTTTGATGAGGTGATTGGGCAGTCCCACGTCACCGAACCCCTTAAAGCAGCTCTGCGTGCTAACCGGGTGACGCACGCGTACTTGTTCTCAGGCCCGCGAGGGTGCGGGAAAACCACGTCCGCGCGGATCCTTGCCCGATGTCTGAACTGTGCACAAGGCCCCACGGACACTCCGTGTGGTAAATGTGAGTCCTGCGTGGAACTAGCCACAGGTGGCCCCGGTTCCTTAGACGTGATAGAGATCGACGCGGCCTCCCACAACGGTGTTGACGACGCTCGGGAACTGCGTGAACGCGCCACGTTCGCGCCGGTGCGCGACAGGTACCGCGTATTCATTCTTGACGAAGCACATATGGTTACGCAGCAGGGATTTAACGCGCTTTTGAAGCTGGTGGAAGAACCTCCGGAGCATGTTAAATTCATTTTCGCTACTACGGAACCAGAGCGGGTTATCGGGACGATTCGCTCGCGTACTCACCACTACCCGTTCCGCCTGGTGCCCGGCGATATCATGATGCCGTTCCTGCAGGACGTGTGCGACCGTGAAGCGATCAGTGTTGAAGAAGGTGTGCTTTCTCTGGTGGTGCGGGCCGGTGGCGGGTCCGTGCGAGATTCTTTGTCGGTTCTTGACCAGTTGATGGCCGGCAGTGCGGATTCGCAGTTAACGTATGAAAGTGCGGTTGCCCTACTTGGGTATACGGATGACGCGCTTTTGGATGACGCGGTTGGTGCGTTAGCGCAATCCGATGGGGCCCGTATTTATAGTGCGGTTGAGCGGATGGTTGATTCCGGGCACGATCCGCGCCGCTTTGTTGAGGACTTGCTGCAGCGCCTGCGGGATCTGCTGATTATCACTGTTGCCGGTGAGGGCGCGCGCGACATTCTGGGGCAGCTGCCTAAAGCGCAGGTGGATGCCATGTATGAGCAAGCGAAAGAATGGAATCCGGCGCGGTTGTCGCGGGCAGCAGATTTAGCTGATGAAGCGTTGCGCACCATGGTTGGGGCAACGTCACCTCGTCTGCAACTAGAGTTACTTGTTGGCCGCATTTTAGTGGAGGCCTCGCAAGCTGCGGTGTCGCCGCATTCTCAGGTAAGTGGAGCTTTTGCCGCGGGGCCGCAGGGAGTCGGGGCGCAACCCACGGCCTCGCAGGCGTCTGGTGCGCGACCAGCAGGACCTCAGGGGAATGGACCACAATCTGCCGGGCCGCAGGCAACTGGTGAAGGTGAGGAACCGCTGTCTAACGCGCAGATTGCTCGGGCGGAACTGCGGCGGATGCAAGCGGAAAGACGGCGTGCCCAGCAAGCGGAACTTCAGAAAGCAGAGCCGGAACCCCAAGCTCAGCAGCCCGCACAGACGCCTGCGGATGCCTCGCGTGCAGTACAACCCCGTACGACAGAGCCGGAACCTGCGCAAACACCTGCAGCCATTGCGCGACCAGAGCGAAAACCAGCTGCAACCACCCCTCAGGCAGGGCAAGAATCGGCTACCGGAATGCCGCAGAGAGAGCAAGAATCGGCTGCTGAACGGACAGAGCCGGTAAATGCAGGATCTGTCGAACGGGATCGCGCGCCGATGCAGGATACGGGTGGTGACACCGTTCAGGGTAGTTGGGAGCGGTTCCTTGAAACTGTGCGCACGCTCCGGTCTTCGTCGCGGTCACTTATGGAGAACGCGGACGTGGTGGCGGAAGACACGGAGTCAGTTACGTTCGGGTTGATGAACGACACGCTCGTGCGTATCTTCATGAGTGGGCACGCACCAATAATCGCGCAGGCGGTTAAGCAGGTTACTGGCAGTGCAAAAACCGTTCAGGGCGTGGTTAAAGGGCAAGAACCGGGTGGCGCTCCGGCTGCTTACGATCACCAACCGGACAGAACCATGCCGTCCGCACGCTCCGCAAGTGTTCCTGCGGCGCATAGTGCTGCGGAAACCTCCAGGAATTCAGGTAGTTCCGGTTGGGGGCCTGTGGCGGTACCTGGTCGCGGACGAAACCAAACCGCACGCACCGCAGAGCAAAACACTTCCACCCATGAGGGGTCCGCGCAACCCCATGAGCCCCATAATCCATCTGAGCAGGGCACCCCCTCGGGGCAAAAAAACGCAGCCGAACCTGCGGACGACTCAGCAGGCAAACCCGCCAGTGGTTCGGCAGGGGATGCGGCAAATAATGCGACGGAGGTGGCGAAAGATCCGCAGTCAGACAGGTACGCGTCCGCGGAAGATGAAGGCACTGGGCTAGCGGAGAATATTGCGCAAACCAGTGACGAACCTGCAGTACCGTCGCTGAATGTGCCTGAAGAAAAACCAGAGGGCGAATCCACTGCAGATGCGCGAGCGCAGGCGGACGACATTCCGCCAAGCGAAGCATTCGCTACAAGCACGCAAACGCAGGCGGGTCACAATGCTCCGCACAGTCAGCCGAACCATATTCCAAAAAGCGAAACACCTGCCCATGACCCACAAACCCAGCCGGGTGCCCGTGACGGAAACGAGGAAACAGGTGCCGATACAGACGCGGATTTCACGGGTGGAGCGCGTAGGGATGACGCGGATTTCACGGGTGGGGCGCGTAGGGATGACGCGTCGGTCGAGTCCACAGTACAGATAGGTTACCCGGTGGTAGAAAAACTGTTGGACGCCCGCATCCTTGAAGAAATCCCAGAAAACCCAGAGGGTGGTAGATAGTGTACGAAGGTGCTTTAGCGGACCTGATTGAAGAGCTCGGTACGCTCCCGGGGGTTGGGCCTAAATCAGCGTCCCGGATTGCGTTCCACATTTTAGCGTCCGATAAAGATGAGGTGTTCCGGCTCGCGGACGCCCTCAAGCAAGTTAAAGAAAAAGTCAGGTTTTGCGAAATTTGTGGCAATATTGCCGAAGGGCAGAAATGCTCTGTGTGCCTGGATCCGCGCCGCGACCAAACCGTAATCTGCGTGGTAGAAGAAGCGAAAGATGTGGAAGTAATCGAACGTACCGGTTCATACCGCGGGCTCTACCACGTGCTTGGTGGTGCGATCGACCCAATTAGAGGTGTGGGCCCAGACCAGTTGCGGATCCGTTCGCTCATGTCCCGGTTGTCAAACGCGGTTAAGGAAGTCATTCTGGCTACCGACCCGAATATTGAGGGGGAAGCCACCGCTACTTACCTGGCGCGCATGCTGGAATCAATGCAGGTGCCAACCTCGCGGCTGGCACTCGGCCTACCGGTTGGTGGGGACTTGGAATACGCGGACGAAGTGACCCTCGGGCGCGCATTCGAAGGCCGCCGCACCGTGGAGTGGTAGAGGAATGCGTGTTCACTCACTGGTCGTCCTAAAGAACGTGTAAAGGAACGGTTTAAACTGAGGGCAGGTTGCGTGCGCCAACTGCGTAGCCACCAGTAAGATTGGCTAGAAAAACCAGCTAGTTGGATCACGGGTATGCAAACCAACAGGGCCTGTAGTTCGGTCACGGCCGGAACTGTAGGAAAGAGGTAGGAGAGAACGCGTGGCACTCATTGTGCAGAAATACGGTGGCTCATCCGTGTCAGATGCGCGGGCGATGCTGCGGGTGGCTGAGCGCATAGTGGACGCTCGTAAAGCCGGTCACAACGTGGTTGTGGTGGTGTCCGCGATGGGGGACACCACTGATGATCTACTGGACCTGGCAAGCCAACTGAACCCGGACCCACCGATGCGAGAGATGGATATGCTGCTGTCCGCTGGTGAACGCGTCTCCATGTCGTTGCTGGCAATGGCGATTAACAACATGGGGGTTAAAGCCATGTCCTACACGGGTGCGCAGGCGGGGGTGTTAACCGATAGGCATTTCGGTAAAGCCCAAGTGACCGGCATGGTGCCAGAACGCGTGGCCCGCGCAATCCATGATGGGGTCGTGGCGATCGTCGCTGGGTTCCAAGGTGTTTCCTCAGACGACGAAGTCACTACGCTTGGGCGTGGCGGTTCAGACACCACAGCGGTGGCGCTCGCAGCAGCGCTCCACGCGGACGTGTGCGAGATTTACACCGACGTGGATGGCCTGTTCACCGCGGACCCACGGATCGTGCCGACCGCCCAGCGGATCTGCCGGATCAGACAAGAAGAAACCCTAGAACTAGCGGCCCACGGGGCAAAAATCCTGCACCTACGCGCAGTCGAGTTCGCCCGCCGCTACAATGTGCCCCTGCACGTGCGTTCCTCGTTTTCAAAACTAGATGGCACTTGGATCGCTAACGACCCCGCCCACCCAGAACTAGAAGGTATCGTCCCCGACGCGGCATTAGAGGAGGAAGCTGTGGAAGCTCCAATCATTTCAGGGATCGCCCACGACAGGTCCCAAGCGAAAATCACGATAATTGGTTTAGATGACAAGCCTGGCACGGCAGCTCGTTTATTCTCCCTGGTGGCGGGTGCGGACGCGAATATTGACATGATCGTGCAGAACCTTCCCACGTCCGGTTCCGGACGGGCAAATATTTCGTTTACTTTGCCTGAGGTAGATGGTGAACGCACGATGCAGGTGCTTCGCGATGCACAAGCTGAACTTGGTTTCAAAGAAATGCACTATTCGGAAGGGATCGGCATCCTCTCGTTAGTTGGTGCGGGGATGCGCACCAACCCGGGGGTGTCCGCTAAATTGTTCGACGCCCTGTCGCAAGCCGGTATTAACATCGACCTGATTTCCACGTCAGAGATCCGCATCTCCGTCGTTGTTAAATATGAGCAGTTAGACGCCGCGGTTCGAGCCGTACACTCTGCTTTCGACCTAGATTCAACCGATAGTGAAGCTGTTGTTTATGGAGGGAGCGGACGATGAAAGAACTAACTCTGGCAGTCGTCGGAGCCACCGGGCAGGTGGGCCGGGTTATGCGAACAATACTGGAAGAACGCGAGTTTCCAGCAACTCACGTCCGTTTCTTCTCATCCGCCCGGTCTGCCGGCACAGAGTTGGAGTACGCGGGTAAAACCGTTGTGGTAGAAGACGTGGCGACTGCGGATTACTCCGGTATTGAGATAGCTGTGTTCTCTGCGGGCGCCAGTGCCTCACGCGAATACGCCCCAAAATTCGCCGCCGCCGGAGCCGTGGTGGTAGACAACTCGTCTGCGTGGCGGGGCGATAAAGACGTGCCACTGGTGGTAACTGAAGCGAACCCGCAGGCTATCGCCCATCGACCCAAAGGGATTATCGCGAACCCGAACTGTACCACCATGGCGGCAATCCCAGTGCTGAAACCACTCCACGACGCCGCGGGGCTAAAACGCCTGTTCATCTCTAGCTACCAGGCGGTGTCCGGATCCGGGTTGGCGGGCGTTAACGAACTAATCAGCCAGGTGAAAGCCGGGGCGGAACAAGACCTGACGCAACTGGTCACAAACGGGCACGCACTAGACCTACCGGACCCGCAGGTGTACGCCGCCCCAATCGCATTTGACGTGGTGGCGCTCGCGGGCAACCTAGTTGACGACGGGTCCGCGGAGACTGATGAGGAACAAAAACTACGCAACGAATCACGCAAAATCCTCGACCTACCTGACTTGGCGGTGTCTGGTACGTGCGTGCGCGTCCCCGTTTTCACCGGGCACACGTTGACTATTCACGCGCAGTTCAACCAACCCATATCCCCTCAAGAAGCAAAGAAACTGTTGGAACACGCGCCCGGTGTGGACGTGGTGGAGGTACCCACGCCGCTCGCGGCTGCTGGGCAAGATAATTCGCTGGTGGGGCGAATCCGGCAAGACCAAGCCGTTGAAGATGGGCGCGGCCTGGTGCTCGTGGTTGCGGGTGATAATCTGCGCAAAGGGGCGGCGTTAAATACGGTGCAGATCGCGGAGCTCGTGGCACAAGAGGAGAACGTGTAGGCCGAAAACGCAGCCTAAGAAATCGAGATAACACCCAGAAAAACGTGTTCTAAAACCAGCACTACCAGAGCGATCGGTGATACTGCTCACATCTAGTGGCTTGTGAAATATTGACGCGCGCCGGACACGTTGTACATAGTGGTAGGCACAAAGTCGATACTGTAAACACCCTTTTTGGGAATACGTCAACCGTTTTCTGCGCCGCTGCCGTCTAGTGGTCGCGGTGGAAGTGGTGGGAGCGCACTGCGCCTTGCAAATGCGTGTGCGCATTCGCCGCTAGTTTGGTTTGCGCGTATTCGCCACGGGTGGAAAGGAACCGATATGTCAACGATCGATCTGAAGTCCGCTGATTTTGAGAAGACGATTACGGATAACAATATTGTCCTCATTGATTTTTGGGCGTCGTGGTGTGGCCCCTGCCGCCAGTTCGCACCTATTTATGATGAGGCTTCTGGTCGCCATGAGGATGTTGTGTTCGCAAAAGTGGATACGGAAGCAGAACAGGAGTTAGCGGCGGTAGCGTCGATCTCTTCGATTCCCACGCTGATGGCGTTCCGTGAGGGGATTGCGGTGTTCCGTCACTCCGGGGTTATTCCAGGGGCCGCGCTTGATGATGTGATCAAGCAAATCAAAGAGCTGGACATGGATAAGGTCCGTGAGGAAGTGGCGGCGCAGAACCAAGCTGGAAACCAAAGCTAGGCTGCTAACTCGCCGCTAACCGCGGGGGACCCTGATTAGTGGGCTGCTGGTAGTGCGCCGCGGAGCTCACGCCCCGCGGTTACGCTCCAATAGGTGCCGGCTCCGCGGTTACGCTCCAATAACGGGGCACCTTAGGTAGGTGGCGGACGTGCTTTCACCAGCGCGTACGTTGCCTGCCTGTTCGGTGCCAGCTAGGTCCTCATCTTCGCCGATAAAACGCAGGTCCCGCACCGCTGGGTCGACGCGTGCGATGGCTTCTTCACTGGCACCCACGGCACGCAAAATGAAGTTCTCAACCTGCGTCATCACGCGTTGGCGTTCGTTTTGATCGCGGGGTAACGCCTGGGCGGCTAGGCAAGAGTGGATCAGGTTGATGATCTGCGCGTTCGGCTCCACGGTGATTGCCTGCTGTGTTTTCGCGTTGTTCAGCAGGTGGTGCAGGATGTGCGCCACCAGTGAGCCGTGAGCTTTGAGTTCACTGTGGAATCCGGCGGTGGCAACTCCGCGCAGCGACGTGCCTTCTGCTAGGTGGTAGCGTTTTTTCAGCTCCAGTTGGGCGCGCACGTAAATGCGTAGTTGGGTGATTGGATCGCGAGAGAGCTGCAGTGCTTGCGATAGGACGGTCGCGAATTCTTCGGTGGCTGCACTCATTAGTGCCAGCAGCAGACTTTCTTTATCTTTGAAGTGATTGTACACGGCTGTGCGCCCCACTCCGGAGACTTTTGAAATCTCTGACATGGTGATCTGTTCGAACGGTTTTTCTTGCAGCAAGCTAGAGAGCGCATCAAAAAGCGACTGTCGCGTCTTTTCTCGGTGCTCACCTATGGAGGATCCAATAATTCTCGGCATACCAGTATTATGACACTTACTGCCTTTTCGTCTGTAAAGCTTGGATTGTGAGATAGGTTTTACGTTTCAAAGTTGAGACTCCTTCCGCCTCCTTCACGCCTTTTTAATAATCTTGAGGGCATGGCTCGCTCTTCAAGCAGTTCTTCCACCCCGGGGTTTGCTGCGGCGGTGAAACTAAGTTTGCCGGTTGCAGCTGGGTACTTGCCACTCGGAATTGGGTACGGGATGTACACGGTAGCTGCCGGGATTTCGTGGTGGTGGATTATCCCGATGTCACTGCTGGTGGCTGTGGTGTGTGCGGTTATTGGTTTGGCTGCAGGTAAAGACCTGATGTTGATTGTTGCGTTGTTGAGTTTCACTTTAGTTTTACCCCTGCGTGTCAATGCATTGCAGGGTGGGCGCTTCAGTTGCCATTTTGGTGGCCGTACGGCTCGCCGCAGTGATAGTTCCATTGGTCGCAGTGGTCACGACTTGGATCACGGTGGTGGAAGTGAACCGCGTTTGTTTCCAGATAGAACGGATGTGGGCCCGTGATGTACGTAGTGTCTGTGATACTGATTGCTTCTGTGGTTACGTTTGTTCTGCGTGCCGCACCGTTTGTCGTATTGAAGCGTCTTGCTGACAGTGAGGTTCTACGTGAGATCGGTGCGTCAATGCCAATCGGTGTGATTGTCATCTTAGTGTTTTACACGTTGGCGGATTTCAGACTAGTATTTGAAGATTTCAGGTTGGGTTTTGAATAGATGCGGGCACTACTGCAGAGTTAAAGGTTGTTAAAGACCGCTTCAACAATCGGCCAGTTAGGGCCAAGCCAGGGGAGTGCCCGTGCTTGCGGTAACGTAACCCATTGTAGTTTTGAATGTGAATTTCCAACCTGAGGGGTGGACAGTGGGCCGGCAACCCACACGTACATGCGCCGGCCACCGAGGATCGGCCAGGTTCCCTCAGGAGAATTTGGACAAGGAAGAAAACGGTGAATCTTTATCGCACAGTTGAGTTCTTCGCGGATCTCCCGTTCCAATGCTGCAAGGGGTGCTTCAGCAGCTTCAACTTTGCCGCCGGGCAGCTCGTACTTCCCAGCAAGTTCGGGTGGATACGAACGCTGCGCGGCAAGCAGTTTTGGCTGATTGTGGGTGGTGTTGATGATCGCGGCGGCGACAACTGGTTGAAGTGATTCTTGATCCATATCCCAATTGTAGGTGTGTGCGTGCCGAATCGAACCACAGGTGCGGTCGATTTTGCTCATGAGGCCCATATGCGGCTATACTTACACGTGCTGCTAATAGTTAATCTAATAGCCGCGCGGGCGTAGTTCATCGGTAGAATGACAGCTTCCCAAGCTGTAGAGGCGGGTTCGATTCCCGTCGCCCGCTCCACTATGACGTCGAAAATGATAAGTACCCTTTTGCGTTAGCGAGTACGCCCCAAGGGGGTCAAGAAAATCGCTTGCGTTAGCGAGTGTATAGCGCGTTTGCCCTGACCTGCGGAAATGCTTTCCTCTCTTTCGACCGAGCGAGCGTTTGCGTTAGCAGGCGTTGATTTGGTCGAGGTGGATAGCGTGGTCGGCGACCTCGGTAACGAGTTCAGCATCGTGGGTGATGACGATGACGACGGCACCAGTGTCAGCGAGTTTACGCATTACTCGGGAAATCGCGACAAGGTGCTTGTAGCCAACACCTGATGTCGGCTCGTCGAAGATGTAGACCTTCTTGTTCGCGGCAAGCGCTGTAGCAATAACCAGACGTTGACGTTGCCCACCAGACAGCGCTTGCGGATGATCGGACTCGTGGTCGGTGAGGTCGAGTTCTTTAAGGATCGCGTGGGCGTCGATGTGTTGTTTTTCGACTCTGGTTGCCCCGAGCGTAACTTCGTCAATGACTGTGTCTGAGAATAGCTGCCGGGTGGGGTCTTGCATGACAAGGTATGCGTCCCGGCTGGCGAATTTTTGCCCATTGAGTGTGATGGATGCACCTTTGGCTTTTTCGAGTCCGCAGATGATGCGTGCCAGTGTTGATTTTCCTGACCCGCACGGGCCTAACAGTGCGGTGATTTTCCCTGCCGGGAAGAGCAGATGGCCGATGTTGAGAACCGGGTTTCCGTGGCGGTAGGCGAAGGTGAGGTTGTCAATCTCAAGCCCATCTCCTGCCGGTTCCGGAAGTTGTGGCATAGGCACAGTCACTAGGGATCGCAGCCCAAGCTGTTTACGCTCCTCATCTGGCATGGCATAAAACTCCTCGCCGGTTGCGGTGAGGGCGATGTTGCCTTTGTCGAAGCAGTAGACACGGTCAGCAATCTCGGAAAGGAAACTTAGCCGGTGTTCAGCAATGATGATGGTGTGTCCATCGGTTTTGAGCATGGCGATGAGTGTGGCGAGTTGGTCGATAACGTCAGCGGACAAGTTCGCGGTCGGTTCGTCGAACACGATCAGCGACGTGTTGTTGCACATGGCGACGGCGCAGGCCACGCGTTGCATCTGCCCACCCGACAGTTGTGTGACGCGGGATTCCAACAGGTCGGCGATACCTAACTCGGCTGCAACCTCGTCAATGCGGGCACAGATCTCCTGCGGGTCGCGGCCGAGATTTTCTGGGCCGAAGGCGAGTTCTTGGCGCACGTGGGTGGTGTAGAACTGGGTGCGCGGGTTTTGAAACACTGTCGAACAGTGGTGGGCAAGCTCTGATAGATCTACTCGTGCCACGTCAATGTCGTCGACTGTGACGCTTCCGGTAAGGTCGCCGTCGTGGAAGTGCGGGATGAGCCCGTTAAATAGCCGTAGTGCGGTGGTTTTTCCTGACCCTGACGCGCCACACAGCAAGGTGACAGTTCCCTGCGAAATAGTGAGGTTGGCGCCATTGATTGAGGGGTGGTCTGCTCCTCGATAGGTGAAGGTGACCCCAGTTGCTTGGGCTATTGTCATAGGACGATTCTCCATATCGCGAAGCTGATAACGATGAGCAGAATGACCGCGTCGATCACACGGAATTTCACGACCGTGACTGAGGTGGGCTTTGCGGTTCCGCCCAGTCCGCGTACAAGGGCAGCAGATGCCAGTTCGTCTCCGCTGCGTACCACGGTCGATAGCAGCGGGATTGTGAAGTATTGCGCCGCACGCAGGGAAAGCGCGGACATGCCGCGTAGTTTCATGGCATCTGAGATCGCTTTAACCTCGTGGCCGATCACGGGCAGCACACGTAACGCGACTGAGATCGGGATCGTGAAACAAGTCGGGATCCGTGAGCTGGCGAGTGCTTTTTGCAAGGTGGCAGGTCGGATCACACCGATCGCGTAGGCTCCCATTCCTGCGCTGACACTGAATCGCCACATCCACTGCAAAAACAGCACGAGGAACGCGCTGGCCGTTGACTTCCACACCAGTGGTATCACGAAGACGAGTGTGCCGAGAGCCGCAAACGTGGCCAGGTAGACGGCCACCCAGCTCGGGCGCACGAGCGTGTTGGGGTTGATCGTAGCGCTCGCCAGCATCACGGCGGCGAATCCGCCCAGAGCACACACGAACCACGGCGAGTAGGCACTGTAGATCGTGGTGGAGACGATGACGAGCGCTACGATAATCGTGCGCGGGTCGGGAAGTTTAGACAAGACCGGCCCGTTCAAAGTGTTTGCGCGCCACCCGGGTTCCCAACAGACCAGCAAGCCAGCCAACGATGAGCATCACGACGAAGAAGCCCAACAGAATCGGAATCGTGACAACCTGCGCCATCTTCGCGGCATACTCGGCACCCATTTGTTCGGCGATCTGCGACATATATGCGTCTTGGTTCATAAATAGCGGCATCCACGGGGAAACATAGATCGGCAGGATAAACAGTGCATATGCCAGCGGGACACGAACTTTCACGCTCTTCGGCCCCTTGGTGATCACCAAGTCAGCGAGCAGGCCGAACACAGCGGCGATCGCAATTCCTCCCACCCAATGACCCGTTACGAAGAAGAGGACTTCGATGAGGATCAGCATGATGGTCAATGCCCCCATCTTCGGAGTGCGGGCAGTAAACAGCGCAAAGACGATGCCGTTAACGAGGATAGAAAGCAGGAAACCGGCATACATGGCAGCCGGAATGAACCCGAGCATTCCGAATGCAAACACGATGACAAACATCAAAGCGGTGAAGACGCCGATATTGATGAAGTCGCGCGTGTTTAGGCGCGAGGACGTGGGTGTGGACATAGTTATTCCTTTCATGATTGTGAACAGTGCTGTGTTTTAGACGAGTTGCCATCCGGCGGCGTTGATGCGCTCTTGCCAGAAATCGCGGTATTGACCTGGCTGGTTGACCAGCTCGTCGTGGCACCCGCGCTGGGCGATACGCCCACCGTGGGAGAGCACAATGATTTGGTCAGCTTGGCGAATGGTTTCAAGTTTGTGGGCGATCACGATCAGTGTGGAGTGCCTGCGTAGCTCGTTCATCGCCGCAACAATGTTGGCTTCATTTTCCGCATCCAACGCGCTGGTGGCCTCATCGAACAGCGCGATCGGGGCCTTCTTCACCAAGGCGCGGGCGATAGAGACGCGTTGGCGTTCCCCACCTGACAGTGCGCGCCCGCCAGCACCCGCCAATGAATTCCAGCCGTCTGGGAGCCGGTTGACGATTTCCGTCACGCCCGACAGGTCAGCCGCCCACCTGATTTCTTCATCGGTAGCTTCTGGGTTGCCAAGGCGAATGTTGGCCTCGAGCGTGTCATTGAATAAATAGACGTCTTGGAAAACGAGAGACACCTGGCGCATCAAATCTTCGGTGGTCTGCTCGCGCACATCAACCCCGCCAACGTATACGCTGCCGGACTGCACATCCCAGAAACGTGCAACCAACCTCGCGATTGTGGTTTTTCCGCAGCCGGAAGGGCCAACCAGGGCACACATGCCGCCTTGCGGGACATGGAAGGAAATATCACGGAGAACCGGGGTGTCCGGATCGTAGCCGAAGGCGACGTCCTCGAAACGAACATCACCAGGAGCGCTCACCGGGGTGGAGACATCGGGTTCGGACAGTTCGGGAGCGTCCATGACCTTGTCGACGTGATTCATCTGCTGGCGGCGTTCTTCCAGCCCGGTCATGCAGCCACCGATGTCTTGGAGCATGGTGGTGAACCGCAGGCACATGCCGATGGTGACCACAGCGTTCAACGCATTCATCTGCCCGCCGAGGGCGAGTTGGGCGGTCAGCCAAATCATTACCACGACAAGGGCTTGGACGAACACTCCGTTTATCAGGTTCGCTAATGTTTCGATCCACAATGCTTTGCGGCTTTTGCGGTCAGCCTGTTTGAATGCCCGATCAAGGGCCGGGTAGTCATCGGCGACATGGCAGGAGCGCAGCGCGCCTTGGCAGGTGGCGAATTCGACCATGCGAGCCGCCAGCTCCGATTCTGCTGGTTCGGAAACCTGCTTGCCCTTATCGAGAAGCACACGGGAGATATGAAGGAAGGCGAGCATGATCGGGAAGGCGATCGTCAAGGTCAGTCCCAGCCGCCAATCCCAGAACCACGTGCCCACAGTGATCACCAGCACGGCTGAGAGTTTTTGGACGAGGGAAAAAATGAAATGTGCCGCCGACTCACCCAAGTTCATCATTTCCTGGGTGACCATGCGCGACAGCCGTCCAGAACTACCCGAATCGAACACTCCCAACGGTAGGCGGGCTACCTTGTTGCCGACCGCTTGGTGTACGTCGTGAATGAACCCGAGGGCCCCGATATAGCCGGTGCGCATGCCATAAAACTCCGTGCCCACGCCCAGCACCGCGATTACCGCCAAGGCGATGAGCCATCCCCAAAACGATAACCCCCACACCGGCATTCCGGTCGCTAGGGCACTTGCTGCGGGAAGCAGAGTCAGCAGGGCAAAGCCGTGACACAGTCCTGAGACCGCACCCCACGCTTGACCGACCGAGAGGTCTCGCCACGAGGCGGGTTCCATCAAACGCTTAAAGCGTGGCAGCAATAGTTGATTCATCGTGTCATCTCCTCGCATGCACCTTGGGCAAGAAGTGCCTGATAGTGCGCATTACCCACCAGCTCGTCGTGTTTACCGACCACAGCAATGCGCCCGCGTTCCATGACGACGATTTGGTCTGCCCCTCTGATCGAGGCCAGTCGGTGGGCGATCACAATCACGGTTCTGCCTTTGGCAAGAGTCGAGAGAGCTTGTTGGATTTTCGATTCCGATTCCGGGTCCGCCATCGCCGTCGCCTCGTCCAACACCAACACTGGGGCATCAACCATGAGCGCCCGGGCGATCGCGATACGGGCTGCCTGCCCGCCCGAAACGTGGGTATCCTCACCCAACACAGTGTCGTAACCATCTGGCAGGCTCATGATGAACTCATCGATCTGCGCCGCCCGCGCCGCCTGCCGCACCTGATCCAAGGTTGCGTCTGGCGCGCCAAGAGCGATGTTGTTTCGAATGGTGTCGCGAATAAGCTGTGCATCTTGCAGGACAAATGCGACCGTCGAATACAACACATCCTGGGAAATGCTCTTTAGATCAACCCCGCCAATAGTGATCGTGCCAGCATCTGGATCATCGAAGCGGGCAATCAAACTCGCCAACGTCGACTTTCCCGCGCCCGAAGGCCCAACCAGCGCGGTCACCGTGCCTGCCGGAATGCTCAGGCTCACTTCGTCTAACGCTTGGGTCTCGTCATAGGCATACGACACACCCCGAATCTCGATATCATGACCCTTTGGCGTCTGCGGCATATCTGGCTGAGGCAATGCCGGTAGCTCCATGACGTTCACCAGCCGTACTGCCGCAGACCCTGCGAGCTGGTACGACCAGGCGATGGTTGCGACTGCCATCAACGCTCCCGGCAACACCAAGGCGATCAACGTGGTCGTTATCACCTCGTAGATGCTCACCCAACCGGCGTTCATCATCAACGCGCCACCGCCAAGGTTCACGATCAACAACACCGGGATCGACACCCACGAAAATGAGGCGACCGACATCGACACCAGCGGCATGCACCATGCCCGGTAGAACTTAGAAAACTCGTTAGCTGCATCTAAATAGGCTTTATGTGCTTGGCCGACCTTGCCGAACGCTTTCACCACTGAGATACCGGCAACGAACTCGGCCATCGTTGCCGAAACCTGAGCGAGCTTGGTATCCATTTGTGCGGTCTTCTCATTCATCCCACGCATCGACATGCCATACATGCCCACATAAATCGGAATCGTCGCAATCGACAGCAGAGCGAGCCGCCAATCCACCACGAACGCATAGGCCAACAAGGCGAGCGGGGATACGATCGCGTTCAGTTTCTCAATCGGCCCGTGCGCAATCACTGTGTGCACCGTGGCCGTATCATCCTGAATGGTCTTGCGGATCTTCCCCTCACCCTCGCGGGTAAACCACGACAGCGGAGCAGTCGACATGCGGGCGGCAATCTGGCGGCGCATTTGATTACGCAACGACAGGTCAATAAAATGCGTCACGCCCAATGCAACAAAATATAAGGTCAACCGGGTCATGTATGCGCTGACGAGGAGTATGACGATCCAGTTCACTCGCGCCGGGTCCACCTGGTCTTGCATAAGTTCTCTGCCAAGCTCCACCAGAGCCACATACGGGGCAATGGCCAACACCCCGGAGGCGAACGCTAAGACCTGCGCGACGAACAGTTTGCCTTTCACCGGCTGCGATAGCTGACGGATCGCGTTCTGGCCAGCGACAGATTTTTCCTTCGCCGACCCATACTCGCCTTCAACAACCTGATCCATTACACTATCGTTCACGCAAACACCATCCTTATTAGATAAGGATAACCTTACCTAATTTCTGGGAGGTGTGTCTAACCGTGCACGTCAACCGATACGAGCATCACCCTTTCAGGGCAATCCTCACCTGTTCACCAACTCGGAATACGAACCGGATCGTATCCTCGTCTACGATGGCGTGGTCGATCAGTGCGCTCCACTGCGCGGGGCGGAACTCGCTCACAGGTTCGCCCGCCAGATCGCCTAGGGCTGTGGTGACGGCGGCATGCTTGGCAGTGTTCGCTGCAATATCTGCCTCTAGGCTCGCTTTGCATGCGAGTGTCTTACGGCAGGCAGTATCGAGCTCTGTGTACTTGTTTTGGTAGGCGTCCTGGTCGAGCGCGCGTTGCTGATTTTCGGCTATCAGTGCTTCGATCTGCTCAGTGAGTTCCACGATTTTTGTTTGGCAAGCGGCGGCTTGTTCTTCCAAACGGCTCGTATCAAACATGGAGTCAAAGATTTGCAGTAGCTGGCTTTGCCGTGGCTGGCGGGCGATCAGTTGATTGAGCGCTTGGACGAAAGAATCCTTGATCTGCTCGTCTTTCACCGTCGCGCTGCTGCAAGGGTGTTCGCCTGCGTATTTATGGTTGCATTGCCAGACTGTGTACTTATATTTCGTGTTCGACGCCCACGTCTTACGCCCATACCACGACCCACACTGCGCACACTTGAGCCTGGTGGAGAACAAGCCGACCTTCGCTGAGGATATGTTGCCATGCCTGGTGGCGAGCTCGTATTGCACCTGATCCCAGATACGCGGAGCAATAATCGGCTCGTGATTACCTGATACGTAGTATTGGGGCACTTCACCCTCGTTGACCTTCATCTTCTTAGTAAGAAAATCGGTGGTAAACGTCTTTTGGAGAAGGGCATCGCCCTTATATTTTTCATTCGACAAGATCGAGCGCACTGTCGACGTTGACCACACTTCTTTCCCACGCGGGGTGAGAATCTTACGCTGCGCGAGCTCGGTTTTAATCTCACTGATCGCCATCCCGTCAAGGAAAAGCTGGTAGATCAACCGGACAGTCGGTGCCTGGGTTTCGGCAATGACGAGGTTACCGTCCGCTCCTTTCTTGTATCCGAGTAGGGATTTGTAGGGCACCATGATTTTTCCATCGGCAAAACGTTTCCTATGTCCCCAGGTGACGTTCTCGGAGATGGAGCGGGATTCTTCTTGCGCCAGTGAGCTCATGATCGTGATCAATAGCTCGCCTTTGGCGTCGAAGGTGTAAATATTTTCCTTCTCAAAATAAACCTCGACGCCTGCGTCTTTGAGCTTGCGCACGGTAGTGAGCGAGTCGACGGTGTTGCGTGCGAACCGGGAGACGCTTTTGGTGAGGATCAGATCGATTTTGCCTGCCAGGGCGTCATCGATCATGGTTTGGAATCCCTCACGGCGCTTCATAGAGGTGCCAGAGATACCTTCGTCGCAGTACATGCCCGCGAACTGCCAATCATTACGGGAGCGAATGTAGGTGGTGTAGTAGTCGATTTGCGCCTCATATGATGAGGTTTGTTCTTCCATCTCGGTAGAGACTCGCGCGTAGGCGGCGACCCTTCTGCGCGCCGGTACCCCAGATGAGGCTGCGGCAGATCGAACCTTCTTTGTTGCGGGTATCGCAGTGACCGTGCGACTCATGCCAACCACCCCTCACTGGTTAAGCCCACCGGCGTCATAGTTCCATCCGCGAGGTGGAAGGTGAGCTGATGCTCGAAGGCCTCGATCATCACGACCTGCTCGCCAACCTGGACAGGGTCGAAACCCTGGGTGCCGAGCATGTCTGCGCAGGCTTGTTCGAGGAGCGTTTCGCGCAGGTTGTGCCCCCTACAGGGATTGCCGTTCCCGGTGCAGGCACTCCAGCAGCGCCAGAACTTGTATGAGGTTCCAGACTTGTAGGTGCGGGTTTTGCGTTGATAGTTCTTCCCGCACGCCGCGCAGCAGATCCGCCCGGTGAATACGCCCGTGTTCTTTGACGGGGTCGCCGCCGGGCCCACCTCACGCCTGTGCGCGATTTCTGCTTGCACCGTGTCAAACATCGCCTGATCAATGATCGCTGGGAGGGCTTGCTCGACCCAGTATCGCGGCAGCTCCCCGTCGTTGAAGGAGCGTGTGGGTGCTTGGATTGTGGGGCGGTACATTTTCTGTAGCATTTGGCAGCCCTTGTACCGCTCGTTTTCGAGCATGCGACGAAACACGGATCCGTAGAACCGTCCCCCTCCCCGAGAGCGTTTACCTTCAGCGTTGAGCATGCCAGCGGTCTTTTCCGGGCTGATCCCATCGAGATAATTGGCAAACAGTAAGCGCACGATCTTGGCTTCTTCGTCGATGATGGTGAACTGGCCGTTTGCCCAGTGGTAGCCATAGACAACGAAGGAGTTCGTGCCACCGTTCTTGTATCGGTTGCGGATTGCCCATTTCACGTTCTGGGATAGCGAGCGTGATTCTTCTTGGGCGAACGAGGCCAGCAAGGTTAACAGCAGTTCCCCGTCAGCGCTAAGGGTGTCGATACGTTCGCGTTCGAACCGTACGGCCACGCCAAGGTCTTTGAGCTCACGGACCGTAGCGAGCAGGTCGACAGTGTTGCGGGCCAGGCGTGAGATTGATTTACACAACACAATATCGACACCCCCGCCCCTGGCTGCGTCCATCAAGTCGGCCAGGCCTTGCCGGGATTTCGTTGACGTGCCGGTGATACCCTCGTCGATAAACACGCCTGCATAGGCCCATCCGGGTGTGGACTGGATCAGGCGCGAATAATACGAAACCTGCGCCGATAGGGATGCTAACTGCTCTGTGCCGTTGGTTGAGACCCTCGCGTATGCTGCTACGTTGACCAGTTTCGGGGTCGGCGGCCGAACTGGTGTCACCACACTGATGTGTGCCACGTTTTCTCCTTTCGCGTTAGGTCTATACACGCTCTAAAGGCGGTGTTTATCCAGTCGTTTCGCCCACAATCTGTGGTTGATAGATCGGGTTCCGGTCCTCCCACAACAGCCGATAGGCACGCCGATACTCTGAAGATGTGAGCACACCCCGACTTGCCAGCATGCTTAAGACGTGAGCGTCAGTAATAAAGGCGAGTTCTCGGGCGAACATCTCAGGCTGTGTCATCTGATCAACCCGAGCCGTGAGAGCGTTCATGGTCGTCCGCCACGGGTGCCGAAGCGAGCACGTACATAACAGGCGTGGCAGCAGTACTTTTGGCCCGGTTTGTCCACGATCGCGAAGCGGCGTCCGCAGTGCGTACAGGTCTGCTCGCGCACTGGCTCGGTTTTCTGTCGGTGCCGCCACGCTTTATGTCTGCATGCGGGCGAGCAAAACCGAGCCCGAACACCTCCCCGAATGGGGCTGGCACACCACTGGCATACCTGCCAGGCCATCACCAACCCGGCGTCGAGATTTCGGTTGGTGCAGTACGAGCGGACCTGGTCACGAGTCAGGGCGCAAAACTCGGCAATCGCTTTATACCCCCAGCCCGCCGTGCGCAGGTTACGGATACGTTCTTCTTCAATGTTCTTCACAGTGGGGTCACTCCCTTCACCCCACTGCCGACAAACCCGTATGTGTTAAATCCGTCCGTAAAATGACGAAAAGCCCCGCCACCACCGGCTTCCCGAAAGTTGGGAAGTCACAGTGATGACGGGGCTTCAATACGCCACAGGGGCGTGCGGGGTTAGTAGCCGAGCTTGGCGTTCACTCGCGCTTGCACAGCGCTGTAGAGGTTTCCGAGACGGCGTTTACGCTCTTCGCCGTTGCCGTAGTCGCCACGGATCACGGCATCGGCAAGAGCATCGATGTTGGGCCCGGCGGGCTTCGTGGGCGTTCGGCCGGAGAGCTTTTCGTTGACTCGCTGTTGGACGGCGGCGTAGTTGGCTCCGAGGCGACGTTTGCGCTCATCCCCGTTGCCGTAGTCGCCACGGATCACGGCATCGGCGAGAGCGTCGATGTCCGGTGTGGCTGGTGCTGGTACTGGGGTGTTGCCGGTCATCTGCTCATACCAAGACTGTGCTCGTGCCATATACGCGGTGTGCTGACTGCCTGCCAGCGAGGCGGGGCATTCGGTCGAGGAGAAGTTCTTGTGCCCGAACACGTTCTTACCCCAGACCGGGCGGCCAAGACCGTAGAACTTGCAAACGGCCGCGACGAGGTGTGCTCCGTTATCCAAACATGCGTCGGATACCGACCAAGGATCGGAAGAAACATCGGCGTGTTCGATGCCGATACTGGTGGTGTTGGCGGCAAAGTTGCCTGCATGCCAGGCGGTGTCCCGGTCCCACACGAGCTGGCCGATGCGTCCGTCAGTTTGGACTTGGTAGTGGGCGGAAGCAGGACGGGACTGCCACACGTCGTAACAGCCCCTAATGGTGAGGTTTCCGGCGTTGTGGTGGATGATGACCTTATCGATCCGCCGACCGTTCCTGCCGGGTGTGTAGTGTGTGTTCATGATGAGGTCGATGTCGGCCTCAAGCGCGAGCCAATTCTTCATCAGTGAATCTCCTTATCTGTTGGGTGTTCAGCGGTTGTTTCGGTCAGTGAGGGTCTGGTGTCGGCGCGGTTCGCGATCGCATCCAAAGCTCCACGCATCTGGGCAGGCACAGGCAGACCCAAGCGGGTGGCGTTCTCGATCAGGGAGATGCCTTCGTTGGATAGGTAGAAGAAAATGACCGCCGCACGAAGCACGCCGGGTGCTCCGAGAATATGGACGTCGATGAGGTGGGCGAGGCCGACGAGGGTAAAGATGAGGATCTTGCGGCTGATACCCCTAAAACCGACGGATGAGCTGAGGCGGCGCTCGTTGATGGCGGCCAGCACCCCGGTGATGTAGTCGGCGATAGCGAAGACGATCAGGGCATAGACGAGGCCGTCGAGACCTCCAAGATAAGCGGCGAGCCACGCACCAATACCAGCGATGCCGGTTTGGATGGCGTGCCAGATGGCGTTTAGAGACATGAGAATGATTCCTTTCGTGGGCATAAAAAATTGCCCACACCCACCAAGGGGTGAAGGCATCAAAAATTGGTGTAGCACTGGGCTACATGGTCGGGTCAGTCAAGACCTCGAGAATTGGCAGGCTTAAGTCGAAGAATGCCGCCTTGGGCGCTGGGAGTTCTTGGGCTTCGATGGTTTCTGCTGGTGGTACGGGTGTGGTGTCGGATTCGACTGGGACGATGGGTAGCTGCACTTCTTCGCTAGATGTTGACTCATCGGCCGTGACTTCAGCCAGTTCTGTGTTCTCGTTGTCAATGTTCATTGGCCACCCTTGGTGATGGCGTCGTAGAGGACGTCGTAGGCTTCCGCCGCCACGCCAGACAGCTCACCCTCATAGCCGTCAAGAAGTGCTTTCACGTCCTTGTCGTGGCCGTCGTAGGTCGGGCCAGATACTTCAGCGATCGACGCGAGCAGGGCTTGGCGAGCTTCGAGGAATTCACTCGCTTTATCGGGGTCAGCGAGAGCAAAGGTGCCGTCGTTACCAAAGACTGGGCGACCCTGATCGTCGAGTGTTGCGAATTGGGTGACGAGGTCGTATTCGTCCTCCCCAAACCGAGCAATCGCCTCCCTCACCAACGTTAGAAGTTTCGAGCGGGCACGGGACTGTACCGCCTTCAACGGCATATTGGTGAGTAGGTCGGCGACGGGTTGGAGGTGCTGGTTGGCGATCTTGATCTTCATCAGTGTTTCCTTTTACTTATGCGAGGTTGGTGGACATGGTCGATAAGCCAGTGTTGGAGAAGTACCGCCACGTGATGTTCGATCCGGTTCCGGAGATGGATGTGATCCACCCCTGATTGAGCAGGCTGAGGATCGCGTTCATCCGCGACATCAAATCTTTGGTGCGGTCGAATAGGCGGGTCATGTTGTAATACGACCCATTGGTGACGACCATGACGTCGTAGGTGTGGAAGACGATCTTCGCCAGCCCATTGCTCGACGCCCACCCGGCGTAGGTGCCTTTCCCGGTGAGCGTGCAGTCTTGCAAGGTCACGTAGCGCGAGCCGGTGGTGTAGAACTTGTAGCCGTTGGTGCGCAAGTCAGCACCGAGATGAATGCCGGCCTTGCCGTAGAAGCGTCCCTTCGGATCCAGGGTGAGGCAGGTGTAGTAGGTGCCGTCGGAAACCGTCTGGTATGTCCAGGCCACATAGTCGCCTTGATAGGCGACCTGGTTGACGACGCCTTGCACGTCGGGCTTGTCCTTGTGAGCACGGCGTGCCATTTCCCCGATGTAGCGGGTGCCGTACCAGAATTTCATCCCGGAACTGGAGATTGTCCCTTCCAAGGTGGAGCCGTTGTACCAAGCGATCTGATACGGGGTGATGCGGATAGATTGCGTCCAGCCTGCTAGGCCTACTTGGATGGCGTTGGTCGCGAGCTTGTCTGCCGTAATCGAGCGAGCCCCAATCCGTGTCGCCGACAACGTCCCGGTGGTGATCTTCCCAGCATCCAGCGAAGCAATCTTGGCCGATGTGACCGCAGCGTCCTTGATCATCGCGGACTGGATAAAACCGTTAGCGATCGTCAACTTGTCCGAGGTAATGGACCCTGCTGCGATGCGTGCAGCCGACAAGGTACCGGTCGTAATCTTCGACGCCGATAGACTGCCAACCTTTGCGTCCGTGATCGCGGCGTTGGCAATCATTGCGGTGGTGATGAACCCACTCGCGATTGTCAGCTTGTCGGAGGTAATACTTCCCGTGGCGATACGGTCAGCCGCCAAGAACCCAGCCGTGATCTTGTCTGCCGACAGTGAGCTGATTTTCGCGTTGGTGATCGCGGCATCAGCGATGTGTGCGGTGCCGATGGCGGCGTCTGCGATGTGTGCTTGGCTGATCGCTTTCGACCCGATCATCGCGCCACCCACCGGTGTCTGCTCCCATTGGTTGTTGGTGAGAATGTATTGGCGGGCGATCACGCCGTCTACGCGCACTTGCCATAGCGCACCCTCCGGCCTGCCAGCCGCGTCCGCTACGCTCGGGTCAACAACGGCAACCGTGAGCCGCCCATCCGAGGTAACCGCAACGTCGTGGGCATCTTGCGCCAACTGGGTAGCACCAGCGGCTGCGGTATTGGCCTGGTCAATATCGACCTGCGCCGAAGCCATCTGAGTGGCGACAGCATCGGCGGCGGTTTGTGCGTCTTGTGCGGTGGTGAGGGCTTGGTCGACCTGCGTGCGTGCTGCGTCGAGTTCCGCGCTGATCTGTGCATGGTTCAGATCGGTGGCGAGGGCGACCCAGCCGGGCTGCCCGGTGTCGGTGAGCCGGTATATCCAGATTTCGGTGGTTTCGCCGTTGCTTTTGAACCATGTGTCGCCGAGCTGTGCCTTCTCGGGCTGGGTGGTGCCGTAGTGGTTGGTGTTCTTCCCATCAGCGCTTGCGAGGGCGAATCCTGCCGTATCCGATGCAGCCACCGCCGTATTGATGGCAGTCTTCACTTGCCGGGTGACGGACGTGAACTTCCGAGCAGTAGAACCCAGTTCGACCGAAATGTACTGGAGCGCGAGTGGGTTGTATTCGTAAGCGACCACCCGTGCCGTGAGCGCAACACCAAGATCAGCGTGGCGGACGGTCACGGTGTCGCCAATTTCGACGGTTTCCAGCCGTGCGAGGTCAGCGTATTCACGGGTTTGTGAAAGGTCAGTGAAGCGGATCTTGTACGACCCGGACGGCTCATCCACATGCTTGGCGCTGAATTCTGCTGCTGCCAGATGGCGCAACTGCGCGTGTGCTTGGTCGAGTGGAAGCTCGCCTTCACGTGGGTTGTCTTTATCCGTGATGGCTTTGACTTGTCCGTAGCGGATGACGCGGATACGCGGCACCACATAATCACCCAACTTCAGCGAATCCACATAGAGCTCGGGTAGGAGTAGGCCGTCGTAGCCCACCGGGAGAATCCGCGTCGCCACCGTCGAAAAATCAATGGATGACTCAAACCCAGTGAGGTTCTTCCGATCACGGATGACAACGCCTGTATTTCGCCCACGCCGAGCGGAGTGATGGATATGGAAATTATCGCGGGCCAGTTCGCCGCCCCAACGCGAGATGAGCGTGTTATCCTCGCCCGCATCCATGAGAGCTTGGGCGATGGGCATGCGTACCATCCGTGCCGAGGATCGCGTCACCGTATCCGAGCTTGTGGCAGTGAAATTATGGTTGGTGTTTGCCGCGCCAAGGATTTGAGTGAGTGCATCTTTCGCGGTTTTGTTGACAACGTAGGTGTCGGCGATGAGGTTCGCGGCCAGATCATAGAAGACATGAAACGCCGTCACTTCCAGCGTTCCTTCGAGGGTGGTGACGACCTCGCTGATGCGGAAACCCTGCCGTTGCTCCAGTCCTGGCACGGGCGCTGCCACAATGTTCTCAAGTACGAGGTGCGTGGCTGCGGGGCCGTCTGCTGGGTAGGTGAAGGTCAGTGAGAATTCGCCGCCAAGTTCCTCAACCACGATCGGGTTGATGATTTCCCGATCCAAGACTCCTAGCCCGGTGGTGGTGAATGTCGTGGCGGTGCGGTCGTGAACCGTAATCATGAGTGAGCCTTCCAAACAAAACAATTTGGCCACCCCACGAAGGGATGGCCATCGGAACTTGCGTGAGTTGGGTGTTAGGGGTTGCGCCAGTTCGGCGTGATCACGATCTTCGAAATACCCGCGCCGAGCGTGAGGCGATTGATCCCAGGCTTGAAGGTCGGGAAGGTTTCGGTGAGCGCATCGGTCTGGATTCTCCCGTGGGCGTGTGCGACGAGACGCGCGCTGTCGAGCGTGACGGAACCTGCTGGCGAATTCACGTGATAGACGCGCGCATTGATCGTCAAAGACAACGCTCCGGTGCCAGTAACGGTGATGATCGGATCCGCATCGAGTAGGCCGGGGTTCGTGATCGTCCCAGATGCAGTGAGCGTTACCGGATTCAATCCCTCGGTCAGGTAAGTGAAGGGCTGGCAGGTCAGGCGCGCGGTGAAGAACCCCCACCCCGACAGCTCCCGGCGCAGTTCGCTCACTTCGCAGTGCTTAACCTTGCGGTAAACACCAGGCTCGGCAGTCAACGCAATCGTCGAAGAGCCCGTCAGCTCGTGAGCAGCCTGCCGATACTGGTCGAGCCCGTCACGAACAGGAACGGCGAGCTCAAGCTCGATCTCGGTATCCTCCCAGCCCGTGAAGCGCGTGAGGGTTCCGGCGCGTCCTTCGACCTCAATATCATCCACCGCACGGACGGCTGCGGGAATCGCCACCGGCGCGACGAGCCGCAGACCAAGCGACGCGGACGTCACCGTGTTGTCCAGGGTGAAGCCATACATTAGTAGCCTCCTGCCATCACGGTCTGCCGCCGATCAAGGCGTGCGAGTTGCTTGTCGAGAGCGGGTGCGAGTTTGCCAACCAGCGTCCCATCCGACAACGTCACTGAAATATCCAAAGACCCGAGGATGCGTTTTGCTGTTGCATCGACGATGCTCGCGACATCCACCCGCTCACTATCAGCATTGCCACTCGTATCGCGGCTGATAGCTATGGGTTGTGGGGTGAGGTCAACGGCAGGTACCTGTAGATCCGCCACCGCCTCGATCGGGACGCTCAGCCCGTCTTCAAGGTCGGCGAAGGCGTCCATCGTGTCCCTAGCTAAACCAGTAGCGGCGGTGACGGCTTCGTTGCCGTCCGTGCGGATGGAGCCTGCGAGGCCTTCGACAAGCATCTGTCCTGCCCAGGCCATCTTGCGAGATGGTGAGTGGATACCGAAGAAGCCGGTGATGGAGTCCCAAATTCCGCTTGCCCAGTTCGAGACCCGATTCCACAACCAGCCCGCCAAGCCTTGGATGCCATTCCACAGGCCGTAGACGAGGTTCTTACCCGCCTCCACCATCTGCCACACGCCCTGCCCAACAGCAGACACAATCCCAGAAATAATCGATGGGATTGCTGCGACGATTGTGGAAATGATCTGCGGCAGGTTTCGTACCAACGCGGTGAGGAGTTGGATGCCTGCTTGGACGAGTTGCGGGATCGCCCCACCAATCGCCGATACAATACTGGCGATAATCTGCGGGAGCGCGGCGACGATCGTCGTGATGATCTGCGGTAGCGCCCCAATCAACGCCGTCAACAACTGAATGCCTGCTTGGATCAGTTGTGGGATCGCACCCACCACGCCGTCCACGATTGCAGTAATAATCTGTGGGAGTGCTGCGACGATTGCTGTGATGATCTGAGGCAGCGCCCCGATCAAGGCGGTGAGTAGTTGGATTCCTGCTTCGATGATCTGCGGGATCGCCCCCACAAGGAACGTGACAATCCCGGTGATGATCTGTGGGAGGGCTTCGATGATGATGGGAATTGATGCGATGAGTCCTTCGGTAAGTCCGGTGATGAGCTGCAACGCCGCATCAAGAAGCAACGGGAGGTTATCGACCAGGCCCTGCACTAAAGCCATGAGCATCTCCACCGCCGCAGGAACCAGTTCCGGTAGTGCTTCGCCGATACCAGAGACGAGGGTGGCGATGATCTGAATCGCCGCCTCCAACAAAGACGGCAACGTTTCGATGATTGCTTCTACTAAAGCGATGATCAGCGTCACGGCTGTTTCTGCTACTTGTGGCAACACCTTGATAATGCCTTCAAGGAGCGCGGTCAAAATGCTCATGCCGGTCTCGACCACCATCGGTAGCTGCTCAGCAATAAAACCAAGTGCTTCTTGCAATACGCTACCGAGAGTGTCGATGAGGGCGGGTGTTCCTCCTTCTTCGAACGCTGTCGTGAGTTCGTCGATCCAGCCGTTGACCATCGGCAACACCGAACCCGCCAACGCCTCAGAGACTCCGCCTGCGAGGAGGCCTTTGAGGTTTTCGATCCCGTCCTGCATTGTTGCGAGCTGGCCGCTAAAGGTCTTGGATTGGGCGTCCATGGCTCCGTAGAAGCGACCGCCCTCAGCAGTAGCACTGGCGAAGGCGTCAGCGACCATATCAGCCGAAATAGCACCCTTCGCCATATCCTCTTTCAGTTCACCAATGCTTTTGCCGGTCTTGCGGCTGATTTCCTCTAACGGGTTGAATCCGGCGTTGATCATCTGCAGCAAGTCCTGCCCCGTGAGCTTGCCGGTCGAGGACATTTGGGCGAAGGCGAGCGTCAAGGACTCCATCTTCACCGCGTCACCTTGGCTAATGTCGCCGATTTCGTTGAGGTGCTTTTTCGCATCCTCCAAGCTCATGCCAAAGCTCAGGAGGGTTTGCATGTTGCCCGCGAGGTCCTCCATACCAAACGGAGTCTTTGCCGCCTGTACTTTCAGATCATTGACGAGTTTTTGGGCTTTGGCTTGATCGCCGAGCATCGTGGTGAAGGAAGTCGAGTATTGCTCCATGCGGGCGTTGTACTCCACGCCCTCTTTCAAGGCTCCGACCATGCCGCGACCGATCGAGGCGATCGCATGCCCGATACCCTTCACCCCGGCGATGATGGCTTCGGAGGCGAGGTTGGCTTTCAACACGTCGCCGAAGATGCGGATTTTGGAGCTGGTGGAGTCCATCTCGTCTCCGAGATCATCGACCGCGCCCTCAAGACGTCCTGCGTCCTTCGCAGCCCCCTTCGCATCATCACCGGCACCGTCGACCTCGTTCCCGAAATCAGAGAGGGCGTCGTTGTTGGCTTTGAGTTCGCCTTCAAGGCGGTTGAGCTCCGCGCCTGCGTTGTTGAGCTGGATCTGCCAATTCTTCGTCCGCGAATCATTCTCACCAAACGAGGAAGCGCTGTTTTCGAGTGCTGCGCGCAGGGTCTCAATCTTCGACTTTTGAGCTTCGATTTCTTTGCCGAGTACTTGGTTGCGGGCGGTGAGGGCTTCGGCGGACTTGTCGTTCTTATCAAACGAGGACGCCACAAGCTTCATCTCACTGCCGAGAACACGCATCTCGCGGTTAATATCCGTGATCGCGCGCTTGAACTCACGCTCACCCTCAAGCCCGATCTTCAAACCAAAACTGGAGTCGGCCATAGGTCTGTATTCCTTCGCGTTGCTGGGGGTTAAAATTGGCTAGAGGATGAGGAGGAATCGTGTGGGCCAATGTTGTAACTAATCGCCGGTGGGTATGGCCGTTGTTTGCTTTACTCGTCATCGGTACGGTCGTTTTCGCTGTTTTGTGGATGAGCGGTGTCGTGCATCCCGTCACGGGCATCGCTAATGCAGCAGGTTTCGCAATATGTGCGATCGGGCTTGTAGCGTGGCATCTTGCCACTCGTGGTTTGCAGCGATGAGCATTCCGGTGCTTTTCCTCCACGGACTTGGTGAGACCCCGCAAGCCTGGAATGGTGTCATCAACGAGTTCGAGAGCATTGACGCGCTCACGCCCACTGTTTTCGGTCAGCCATCAGGAATGCCATGGTCGTTACATGAGCGCACGGACGAACTCGCCGCATCACTGAATGATCCAGTCGACGTGGTTGGATTATCTCTTGGTGCGGTGATGGGTCTTGATCTGGCTATACGGCACCCGCACATGGTTCGCTCCCTGTTTCTTTCAGCTCCGCAGGCGCGCCCTCCTAAAGTATTGATGTGCATTCAAAGCGTTCTCATGCGAGTCTTGCCTGAGCGTCTCGTGTGCCCACCACAGATTTCCAAGCAACAGTTGCTGGAAATCCTGCGTCAAATATCAGCCATTGATTTTGAGCCAGAGCTTGGAAATATCGCGGTTCCAACGACGATTGCGTGCGGCTCGAAAGACCGTGCGAATCTTCCTGCCGCCCGCACCATCAGCCAACAGATCCCACCAGCCCGCCTCATCGTTGTGCCAGACGCGGGTCATCAGTGGCATCAATCAATGCCCACGCAATTCGCTCACGAACTAAAAGCCCACTGGAACAGTATCTAAATCCCGGCAGGAATCACGTCGTCGATGAACCATTGACGTAAGGGTTGGGCTCTGCCGGTTTCGAGTCGCCAGCAGTCGACCAGATCCAAGAGTTCCCCGAACACGGTTAAGCCCACCTCCACCCGCGATAGGTGGAGATGGGCCATTCCGATATACGCCAGCCGCGTGAACACAGCCTGATCGTTGTCGACTACGCGTCCACTGCTGGTGCTTTTGGGACTGGCTCGGTCAGGATGTCTCGGCGTGTGCCTCGTTGGAGGGCTTCGGCGATCGCGCCACGATAGTCCGCCAGATCAGCAGGCACAGTGAGTAGTTCAACCTCATCCACGCTCAGCTCTGGGCGCTTGCCGTCTGGGTGGCGGTGATTGTGGATCTGGACTGACTGGTTGGCTAGCAGCGTGATCAGCCAAATCACCTCACCG
The DNA here is from genome assembly GCF_002871945.2 of Gleimia hominis. NCBI lineage: Bacteria > Bacillati > Actinomycetota > Actinomycetes > Actinomycetales > Actinomycetaceae > Gleimia > Gleimia hominis. The sequence goes on along the minus strand of NZ_CP126963.1, from coordinate 1,492,863 downwards.
AGCGTTTTACCCAGATCATCAGAGGTTTCGAGGGCCTCGCCGAGGTGCTCAAGTCCGCCGTAGCGTTCGGCGATGAGCCGGGTGGCGCGGGTGGTGAGCACCAATTCGAACGGCTCCCCACCAATCAGCACAGTCGCTGACCGGCCAGACTCCACCGTGCTTGCAGCCTTAGCGTTGCTGGTTTTCTTGCTCATGGCTTTCAGTCCTCTCGGGCTAGCTGTTGGATGCGGGTTTCGCGCTGGTGGTGGCGGGTTCATAGACTTGCGCATACCAGTTCGTGATCGTCTCGGGCTTGACCCCGGTGCTGCCTTCGGTGACTTCGGCCTTCCACGGATGACGCCCCTTTGTATCCGGCTTGTTGCGGCGCAGAATCGTGCCCTCAATGCTCGGGGTGGAGAACGTGATCGAGTCAGCCTTGGTGGCCAGCGTTTCTGTTGGCAGGGCGAACTTGACACGGTACAGCCAGAAATACTGATACTTCCCATTGCTTCGTGCGGCTCGGAAACCTATCGCCACTGGAGACCCACCGTCCTCGGAGGCTGAGATGAGCACCCCGTTAGAATCCACGCTCGCGCCAGTCAAGGCGGCGGCTGCTTCACCACCCAGATCATCAATCCCCAAAGTGAGGGTTCCGGATTTGAATTCCTTGACGATCTCGGAAGGGCCGTCATCGGCATACAGGATCGCTTCAGCCACCTCGACGGAGAGTTCAGCGGAGATAGCTTTGGCCAGCGGTTTGGGTTTGGCGTAGGTTTCCTCACCCGTATCGGGGTTTTCGGTGATCGTGGCGTAGTAGAGCTTGTCTAAACCAATAGTTGCCATGAGAAATTCTCCTTATCTGTAGATGTGGTGGGTTGCGACGTCTATCGCGTAATGGTGAAATCCGGTATCAGCTTCAAAGCCGACATACGTACGGCCAGTAATCGTTAAACCGGCGTCGAGCAGGGCGCGGGTAATGCGGTTACGCAGGTCGAGATAGTTAGATTTCGTGAAAAGTGCGAGGCGAACTTCCTCAACCTCGATACTGGGTTGATTGTCTGCGAACACGTCCAACACGTCCGTCAGCGGGGTTGCCACCAGATACGTCTGCGACGCTGGCGTCGTCGTGTAGAGGCTGACTTCGAACGGCAAACCAAGCTCGTCAGCGATCGTCGTGAGTTGTTCGAGGAGTGCGGTCATGGTTTGACCTGCTCAATCCGCGCCGTCAACGCCGTTTTCATGGCCTCGATTGCACCACGCCGTGTTTGCGACCGTGTGGGTGCAAGAAACGGGCGCGCAGGTTGGTTGGATCGGCCGTGTTCGAGGACGTTGGCGATCAACGCATTCGCTCTGCCGTCGCGGCGGTTCTCAGCGAAGCCAACCTTAATGTTGTGATCGCCTCGGCTGTTTACTTTCACCGAGGTCGTACCAAGCGCAGCGAGAAGCTGTCCTGTTGAACGCGAGGGATTCTTGGTGGCGCGTCCGATCGCGCCGGTGAGGTTTGCTCGCATACGCGGCTCAACCACCGCAGCCCCCGCCTCCAACACCTCATCAGCCGAGGTTTCCAGCACGCGGCTGGCAGCATCAAGGGAATCAATGAACGCGTTTGGCAAGCGAATCTGAACTCTAGCCACGGGGCTCTCCTTCGGGCGTGGTCTGGTGGGCGAGAATCTCGACGTAGCGGCCGATGACTTCGACGGCGTCGATCACATACCTGCCCTCGGGTCCGCTGATCTGCATATCAGTGGTCACGGATAGTCCGGGGATGGTGCGGATGCGGAAGAGAACGTCGGCCTGTGAGTACGCTGCCCGGTTCACCCACGCGCTCGATGCGTGCCGCACCTCGATCTGCGCCCGCGCCGTCGCCTTCACTTCATCGCGTGTGGTGGTGAACCCCGCCTTATCGCGGACGACGACCGGGATGATGAGGTCGATCGTGGTGCGCATGGATCCCAAAGAAGCCATTGGTCTACACCTTCCAATCCCGATCCAGACGCAGCAGATTGTTCACCGCGCTCCACACCGCTTTAGCGGCATCCGGTTTATCTGCCCAGAACCCTGCCGTGGAACCATCACGCGACTCGTAGAAATGCGAGGCGAGCATGACAACGCCCTGCCTGGTTGCCCCAGACATGTCGTGTGTCTCGTAGTGGTTTTCGGGCAGGTGCTGGAAAGAACATGCGTAGGAGGTGGCCGCATTCACCAATGCGACAAGCAGCTTGTCGTCATCGTCGAAGGTGATGAGCAGGTTCGCCTTCACCTGCGAGGTAAGCTCTGTTGTGGTCATTGCGGCCACCTCCTTATCTGTTTAGGCTCCAGTCTTTTGGGTCAGAACTTTGATCGCTTCGGGTAGGACGAGCTTGCCGTCCAGTCGCTGCGAGGCGAGGAATCCGACCTGCCCGGTGGTGGCGAACAACTCGTTCAGCCGCTTAAACGAGCGTCCCTGGCGGTCGGCGATCCAGTAATACGACAAGTCACCGAAAGCAACCGTGGACGCACCAGCCTTGATTTCCGGCACGAAGGTGCTCGTGTGGACGGGGCGGCCAAGGACAAGGTCTGGGGTTCCTGTGGTCAGGGCTGGCTGCCACAGATACTGGCCGTTGCCGTCCTTGAGCTTGCGGATGGTTTTCACGGTCGAGTCGTTCATCAGCCATACCGCGTTCTTCCGATACGGGCCGCGCAAACCGTAGTGCAGATCGATGAGTTCATCAGCCGTAATATCGCTCGCCTTGCCCGTAGTCAGTGCCTTCTCACCACCACCAGTGGCTGCGAAAATACCGGTGGGCTTGCCCTTTCCGTCCCCGGTGAGGAAGGCTTCTTCTTCGGCAGCGCCGATACGGCGAGCAAACTCCGCCGCCAGGTACTGCTCGACATTAAACGCGCTATCGTTCAAGAGTTCCTCTGAAATTTTGAGGAAGGTGCCGAGCTTAAACGCGCTCAGCGTCACCTGCGTGAAGGCTTCATCTGACTCTGTATATGGCTTGCCTTCATCGAGCCACCCAGCAGTACCATGCGTGGAGACGACCGGGATCTTCCGATCCCCGCTGGTGGTTTGAATGACCTTCGCCAAGGAGCGCATGATGTTCTGATCTTCCAGTGAGGAGATCAGCGTGCGTTCAAACTCGTCAGGCACCAGATAGCCGCCCTCGGTATCGACGCCCTCGGACAGTGCGTTGCGTACTTCCATCGGTGAAATGTTCAGTCGCATCGCATCCCAAAACGCCCGCTTATACGAGGCGGTTGCTCGAGGTGCAGTCGGCTTGGCTTCATCATCAGGGTTCATGCCTGGCATTGAGGTCAGCGGCGTGTTGGTTGCCTTGGCGAGGTCGGCGTCGCGGCGCAGTGCACGTTCGGAACGGGCGATTTCATTGGTGAGACAATCGATCTCGGCTTCCATCTTCGCGTAAGCCTGATCATCTTCAGCCGACAAGCAGCCCGATGTAGCATCGCGGCGCTCATCGAGGAAGGCCTTCGCCTTCTCCCAAACATCTGCGCGCTTGGTACGAAGGTCAGAAACAGAAAGTGAAGTAGACATGAGTGTTGGTCCTTTCAGTGGGGTTGGTTAGCTAGTTCGGCGTACAAATCAAGAACCCGCCGACCAACAGGCACGGCGGGAGTAGCGGTGGGGTGTGGTGGTCGCACCGGCTTCGGCGGTGATGTGGCGGTCAGGTGTGCGACGAGTTTTTGCTCGGCTGCTCGGCGTGAAAACACCGTGCCTTGTCCCACGTTCTTGGGTGGGAACACCTGCCGCTTCAGCTCCTCATCGTCGTCTTCGTCTGGATCGTCTGGAGAGTCGACCTCGTCCTCATCATCTGGGTCGTCATCCGGGTCATCGTCGGGCTTCTTGGGTTCGACCGCGAAGGCGGGGTTGCGCTGGCCGGTGAGGAGTTCGTCGGCGAAACCCATGTCAATCGCGGCACGGGCATCCATCCACGTCTCGGCATCCATGAGCTTGGACAGCTTCGCCCGGCTCAGGTTCGTCTTTTCCTGGTAGGCATTCAGGATCGAGTCTTTGACCGAATCAAGCATGCTCATCGCACGTGCGAGTTCGTCCTTATCGCCAACCGCCATCGTCGCTGGGTTATGAATCATGAGCATCGAAACCGGACTCATAGCCACGGTGGATGCGGCCATTGCAATCACGGACGCGGCCGATGCGGCGATACCGTCGATATTGACGGTCACCTCGCCTGGGTAGTCGATGAGCATGTTGTAGATCTGCGCCGCAGCCACAACATCACCACCCGGGCTGTTGAGCCAGATCGTCACCGGCCCGCTACCCGCGTTGAGTTCGGCTGCGAAGATGGCGGGTGTGATGTCATCATCGAACCAGGATTCTTCAGCGATTGTGCCGCTAATACGCAAAACCCGGACACTACTTGCGTCCGGGTCAGTGTTGTGTGGCTCGGGTGTGAGCCAGTTCCAAAAACGTCTCATATCCTCCTCCTTACAGAAGATTCACTCATAGGTTCCTCAGCCGGTTCAGGCTCTGGTTCAGACTCGGTTGTCTGCGCGTATGCCCCTGCGAGACCGAGCGGGAGCATATTGCCGTTGACTAGGTAGAGGTCGCCGCCAGCTTCGGCAGGGATCTTGTCGAGGTTTTCTAGTTCGCGGATATCGTTGGCGCTCATCCACCCGTTCTGCCGGGCCACCGCATACCCATTCATTCGGGATTCGTAATCCCCACGCAGCAAGCCTTCGAGGTTGAACTTCACATAGATCTGCGGCTTCTCGCGCGGGCTGAGCAGGGTTTTGGTGATGGCTTGTTCGAAGCGGATCACCCACGGATCAAGCGTGTACTTCACAAACTCCAACGACTGCTGCTCAATATTGGAAAACGAGGATTTTTCGAGGTCGCCGATCATGTGCGGCGGAATACGGAAAATGCGGGCGATCTCGTTGATCTGAAACTTCCTCGTTTCAAGGAATTGAGCTTGTTCTGGGCTGACGGAGATGGGCGTGTATTTCATGCCCTCTTCCAGTACCGCGATCTTGTTGCCGTTCCGTGCGCCGCCGAACGTTGCCTGCCAGGACTCCCTAACTCTGGCGGGGTCTTTGATCGTGCCCGGATGCTCCAACACCCCACCAGGAGCAGCACCGTTAGCAAAAAACGATGCGCCGTAGTCTTCTGTTGCTTGGGCGAGGCCGATGGCGTTTTTCGCCATCGCAATCGGGCTATAACCAACCAGGCCGTCAAAGCCCAGGCCGGGAATATGGAGGACATCGCGCGCGGCCAACGTGATGGTCTCGTATCTTCCTGTTGGTTCGTCCCATGTGCGCTGATACTCGTAATACAAACGCCCGGCTTCGTCGCGTCCGACGGTCATGCGGTTGGGCATGAGCGGATACAGGCCGATGACCTCGTCGCGGCCGTTACGGATCACCTGAGCAAACGCATTACCCCAGAGCAGTAGGTGGGTCATCAACGTTTCGCGGAACACGAAGCTCGTCATCTCTGGATTCGGCTCATCATGCAGCAACCGATACAACGGATGATCGAACGCCTTCACCTTCGCGCCATCAGCGTCTTGCTGATAGACATGCAACGGCAGGCCCGCGATAGCTTCAGCCAAAATCCGCACACACGAATACACCGCAGTCATCTGCATCGCCGAGCGTTCCGTCACCGGACGCCCAGAAGACGTCGCCCCAAAGAAAAAGCTATAACCAGAGCTGATCGCGTTATCGTCAACGGAGCGGGCAGTGTCGCCACGCAACCAATTCAGAAAACCCATGTGCATACCTTTCAATGAGAGAATCGGTAAGAGAAGGAGGAGATAGCGATGACCGAGAGTTCGTTCCAACAAGCAAAAGAGGCCTATCGAAAAGCGCGTCTCGTTGAACGCGAGAAAATCCGTAACTTGCTTCGATCCATGAATTTCGAAGTAGTCGACGGCCCTCAAGCCGGAGAAGGTCCTTTCTCCTACCCAAAGAGATCAACGCGCATTCGCCCACAACTAGACCTAAGAAACTGGATGTGGGTAGAAGGAACGTCACTCAGCGATCCTTCAATCCAGGTTCTCGTCACACTGCAAGTACTTGACTGGGAATGGGAAGAGGAGGATGGCAAGTTAAAAAATACATCGAGAAATGTGCATGCCCTGTTTGATCGTTTAGGCGTTATTCCTTTTTGCGATGCTCCGCATCCGAAGCTTCGACCAGGTGCGCGTTCAAAATTCGCGACATGCAACCTCGAGGCCGATAAGTGGGTTAAGAACGCAGTTCTCAACGATCAGTTCCATACGGATATTGACCTCCCGCTGGATGAAATCAAACTTCATAATCTCGAGCAGATAATCCGAACGCGATGCTGTCACGCCTAAATAACGAATAATCCGCGCTCGTCATAAACGCTGCCGCTCACATGTCCGGTGCCGTTTCGAATGGCGCGATCCAACGCCATGATGGTGGCGACCACGCCGTCGATCTTCTCGGTGCTCTTTTGCTTGTCGGGTTTGATGTTTCCTGCTGGGTCGGTACGCACGTGAATGTTATCGACCATCCACGACAGTACCGGATGTCCGCCATGCGCCAACCTGCCCTCCAGCGCGAGCTTCATCAGCTCCTTCGACGGCGGGCTCATGTCTTTGAAACCCTGCCCGAAGGGAACGACGGTGAAGCCGAGTCCTTCGAGGTTTTGGCTCATTTGGACTGCGCCCCACCGGTCGAAAGCAATCTCCCGAATATCAAACCGCTCACCAAGGGTTTCGATGAAGGTTTCGATTGCGCCGTAGTGGACGACGTTGCCCTCGGTGGTCTGCAGGAAGCCTTGCTGGTGCCAGAGGTCGTAGGGCACGTGGTCACGAGCCACCCGCAGTTTGAGGTTGTCTTCGGGGATCCAAAACCAGGGTGCGATCACATACGGCTCATCACCGGTCTGGGGTGGGAAGACGAGGACGAACGCGGTGATGTCCGTCGTGCTCGCGAGGTCGAGGCCGCCGTAACAGACCCGGCCTTCCAGATCGGACAGGTCTACGGGAGCCGAGTTGTTGTTCCACACGTGCATGGGCATCCACCGCACTGACTGCTTCACCCACTGGTTCAGGCGCAGCTGCCGGAACGTGTTCTCCTCAGCCGGATTCTGCCTGGCCGAGTTGCAGGCTTGGCGAACCTTCTCAATCGGCACCGTGATCCCCAGCGAAGGGTTGGCTTTCGCCCACACGGCCTCGTCGGTCCAGTCATCCTCGCGGTCCGCGCCGTAAATGACCGGGTAGAACGTCGGATCAACCTTCTTGCCGGCCAGCACATCGAGGGCTTTCTCGTGCTGCTCGTAGCAGATCGAATGTGTGTCGGTGCCAGCGGTGGTGATCAGGAAGTACAGGGGCTGGGTGCGGGCATCGCCTGAACCTTTCGTCATGACATCGAACAAGGCACGGTTGGGTTGGGTGTGCAGCTCGTCGAACACGACCCCGGAAATGTTGAACCCATGCTTCGAATACGCCTCTGCTGAGAGGACTTGGTAGAAGGAGTTGGTGGGCTTGTAGACGATGCGCTTCTGGGAGCGCAGGATCTTCACCCGCTTGGACAAGGCGGGGCTCATGCGCACCATGTCTGCGGCGACTTCGAACACGATGCTCGCTTGCTGACGATCCGCCGCGCACCCGTACACTTCGGCACGCTCCTCACCGTCCCCGCACGTCAGTAGCAGAGCGACAGCGGCCGCGAGCTCTGATTTGCCCTGCTTCTTGGGTATCTCGACGTAGGCGGTGGTGAACTGGCGGTAGCCGTCTTCTTTGACCGTGCCGAACAAGTCACGGATGATTTGTTCCTGCCAGTCGATGAGATGGAACGGCTTGCCCGCCCAGCGCCCTTTGGTGTGCTTGAGGGCTTGGATGAACGCGACCGCGAAGTCGGCCTTCCGCTTGTCATAGGTGGAGCCTTCGGCCATGAACCGGGTCGGCGTGTAGGTGTCGAGAGTGCGCATCACGCCCTTCAGGCTCCTTCCTGTGCTGGTTAGTTGGTGTGGGCAAGCGCCCAGGCGATGGCGTGGCCGGCGTCTTCGAACAGTTCCTCAGCCTCAGCAACCAGGGCGAGTTCGCATTCAATGAAACTGCGGGCGTCCGATCCCCAGCCAGGGATGGGCTGCTCGGCGAGTTTGTAGACGCGGGCGTCGTTTCCGATCCGGCCTTTGCCCAGGTGCCGGTATGCCGAGGCGAGGACGAAGTCTCCGTAGGCGATAACCGTGCCGTAGCTGTCGGTCGCGATCTGCAGCTGCTCCATCGTGACCTTGCTGGTATTCATGACCTCGCTCCTTTATTTCTTGTTCGATCATGTACATACAGCCATAGGTGTGCGCGGTTATCCAGTCGCTTTTCGCCGGTTCTCCGCAAGGAACTCAGTGGTCGGATTTGGGCAGGGTTTTCCATGCTGCGTTGCCTTCCAGATTCGCTAGCAGGACTCGGCGCACGTGCTTGTAGTTGTCGCCGATCATGCCCAGGCGCAGCAACCAGCAGCGCATCGCATACTTGTCATTTCCACCTGTCTTGGCAGGCTTCGCGGAGACTCTCGTGGCGGTTTTCGCGTGCTCGATCATGAGCTGAATCAGCACGCTGACCGCTTCAATCACCTCCGCATCTGGGAGCTGGTCAAACCAGGCAAACTCAACGGTCCCTTCCGCCTCATCGATCGCCATGGGCGTAGCAGGAATAACCAGTGCCTTAGCGATGAGTGCTCCCTTGGAGGCGAGCAGGGCGTCGAGCTTCGCGCCTGTGGCCTCGTCCCACCTGGTCGTGGGGAATGTGAGCGTGAGTCCGTAAACCTCACCCGCAGGCGCAAACCCGGCCGCGCTCGCGGCGTCGGTTATCGCGTCGCCGTCTGCGTTGTCTGGGAGGTGGAGCACCCAGTCCCGATCCAACCGCGCCTCACCAATCAGATAGTCAAAGGTGGGCATGCCAGCATACCTGGCTTTCACGCCAAGATGTTCCGCGATGACTTCGGCGAGTTTCTTACGCCCAGCCTTGTTCGGGGTAAACTCGATCGTGGTCATCGGGTCACCTGTTCAAACCAAGAATCAACCAGTCGCAGATAGCCATGCGGGTCGTGTTCGATCGCACCGGCAACCAGGGAGAAGTTCCACTTTCGTGCAATGTCGAGGGCTTCTTCAATGTCCCAGATGTTGATGCCTGCCTCCAGCATCTCGCTGATCTCGATATGTAGATCACTCATGACCATCCTCCATCTCATGTTTCCCCCTTGTCGGGGTTTGTTTGGTCATGTACATACAGCCATAGGTGCGAGTGCTTATCCAGTCCCTGCGCGAGCAAAATTCTTCAGTCTTTCAAGGACGTGGCGAGCAACGGGCAAAGCGATCGCGTTACCCCACAACTTGTACTGGGCACTATCACTGGTTGGATTCTCCAACCAAGTAGTGACTTGGCGTGCGGTTCGTGGTTTCACGCCGCGCGCCAAGTTCCAGGTAGCCCAAATGCCCGTCCAATACTCGATGTCCTCGCTTGTCGGATCCTCGATAGCAAGACCGTCACACCAATCGTCAGGAAACCCCTGCAACCGGGCACACTCGACCGGCGTCAACCGCCTGGGGCACAGCGACGAGCTGGCGACCATGGGCGGATCGGTGTAATCCGTGGCCAGCAGCGCACCTGCCTGATCCTTGGTGACGCGGGTGAAATAGTCGGCCTTGGATGCGGCATAGACGGGCTCCAAGATGACCATGCCGCCCTGATTGCAGGTCGGCTCCCCGCCTTTCAAGTCGAGGGTTTTCGACACTTCCGCTTCGTAGCCGTAGTGGCCGCCACCGCTGCGGGACTGGTGGATCGAATTCAGGCCAAACACCCTGCGTTCTTCTGGGGCGTCGAGGAGGATGGGGACGTTGGTGGGTGAGTTGCCCATCCGGGCAGTCAGCGTCTGCACCACCCCCGAGGAGTTAACGGTCAACCTCGAGTCCTGCGGATGATGATCCAACAACATCACCGAGCTGCTACGGCCTCCAAGGCTTGCTTCAGGGGTGTGGGCATGGTCTTGTTCTTGCGTGCCGCACGATTCAGGATTCCTTGGCAAGCTCGCGGGCTCAAAAAGAATCTCGGGTGCGGATCGGCCTGCAAAATCTGCGACAAGGTAGATGCGGCGGCGTCGTTGGGCGAGGCCGAAATGTTGCGCATCGAGTACACGCCATGCCAGTGAGAATCCCTCACCCATGACACATCCCGCGTACGGCCATCCACCCTCAGGGACAGGCATATCAGGCGTGCTCGGGTCGACGATGCGCGTGAGCGTGGTAAGGACGGTGGCGAAATCGGATCCTTTGTGTGAGGAGAACGCGCCAGGGACATTCTCCCAGATCGCGTAGCGTGGAAACATTCCATGGGTTGCTTTCCTCATCTGGTCGATAATTCGTACAGCATGAAAGAACAGACCCGAGCGTTCACCCGCCAGGCCTGCTTGTTTACCTGCAACGGATAGGTCTTGGCAGGGAGAACCAAACGTGATCACATCCACCGCATCAACATCAGCCCCGTTGACCCCGGTCACATCACCCACATGAGTGAGCTGCGGCAGGCGGCGGGTCGTAACGAGAATCGGAAATGGTTCGATTTCACTCGCCCACACAGGACGAATACCCGCCTGAATACCTGCGAGAGGGAAACCACCCGAGCCATCAAACAAGGAACCCAACGTCAACTCACTCACGGTTCACCCCTCTTAACATCGCGCACCAAATCCAAATACGCATACTCTTTGCCGCCTCGCAGGCAAGTAATCCCGGCAGCGTCCCCTGTATGTTCGGCATAACGGCGCAAAATAACGCTCGCGTATTTCTCATCAAGCTCCATGCAGTAGGCGATGCGGTCGGTTGCCTCAGCTGCCATGAGTGTGGAGCCTGAGCCTGCGAAGGTGTCGAGCACGATCGCGTTGGCCTGCGTGGAGTTCCCGATCGGATACGCCAACAAATCCAGCGGCTTGCTGGTCGGGTGGTCAGCATTACGGCGGGGCTTGGCGAAGTTCCAGATCGTGGTTTGTTTCCGGTCGGCGTACCACTTGTGCTTACCCGTCTTCACCCACCCGAATAGCACCGGCTCGTGCTGCCACTGATACGGGGAACGTCCCAATACGAGGGAATCTTTAACCCAAATACAACAGCCCGACAGGTAAAAGCCTGCCTCAACGAAGGCGCGGCGGAAGTTCAAGCCTTCAGTGTCAGCGTGGAACACATACGCGGACGCGCCCTTCTCACACACGCCCACCATGTTCGAAAACGCTGATAGCAGGAAATCGTAGAACTTATCGCCATCCATCTTGTCGTTCTTGATGGACAATCCGGATCCTGATTCGAAGGCGACGTTATATGGCGGATCAGTCAACACAAGATTCGCACGTTTACCATCCATCAACAACTCGACGTCCTCGACGCTGGTGGCGTCGCCGCACACGAGTCGGTGACGGCCAAGCGTCCAGATATCCCCACGCTCCACGAACGCGGATGCTTCGAGTGCGGCGGTAAGGTCGAAGTCGTCGTCCTCAACCTCGTTCTCATCCAAGGAGCCGATCAACTGCTGGATTTCGGCGTCGTCGAAACCGGTGAGTTCAGCATCGAAATCCGAAGCATCGAGGTCGGCGATGAGGAGGGCAAGTCTGTCGTTGTCCCATTCGCCGCTGATCTTGTTGAGCGCGATGTTGAGTGCTTTCTCGCGGGTCTCATCGAGCTCAACAACGATCACGTCCACGTCCGTGTGGCCGAGATCTTCGAGCACCTTCAAACGCTGGTGTCCACCGACGATGTTGCCAGTGGTGGAGTTCCAGATGACGGGTTCGACGTAGCCGAACTCGGTCAAGGATCGCTTGAGCTTCTCGTATTCGGCATCGCCAGGCTGGAGGTCTTTACGCGGATTGTAGTCAGCGGGCTTGAGTTCACTGATGGGCATTGGTTTCATGAGCATGTGTGGTCACCGCCTTCTTTAATGCGTCGACGTGAGCGAACGAGTTCTCCCAGTGCAAACCGGCATGGCCGAAGTGTCCGTAGGTCGAGTAGCGGGTGTAGCCGGGTGCTCGCAACCCCAAAGCGTCAATGATCGCTCCTGGGCGTAGCGGAAACACCTCACGCGCAGCCTCGGTCAGGATCTTGTCGGAGTATTCACCACTGCCGAGCGTGTCGATGGTGAAGGCGACCGGATCAGCCTTCCCAATCGCATAGGAAATCGCGACCTGGCATTCCTGCGCAAGACCGGAGTCGACGATAGTCTTGGCTATCAGACGCGCCATATACGCACCCGAGCGGTCAACCTTGGACGCGTCCTTACCCGAGAACGCCCCACCACCATGTGGGGCGAGACCGCCGTAAGTGTCGACCATCAGCTTGCGACCAGTGAGCCCCGTGTCTGCCTTTGAACCACCCACCGTAAACAAGCCCGAGGGATTCACCAGAATCTCGGTGTCAGCGCTAATTGGCAGATACGGCTTACACGCGGGTGCGACGATCAGTGTTTTGACCTCAGCCGCAAGCTCGTCCAGAGTCTTCGTAGCGTCGTGTTGGATCGACACCACCACGGTTTCGACTGCTACGGGTTGTCCGGCGGCGTCGTAGCGAACCGTCACCTGCGCCTTACCATCGGACTTGATACCGCTGATCGTGCCGTCCTTGCGGGCGTCATCAAGACGCCCACAGATCTCATGCGAGAGTACGAGCGGCAATGGCAAACGCTGCGGGGTTTCGTTGGTGGCGTATCCGTAGACGGTGCCTTGATCGCCAGCGCCCTGCAACGCAAACTCACTCGTGTCTCCGAAGCGAGCCTCCAAGGACTTGGAAACTCCTGCGTTGATGTCTGGGGATTGGCGGCGTGTCCAGACGAAAACGAGGAACTTCCACGGCACATAACCCGCCTTCACCAGCGCGTAACGCACCGACTCACGAATACGCGGACGAACCTTCGAAGTGATCTCGCCAGTCACAATGATCCTGCGGCCAGATGCCATCACTTCTACTGCAACGCGGGCAGCAGGATCCTCGTAGAGGATATCGTCAAGGATCGTGTCAGCGATCAAATCACAGAGCTTATCGGGATGGCCGATACACACGGCCTCAGCAGTCTTCGTAACAGACATACACACTCACTTTCCAAAGAATCGGGACATAGAAAAGTGCCCACCCATCTCGGGCAGGCACACGAGAATCAAAGGGGTGTTAGGAGCGGGCTTGCAGCAGGCGCTCCATCACGTCATCACCCGGCGCCGAACCTGAGTAGTCGCTGGTGCAGGTGGCGCGCACTATCTCGTAAATCTCGTACCAGTACACGTTCGCTTGCTTCCCGAAAGACTGGGACATAGCAACGAAAGGGGATGCGATCGCAGCCCCTGTGGTTGGGTGTTTGCCGAGCAAGCCGAACTTGGAGATCGCCTGTTCACACTGCACATAACGCGCGAACGCCTGCGCATAGGATTCGATCAAGCGCGGTGCGACGAACTGGGAACAGCCACGTTGATCGAGCCATTGCCATGTTTCTCGGTAGACGAGGTCAGCGCCGAGGGGTTTACCATCACGCTGAATCTCCGACAGATACTCGGCAGGCTCCGGCATCACCTCACCAGCAAGCACCGCACCATCCCCGATATCTGAGCCTTCAAAGTCAAACGGCTCACCCAGCGGATCATCAAGCCGCGTGGCTGGGCGGCCAGCTGCGAGCTTCGCATTCAGCGGATCGGGTTTCGCACCTGCCCGCACACGGCGGCCACCCCGGTTCGTTCCGTCTTTCGCCATAGGTTTTCATCTGCTTTCCTGCTGTGAGACAATTAGTGGCGTGCCGAGACCGAAGACGAAAACTGAACTATTGGATGCCGCCGAGGCGCAGTATGCGAAACTGGACAGCCTCATTGAGGGCATGAGTTCCGACGATCAGCATACGAATTTTGATCCCAGCATCACTCAAATCGGTAAAGAAGCCCACTGGGCGCGGGACAAAAACCTGCGCGACGTCCTTGCCCACCTGCACGAGTGGCAGCGCATGTTGCTTGGCTTCGTCGACGCCAACCGCCAGGGTCAGCCTCGACCGTTTCTTCCGTTTCCTCACACGTGGCGAACCACGCCAGCACTGAATACGGAAATCTGGGAGAAATACCAAGACACGCCACTGGGTGACATACAGGAGATGCTGGCCTCGAGTCATTCGCAGATCATCGAGCTCATCGAAAGCTTCACCGATGAGGAGCTGTTCACCAAGAAACACTTCTCGTGGACAGGAGCCACCTCGTTGGGCTCCTACTTGGTGTCAGCAGCACCCAGCCACTACGAGTGGGCCATTAAGAAACTGCGCGCCCACCAGAAAGCCGCCAGAACAACCCCATAACCAAGCCGCCCCCCAGTAGCTTCTTACCACGCTGTACACCACAGACAGATACTCGGGAGCCTCTGGTATAGGCGCTCCCGTGCGCCTTTTCGTGACTGTCGGGTTCAACGCACTAGGCCTCGTGCCCGCATTCACGCGACATCCGCCCGATCAGCGCTATCCTTAGCAATGCAGGGAAACCCTTCTTGTAGAATGAGAACTTATTGGGGCATACAACTCCTGATGCCGTTGCCTTATCAAAATGTGTAGCGAAAAGTTGAAGGGACTGGTCATCAAAAAAATATCTGTGTTTCTTGTATCCGCTCTGGCATATTTTGTCGGCGCGTGGCTTTTCGCCGCCATCTTTCTACGGTGCAAGGATCAGGATCAGAGATTTTTTGTGGTCTTCTTATTGATGCCACTCATGTATGTGTGTTTCACGATTCTTCTTCTGCTTTTTAATAAGCATTTCATCGGTATTCAATCTGCCCGCGCGTTGCAACTTTCAGCAGGAGCCTTTATCGGACTCTCAGCTTTTCTCTTTTCACTCGATGGTGTCGGCTCGTTAGTTCATAGTGATTCTTTTTCTCAACTGCTGAGCCAGTTTTCCGTTCCCGCCATCGGCGCTCTTGTTGCTGGTGGTGTAGCGCTTGGGTTTAGCGTTTTTACCCAAGCGCCACACCAAGGAAAAGACCAAATCAATTATCGGTAGATGAATTCAGCTAGCTTTCGGCAAGCTGTCAAACGAATCTCTTCCTTGACGTATCCAGCCAGGAACCATCCTAAAACGGCGCTATCCAAGTCGGCATATTCACTTATTTTCTGATATGCCTCAGTGGAATTATTCGCCCCCAAGCTCCAGCCAATCTGCTTGAATCTGTTGGCAAGTTTGCTGGAATTGTTGTAGTACTCTCGCAATGTTGCTGACAGAAGATGAGCGTTGGAGTCGTTGCCGTTTTCTAGCGTGTTAGCGATAACGATGGCATCTCCGTCACAGCAGAGATCGTCACGGTTACAGTTGTTTCCTACCGATTCCCATTTTCCCTTGTCGTTTTTCTTGTCAAGTACTAGCCCCTTCAAGCCAGGATGCTGACGGTAATCGTTACCTTGACCGATTAGAGCTGTGGCCACCTGATCCAGGTTCGCACTGGGATTCCACTCAAGCGTTTTCTGAATATTCTCCATGGCTGTGGCTAGATCTCCAGCCCAGCCAGTCCACGCATCAGGGATAACATTCCAGTTGGTGTATCCAAGTGTTGTTGCCGCCAGATGCGCCAGATCAACCGATTCTCCGGTCTTGTCAGTCATGGATTGCCGCCACGTGTTATCAATATAGCGATTCAAGGCAGCGATGATCTTCTTGCCTACAGCGTCCTTCTCGAGTACGCTCGCGTCAGCACTCCTGAAACTTTCGGCAGACACGGACCAATTCACCGCAGATCCACTACCACCGTCACGCAGGTAGGCTTTTGCTAAATAGTTGAGGATGCAACGCCAAGTCGGAACGGCAATCCACGTTCCCGCACCATGAGAACCCGCAACGTAGTCTTTTCCAACCTTGCCACTGGCACGAAGTTCTTCGAAGCGTTTCTCTAAATGCCAGATCAGATCAATCGGAGCCAGCTTGGTGTAATCAATGCTGGTGTCGGGCGCAGCGCCACCGGCACTCGAAGGAGCAACATGATCAACTGCCGCTGCTTGTCCTGAATAGGCGACCCTGTCTAGGTCAAAACCAGCACCCTTGTAGTCACTGATTTCAGTGAACTGATCATAGTTCCAACTATCAGGAATAGGGAAGCCAAGGTTGCCAGAAAATCCTGTAGACATGTCCGAGACGAACGCGCTTCCAGCGTAGCCGGCTTTAATGATGCGGCTACAAATGTTACGCGAGGCGTAGATACCCACTTTGTATCCGCCTCCCAGGCTTCCACGCACACCCTGGAAATACGGAAGAATGTGACTTGTGACCTCGGGGTCGGTCGCATCGAAATCAACAGCGAAATAGATATACGTTCCCGGAATGCCAAGTCTTTGGGCTGCTTGCCTTGCAAGCGTCGCGTGCCGAGCGCCGTTTTCCCGCGTGAAGTGTCGAAGCTTGGTTGAGTACTCCTGGAAAATCGGGAAGAACTTCATCCCTCCGTTGGTGATGCGTTCAAGTTCTCCGGGGCGAATTGCTTTGAAATAGTCAGACGGATCTTTTGAATCCTGATTCGGCTCAGTCAGGTAACGCCCCACAATCTCATAGCCGTTCGCCTTAAGTAGGTTGAGTCGCTCAGCCGTAATCTCGAAGCGTGTATCGCATGCTTTGCAGGCGCGATTCGGATCACCTTTCGAGGTCAACAGGCTCATCCATGTAGTCGAGTCGACCACCCCGCTTCGTGGGAGCTGATACTTTGCTTGGAATTGCGGAACGAACGTTGACAGTGCGGTTTGTGCAGAAGGATAGATATCGGGAGAAATCCGGTTACACACTAGAGCAACCTGAGCTAGCCAAGCCCACTTCGGTAAACTTGCCGCATTGCTGGGTGTAACTATTGTTAGACGCGCTTTGGTGCCATTGCCGAAATTACCTGTGGCTTCCGCAGGGCTAAATCCTTCAATGGCTTGCAAAACCTGAATCAGAGCAGTGTTCATTTCCCGACCGTAGAGTCCATCGGTTGGGATGATTCCGGTATAAGCGCGATACTGTTGATTGATTTGTTGCTGTGCTTGCCGAATCGCTGAAATGCCCCCATAAGAGCGAAGCAGGACGAATTGCTGCATTGACAACAGCGCTTTCATGACGTCGAGCGTCACAGTGGAATCTCCACCAATGCCCATGTCGCTCTTAAGCTGTTTGATGGCCTTTCCAGTTCCGCTATAGAAATGCGTAGTGATATCGCTGGCACCAGCAGAATATCCCTTACACCACAAAGCACCTTGGATAATGCCGTACACATTAGAAGTCTCCTGCGCACCGTCATCCTGCTGGTGGATGCCGTTAGGCCACCGAGACTGGAAGCGACTGATAGTTCCCGGTCCGAAATTGTTCGCCGTTGTCGTAATACCCAGCTCGATTTGCAGGGCCCGAATCAAAGCGTTGACCGTGCCCCAGCCGGTATATCCGTCCTCTACGACTGAACCGAATCCAGCCTTGCTCCTATAGGTGCGATTGAGCCATTGCTGTGTTTTTAGCACCATTTGATCTGTCATGATTCCTCCTTTTTAGAAACCAGTTTGTTAACTCAAGACAGGCGAACACCTGCCAGAGAGGGATCCAGAACACCGGATGAGAAGCTCCGAGTTTTTGCCCTCACCTGTACGTCCCTGGGAAACCCAAATCCGGACGGACAAAGCGCAAGAAAACCGAGCAACACTCAGCGGGATTTAACCCCTCACTGGTACTGCCGACGAAGCCCGAAGTGTTAATACCTTGTTTGATTCGGGGACTTTGCGCACGGTTGGCCCCGCCCGCTGACCTGTGCCAAGGCGTGAGAGATTCGACGGCCCCAACCCCTAACCGAATCCTCGACTTGTTCCGTAACTTGGCGCTGGAACAAGGTCAATATTTTTAGGGTGGGGAAGTGCTTAGTGGTTATGTCGCGATTTTCAAAAATCTAGTAGGTGTAGACCCGAGGTTGTTGCCTCCATCGGTCATCATCGAGCGCGCTCTGGCGCGAGTGGCAGGGCTTGCACAGGCTTCGGAGGTTATCAAAGTCGTGGGTGCCGCCGTGTTCGAGCGGGAGAATGTGGTGAACCTCTTGTACGGGTGTGTAGCATCCGGCCTCTAGGCAGTCTTCGCAGAGCGGGTGGGCGGCGACGTAGGCGGCACGGATCTTACGCCACCGCGCGCCGTAGCGGCGGTTGATCTTCGGATCCCGTTGATACTTCCGGTAGCGCGCGTCTTCTGCCTTCGCGTGGGCCTCGCAGTAGCGTTCACGGGTGAGCTCAGGGCAACCAGGATGGGAGCACGGGGAGGCTGGTTTGACCGGCATCGCTGGCTCCTTCCCCCTGGATGTGGTGAAGCCCCAAGTTCCCGTGTGGGTTCTTGGGGTTTCTCCTAGTTTTCAACCACTTACATGTTCTCACACCGATATGCGGTTTTCTATCGCATGTTTCGGATACCCGCTAACGCTAGAGCTGTCCGTACAAGGCGGTGGCGAACCTGTCGAGGGCCCGGTTCTTGCGCCGATAGACCGTGTCACGCTCGACGTAGAAGTGATCGGCGATCATCGATACCTTCTCATCTTGTGTCCCCTCGCTGAGGAAGAAGCCTTCGAGGATGAAGCGGTCGTCTTCAGCGATGACTTCCCACGCAGGCAAGAACCAGTCCATGTACTGGCGGGCCTGTAGGTAGCGAGCCTTGTAGGCGTCGATTCGCTCAATGCTCGCGACGATCCTGTTCTCCGAAGCGTGGAGATCGCCAGAAGGTGGTGTGCTGTCCATGCGTGGGGATGCTGGGCTTGCCGCGTCAGCATAAGCCGCCTTGATCTGCTCGTCGGTACTCTCGATGATCTGTTCCATCACCGCATAATCCTGCAGGGCTGCGATCGCGGCTTTCCTTGTGTCGAGGTATTTGGTCATCACATGCATGAGCGTGTCCTTTCAGTGGTTGTAATTTCTGCTGTGACCGCGTCAATCAACGCAGCCTGAGTAGCGTCTTTCGCATCAAGAGCTTTGAGAACGGTTTCATCGAGCGTCCCTTCCGCAACCAGATGCGTGATCGTCACAGGTTCGGATTGTCCTTGCCGATAAAGCCGTGCGTTGGTCTGCTGATAAAGCTCCAGGCTCCACGTGAGCGAGAACCACACCAGCAGGTGCCCGCCTGATTGGAGGTTCAGTCCATGACCGGCCGATGCTGGGTGGATCAAGCCGAGGGTGATCTCACCTTTGTTCCATGTCTCGATATCCGCGCTTGCTTTAAGTTCGCGAGCCTGCGGGAAGCGGGCGGTGATGCGCTGACGGTCATGGGTAAACCAGTAGGCCACGAGCAGTGGGTTGCCGTTGGCTGCCTCGATGAGATCTTCGAGGACGTCGAGCTTGCGCTCATGAACCGCCGTCCATTGACCGTTGCTGGTGTAGATCGCGCCGCTCGCGAGTTGGAGTAGCTTGCCGGACAAAGCTGCGGCGTTCGCGGCATCAATCGTCGCCCCATCAAGGTCGAGAACGAGGTCAGCTTTGAGTTGCTCGTAGACCTTGCGCTCTTTCGGCTCCAGCACCACAGGCATTGTCGTCACCGTCAATTCCGGTAATTGCAGGTGGTCGGTGGTTCTCATCGACAACGTCATGTCACCAATCACACCGTAGATCTCATCTTCGGCACCCGCGCGGGGCTTATAGGTGAACACCTGCATCCCGTTGCGTTTATCGGGTACGAACCAACGCTCCCGATAACGAGTAATAAACCGGCCCAAACGCTCGCCGCCGTCGAGAAGCCGGAACTGCGCCCACACGTCCATGAGCCCGTTCGAGGCTGGCGTGCCGGTCAGCCCGACCCAGCGTTTAACGAAGGGGCGCATTTTCACCAGCGCCGTGAACCGTTTCGCACGGTGGTTTTTGAAGCTGGAGAGTTCGTCGATGACGACCATGTCGAACGGCCAGCTACCGCCCATCTGGTTCACGAGCCAGGGAATGTTTTCACGGTTGATGATGGTCACCATCGCAGACTTGGCTAACGCCGCCAGCCGGTCAGCTTTGGTGCCGACAGCAACCGCGACGGTGAGCCCGTCAAGGTGATCCCACTTGCGAATTTCGGCGGGCCAGGTGTCTCGCGCTACTCGAAGCGGTGCGACAACCAGCACGCGGGAGATGGTGAAGTAGTCGAGCATGAGCTGCCAGATCGCCGTCAACGTGATCACGCTCTTGCCCAAACCCATGCCAAGGAGAATCGCGGCCTCGTCATGGTCGATGATGAACTCGGTGGCGGTGGATTGGTAGTTATGCGGCGTGTAGTGCATCAAGCACCTCCCGTATGCCGTCCACCGAATCAACAACGAAGGTCTGAAAACCCTGGTCGCGCAGTTGGCTCATCCGACGCTGCTGGATTGGCCTGGGTTGTTTGCCTGCTGCTTTGAGTTCAACGAAAACAACCCGGCTGTTCATCAGACATATCCGGTCAGGTACGCCGCTGGTTCCAGGGCAGACAAGCTTCCAGCACAAGCCACCGCAGGCTTCGACGGCTTTCTTCAGTTGGTGTTCTATGGTTCGTTCGTTCATGGTCACTCCTTGAGTTCACTTTTAGGGGTGACGGCATGTGACGAGTCGTTCCTAACCTTTTATATAGAGAAAAACACCATGTAATTTCACATGCGTAAGGTAGGGAATGGCTCGTCACAGCTCGTCACCATGGGGTTAGTTGCCGAACTCGGATGCGATCGCGAGCCCGTAGACGTACATGCCGTGCTTGGTCTTTTTCCGCACGAATCCGGCTTGTTCGACCGCAGCGTTGAAGTCGACCATCGGGCGCGCCCATCCTGAGGTGTTTTGCGCCCACGCCCGATACGTCTGATAGAGGTCACCAGCCCTCTCCGATAAGCCATCCTCGACGTCGCATGAGTCCTCAAGGAACTGCGAGAACCAGTCGTTATCCTCCTTATATGCTTGCGAGGCTTGAACCACCTGAGGCGGGGCTTTGAGCTTGTAGCCCTCGGCGTGGATGAGGCGCGCGCCCTCCATAATCCACGTAAGGATTGCTCCGCCCGCGTTTTCGAACAGGTGGTCGGCGTAGTTCTTCACGTCCGTATCACCTTCGATGGTGGCGTTAAACGGGATGACGATGAGCCTGCGCCAGATGCCTGCGTCCATGGCTCCCACACGCGGCAGGTGATTCGTGTAGAGCACGAGGGTGTGGGAGGGGGTGAAGGCGAAGGGGTCCTTGAACTTTTTCTCTGCCGAGATCTGATCGGTCGAGGCAAGCTGTTTGACGTTCGAGGTTGATAGGCGCATACCTTCTTCGGTTTCAGCCGCGATCAAGAGACGTTTGCCTCTGGCTTCGGCGAGTTCGGGTTTGACGTTGCGGCGCACCCCGACCGTGAGCGCGTCGGCTGAGATCGTGCCCGAATACGTCCCCAACACGCGGGCGATTGTGTTCCAGAAGGTGGATTTGCCGTTTCGCCCGTCCCCGTAGGCGATGACGAGCGCTTCGACGAAAACCTGGCCGATAGCCGCCAAGCCAACAATGCGCTGCACGTAACTAATCAGCTCAGGATCTCCTTGGAAGAACACGTCGAGCGCGTCGGCCCAGATCTGTGCACCCTCATCGCTGGGGCTGACAGCGGTCTGCTTGGTCAGCAGATCGGCTGGGTTGTGCTCGTGGCTTGTGCCGTCGCGCAGATCCCAGGTGCCTGCCGGGGTGTTGAGCTGGTAGGGGTCGACGTCAAGGTCACGGATACGTACCTGCAAGATCGGCCCGGCTTCTTTCAACGTGGCCGTGATGTTGCGTGACAAACGCCTGGAGAGAACGAACTTGTGGTAGTTCTTTGCCTCATCCCACGCCCGGAACGCGGTCGCTTGCACAGGCGTGAGCTTGGCGATGCCGCGTGCTTTCGACGAGGCGGAGGCCATCACGAGATCTGCACCGGTTGCCGTCATGGTCTCCCACGTGGACGCGATCAAGCGGTCGGCTTCCTCGAGCTGGCGGGAGGTCAATTCCTGAACGACGCCTTGTGCAGATAAGTCGTTCTCATCCCACACGCCATGGTCGTAGACAAGCCACTTGGTAGCCAGTGAGTAGCGGATCTTGTTCGCGTATTCGCCAGCTAATGTGTCTGCCTGACCGACATCGGAAAAATCATCCGGACGCAAACCCGCCAACGCCTCATAAGCCTCTGGCGGCAGATAGCCTGGATCAGCAGCGACCTTCGAAGCGAACCTGCACGCGCTATTCCAAATCGTCTGTAATTCGCCCTCGTTGAGCGGTGGTTCGCAAAGGTTGGCTTTGCGATTGAAGAGGTCTCGTGCTTGGTCGGTATCGCCGTAGCGGATGAGGACCCTGCCTGCGAAGCGCGACAACGTAGCGTTGCGCGAGCCTTCACCAATCACAAGAGTGGAAGCATCAAATGCGGCGAACACGTCCTGCTCATCAGCGTTATCGAGCCACGCATCGAGCAACTGGTCGCCCTCACGCACCGTAACTTGTGGGTTAGAGGTGCCGTAGATGAAGCGTCCTGCGTCAAGAGCGTTGCGATCGAAGAAAGCAAACCGCGACGCGAGGCGGTGTTTCAATCCTGCGTATTCGTCTGCGCCTTGTACTTCTCGGATTGGGAAGTAAACGTGGAAACGCGGCCGCGCAGACAACACACCCTTCGCCTTCATGTGATTACGAGACGTGGCGGCCATGAACTCCACGCCCGCCATCACCTCGCCAAGCTTCTCAGGCGTGACCCACTCGGACTCGGTGTCGGTGTGATCGTTGTCGATATCCATCACCACGCAGTCCGAGGCTATGAAGGCTGCAGTTGAGCGGCGATCATTCGCATAGGTTGCGGCTACGTGATCGAAGCCCGCGACTGCAGACAGGGATGCCACGTCGGCGATGGTTTGCTGGTTCGGGTAGTGGTTGTTGTTCTGCACGCCGCTCACATTCGCGGCATAGAGGGTGAAGGGCGTGGTCATGGCGTGACCTCCTTGAAATCAGAATCGAAAGACTTAATCGGCAACTCGAGGTCGCGCGCCCACCCGATCTCTAAGCGCATACCAAGGCTGACGCGTCCCACGTATGCCCAGAGGGCTTCGCATTTAGCGAGCAGCACCCTGTTGAAGAACATCGCCAGCTCCCGCTGATCAGGGTCTGCGTCATCCATGAACTGCGGGAACAACAGGTGTGGGGCGAATGGGATTTTGCCCGCGCTCACTGCGAAGGAGCAGAATTGGCGGGCGAGCTCAACGTTCGCTTGCACGTCGCCTGAGTAGGGCGAGCAGATATAAATCAAGGGCCGGTAGCCGAATTGTTCGCGCTGCAGCTTTTTGAGCGCGTGGTAGCTGGTTAGGTCCAGGTAGCCTTCGGTGTTCTTCTTCGAAAACCCAATATCGAGTGTCGTGGCGGTCATGCTTGCACCTGACCTTGACGCTCGATGACAGGCAGAATGCCGAGCTGGTTCTTGAGCAGGTCGTAGATGAACAGACGCCCCTTTTGCGTCCAGTACATGTGGGTGCGGGTCTGCCCCTCGCCGTATTCGTGGGTCTTGGACTGGGTGTATCCCTGCTCGGCGTACTTCGCGTACAGGAACCACCGGTCCGACTGATGGAACTGCACGTGAGCATCACGCAGGATCCGGTTGAGTTTCTTCGCGGAAAGTCCGTAGTCCTTCGCAATCGCGGTCGTCGTCAACAACGAATCGGACTGCAACACGAGGTCGTAGTACGAGACTTTCGGTGCCGCCTCAAGTAAGGCTTGCTCTGCTGCCAGGCGCTTGGCCCGCTCGGCACGCAGCGTGGCGATGGCATGCTCGAGGAACTCATCATCAGCGAGCAGTTCGTCGTATGCGTACATGCCGTGGCGGCGAATCGTCGGCAACACCTCATCGAACACCCAGGATTCGAACTTCTGCGCTGCCGGGAGCTTTGAGGAGATGATGAGGCGGTACAGGTTGCCCTCGGTAATGAAGCGGACCTGCTGGATTCCACCAGCGGTCTCAAGGGGGTGGTAATTTGCCACCCCCTTGCAGTGTAGCTTCACCGCGTTCGTCGGATCCTGGTAGCCGAGCGCGGTGGCGACGTCCTTGCCGCAGAAAAGGATCTGGCCATCAGTGGTGATGGTGCGAATGGTGCCGAACACGTCGTTGGTGAATGTTTGAATCTGGTTTCCCATGGCGGGGTTCCTTCCCGAGACCCCGTCGAGAAAAAGTCGTGCCGGGCGGCACAAGGAGTTAAGGGCCTCACCCCACTGCCGACGAGCCCGAAAGTGTTAAATCACGGGTACTCAATCGCTTCTCGTTCTGGCACGATTGGTGTTGAAGCCCCGGTGGAGCGCTATCTGTTAGAGCAATCTGGCAGGTATTCTCGCCGGGGCATAGACAAATTTCTCGAGTGCTCTGTGTGGAAGAACCATCATTCTCTTGCTACAGCGGTGCCGACACGGTGGTCTTTTAGACAACATGACCGGTTCCGCTGCCCGCCTCGGTGGGAGCGCAGGGTCGGTTCTCGTTTCTTAGCGGTCTTGGATAAGCTTTCTTCTCTGATGGTGATACTTCGCCGAGTTCTTGATTCTGTCGCTGTTTTCGCGGTATAGTGATTACCACTAGTACCGGCTCGCTTGTATCGGTTTCCGAGACAGGTCAGAGCCGGTCTTCATGTTTTTGGAAGCAGGTGGGCTGGTGGTCGATAAACCGTGGGCCAGTATCGATGAGCAGATTAATATTCTCACTCGTCGTGGCCTATTGGATGCCGGTGATTACCGCCGCGAGTTATCTACTGTCGGCTATTACCGGCTTTCGGGATACTCCTACCCGTTGCGTCAGATCGCTCCATCTGATTCGCCGCAACGGCGTTTGGACCATTTCGTTCTCGGTGCACGTATGGGGCATGTGGTAGAGCTGTACGAGTTTGATGAGCGGCTACGCTTGGCTGTGTGGCAGGCGCTATGCAAGCTGGAGGTGTGCCTGCGAGTTGACGTGGGGCACGTGCTGGGTGAGATCGATCCGTTCATTCACCTCGACCTCGAACGGATTTGGCCATCGGGGGCGATGAATCACAGAGCAGCATTCTTTACGCAGAAGCTCACCCAAACACAGTCGCGCTCTACAGAAGATTTCGTCAAGCATTACAACCAGACCCACGACGGTCGTTTGCCGGTGTGGGTGGTTACCGAGATTCTTGAGTTCGGACAACTCGTGACCCTGTTTTCGTTGGCTCCCTTCGAACAGCGTCGTCGCATTGCTGACAAGTACTTGGCACGTGCCGACGAGTTGGAATCGTGGATGCGCACTGCGAATTACATTCGTAACATATGCGCTCACCACGCCAGACTATGGAATAGGCAACTCGTTATCCGTCCACTGGTCAAACACCGCCGCAACGACCAAACGCTATCGGCCGTGACACATTCTTCAGGACGTATGTACACCGCGCTGGTGATCACCGCATTCCTCTTGCGACGAGGAAATTTCACCGCTGAAATACAGGCCATCAGCGACGTCCTAGACAGTTTCCCCACCGAAATTCCTGGCGTCGATCTAACGCACATAGGTGCCAGCCCCAGCTGGAAACAAGATCCCATCTGGACAATCAACAGCTAATCCTTACGGTAATAGGCGCACTCATACCCATCCGCGTCCAACGGCAAACCTTCGGCCCAGGCTGGGAGCGTCGACATAAGAGCACATGCATCAGTCACGGTGAAGCCGGAATTTTCGGGTTCGTCGATGACGATTTCGTCGTGAACATGCATCACAATCTGGTGCCCCGCCTTGGCGACTGCGTGCATGCCAGTGACGAGAAGGTCGCGAGCGATCGCCTGGACGATGTTCTCGACGAGTTTTCCACCGTAGGTTTCTAACTGTCCCCAGCGTCTGGCTGTGGTGGTTCCGGTGTAGGTGACGCTGGTGCCGCCCCAACGGTTCTCACCCAGACGCGGCTGCACATAGGCAAGCCGTCTACCAGAGGGCAGTTCGATGAAGAAAATCCCAGACTCAACGCTAAAGCGCAGGTTGCGTAGCCGGATCGGCTGGCGCGACGAGATCGCAGCGATGGCTGCTTCTTCGACGTCCGCCCAGAGCCCAACGATGTGCGGGTTAGCTTGCCGCCATGCGTCCACGATCGGTTTGAGTTCGTGCTCAGCGAGTCCCATATTGAGGGCTCCCATAGCTTTGAGAGCACCGACCGAGCCGCCATAACCACAGGCGAGCACCGCAATCTTCCCCTTCTGACGAAGCTCACCATTAACGCCGTGCTTTTCGACTGGGACGCCGAACATGCGCGACGCGGTCTCGCAGTAGAGGTCTTTCCCCTCACGAAACGCTTCAAGAGTCGAGGTTTCTCCTGCGAGCCATGCGATAACGCGCGCCTCGATTGCAGAAAAGTCCGCGACAATAAACCTGTGGCCGGTACTAGGGATGAAGGCGGTCCGGATGAGTTGGCTGAGCGTGTCGGGCACGGACTCGTAGAGCAGCTCAAGTGCGTCCAGGTTGCCCGTTCTGACGAGCGTGCGCGCTTGGTCGAGATCAGGCAGGTAATTCCTTGGCAGGTTTTGGACTTGGACGAGGCGTCCGGCGAAGCGCCCGGTACGTCCTGCTCCGTAGAACTGGATGAGCCCACGAGCCCGGCCGTCACTGCCTGCGACGTTTTGCATCGCCTGGTATTTCTTCACCGAAGATTTAGCCAGATCGCCGCGAAGTTCGAGGACTTCCTTCACCGCGCCAGTCGCGGTATCGAGGGCGGAATCGACCTCGGCTTTCGCTAGCGATTCGAGTTCGCAACCTCTGGTGGCAAGCCATTGTTTGAGCTGGATCGGCGAGTTAGGATTGTCCAACCCCGTGAGCTTCTGCGCCCGAGCAAGCGACGCGTTGCGGTGGTGCTCGTCCACGGCAACGGCATTATCGACGAGCGTGTGGTCGAGAAGAATCCCGGCATCATTAATGCGTTGGTCAAGAGCGTAGGTGTCCCATTCGGACTCTGGCATCGGAAAACAAGCCAGTCTGTCGTGGATGGCTTGTTCGACTTCGACGTCACGACGGTTGTAGTCAATGAAATGTGCCCATCCGGTCGGATCAGCCGATGGTGGATTCCTGTGTTTGCCGCCATTCAAGACCGAGGGCGTGGCGGGTGTACAAAACTGCTTGATCAGCTTGCGTCCGGCGCTGTCTTTCTGCACGTCAAGCTTCAAAACCGCGGCTATCGCGTCGAGGCTCATCGGCAACCCCAAATAGGCGCTCCACACCATAGTGCAGCGCCACTGCCTTGGGTCAAGAAACCCATCACCGAGAAGCTCGGAATGATGAGTGCGTAGCCAGGCAGACAGGCAGACTCGTTCGAAGGCGGCGTTATGCGCCCACTTGACCACATCCGGATCCACCAGTGCCGCCAGCACCTCGTCGGGCATTGATTGTCCGTTGGCGAGATCCACTATTTCGACCGGGCCGCCGTCGACCGAATAGCTGAAGAGCAACAGGTCGAAGTCTGGGTGCTCGCAATACGGGTAAACACCCGCCTTGGCGAGCTGAACAGGACTGAAAGTCTCGATATCGCAGAAGAGTGTTCGCATGACGGGGTTCCTTTCACATCAGAGGAAAAGTGGAGGGAACCAACAAGATGTGCTGATTCCCTCCACGTGTGGGGATGGTTAGTTCAGGAAGTCGTCATCAGCCGCGAAGGAACCGAAGTCGGTCTCAGCGGAAACTCGTCCACCGCCAAGGCTCTCGCCGTCACGGGTCTTTTGGATATTGCCCAGTGCGCAGGCGATGCCACGGTTCCCGTTCGTGTTGAACGCATAGAAACTCAAGGAAACGCGGGCGTAGCAGCCAGAATAAACCTCGGCACGACCAAGAATCGGAGCCACGTTCATATCAACAATCTGTGGAGCAGTCAGAGAATTGGCATTCAAGAAGTAGGCGCCCTTGTAGGCTTCGTCGTCACGCTCAATATCTCCATCGCGCAGCGGGAGCTTGAGGGCTGCCTTGTTGGGTCGCTTGCCACCAAACTTCCCGATACCTGCTTCGATGGCTGCTTCCACGGCCTTCTCGATCGCGGTGATAGTGGCGGTGTCGGACTTGGGGATAATCAGGGAGACGGAGTACTTCGGTTTGCCTCCTTGGATGGAGTTCGGCTCCCAAATATGGGCGTAGCTGAGTCGTACTTCGCCGGTAACAATGCGAGTTGGGTTAGTAGCGGTTGTCATGTTTCTTTCTTCTTTCTTCTAGTTGTCGTTACTGAAATCGGTGGCCGCACTCACCAGGTCGAGCGCTGGCCGTTTATCGGACGCAGGAACCAACGTGGGTTTGCCTGCAGGTTTGGTGACGTACTCGCTGAGGATCTCGTTGAAGGCGGGTTTACCCATCAGCTTTTCCATGGCTGTGAGGGTGATGAGCTTGCGATCCCAGATGTCCCTATAGCCAGCAGCCTCAGCAGCCTTCGCAACATCGGTTTCGGAGGTGTATTTGCGTACCGACCGTCCGGCGACGAGCTTGAACCCCTCAAAGACCACGCCCTGATTGACGGCCTTGGACAGCGCGTAGGCTTCCACGTCCGACGCCCAGGTTTTGAGCTGCGGAATCCGTGTGAGCACGTCAGCAATCTCTACGTCCGTTAGTTCTGCTGGTGGGGCGAATTCGAGCTTGGCAAGTTGAAGGTTGGCTTCGGCTCGTGCTCGACACGTTGGCGCGATACGACAGAACTGACACCACGAGCCCGGACAAAACTCACCCTCACCAGCCGAGGCCAGCTCAGCTTTCGGTTTCACCTCGGTTTCAGCCCACTGTTCGAGCTCGGCAACAGAGATTTCCCAGGTGTCGACGTTCGCCCGGCGCGGCTGATAGATCGTCACTGATACCGTCTCGATGTCGTACAGGCTCCCGAAAGCGTGGAGCGCACCGAGCGCATACAGCATCAACTGCGGGTTGTTCACGGCTTCAACCAACACGCCTTGCCCGTATTTGAGATCAATGATCTGCAAGGTGGGTTCGGCGATGATCACGCAATCCCCGGTGCCAAAACTGCCAGGAACAATGTGGGAGAAGTCCAGGCGCTGTTCGATCAGCACCTGCGGATCGCCACAGGTCTCCTGGGCGATGGAGATGTGTTCTTGCACAAACGACACATAGTCGTCGGTCAAGGTTTCCATCTCGTCATCAATCCAGGCCGAGACCGGACGCTTCGAGCGCTGCTTGAGAGCCCTGCGGAGTTTGTGCTCCGCCAAGGCATGAGCGGCGGTTCCTTGCTCAGCAGCAGCAGACGTTGACTCCGGCTCATCCGATTCGAGCCGAGCTGAAGGTGTGCAGTTGAGCCACCTGTGTGCCCCAGATGCCGAGAGGAGGGCGTGGTCAGACGGTGTCATTAGCAATCTCCTTCGCCTGTTCGAGCAGCCAGCCGAACTTCGACGGATCCACCGCTGAGAGCTTGTCCGCACCAGCCTCGACGATCAGCTCACGAACCTTTGCGGTGTGGCCTTGCGCTGAGAGCTCGGAAAGAAAAGCACGTACTTCTTCGAGCGCCACTACCGGTTCAGGTTCAACCTCCGGCTCGTCCGCGAGTAGTTCTGGCTGGCTATGCACAGCTGGGATGGTTTCGAAGGGTTCCTTGATCTGCAGGGCAAGCTCTGGGCGTTCACCAGGCATTCCTGCGTGGTCTTCGAAACTCTCCTCAACGATCTGCTGAGCCCGCGCAAGCAAATCGGCGAGCGACCGCAGCGCCTGGTTCCCATCACGAATAAAGGCATTGAGCTGTGACATCATCATTTGGACTCACCCGTCTTGAGAGCATCAGCCAATGCCATGAGGTCGTCATCGGTGTTTTCGGTGATGTCGATCTGCTTGACCGAATCACCAGGAACAAGAATCATGACTTTGCGCGGGCTACCAAGCAGTAGGCGCATGAACCGTTCACGCAGCGTCACGTTCTTAGTTGCGACGATTCCGGGGTCGTCAGGGATACGCCGGGCAATATGAAGCTTGAGACTATGTCGAGCCATCGGGCTTACCTTTCTTCCTCATTTGTGGGAGTAGCCCGGTTGGCTTCTCCCTTTCACCCCACTGCCGACACCACCGAAAGTGTTAAATCGGGCATCCTCAACCGCCTGTCGAATCAGCGGTTTTACCTCTGCCACTAGCTGCGATACCCGAGCACGGGTCAACCCCATATCGCGTGCCACCTGCGCCTGATTGAGCTTGTCGGTTGCAAGAAGGCGCGTCATCACCTCATGATGCTGAGGATCCAAACCAGCGATGACGCCACGCATAGCCTCGAGCTCACGGGTGTGCTCGACGCTGTCCTCGCGTTCGATGACCTGGTCTTCAGCGCTGATACCCGGTGAAGCTGGATCAAGGTCGATGTCGAGCATCTGCTCATACGAAAACGGCTTGTTATTCGGGACGCGGCATCCACGTCGAGGACCGCACTCAGCCCCGCACGTGCATGTCTTCTTACCCTTGCCGCGATCGGCGCGAACCGCCTTATGCGTGGCCGTTTCTTCTGCGTTCCACAACTCGTCGAGAATCTTCTGCGGTGTGCGGGGCTTGACCTGGTTGAGTGGAACACCAGTTGTGGCGGCGCGTTGCTGGCGGTCGGTTGCGATCATGAGAGCGAACTCGCCAGGGTCAATGTCGAAAGTGTCAGTGATGGACTCGTTCTTGTTGTTATCTGCTTCGTGCCTGAAGGTGACCTTCATCGAAGGATCTCCATTTCTCCGGGAATCCCGGTGATTTGGAGACCTGATCTGTTTGGCTCAGATCACTGGTGAGAACTGCTAGGAAGACGACAAAGGCGAGCCACCCCACACGCCCCTCAGCAAAGAGGGGTTGGGTGAGGTGACCCGCCGAGCGCTCCCAGAGCAGGTCTCACTAGTGATTTGTTTGTCTAACCCCACGGCCTGCACCCGCCATAGGGCTTGCTCATCCGCCAGATGAGCTCCCGAACAATCACGCTCAGGCTTGGAGAACGTCAGTGCCGGTGGCCACCAGCGCTACCGTCCCCACCCACCCGGTCCGAACTGTGTCGAAACCGAGTGGGCTGTGTACGACTACTTGCCGCGCTTGGACGGCTTAGTCTGCGCTAATGCCGAGGCGGCAACGGACTTGGTCCGCGCCGAAGAACGGCCATCGCGCAGCACAGCTGATGCCTTGCGTGCCACAGCACGCGATGTCTGCTTACGGTTCCTACCCACGCTCTTCACCTCCTTCGCTCTCGCTACGACACCCACCACCACTTGGTGCGTGTTCATGAGCGTTCGCGCGAGTCGGCGTGCGATAATGAGATGACAGTTGCTCGTCTCGTCGGCTCGTGTTTTGCTCACATACTCATCAAACGCTGTGGTTTTGGGACTTCAGATCGGTGAGGGAAGCAAAAACTGGGACTTCTGGGACTAGTTTTGGGACTCGGCATAGAGGAGCGTGACGCATATGGGTTTGCCCGAGTTTTGTCGCGCTGTTTATAAGCGGAAGAGTCCCATCACTAACCAGGCAAAATTCGTCCAAGCCGTATTCCAACACGCTGGCAGCGCAGAGCGGTTAGATGACGAGTACGCACGCAAGATCTTCACCGGAGCAAAACCGATCTCCGAACCGCAATACGAATCATTTTCAACGCCGGTGAACAAGAAATCTTTGCATGATTTCCTTCTTAGCCACCTGAGGCCCCTCCCAAGCACGAAGCGCACGTTGGATGATCGTTGCCAAGAAGTCGGCAAAGACGCCGGGCTGCCCTCAACCCTCACTATCGAACCAGAAGCGTTCATTTGGGCACTCACAGATTGGTTCGACGCGATCATCCACGATCCAAACCATTGCGATGTCCTCGAACACTGCTACCGACTTCGCCTTGAAGGCCAGGAACCAGACGAGATCAACCCTGCACCGCAGCCGCTCTATCAAGGAGATCGCGTCGACGTGACGGAACCGCCCGCACTGCAAAAACACAAGCCAGGATTTTGGGCCGAGTTCACTCACACATGGACACTGCGCAACGTTGGCAGCATCGACTGGACCAGTCGGACACTCGTCTGTACGAATCCAACAGACCCGCGAATACGACCCGTCGGCACCAAACAAATCGCCATTCCTGAAAGCCCACCAGCGACAAGAAAGTTCATCAAGATTTCTTGCACGTTTCGGGCGCAAGGCTATGAAGGGGCGGCCTCAAGCCACTGGGAAATGCGCAACCAGGAAGGCGAGAACTGCTTCCCTCAAGCGACTACAACATTCAATGTCGATGCCACAGTTATTAACCCGGATCTTCACTCGACAAGGTAGGGATGATGAGCGAAGCTGAATTAGAAAACTGGGTCACCATGAAAGAAGCACAAGCTCACCTCGGTGTGCGCCGGGAAACCATCACGAAATGGATCGTGACGCACAATCTTCCCGCCTACAAAGTCGGCAGGGTCTGGAAATTCAAACTCTCAGAAATCGACGAATGGGTCCGCACCGGTCAAGCCGCAGAAGAACCACATCCCAACAACACTCACGAGCCTAAGGAGGAACGCTAATGCCAGAACTGAACTGGGTCGGCAAAGACAAGGTGATCACCCACCACCTCGACGTTCCCTACCGCGTCCTCGACCGCCAATACTCCTACAACGAGCACGGGCAGCATCAGGAGGATAACGGCTCCCAGAACATGATTATTCACGGTGACAACCTCGAAGCCCTCAAAGCGCTCCTGCCTCGCTATGAAGGAAAAGTCGACTGTATCTACATCGATCCTCCCTATAACACAGGCAACGAAGGCTGGATCTACAACGACGCCGTCAACGATCCACGAATCAAGAAATGGCTCGGTGAAGTCGTCGGCAAAGAAGGCGAAGACCTCTCCCGCCATGACAAGTGGTTGTGCATGATGTACCCGCGCCTGCGCCTGCTGCAGCGGCTGCTTGCACCGACTGGTGCTATTTTTATTTCGATCGACGACAATGAGGCTGCCCACCTGAAGGCTATGTGTGACGAGATCTTTGGGGCTCGTTGTTTCGTGGCTGATATTTCGTGGCAGCGCACCTATTCGACCCGTAACGATTCCAAAGGAATCCCTGCCGAGGTTGAGCACTTATTCGCGTTCTCCAAACAGCCCGACTGGAACCCCAACAAGCTCGAACGCACAGCCGAAATGGATGATAAGTACAGTAATCCTGACGGCGATAGGACTGCTTGGACGAGCTCAGATGCATTCGCTCCGGGAGCAGCTACACACCAGGGCATGGTCTACGCGATTCAACACCCATTTACGGGAGCAATGATCTATCCGGGCACTGGGAATTGTTGGCGTTATGAACAACCGGAGATGTTCCGCATATTTTCTGGTTGGACTGCCTATGAGTTGAAGGATCTCGATGACGCTGCGAAGCGCGCACGGGTGTGTGGCGTACCTGCTGATGAAGTGAAGCCCGGCGTTTTGGGTCTCGTATTAGCGAAACCGTTGGAGGAAGCTCAAGCCGATGCGCGCGCAGTGTATGAACGCGGCCAGTGGCCTCGCTTCTACTTCACCAAAGGCGGCGAAGGTGGCGTCCGTCGCAAGACATACCTCGATAGTGTGGGTGGGCTGCTACCGACGAACTTCTGGCCATACGAGGTTGCCGGTCATACGGATGAGGCGAAGAAGGAGATCCGTGCGATCTTTGACGGCCGTGTCGCGTTTGATACTCCGAAGCCAACCCGGCTCATCGAACGGATCTTGAAGATCGCAACTAAACCGGGGGACATCGTCCTCGACTCATTTGCGGGGTCTGGTACGACGGGCCATGCAGTGCTCAACGTCAACAAGTCCGATAAAGGCGAGCGTTCATTTATCCTTGTCGAGCTAGGTGATTATGCCGACTCGGTGACTGCTGAGCGTGTCCGTCGCGCGATCACTGGCTACAAGGGCGAGTCAGAAGAATCGATCACGCTGTACGAGCACAAGCTCACGTTGACGGCGATGAAGAAAGCCGACGGCCTGCTCGCCGAGGCAAACAAAATCTACCAGGAAGCTCAGGGCAAGTACACCAAGGTCTCCCGCCCGAAGATCACCACGAAAGTGACAGGTAAATCGGGTAGCTCCTATCTACAAGTTGTCGCCACACAGTCTCACGACCATGACGTTTCGGGTACGGGAGGTGACTTCTCCTTCTATGAGCTTGGCGCGCCGCTTCTTGTTGAGGGCGATTTGAATCCCAATGTTCCTCTTGAGCGGGTCCGTGAGTATGTGTGGTTCACCGAAACGGGGCAGCCGTTTTCGAATCCGCCCAGTGCCCATCCGTATTTCCTGGGTCGGCATGAGGATGCGTCGTTGTTTTTCGTGTATGAGCCGGATCGTGTGACGAGTTTGGATCGTGGCTATCTGGCTTCTATCCCGATCGAGTGTGCGGCTAGTTCGTATGTGATTTATGCCGATACCTGTTTGTTGTCGGATGAGGAGCTGCGCTCGCTGAATATCACGTTCAAGAAGATCCCTCGGGATATCACCCGTCTCTAAGGAGTGTTGGTCATGGAGTTGAAGAAGTATCAAAACCGGGTGATTGCCGATCTGGAGGATTACCTCACCCAGCTTAACGAGCAGCCCACTCTGAGCGAGGCTTTCAAGATGTTTTGGGAGTCTCGCCAGATTGAGGTTGGCACCCTGCAGATGCCGGGCTACCAGAATGTGATCGATGGTGTTCCGCACGTGTGTTACAAGGTCCCAACTGGTGGTGGGAAGACGTTTTTGGCGTGTGCGTCGGTGAAGCCGATTTTTGAGGCTTTGCCGCCGACGCGGAAACAGGCTGTGGTGTGGCTGGTGCCGTCGGATTCGATTTTGACGCAGACGTTGGCGGCGTTGAAGAATTCCTCGCACCCGTATCGGCAGAAGTTGAATACTGATTTTGGTGGCCGGGTTGAGGTGTATTCGAAGGAAGAGCTGCTGGCGGGGCAGAATTTCAGCCCGTCGACGGTGGCTGAGCAGTTGTCGGTGATGGTGCTCTCGTATGACTCGTTCCGCTCACGGACAAAGGACGGGCGCAAGGCATACCAGGCCAATGGGAATCTGGCGTCGTTCTCGACTGCGTTTGGTGCCCCGGAGCAGCTGATCGAGAACGCGGATGAGACGGCTTTGTTTCAGGTGATTAACCAGTTGAATCCGGTGGTGATCGTGGATGAGTCGCATCACGCGACGAGCACGTTAAGCCAAGAGATGCTCACGAATTTTAACCCAGCGTTCATTCTTGATTTGACCGCGACCCCGAAGCGGCAAGCGAACGTGATCTCGTATGTGGATGCGCTCTCGCTCAAGAACGAGAGCATGGTTAAACTTCCGGTCATTGCGTATAACCGG
Source organism: Gleimia hominis (assembly GCF_002871945.2). Classification (NCBI taxonomy): domain Bacteria; kingdom Bacillati; phylum Actinomycetota; class Actinomycetes; order Actinomycetales; family Actinomycetaceae; genus Gleimia; species Gleimia hominis. The sequence continues at coordinate 1,457,710 of NZ_CP126963.1, read as the reverse complement.
TCCTCGCAAAAGGATGTTGTTACGGATGCGATCGATCTTCGCCGTTCTCTAGAGGTCGCCGCTACACAGCAGTATGAGAATGGTGGCGCTTATATTCGCCCGATCGTGTTGTTCCAGGCTCAGCCGAAGACGAGCGAGGATGCGACTTCGTTTGAGCGGCTGCGTGACAAGCTGGTTAAGGCTGGTATTCCTGCAGAGCAGATCGCGATCAAGACCGCCGACGTAAACGAGCTCAAGGGCGTGGATCTGCTCAGCGAGGAGTGTCCGATCAGGTTCATCATCACCGTGAACGCGTTGAAGGAAGGTTGGGACTGCCCCTTCGCCTACATTCTGGCGTCGTTGGCGAACAAAACCAGCCAGGTTGATGTTGAACAGATCCTTGGCCGTGTTCTGCGCCAACCCCACGCGAAGAAGCAGCCGAATACGTTGTTAAACATGAGTTACGTGTTGACCTCCTCGAACGATTTCGGCGTCACGCTCAAACAGATCGTTGCAGGGCTCAACAGTGCCGGATTCTCCAAGCGCGACTTCCGTACAGCCGATCAAGTAGCTTTCGACTTCACTGGTGCGAACCAGTCCAGCAAACCTGCCCCTACGTCGTCAGACTCAGTGGAAGGTATGGACGTTGAAGAGTTTCTGGAGTTCGATGAAGAACAGGTTGCAGCGGATTTAGATGCGCGAGAAGAATCCGCTAGTTCACCAGAGCCTTCGCCGGATCTGACGGTTGCTTCGATGATCGAGCAGGCGGCTCAGCAGGGTGCGGACTATGAGCAGGAGGCCGAAGAAGCCGCCCAGATGGGTGAGGGCTTCGTGCCTTCGGATTTGGAGGATGCTGTGGACACGAGCTTCGTGAACCCCGAATTCGCTGACGAGATCGAAACCCTTCGCCTTCCCCAATTCGTCATCCAAGAGCCTGGATCAGCATTGTTCCCGACCGCTCATGAGGGATACAACGAGCTCAAGCACGAGGCACTAGCCGGTGACTTCGACTTGGCTACGAAAGACATCGATATCGACTTGTCGACGGCCGATGAGCAGATGTACAAGATTGACGTGCGAAAAGACTCAGAGGTTCCTAAAGCCTTCCGGATGTCGAGTACCGACCAGAAATTCATGCGCGAACACTTCTCGAAACTGAGCATCGAAGGACAAAAACGTAACACGGCTGAAGCGATCTACCAACGGATCAAACCGATCAATTCGATCACTGACTCTGACCTGCGGGCATACATCGTGCGGACGGTTGAGGCCTTCGGCACCGAGCAGCTGCTGACCTATCAAGAGCACCCGCATGCGGTAGCAAGCAAGGTCAAACAGAAAATTGACGGTCTTTTGGAAGCGCACAAGGTCAAGCGGTTCTATGAGGACATCGAGACCCGACGCGTTGATGTTCAACAACTCTATGCGTTCCCGAAAGCGATCCAGCCCATTCATGCTTCCTCCCTGATTGGCGGCTCCCTGTATGGGGCCGAAGACAAGATGAATGGCTTTGAGCTCGAACTCGCTGGTCGCTTCTCTGGAATGGACAACGTTCGCTGGTGGCACCGTGTCATTGAACGCAAGGGCTTTTGTCTCAATGGTCCGTTCAACCACTACCCAGATTTTGTCGTGATGACCGCTAGCGGCACCATCGTGGTTGTCGAGACCAAGGGTGAGCATTTGAAGAACGACGATTCTAACCGCAAGATTAGGCTCGGGCGGGCGTGGGCGAACATGTCTGGCAATGGCTATCGCTACTACATGGTCTTCGAAGATGGCGTCACTCCACCGGACGGGGCGGTTACTTTGTCGGAGCTCGTGCGTATCCTCGAAAAGCTGTAGGCGGGAAGGACACCTTTTGGGAGAATACGAGATGGCACAGGCGACAATCACATCAACGCTGCGCGGCGACACGTTTGCGTCCACGTTCACCGAGGTGGCGCATTCGAACACGTTAGGTCTTCGAAACGACGAACAGTTACGCCTGTTCCATCTGTCTGTCCAAAACAACCGCTTCGACCACACAGCCCTCGTCAAGTTCCTCAAACGAAACGTTGGACGCTACGTCTTCTCGCGCGCCGAATACGAAGGCTATAAGCAGCGAGACGATCTCGAAGAAGTCGCTCTCGACGCTGTGAGCCGGATGCGTTCACAACAAGACGGCATGGGGCTGGGCGAAATCTTGCTCTACGTCCTGCTCGAACAAATTCTCGAAGCACCCAAAGTGCTGAGCAAGATCGAGCTCAACCAGGCCCGAGGCCAGATCCACAGCCGCTGCGACGCCATCCACCTACTCACACCAGACGGTCAGCGAACCACCAGCAGTATCGTGTTTGGAACCTCCAGCGTGGTCGGCAACATTGGGGATGCCATCACTGCAGCATTCGACCGCGTCGTAGACATCGAGCAGAACCGCTCAGACGAGGTTCAGCTCGCTGAGAATACCGTGTTCACCAAGACCCTCGACGCAGCGACCGCAGGCTACGTGAAGGATCTGTTGATCCCGAAGCCGGGTGGGGCACCCGGGTTCGATACCGCTTATTCGATGTTTCTGGGTTACGACATTGGTCTAGATCCGAAAAACTATGGCAATCAGCAGTATCGGTCTGCGCTCGATCAGAAAATGCAGGGAGATATCGCCGCGCACGCCCAAATGATCGCCAACGAGATCAACACCCGAAACCTAGATAACTACTCGTTCTACATTTACGTTTTGCCCCTCAATGAAGTAGACGTTGACGCGGTCGCAATCATGGATGGGCTCGTGGGCGGGCAAGGTGGTAGCCATGTCTGACAAGCAAGTAACAGTCGGCGATCTCGTATTTGCCGACATCGACTCCAACGAATTCCTCAAACAGCTGTACGCCAACCTGCTCCACAACTACGGCTTACATCGATTAGGGCTGGCGAATCGTCAACCATACGACGTGGATCTTGAAGCAGCGCTGCGGTTCGCTGACCTGCTCTCGAAATCAACCCACCCCACCAACCGTGACCAGCATAGGGTATGGGCGCAAGAAATCGCGCTCCTCTGCCACATCCTGTATCCGAATGATCCCCGCACGAAAGCATACGTTCCTGCAATCTTCACCACGCTAGGCAACTACCCAGGCCTGAAGCAGCTGGGCGTGACTTCCGATGCAGGCATCCTCGACGCCGCATTCAACGCCTACCAAGCCGAATACCTCACCGTACCCGGTGATAGGTCGATGAAGTTCTTCGCGCCGCAAAAGAAAATCTACGACCGCCTCACTGACGGCAAGTTTTCCTTCTCAGCCCCAACATCCTTGGGCAAGTCCTTCATCATGCGCACCTTCATCACCAACCAGATCAAATCCGGGGTGAAGGCCAACTTTGCGATCATCGTGCCGTCAAAAGCGCTGATCAACGAGACGCGCTCGAAACTGATCGCTGACCTTGGCGAAGACCTAGAACGACACAACTACCGAATCGTCAGTGCTGCAGGTGACATCGTGCTCGAAGGCGATCACAACTTCATCTTCGTACTCACCCCAGAACGCCTGCTTTACCTTCTGATCGGCAAACCTGCGATCGAATTCGAGTACATCTTTTTCGACGAATCACACAAACTCTCAGGCAAGAACAGCCGCGCCCCGTTCTACTACCAAACCGTGACAATCCTTCAACACCGCCACAAGCCACCACACTTCGTCTTCGCTTCACCCAACATTCCCAACCCAGAGGTATTCCTAAGGCTGGTTGATCCAAACTCTGACGAAAATGAAACCAACGCGGTCGCAACCCAGTATTCGCCAGTCGCACAGTTCAAATACCTCGTCAACCTGCACGAAAACACCATTTCCAGTTACAACGACCACACCCAAGAATTCACGCACCTAGCCTCACTTCAAGCTCAGGACGCTACCGTACAGGGCATAACCCGATTTGTTAGTGAATCATCACGAGGTTCAGATCACCGTGGGCAAACCATCGTGTTTCATTCTGCCCGACATCACGCAGTGCAAGCGGCACGTGACTATGCCCAGGGTTTGGCAGACCTCAACGATAAAGACTTGGACGCTCTCGCAAAAGACATCGAACGCGACGTCCACGAGGACTACTACCTCAGCGATCTCATCCGTAGAGGCGTCAGCTACCACATCGGCTACCTCCCACCAGCAATCCGCGAACGCATCGAAGGCCTGTTCCGCGAAGGCAAAATCTCGACACTATTTTGTACCAGCACGCTTCTAGAAGGAGTCAACCTTCCCGCCGACAACCTCGTCATCACAACCAACAAAATCGGCAGAGCAGGAATGACAACAGTCGACTTCAAGAACCTGATCGGCCGAGTCGGACGTATCGAGTTCAACCTCTACGGCAACGTATTCATCATCGTGGGCAACCAACTTGCATCCGAGCAAAAGGCAAAGGAACTCCTGCAAGCGAACGTTCCTGCACAGACGCTATCCGTGCAAACCGACTCACAAATTATCAGCAAGAAAATGAAGCAAGGAGTCGTTGCTGATCTTCAAGAAGGACAGATCGAGTTCGCCAAGGGAGATGAAAGCTACGAGCGCTACAACATGAAGCGCAAATTCGGACTCATGCTCTTACGCGACATCACCACAGGACGTCAAAGCCTGGTGCGTGAAGAATTCTCCGACTACCTCGACGACCAAACCATCAGCCGAATCCGAGAGTCCTTCGCGCAAAGAGAAGGGCAACAAGACGACGACATCAACGTATCTGTCGACCAAGCAGAATCCTTAACTCAAGCTGTCCGAGCCGGACTCAAATACCCGCGCATCTCTCCAGACGGGAAGTTCAACTACGACGAAACTCTCGCGTTTCTCGAAAGGCTCGCCTCAATCTTCAAATGGCGCGTCTACGACCCCGAAACACTCGGAAAAACAGATAAGTACGGCAACCAGCTCACGATGCTGCGCTGGTACACCGTATTGCTTACACAATGGATGGAAGGTCACGGACTCCGTTCGATCATGAACCGTGCCCTCCAGTACCGCCTGCAACAAGGAACGCTCTACATCAAAGGGCAAGGAGAGATCCGTTACGAGAACACGCTCCAGCACCGCAACATCGTCATCAGTGAAATCCTGAAAGTTCTTGAAGACGTCATCCTCTTCAGCCTGTCGAACTACTTCCTCAAATTCTCCAACGAATACAAGAAGGTCCACGGAGTAGAGCAGTTCGACAACGACTGGTACGAATACGTCGAGTACGGCACGACGAAACAGAAAACCATCCTTCTCCAACGGCTGGGATTCACCCGCGAGAGCGCCACCTACATTCGAACCAACGTTTCCAATGCAATCTTCCTTCACGAAGGAAAGCCCCACCTGAACCCGATTCTTCTCGAAAGCTCGAACATCAACGTCCGCAAAGAAGCCAACGAAATCAGATACAACGTGCCAGAAGCCTTCTCGATGCCAGATTTTATGTTCTAGCCCCCGCACTAGGTACCCGCTAACGCAAGCACTCGCCCAGACCCCCTTGGCTTCAAACGGACGCCACCCCAGTGGGCGTTACAGCGACGACCGTCGGATCGCCAAACCTCCAGCGAAGTAGCGAGCAGCCCCAGAAACAGCAAAACCCCTGTTCAAAAGGGGTTCAAGGGCTCAAGCGGCTTTTATCATTTTCGACGTCTAAGTATCTCTATCCCCAACCCTGAGACAAGAGAAATGTTTTCCCTAGGAGTAAAGGATCACACAGTCACCGAAGTAGTAAACGGTGTTGCTCGCACTCAAGATAAGAGCATAAATGAACACATAAGCGCGGTGTCTCAGGTAACGGCAGATGAGTCAGCGCAAATTGTAGGTGTCATTAAAGAAGATGCTGTTTCCTTTATGGATTTCAACTACTCGTTACCCGAAGGATATGGGCTTGAAAAACGATCGGACGGTGGTCTTAATTTAGTTTCCAAGGAAGGTGCGGTAGAAGGTGAAATTGATACTCCCTGGGCGTTAGATGCAAATGGAAAAGAACTGGCGACTAATTTTGAGTTAGTTGACAGTAATACGCTGAGGCAGCATGTGAGCACCCAAGGGGCGACCTTCCCCATCATGCTAGACCCATCGTGGTCGTGGTGGCTAATTACCGCAGGAAAGTGCGCAGTATCTGTAGCACCTCTTCTTGTCACTGGCGGAGCAGCTATACTAGCGCGAGCACCGAAACTAATCTCATTTATTAACAAGCTGTCAAAGACACCTAAAATCGCAGCTGCAGTAAAAAAGGTAGGCGGCGTTAAAAATGCTGCAGTTGCTGCAGTTAACAAAGGGGTAATTACATTACGTGGGAAACTTCCAAAAGGGGTAGCTTCTAAACTTCCGTCTCCTAAGCTGACGCCGAAAGACAAAATCTTTATAGCTGCCGCCTGGCCTTTCTTGGTTGATAACTTCTGGGATCTGATAGGAATTGGTAGTTGTTATTCTCTTGTGAGAGGAAGGTGAGCTATGTATTTTTGGCTAAGCCTTACTGCTAACATTACTGGGGCGGTCTTTTCTGGAGCGCAATTCGCTCGGATTGGCACTATCCTCAAGAATAAGGAAGGTGAGGATCGAGATAGTTCCTTCATTTTCTCATCTGGACTACTAGCTTTTGCCATCCCATTTTTCAGCCCGATATCGCATAATATAGGAGCCTCTGCCTCACTATTTATTGCCCTAAGTGCCGTATCGACGCTCGTGGTAAGTCGTTCTATTAAATAGACAATATCAGGTGTTGGTCTTCATAGAGAAGCCGAGTAATTATTATCCCCTATGAAGACCAACACAAGATAAACAAACCTAAGTTTGACGTATTATGCCCCTGCCTTCTGGGTGAGGATTTTGACTGCTTCGGGTAGGACGAGCTTGCCGTCAAGGCGCTGGGAGGCCAGGAACCCGACCTGTCCGGTGGTGGCGAACAGTTCGTTGAGCCGCTTAAAGCTGCGGCCTTGCCGGTCGGCGATCCAGTAAGAGCCCAGATCCCCAAAGACGACCGTGGACGCACCGGCCTTAATCTCAGGAACGAAGGCTGAAGTGTAAACGGGGCGGCCAATGACAAGGTCTGGGGTTCCTGCGGTCAGGGCTGGCTGCCAAAGGTATTGGCCGTTACCGTCCTTGAGCTTGCGGATGGTTTTCACGGTGGAGTCGTTCATCAGCCACACCGCGTTTTTACGATATGGGGCACGAAGGGCGTAGTGCAGGTCGATGAGTTCATCAGCCGTAATATTCGTCGCCTTGCCCGTGGTCACAGCAGACTGTCCGCCGCCAGAAGCGTTGAAGATACCGGCGGGTTTACCTTTGCCGTCTCCGGTTACGAAGGCTTCTTCTTCAGCCGCTCCAATCCGGCGAGCAAACTCAGAGGCGAGGTACTGCTCGACATTAAACGCCGCATCATTAAGCAGTTCCTCTGAAATCTTGACGAAGGTACCCAGCTTAAACGCGGACAAGGTGACCTGGGTGAAGGCTTCATCCGACTCGGTGTACGGCTTGCCCTCATCGAGCCACCCGGCAGTTCCGTGGGTGGAGACGACTGGGATCTTGCGGTCCCCGCTGGTGGTTTGAATGACCTTACCCAGGCCTCGCATGATGTTCTGATCCTGCAAAGACTGGATGAGCGTGCGTTCGAACTCGTCTGGCACCAGGTAGCCGCCTTCAGTATCGACGCCCTCGGACAGGGCGCCCCGCACTTCCATCGGTGAGATGTTCAGGCGCATCACGTCCCAGAAGGCTCGCTTATAGGAGGATGTAGCGCGTGGGGTTGTGGGCTTGACCTCGTCATTGTCGGGGCCCATGCCGGGCATGGAGGTCAGCGGCATGTTGGTTGCCTTAGCCAGGTCGGCATCCCGGCGGAGGGCTCGTTCAGAGCGTGCGATCTCGTTGGTGAGCTGGTCGATTTCGGCCTCCATCTTCGCATAATGCGCATCATCTTCAGCCGACAAGCAGCCGGTAGCAGTGTCGCGGCGCTCATCGAGGAAGGCCTTCGCCTTCTCCCAAACATCTGCGCGCTTGGTGCGAAGGTCAGAAACAGTCATAGAGGTTGTCATGGGTGGTGGTCCTTTCAGTGGGGTTGGTTCGCTAATTCGGCATACAAATCAAGAACCCGCCGACCAACAGGCACGGCGGGCGTAACGGAGGGGCGTGGTGGTCGCACCGGTCTCGGCGGTGATGTGGCGGTCAGGTGCGCGACGAGCTTTTGTTCGGCTGCTCGGCGGGAAAACACCACACCAAGACGCTCGTTCTTCTTGGGCGGGAACACCTGGTGCTTCGGATCTTCATCTTCCTCGTCTTCGTCGGGTTCGTCTGGGGAGTCCACCTCGTCCTCACCGGAACCATCTGGCGACTCAACTTCATCGGGTTCGTCACCGTCAGGTTCTTCGCCCGGCTCAATCACAAACATTGGGTCGCGTTGGTTGGTGAGGAGTTCGTCGGCAAAGCCCATGTCGATCGCGGCGCGAGCATCCATCCACGTCTCTTGATCCATGAGCTTGGACAGCTTCGCCCGCGACAGGCCCGTCTTCTCCTGGTAGGCGTTCAGGATCGATTCTTTGACCGAATCAAGCATCGACATAGCACGTGCGAGTTCGTCCTTATCACCAACCGCCATCGTGGCAGGGTTGTGAATCATAAACATCGACACGGGGCTCATAGCGACCTTCGTAGCAGCCATCGCGATCACGGACGCGGCCGATGCGGCAATGCCATCGATATTGACGGTCACTGTGCCTGGGTAGTCGATGAGCATGTTGTAGATCTGCGCCGCAGCCACCACATCACCACCAGGCGAATTGAGCCATACTGTCACCGGCCCCGACTCAGCATTCAACTCTGACGCGAAGATACTGGGTGTGATGTCGTCATCGAACCAAGATTCTTCAGCAATCGTGCCGCTAATGCGCAAAACCCGGACACTACCTGCGTCCGGGTTATCGTTGTGTGGCTCGGGTGTGAGCCAGTTCCAAAAACGTCTCATATCCTCCTCCTTAGGAGAAGCTCGTTACTCGAAGGCTCCTGGGCCAGTTCAGGCTCCAGTTCGGGTTGGGCTGATTCGTTGGCTTGGGTGGTGGCGTAAGCCCCTGCAAGACTGAGCGGGAGCATGTTCCCATTCACCAAATATAAATCCCCGCCAGCCTCGGCAGGGATCTTGTCGAGGTTTTCCAGCTCGCGGATATCATTGGTGCTCATCCACCCGTTCTGCCTGGCAAGCGCATACCCATCCATCCGTGACTTGTAATCACCTCTCAGTAAGCCTTCGAGGTTGAACTTCACATAGATCTGCGGCTTCTCACGCGAGCTGAGGAGGGTTTTAGTGATGGCTTGTTCCCACCTGATCACCCACGGGTCCAACGTGTACTTCACAAACTCAAGTGACTGCTGCTCAATATTGGAGAAGCTAGATTTTTCGAGGTCACCGATCATGTGCGGTGGAATACGGAAGATTCGAGCAATTTCGTTGATCTGAAACTTCCTCGTTTCAAGGAATTGAGCTTGTTCTGGGCTGACGGAGATGGGCGTGTATTTCATGCCCTCCTCCAACACAGCGATCTTGTTCCCGTTCTTCGCGCCGCCGAACGTGGACTGCCAGGACTCCCTGACGCGCGCGGGGTCTTTGATCGTGCCCGGATGCTCCAACACCCCACCCGGAGCCGCACCATTGGCAAAAAACGACGCGCCATAGTCCTCGGTAGCCTGCGCCAAGCCGATGGCGTTCTTCGCCATCGCAATCGGGCTATAACCAACCAGCCCATCAAATCCCAGCCCTGGAATATGCAACACCTCGTGCGGGGAAAGCCGCACGGTTTCGAACCGCCCGGTGGGTTCGTCCCACGTACGTTGATACTCGTAATACAGTCGCCCAGCCTCATCACGCCCTACGGTCATACGGTTAGACATGAGCGGATAGAGGCCAATAATCTCATCGCGTCCGTTACGCAGTACTTGGGCAAACGCATTACCCCAGAGCAACAAGTGCGTCATCAACGTTTCGCGAAACACAAAACTCGTCATCTCCGAGTTCGGCTCATCATGCAACAACCTGTAGAGCGGATGATCCACGGCTTTCACCTTCGCACCATCCGCATACTTCCGGTAAACGTGCAACGGAAGGCCAGCAATCGCCTCAACCAAAATCCGCACACACGAATACACGGCAGTCATCTGCATCGCGGAACGCTCGGTGACGGGACGGCCCGAGGTGGTGCCGCCAAAAAAGAAGCTATACCCGGTGCTGATCACATGATCCTCCACGGGGTGAGTATTCTCGCCACGCGCCCAATCAAGAAAACCAATGACCCTCATCTTCTAGAAGCGCAAACATGAAAGTGGCACCTGCCAAAAAACAGATGCCCACAATAAGAAAGACTTTGCAGACTAAATTTACCCCTCAGACAGGTTCCGAATGCCTAATTCGCGTAGCTTCATCTCAAGTAGTTCTGAAAGTAATTCATCGGAGAGAAACCATTCCTTACCGGTAGTGGATTGGAAATCCTTAACAATCTTCGATCGCACTTCCGCCAAAGGCATTTCAGCAATGGTTTTGGCATTCAGAAAGATGACGCGCTCCAAGGAAGCAGCCTCCTCCGGTTCGACGCGATTACGTAAAAGACTCACGGCGTATGTAGATACTTGCAGTTTGTCTGCTATGTCGACAAGAGCATTCTTCATCCATGATATTTCAGTTACAATTTCTTCGTAAAGATTATCCCTTATCAGACCGCTCACTAGGACTCCTAAATTGGGAAAACAATCTGTATAGCTTGTACTATCCAGTAAGCCACATCGCGACCAACAACTGGGGGTAACTTGTCCTGCACAGTCCCCCAAACTAGGTGGTCATATTTTAGTAGGTCTTTAATAACCGGGTCAATTTCATACATAGCATTTTCTACGCGTTTAGCTTGCGATTTTGACAACCAAGTTTTGGCATTATTGATAATAAATTTACGATTTCTTGATACTTGTTTGAGGGCTGCCTTGATTGCCCATGTACCGACACTTTTCTCCTCGTACTTTGAATCAGAGGTTTTCTTCAAAATATTTTGCCCAGAATCTTTAGCATAATCCCTATTCTGAGCGTGCTGCACCTCAATTTGTGCAGATGGAGCGATATTGATATTCGAAACCACGCTTTGGATTTGACGAGTGTCAGGAGAGTAGAGGGGTTCAGCTGACGCTATCGCCGTACCTGATAGGGCAATAGTCAAGCTCAGGCTAGCGCTAATGATAATGTTGCGTATTTTCATGTTTTCTCCTTGTGTGTCTTACCTCCCGCGTCGCGTTGGTGGCCTCTGTTCCGCCATAGCCGCTTGACTATTACAGGGGAAACCTCCTCGTCTTCAAGGATTGAAAATAGTGTGCCATAAGTCCCATTTTCTCGTCAATGGTTTTTCTTCACTTAAATTAACAGCAGCCCCATCTCGTCATATACACCGCCGCCATTATCGCCCGGCTCGAACGGCACCACCGTGAACCCGAGCCCCTCGAGGTTCTGGCTCGTTTGGACGGCTCCCCACCGGTCGAAGGCGATCTGGCGAATATCAAACCGTGTGCCCAGCTTTTCGATGAAGGCCTCAATATGCCCGTAGTGGACAACGTTACCCTCGGTCGTCTCAAGAAACCCCCGAGACTGCCACAGGTCGTAGGGAACGTGGTCACGATTCACCCGAAGTTTCAGGTTGTCTTCAGGTATCCAAGACCACGGCGCGATCACATACGCGCCCTCACCATTCTGGGGTGGGAAGACAATCACGAACGCCGTAATATCCATCGTGCTGGCGAGGTCGAGTCCGCCGTAGCAAACCCGGCCTTCCAAGTCGGAGAGATCAACGGGTGCTGAGTTTTGGTTCCACACGTGCATGGGCATCCACCGCACCGACTGCTTCACCCACTGATTGTACTGCACCCCAGATGTTGGATGATTATTTAATAGTTTCTTCTGAGGAGGCTTAATGAGTGCACTGCAGGTCAATACCCTGTTTGATTCACGGTTTCATGTGCGAGGTTGGCCCCGCCCGCTGACCTCTGATAAGACGTTAGAGATTCAAGACCCCCAGTCTTGTCTGAGATGATTTGGGATTAAAAGAAATGAGTCCTCCATTCTAGTAAAGAACCCATTTCTTGTATCAAAATAGGTGTGAACTTTTCTTGTGTCTATCTACTTTTTTCTTTGAGAGTAGACATGAGCGCCCTCAATAGCCCCCGCGAATACTGCTGCAACCAAAGATACCTGTAGGTTTCCTGCTGTTGGCACGATAATGTTTAACACATTAATTACTCCGAAAACCACAAGACCACAGAGTAGCCCCAAAGCAAGTGGAATGAGGATGTGTTTCACGGGATCACCAGCACCAGAAAAGAGAGCCGACTCCGGTGGCGATACCACCTGTGATAGCTCCAGCGCCAGCACCGGCACCGCAGGCTTGAGGAATTACTCCTAGCCAGCCGCCCACGCATCCGGCAACAGCTCCACCTACAACACCGCCAACAGCATTCTTACCCACACATTTCCCGTATTCTCCCCAACTGGAACGCTCAGAATAGGCACCGAAACGAGGTTGAGCCTGCTGTACGTGCAACGTTCCGTTAGCGAGAATAGAGTATTTAACGCTAAACCTATTGCCCGCCCCATCAGCCAGAGTTTGGGGCATGACCTCAATCGTCTTCCCCTCGTTGTTAACGATCGTCACCTGGCTATCTTCCGTAATGAAGTTACCATGTGTTAACGAAACCAACACAGAGCCATCAGATCCACCCTCAGCCTTGTAAGTGGTTAACTCATGAACTGTTGCATCGACAGTTGTCATGGTTTGAGGGGAGAAAACACTCGTCGAAGTACTGGTAGCTAACGCCGCAGTGGGAAACGAGAGAACAGTAACTGTGGCTACTGCGGTAACCTTATTTGCGAACACCGTGATACCTTTCTAATCTACTTAACATGGCGTTCGAGTGCTGCTCTAAACGTCGCTAACAGCGCTCTGGCTAGTACGATTAGTATCGTACTCCGGTTACGGGTGGGCTTGGCTGCTAGTTGTTGATAATGTGGTTGTGGTCACCGTTTGTGGTGGTGTTTTGTTTTTATGCTGCGAGACTTAGATTCTCTGTCTGTTGTCTGGCGAGGATGAGTTCGTATACGACGAGGGGGGATGTGCCCAGGGCAGAATGAAGGCGTTTGTGGTTGTAGAAGACTTCAATCCAGGTGGCTACCTCGTCAATGACTTGGCTGCGCGTGGTAAATGCGTGCCGGTAGAAATATGTAACTTTTAATGTGGCCCAGAAAGACTCGGCTATCGCGTTATCCCAACACACACCGGTTTTACCCATGGACAAGGTAATCCCAGCTTTCTTAGCGTAGTGATCGAGCTCGTGGGAAGTGAACTGGACCCGATTAAGACAACCTTTATCCCATTTATGTTCACAACAGTCCTCATGGGGGCATTCATCAATGTTGTTCTTACCCGCGTGGAACTGATGAGTTGAGACAGTTTCCAACCGTTGCCGTTTCATTGAGCGGGCAACCGTCTTCTTATCCACGCGTATGCCCTTGCGGGAAAGAACTCCACGAATGCGAGGAGCCCCATACACTTGGCGGTTTTCTTCGAATACTTGGGCGACTGTGCGGTCAAAAGCGACACGCGAAACCGTCGTTCTCCTCGCTGTTTACCGGCTTTCACACACGCATAATAGCCGCCGCGTGAGACCTAAAGAATCTTTGCCATCATCGAGATCGCATAGTTTGCCTTCTGCGCATCCATCAATTCGAATCGTTGATAGGATGGCGCGTCGCGGCGAAAAAGGCGCTTGCTTTTCCTAAAACTCGTTCTCCATCCTCAACCTCAGGTTCTCACGGCTAAGCTCATGAATCTGAGCTTTCAACTCTTCAAGTGCAGCTTCACCTTTTACTTCACCCTCACGGCGCTCTCTCCCTACTCTGACCCACCGGCCCAAGAGTTGCTCTCCCACATACAGCTCACTAGCCACCGACACGATCATACGACCCCCGTCAATAACCAACCCAGCCACATCACGGCGATACTCATCCGCAAACTCACGCCTCTTCCCCATTCTTACCAAGCACCTTCCCAGCAGGAAAACCCCGCATAACTAAGCCCCAACAAACAAAAGGTAAGCCCAGCCGAGCGCGTGATCGTTTGCCTTACTTGTGTGGTGGCGCGTAGCCAGTCAAAAAAGCTCACGTGGTGACCTACCTTCAAACGTTTATAACAACAAAGGGGTGTCCTTTGAAATTCTAGAATTTCAAAGGACACCCCTCAGAAAATAGCGCTGCTAAGAGCAGAGTAGATCTCTAATTCATATTCTCTACACTATTGATGCCAAACTCTATTCTTCTTCTGAAGCATCTGCGTTTTTCTCGATCTTCCAAGTTGCCATATGCCCGATAAGAGCACCAGTGCAAAGAACTCCTCCAAGCCCTAAGGTATTCATCCTAAAGCTAAGAATCACTAGAAGAAGGCCGACAATACCGATAAAGAAGAATAACGTTCTCGCGAGTCGTATTCCTACCATAAAAATCCATTCCTTACTCAAAGCAGGCACTATAGATATTTCCTAGATTAAAAAGCTCAATCAAGAACTGCTGAGCCTCAGGACCAGCTGCCTTAGCTGCGTCCTTCACTCCGGCTGTAACCGCTGTTTTAAAAGAGGCTTTCGCCGCCCTCTGTGCGTCGTAGACTCGTTTAAAGTTTTTAACGAATGTTGTCGCACCACCTGCAGCTTTGAGTGCTGTGCGGATCTTGGTTACTTTAAAGACTGGTAGATTTGTTACCAGCGCGAGACCGATGGCACTCACACACCCCACCACGCCATAAGTAGTAACCGGCTGTTCTTGGGTAGGTATAACAGCGCCTAATCTATTTTGAAGCCATTCTTGGGTTTCGGCATCCCCCGGCATGTAGCACACTATCAGGGATTTCTTCAATCGCTTCCAATGCGGCTAACAGGTGATCTTCCGACATTGGAGGGGCAGGGAACAGCCCCTCATTCTCGCTCGTTGAATCCGAGATTCCTGTAGCCATCGACTTACTTGAGAGAGAAGTACAGATATTGTCG